>CAYSKO010000003.1:0-132723 GCA_964431835.1 uncultured Planctomycetia bacterium | reverse complement strand
CATCAACCGGAACCGCGACGAGCACATCATCACGATCGAGGACCCGATCGAATTCGTGCACGAACAAAAGAAGTGCCGCATCAACCAGCGCGAGGTCCACAAGCACACCAAAAGTTTCAAGACAGCGCTCCGCGCTGCGCTCCGCGAAGATCCGGACATCGTCCTCGTCGGCGAGATGCGCGACCTGGAAACGATGCAGATCGCGATCGAGACCGCGGAAACGGGCCATCTCGTCTTCGGGACGCTCCACACGAACACCGCCGCGGCGACCATCAACCGCATCGTAGACCAGTTTCCACCCGAGCAGCAGAACCAGATCCGCACGATGCTTTCCTCCTCGCTGAAAGGCGTGATCTCGCAGACGCTTTGCAAAAAAATCCCGAAGGGCCGCGTCGCGGCGCTCGAGGTTCTCATCGTGACCCTGGCGGTCTCCGCCAGCATCCGCGAAGGCAAAGTGCACACGATCGCCTCGACGATGCAGATGGGGGCGAAGTATGGGATGCGGCTCCTCAACGATTCGCTCTTCGAGCACGTGAAAAATAAGGTGGTGGATCCGATGGAAGCCTACGTCCATTCGGCCGAAAAAGAAGACCTTCTTAAGCGCTTCGAAGCGGCGCAAATCAATATCGACGTCCCCAAATAAGAGAAAGGCAGTTCGCGTGAAAAAAAATCCTTATCGCCTCAACCGCGTCGTCGTCCCCGAGATTTACGAAATCGAGATCGAGCCCGATCTTGAAGCCTTCACTTTCAAGGGCACCGAGACGATTCAGCTGCGGGCCGGCCTCGATTTCTCGGAGATCACGCTGCACGCGGCCGACATCAAGATACAAGACGCCCGACTCGAGACGAAAGCCGGGGTGGAGGCCGTCAGGGCCCGCAGGATTTCGTACGACACCAAATTCGAAACGGCGACGCTCGATTTCGGCCGCGTCTTTCGGCCGGGGAAGGCCATGTTCCTCCGCCTTCGCTTCACCGGAAATTTAAACGACAAGATGCACGGCTTTTACCGGACCTCGTACCAGGTCCGGGGCGAGAAGCGCTGGGGCGCGGCCACGCAGTTCGAAGCGACCGACGCCCGCCGCGCTTTCCCTTGCTGGGACGAACCGGATTCCAAAGCGCGTTTTCGCATGGCTCTCGTCGTGCCGAAGCGGCTCACGGCTCTCTCGAACATGCCCGTCGTCCAGGAAGAGGAGATGCCCGGCGGCAAGAAGCGCGTGCGTTACGCTCTCACCCCCGTGATGCCGACGTACCTCGTCGCGCTCGTCGTCGCCGAGCTCGAATGCCTGGAAGGGAAGGATTCGCAGGGAACCGTGGTTCGCATATACACAACGCCCGGAAAGAAAGAGCAGGGCCGCTTTGCGCTCGAAGTCGCGCGCCACGCGCTCCCCTACTTCGCGAAATGGTTCGGAATTCCGTACGCGCTTCCCAAATGCGACATGGTCGCCCTTCCGGATTTCGCCTCGGGCGCGATGGAGAACTGGGGCCTCGTGACTTATCGCGAAACGGCGCTCCTCGTGGACGAGAAGAATTCCTCCGCGAGCGCCAAGCAGAGGGTCGCCGAGGTCATCGACCACGAGCTCGCCCATCAATGGTTCGGCAATCTCGTCACGATGCGCTGGTGGACGGACCTCTGGCTCAACGAAGGCTTCGCTTCGTACATGGGTCCGAAAGCGGTCCACGACCAGTTTCCCGAGTGGAAGATCTGGGACCAGTTCGTGGTGGCGGACTACCTCCGGGGTCTCCACGACGACGCTTTGAAGAACACGCACCCGATCGAAATCCCGGTGCAGAATCCGGCCGAAATCCGCGAGATTTTCGACGCGATCACCTACAGCAAAGGCTCGTCGGTCAATCGCATGCTGGAGCACTATCTCGGCGAAACCGCTTTCCGGAACGGGCTCCGGGCTTATCTCAAGCAGTTCGCGTACGGCAACGCCACGACGCGGGAGCTCTGGAGCGCGCTCGAAAAAGCCTCGGGTAAGCCCGTCCGTTCCATGATGGCGAGCTACACCGACCAGCCGGGCTATCCGCTTTTAACCGTCCGCGCCAAAAAAGACGCCCGGACGTTCGAGATCGAGCAGAAGCGCTTCGTGTTCGACGGTTCCGCGGACCCCAAAAATCCGCTATGGAAGGTCCCCGTGGTCATTCGCGGCGAAAAGATGAAAAAGCCCTGGGTAGGGCTTTTGACCGCGCGCAAAACGTCGATCCGTCTCCCGGGCGATCCGGGGGATTGGATCAAGGTGAACGCCGGGCAGAGCGGTTTTTACAGGGTGGCCTACGAAGACGGACTGGCGGAAGGCCTCGTCCGCGCGATTTCGGGGGGGAATCTGCCCGACCGCACGATCGACACGCTCGGAATCCTGAGCGACGCGCTCGCGCTCGCGCGGGCGGGTTACGCCGAAACGCCGAAAGCGCTTGAGCTCTTCCGGGCGGTCCGGAACGAGCGCGAGTACAACGTCTGGACGATCGTGGCCGGAGGCCTGCAGTCGATCGGCGGGCTCCTCGACGACAATGAAACCGCGAAGAAGGATTTCGCCTCCTTCGCTCTTTCGCTCGTCGCGCCCGCGGCGCGCGATCTGGGTTGGGAGAAGAAAAAAGGCGACTCGCATTCAGACCTTTTGCTCCGCTCTCTCTTGCTTTATCAGGCGGGCCGCTACGGCGATTCCGGCGTCGTTTCGGAGGCGAAGAGCCGCTTCGAAACGTTCACCAAGAAAGGCGCGCTCGAACCGAATCTCCGGGGGCCCGTCTACTCGTTGGTCGCCGAGAACGGCGGCCCGGCCGAGTTCGGCCGTTTGGTCGAAATTTACCGCAAGAACCCGCTCCAGGAAGAACGTGTCCGGATCTTGCGCGCTTTTTCCCGGCTCCGTGACGATTCGGCGGTGTCGAAGGCGCTCGACTTCGCGCTCTCCAAGGACGTCCGGAACCAGGACGCGTACGTCGTGCTCGCCGGATTCGGCGGCAATCCGTTCGCAAGGGACGCCGCGTGGACGTTCGTGAAGCGGCATTTCGCCCAGCTGCGGGAGCGTTATCAGGGCGGGAGCGTTTCGCTTCTCGGCCACATTCTCGAAGGATCGGTCACCGGCTTCAAGACCCGGGAGGGACTCAAAGACGCCGAGAAATTCTTCCGCGCGCATCCCGTGGAGGGTACCGAGCGCACGCTCAAGCAGGCTCTCGAGATCATCCGCTCGAACATCCGGTGGCGAGAGAAGGCCGCGGACGACGTGGCGAGCTGGGTCTCCCGAGAGACGTGACGGCGGACCGCGCGCGAGAACGCAATCGGGCGGAAGGCGGCCGTCTCGAAAGCGTATTCGGCACCCTTTTGGTCCGCAGGTTCACCGTACGGGAGCCGGAGATGTACCGCGTCGTCGAAACGGTGACCGCGCAGCGATTGACCTCTCTGAGTCCGGCCGCGCTCTGCGAGCTGGCACAGACGGCGATGAACCTGGATTACGACGGCGCCGACGGGGATTTTCTGCAAGCGGGCTGCGGATTCGCGGGCGCCGCGATCGTGATCGCGCACGCCAAACGTCGGGCCCGGGTTTTCGCGGTGCACGACCCGTTCGCCGCGCCGGGCGCCGAATCGAGGGCGCGGGCGGAACTCGCCGCCCACGGCGCGGACGAGCGCCTGAACGTGCGGCTCGTCCCGGGGGGATACGAAGAGACGGTGGCTTCCGACGGCCCGCTCGCCCTCGCGCACGTCGATTGCGGCGACTACGCGCCGATGCGCGTTCTCCTCGAGCGCCTCGCCCCGCGCCTGGTTTCCGCAGGGCATCTCGTGGTCGACGATTACAAGACCCGGGAGGAATGCCGCCAGGCCGTGGACGACCATTTCCGGGGCAAAAAAGGTTTTCGTCTCGAGCGTAAAAGCCGCCTGCACGTCATTAGGAACTAACCGCGGGCGAGCGGTCCACGACGTCCTCTTGCGCGTACGGGATTTATTCGATATAATAATGATTAAAATTAATAAGGTTTGAGCAAAATCATATGAAAAAAATAGCGATCGTACAGGGAGTTCGCACGCCGTTCGTGAAGGCGTGGACGTCTTTCCAGAAGGTTCCGGCACAGAAGCTCGGGGCGCTCGTCGTCGCCGAGATCCTTCAGCGCACGGAGTTCAAGCCGAAAGACGTCGACGAAGTCATCATGGGATGCGTCGGGCAGCCGATCGACGCCGCGAACGTGGCGCGCGTGATCGCGCTCATGGCCGGCATTCCGAAGGACAAGCGCGCGTACACGGTGAATCGTAACTGCGCCTCGGGCTTCGAAGCCGTCACGAGCGCCGCCGAGAAAATCAACGCGGGTCTCGATGATGTCGTGATCGCGGGCGGAGCCGAATCGATGTCGAGCGCGCCGCTCGTCTATTCGGAGCAGGCGACCGGCCTCTTCTTCAAGCTCCAGCGTGCGAAAACCTTATCCCAGCGTCTCGGGCTCATGCTCCAGTTCCGTCCGAAGCATTTCGCGCCGCAGTCCGCCCTCCAGATGGCGCTCACCGATCCCTCCTGCGGGCTCAACATGGGGCAGACCGCGGAGGTCGTCGCCAAGAAGTTCGGTATTTCGCGCCTACGCCAGGATGATTTCGCGCTCGAAAGCCATAAGCGCGTAATCGCGGCGCGCGCCAAGCTGAGCGAGGAAATCATGACTGTCTTCACGCCACCCGCTTTCGACAAGCCAGTCACCGAAGACAACGGCGTGCGCGAAGGGCAGTCGATGGAGCAGCTCGGGAAGCTGAAGCCGGTCTTCGACCGCCGTTCGGGAACCGTCACCGCCGGGAATTCTTCACAGATCACCGACGGCGCCTGCGCGATCCTCATGATGGAGGAGACGAAGGCTAAAGCGCTCGGACTTCCGGTGCTCGGAACGATCCGCGGGTACGATTACACCGGCCTCGAGCCGAGCGAAATGGGCCTCGGGCCCGCGTTCGTCATGGAGCGGGTTCTCCGGAAAACGGGCGTCCCGCTCAAGGAAATCGATCTTTTCGAGATCAACGAGGCGTTCGCGGCGCAGGTGCTTGCGTCGGTGGAAGCGCTCGCGTCGAAGAAGTTCGCGGAGGAGCATTTCCCCGGCGGCCTGCCGGTGGGAGAGATCGATCCGGCCCGATTGAACGTGAACGGCGGGGGTATCGCGCTCGGCCATCCGGTCGGCGTCACCGGAGCGCGCCTTGTCCTTACTTGCCTTCTCGAGATGAAACGCCGGGGCCTTAAGAAGGGCCTTGTCTCGCTCTGCGTCGGCGGCGGGCAGGGCGGCGCGATCCTTCTGGAGCGCGAATAACGTGAGCGGCGCCTGGAAGCTGACGCTCCGCGACGGCATCGGATTCCTTACCTTCGACAATCCGGACAGCGACGTGAACGTCCTCACGTCCGAGCATCTGGCCGCGCTCGACGCCGCGCTCGACGAACTCGCCGGACGCACAGATCTCGCGGCGCTTCTTTTGACGAGTGCCAAGCCGCGCATCTTCGTGGCCGGGGCCGACATCCGCGAGATCGAAAAAATCCACACGAAGGAAGACGCGTTCGCGAAAGCCGAGCGGGGAAAGGCCATCCTCGCGAAGCTCGAGAATCTGAAATACCCGACCGTGTGCGCGATCAACGGCGCGTGCCTCGGCGGCGGGTTTGAATTGGCGCTCGCGTGCTCATTCCGCGTGGCGTCCTTTTCTCCGAACGTGAAGATTGGCCTGCCCGAGGTGAATCTGGGCATCCTCCCGGGTTTCGGCGGCAGCATCCGACTGCCGCGTCTGGTCGGTCTTCTCGGCGCGATGCCGCTCATCCTCGCCGGAAAGATCGTGGGCCCAGAGGAGGCGCTCAAGTTCGGGCTCGTCGATCGGCTCTTCTCCGAAAAGACGTTCACCGAAGACGCGTTCGCGTTCACAAAAGCCGTGGCCGACGGCCGCGAAGAACGCCGGGAGCCCAAAAAGAATTGGATGAAGCGATTCTTCGAGGACACGCCCCCGGGCCGCGCGATCGCGCTCTCTAAAGCGAAGAAGGACGTCCTCCGAAAGACGAAAGGCCATTACCCGGCGCCTCTTGAGATACTGCGCCTTTTCGGGCGCACTTACGGGAAAGGGGGTTCCGCCTCCTACCGCTTGGAAAGCGAGCATTTCGCACGCCTGGGAACCACCGACGTCTCGAAAAATTTGATCCGGGCGTTTTTCCTCTCGGAAAAGTACAAGAAGTTCCGCTGGACCAAAGCAACTGTCGCTTCCGACGGGGTCGAGAAGTGTGGAGTTGTCGGCGCGGGTGTCATGGGCGGAGGCATCGCGCAGTTGGCGAGCCATCGCGGCATCCCGGTGCGCGTGAAAGATCTGAACGAAAAGGCGCTCGGCGGAGCGCTGAAGGAAGCGTTCGGGCTCTATAAAGACGCCGCGAAGCGAAAAAAGATCAAGAAATGCGAGATCGAGAACAAGATGAGCCTCATCTCGGTGGGCCTCACGAACGACGGCCTGAAGGGATGCGACATCGTGATCGAGGCGGTGCTCGAGGATATCGGCGTGAAGCAGAAGGTGTTCCGCGAACTGGACGCGCTCACAGCCCCCTCGACGCTCCTGGCTTCGAACACGTCCTCTCTTTCGGTCACGAAGATGGCCGAGGCCTGCGCCCATCCGGAGCGCGTCGTCGGACTTCATTTCTTTAATCCGGTGAACCGCATGCCGCTCGTCGAGGTGATCCGGGGCGAAAAAAGTTCCGAGGAAGCGCTCGAGCGCACGATCCTTTTCTCGCGCCGCCTCGGAAAGACGGTGATCCTCGTCGCGGACCGGCCCGGATTCCTCGTAAACCGGCTTCTCCTGCCTTATTTGAACGAAGCCGCTTACCTCCTTCGAGAGGGCTTCTCCGCCGAGAGAATCGACGGGGTCGCGGAACGTTTCGGCATGCCGATGGGGCCGGTCGAGTTGGCCGATCAGGTGGGAATCGACGTCGGCTATAAAGTCGCTCACATCCTTCAGGAAGCTTTCGGCGCGCGCATGAAGGTGGCGCCGATCCTCGAGGACGCGAAGAACCTGGGTCTCCTCGGCAAGAAATCGGGAAAGGGCTTCTACGCGTACGACGGAAAGAAGCGCACGCCGAACCCGGCCATCGCCGGGGGCTCCGGGTCCGCGCGTATCTCCGAAGAAGACGCCTTGAAACGCATGATCTACATCATGATCAACGAAGCCGCGCGCTGCATCGACGAGAAAGTGGTCGATTCCGCCGCCACGGTAGACGTCGGGATGATGATGGGTGCGGGTTTCCCGCCGTTCCGCGGAGGCCTTCTCGCGTACGCGGACTCCGTAGGCGCGCCCGCGATCCTTAAGGATCTCGAGCGCTTCCAGAAGGAAGCGGACGCCGCACGCTTCGAACCGGCGCCTTATTTGCGAGCGCTCGCTGCCCGCGACGGAAAATTCCACGCCTAAAATCCGGTCTGCTATACTGACCGGATGAAGCAGACCTTTAAGAACGTCCTTTTTTCGCTGGTCACGACACTCCTTTTTTTCTCCCTCGTCGAGGCGGTGTGTTCCGTCTTCTTCGTGCGTCCGGGCGCGCGGGATTTTATCGAGCGCCGGATCCTCGAACAGGGACTCACGCGGTGGAAATCCGACGACGAGATCCGTATTTTCTTCTACGGCGAGTCCACCATCCAGGGCGACGCGCTCTATCCGCGTTCCACCATCGACTTGTGGGTCAAGGCCTACCTCGACGACCTCCTGAAAGAGGGCGCTCCCAAACGGGTGCGGGTCTTCAATTTCGGACGGCTCGGCTGCAACAGCCGTTTCATCCTCGACTCGTTCGAAGAGACTCTGCCCTACAAACCTGATCTCGCGGTCTTCTACTCGGTGCATAACGATTTCGTCCAACTCGACAACCGACACACGAATTTCGACCAGAAACCGCCGCGTTTCGGTGAAAAAGGTTTTACGTCCCGGGCCGCGAGGGAATTCGTCAAACGGAGTGCGTTTCTCTCGGAGGCCAACCGCTTGAAGGTCCGCTACAAGATCGAGCGGTCCAAGAGGCGTGACGCCCTGAAGAGAGCCGAACTCCCGATGATCGAGCGCAAGGAGAAGACCTACAACCCCGAATACGACGCGCTCGACCAGCGCTCACCCGTTTTCAAGACGATCCTCCGCCGCTGGCGGCAGAACGTACAAAAAATCGTCCACATCGCCGAGGAACGCCGGATTCCCGTTATCTTTTTGTCCGGTGTTTCGGATTTCAAAAGCTATCATCCCAACGAATCGGTCCTTTCGGCCGCGCTTTCGAAGGATGAGCTTCGCGCCTGGGACGCGGCGTTCCGCGGGGCGGAAGCGAGCCGTCTCGCGGGGGACGCCGCCGCCGCCGCGCGGCTTTACCGCCGCGCACTGCGCATCGATGCGGAATACGCGATGGCTTATTACAGGCTGGGGCAATGTGAGGAACGGCTCGGCCGCTATCGACGCGCGAACCGATGCTATCTCCTGGCCAACGAAAAAGACCGCGTTCCGCTCCGCGCGCCTTCCGAAGTGCGGGAGTTCTACTCTGCGCTCGAGGCCCTCGGTCTTCCGGATGTGACCGTCGCAAGGACGCAGAAACTATTCGAGGAACATTCCCGGAACGGCATAGTCGACGGCGATCTCATGCTGGACACGATGCATCCGACGGTCGACGGACAGGCGCTCATGGCGCTGGCCATCGTAAAATCCCTCTACGCACGCTCGTTCCTCCCTGCGGAGTGGTGGAACTGGAACAAACTTCGTTCCATCGAGAAATTGAAGGAGGGATTCGACCTGGACGACGATTTCCAGTTTCTCGTCTACCTCAACAAGGCGTGCTACATCGGCCGTTTTTACGACAAGGCCATCGAGTATTCGAACAAAGCGCTCGAGCTGCGACCGAACTCTTCGGAGGCCAAACGGAGTCTGGCGTGGGCCTATTGGCGGAGAGGCGACGAGGAGAAGGCCGTCGATATTTATCGCGAGCTCATCGAATCGGCTCCGGCGGAATTGGCGGACGTTTTCAAGCAGAACCCGGATCTCACGTCGGCGATCGCCGCGCGGGGCCGGAGACGAGCCCCTTATATTCTTACGCCGGGTTGAATGAGATGGATCCCGTGGCTCCCGGATACGCCTGGATATGCCTTCTCATCGCCGGTGCGCTCGAGATCGTCTGGGCGTTGGCGATGAAACACGCGCACGGATTCACGAAGCTGTGGCCTTCGGTCTTCGTGCTCAGTGTCATGGCGGTGAGCTTCTACTTCCTCTCCCAGTCGCTGAAAAGCATCCCGGTGGGAACGGCGTACGCGGTGTGGACCGGGATCGGAGCGGCCGGAGCGGCCGTCTTCGGCATGATCCTCTACCACGAACCGGCCACGGCCGGACGTTTGGCGAGCGTGGTCTTGGTCGTCGCTGGCATCGTCGGGCTTAAAATATTCTCGTGAAACTTAAAAAAGTCCATCAAACGAAACGGAGGAACCACATGCTTTACAAGAAAATCATCGCGTTCTTAACGGGAGTTCTTTTCTGCCTCGGAACAGCCGCTCCGGCCCTCGCGGCCAGCTCACGCGAGATCGACGCCGGCGTCGACGACGTGCTCGAGCGTTTTTACGAGGAAGTTGGCGGCGGCAAGTCGCTCGTAAAGGACGCCAAGGGCGCACTTATTTTCCCGCGTGTGTTCAAAGCGGGGATCGGTATCGGCGGAGAATACGGCGAAGGCGCGCTTCGCGTGAAAGGAAAGACGGTCGATTATTACAGCACGGCCGCCGCGTCGCTCGGCTTCCAGCTCGGAGCGCAGAAGAAGGCGATCATGATCCTTTTCATGGAAGACGAAGCGCTCCGGAAGTTCCAGTCGAGCGACGGCTGGAAAGCCGGCGTCGACGCGTCGGTCGCGCTCGTCACGGTGGGCGCGGGCGGACAGCTTGACACCTCGAAACTCAAGGAACCTGTTGTGGGTTTCGTGCTGGGTCAGAAGGGCCTCATGTACAACCTCACGCTCGAGGGGACGAAAGTCTCTAAGCTAGAAAAATAGTCCTAAGCCATTCTTAGGCATGGACTTAGAGCCTACGCTCTGCTAGAATGAAGTGGGATAAAGACGTCCCATAAAAGGAGACTAGAAAACGATGAAGATCCTTAATGCGAAGGTACACGGCATCATCGATTTCGGCGTGGTGATCGCGTTTTTGGCGGCGCCGTCTTTGTTTCAGCTGTCGGAAACTCCGGCCAAGCTGAGCTACGTGCTCGCTTTCGTGCATCTGGGTCTCGTGCTGGTCACGGCGTATCCATACGGCATCCTAAAGAAGGTGCCATTCACCGTGCACGGTTCGATCGAGCTCCTGGTTTCCGTCCTCCTGGTCGCCCTCCCGTGGGTGCTGGGTTTCTCGGGGGAAGAAACCGCGCGTAATTTCTACGTCGGCTTCGGAGTTGCGGTTTTCCTGACTTGGCTCCTGACGGACTACAAGTCCGCTTAAAGCACTCCCGTTTTAAAGCCCCCGGCTCCACGGCCGGGGGCTTTCTTTTTGTGATAGAATGAACCCATGTCCGGTCGTTACGATTCGCTGAAAAAACATCTCGTCGAGCACTTGTCCCGCGCCTCCGCCTCGTACTTAAAGTCGGCGCTGGCGCGCTGCCACGACGACCCCCGGGCGCAGGATGCCGAAGCGCAGGCGGCGATCGGCCAAGCGGGCGTGGCGGTGGAGCTCATGCTGAAGGCTCTCGCCGCCGCGGCGAATCCGGGCCTCCTCTTCAAGGATATCCCGCTCGAGGCGAAGGTCTTTTTCCACGCGCCGGATGAGCTTCCAGCCGGCTTCAACTGGACCCCTTTCGATCTCGACTTGCGCGAGTTCGCCTACGACACGATTTCGTTCGATGAGGCGGTGCGCACGTTTTACGCGCTTTTTCCGGAACGCAAACGCGACCTGCGGACGTATTTCAAGGCGCTTTCGGAGCTCCGAGTCTTGAGCGTGCGCGCAGCTCTCGTCAAGGTACAGCGAGCGGAGCTCGAAAAAAGCGTTTATCTCGCTCTTCAGGTGGCAGATATACTCTCGGCGCGGGAGCCGGCGGCGTACGCCCCGACCGACCGTGACCGCAAGCTCCTTAAGGCTTACGACGAAGAGCGGGCGCGCCGCGTTCGCGAGAAAACGAAGGCCGCCAAGGAAAAAGCCGGGGCGCTCAAGGTGGATATCTCCTTCAACGAGCCGCCCGGGCGCGAAGGGTGGGACGCGTTCGAGACACGCTGCCCCGTCTGTAAAAATTGGGGATTTCTGGCTGGCTGGACCGAGATACGCTGCGAGGCCGACGGAAGCGAGCATTTGGATTTCTTCGCCGATTCGTTCGACTGCGACGCCTGCAGTCTTCTTCTCGACGATTCCGAGGAGATGAAGGCGTCGGACATGCCGACGCTCTTCGACCGCACGGAGGATCTCGCGCGGTGGCGCGAAGACGTCGATTCCAGGGAAGAGGAAAAATGAAACGCGCGGTTTTAGCGGCGGTCCTCGCCGTACTCGCCGCAACCGGAGGGCACGCGATGGAAAAGAAAATAGAGAAAGCGACGTTCGGCGCCGGGTGTTTCTGGGGCGTCGAAAAAGTGTTCGCCGAAATGGACGGGGTCGTCTCAACGGCCGTGGGTTACACCGGCGGAACCCGGCGCAATCCCACTTACGAGGAGATCTGCACCGGCCGCACGGGACACGCCGAAGCCGTACAGATCGAATACGACCCCGAGAAGGTTTCTTACACCGAGCTTCTCGAAGTGTTCTGGACGCACCACAATCCGACCACGCTGAACCGCCAGGCCAACGACGTAGGCACGCAGTACCGCTCCGCCGTTTTTTATCACGACGATGCCCAGCGGCGAGAAGCCGAACGTACGAAGCGTCTCTTGGACGAGGCGAAGGTTTTCCACTCGGAGATCGTGACCGAAGTGACGTCCGCGTCCGAATTCTGGCGTGCGGAAGACTATCACCAAAAGTACCTCAAAAAAACCCCCAACGGTTATTGTAATCTCCAGCTCCAATCAGCGCAGGTATCGCGCGCGCTAAAGGGAGCCGCTCCGTCATCCCCGCAAAAAAGTTAAAAAAGCGCTAATCCTAAATTAATGCCTCTTTAATGTCCCCGGCGGAGTTAATCCGCAGGTAGCGCGTCGTACCGTCGAGAACATCGACCGCCAGGCCCTCGCGGCCATCTCCGCGAGCTTGATGCGCGGCGATGCGGAAGGCGCGAAGAACCAGCTCGTCGTGAATACGAACCTCTCTTGGCAGGAAATCGATCGCGTCGTGGCCGGCCTTTCGGCCAAGACGGAAGAAGCCAAGGCTCGCGCGAAGCAAATCGCCGACAAGGCTGCCGATTATTCGGCCGGAGCCCTGTGGGTCGTCTTCTTCGGCGGTCTTCTCGGTCTCGCCGCCGCGGCGCTGGGCGGATCGGCCGGCTCGAAGCGGCTCGTCACGTCTTGTCGCCGTTTCGACCATATCTGATCGTTCCAAATAAAACGCGAATCTCGGGAGGGCCGCTTCGGCGGCCTTCCTTTTTTTGCGTTTTGGGCGACCAGGCCGAAGATTTAAGCGACTCAAATCTTTAGAAGCTTGCATTTCACGTCGCGCTCGGGCATGATGGCGCGATGGCGAACGAAAAAACAAGCCCAGTCATCCTGATCGCCGAAGACGACTCCGACGATTACGTGTTCGTGCGGGAAACTCTTTCGCGCGAATACCCGGAAGCGACGCTGCGCTGGGTTCGCGACGGCGAAAAGCTTCTGGATTACCTTTTTCGCCGGGGGATCTACACGAACCCCGATGAGTCCCCGACGCCGTCGGTGGTCCTCCTCGATCTCAATATGCCGCGCATGACCGGCGTCGAGGCGCTGAACGAAATACGCATGGACGCCGCCGTCCGCAGAATCCCCGTCGTGGTGCTTACGGGCCAGTCGACGCAGAATTTGAAGAACGACGCGCTTCAAGTGGCGGCCTTCCTGAAAAAACCGATGGACTCCGACGACACGCGCGTCCTGCGCGGCGTTATCGAGCGTTTCTCCGCACGAAAATCCACGAATTAAAATCTAAAAAAATCCTCCGAGGCCTTGAATATCGGGCGCTCGTTATGTACAATTTTGATTAAAGTTAATAACTAATGATAAAATATGGATACGTGCTGTGAAAAAAAACGTCTCGCTGGCCGTTATTTTATCCCTCTGCCTTGTCGACATCTCCACCTACGCCGAGGTCTTTTCGGGCCCGATCCCCGCCCCCCAAGCACAAGCCCTGATCACCGCCGATCCCTCGCGCCTGGAGCCGCCGATGGACTTCGTCGACATCGAGGAGATCTATAAAGGAAGCGGCAGGGCTCTCATCGTCCATATCCAGGACCCCCACGCGAACCTGAGCGGCCAGCAGAACATCGCCGGCGCGCTGGAACGCCTGATGCGGAAATACGGTATCTCGCTCATTTTGTCCGAAGGCGGTCAAAACGACTGCTCGCTTACCCCGCTGAAGAAGATCGCGTCCGGTCCCGTTTGGAAGCGGCTCGCGAAGTCCTTCCTCGTCCAGGGAAAGATCTCCGGCGAGGAGTATCTCAATCTCACGTCGGACGTACCGATGAAGATCGTCGGTTTGGAGGACATGGGGCTCTATTCGAAGAGCGTCATGAATTACGGCAAGCTGGCCGATTCCAGGCAAAGCAACCTCGAATACATCGCCAAGATCCGACGCGCGGTCCAAAGCCTTAAGCAGAAAACCTTTCCGCCCAAAGTCCTGGCTTACGAAAAGGAACGGGGACTAGGTGCGTTCTCCGACAAGAAGAGTCTCCTGACGCTCGTGCGACTCGCCGAAGGTGAAGGTATCGGCCTTTTGGCCTATCCGAATCTCTCCGGGTTCATCGAAGTTTTGAAAAAGGAAGAGTCGCTCGATTTCGACGCGGCTCAGCTCGAGCAGGCCGCCGTTCTCGACGAGCTCTCCAAAAAGGGCGCCGAGAGCGAGATGGGCGAGCTCCGCGAGATCGTGTCGCGGCCGAGCGCCGAGCTTTCCCAGTACGTGGTCTTCCGCGCGATCGCCCGCCTGGCCGAGGAAAAAGGCGTGGCCCTGACCAAATACGAGCAGTTCTCCCGCTACGGCGAGTACCTGCGCCGCTTCACCGAGCTCGACCTCAAGGTGCTACTCGACGAGTTCCAGGCGATCGAGCAGGAGGTGTACCGCCGTCTCCTGACGCGCGAGGACGACCGTCTCCTCCGGAGCGTCGACCGTTATCTCGAGCTTTTGGGCAACGCGTACGAGATCCGGATGACAACCGACGAGTTCAATCTGTTCACCGCGAACGAGTCCGAGTTCAAGACGATGCCGATGCTGGCCTTCCTGAACAAAAAACTCACGGATTCGGGATTCTTCGGCGATCTGGTCACGTACGACCCGTCGCTCGACAAGGGGCGCGACGCGCTCATTTCCTTTTACGCGTCGGTGAGCGACCGCGACTTCGCTTTCGTGAGGAACGTCGAGGCCTCTTTGAGCAGCGAAAAGCAGGAGGTCGCGGTTCTCATTTCCGGCGGCTACCACACGCCGCATCTCAAGAAGCTTCTCCGCGAGAAGGGTTACTCGTACGTCGTCCTCACGCCGCGCGTGACGCGGGAAACCAATCAAAAGCGGTACGAGCAGCGGCTTCTTTCGCCTTTCCGTAAGCGGATCGAGCGCGTGGACACCGAGACGATGAAAACGCAAGTCGCCCTCACGGCCCAGAAAAAGCTCGCTTCCGCGAAAGCGGTTCGTCAGGACGGCGTCCGAGAGATGCTCGCGGCGGCGGTTCCCGCCCTCGTCCTGGATTGGGCGGCACAGCGCGGAATCACGGAGGCCCAGCTCACGGCCGACCGCGGCCGTTACATTGAGCAGTACCTGGCCGAAACCGACAATCAGATCGTTCTCTACGAGCTCGCACGGGACGCCGCCATGGCGATGGGCGTCGAAAAAGCGGATGCGGTCTCGCTCGCTGCCCAAGTCGTCGTCGATAAAATTTCTGAAATTTCAAGGGTCCGCGTCACCGAGGCCGGGCCAAACGTCGATGTACCGGGCGTCTCGGGGGCTCGTCTTGCCATCGGCGTGGATCTGCCCACCGAAGTCTACGCCAAACTCGCCGCTCCGGTTGCGAATTTGCCCGCCGACACACAGCCGCTCGAACGCGTGCGCGCTTTGAACGCCCTCTTGAAAGCCCAGCGTCCGGCCGAATTCCTGATCGGCGGCTCGGACGAAATCGTGGGACTGCACCTGGATTCGCACAACGGCGTCGTCCAGTCGCTCCTCATGGAAGGCCGCCTCGACGAACGCACCGCCGTTCTCATGACCTACTTCGCCGAATTCCACGACCTGGCCTACAGCGGCACCGAAGTGGACCTGACCCGCGCCGAGAAAGAAAACGGCACCGAGAAAGAAGCGATCCTGGACGCCTTTACGCAGAACGGCCTCGCTGCGGGGCTCGACCCCACCGAAGCCCGCGCCCGCGCCCAAGCCACCTTCGAATTCCTCTTAAAGCACGACGCCGGTCCCACACGCGAACTCGTGCGAAAGATCCTGGGCCACGGCTCTTTGAGCGCCGTCGTCGCCGTGAAACGCTTCCAGGCGCTCGGCCTCTCGAGCGACCAGGCCAGGGGACTCGCCGTCCTCTTCTCGTCGCACCATCCGGGCTTCCCGATCGACTTCGTGAAGAACATCGTCTTGAAAAACATTCCCTCGCCGCTCTTCCAGGGCGCGGCCGCCGAGATCACGGCCAAGGGCTTGGACCCCATCCTTCTCATCGACCAGTCGACTTCGACCCCGACCTCCGCCGATGACCTTCGCCGCGCGCTCGCCTTGAGGGCCGCCGAGCTCCTCGGCGTAAGGGGAGAGGGTGTGGATACGATCGTCCAGGCCTCCGCGCTCGCCTACGGCTTCGACCGCATCGTGCCGGGCAACGGCGAGTGGCTGAAACGCGCCAAGGTCATCACCTCCAACATCACCGACTTCTCCGCTCTCGTTGTCTCTGAAATCTACAGCCGCAACGCCGCGGGCCTCATCAAGGAAGCCGACGCCGGCGTCAATACCGCCAAGTACTTCGGATTCGACAACGTCCGCTCGATGCTGGAAGACAAGACGCGCCTCCAGCCCGGCGTCCCCAACGCCGAGGTCGTCTCCTTCATCGAGACCACTCAGCGCACCCAGGCCAGCGCCGTCGCGTTCCTTGAGACTTTACGTACGCAGGGCTTCTCGGGCCACGTCGCCGACGCCGCCGCCGACTTCGTGATCATCGACGGCATCTACCAAGAGACGCGGGTCATCGACCCCAACTTCGCGACCGTCCAAGCGCTCCGCGAAACCATCCGCGCGGGCCTTCTCGACGCCTCGAAGAATCACGTGAAGAACATTCTCGTCGCCAATCTGGGACAACTCCTCTACGAATACGCAAAGAACGGCGCCCAAGGCCTCGCCCGGCTCGGAGCCTTGACCGACGTGGACGCGGCGGCGACGCTTCTTCCGACGCTCGCTCCGGCCAACGAATCCCAGCGCGTGGCCCAAAAGTATTACACGAGCGTCTTCGCCCCCGACTCCCGCGCGCTTGCCGTCGCCGCCCTGAAGGCCGCCTCCGGCGAATTCGAGAAAGAAAAGAAAGCTCTGGCCGAAGGCCCCGACACTCAAGAGCGCCGCTCTCAGATCGAGGCCGCTCAGGCGAAGCTCGCGTCGATGCAGGGGGCTCGTTTGGCGACGGAAGCCGAGGCGCTCAGCGAGATCGCCCGGCAACAGGACCTTCTGTTCTCGAGGATCGACGCCGAGGCCGGTGCCGTCGGGTCGGGGGCTCGTGCGGACAGTTTCCAGGCGTTTTACGGCGTCTCCGGACGTTTGCCGCAGAACTTTACCGTCCAAACGAACGCCGCCGACCAAGCGCTTTTCTCTTCGATCGCCGCTCAGGACGCCTCAAGCGTTCTCGGGCGCGGCGTTCTACCCATCACCGTCTCAACAGGCTTCACGGGAGCCGAGTTCGTCAAGCAGCGTGCCGGCTATCGCGTCGATTTGAACGACCCGACCGGAGCTAGCGCCGAAACTGCCGCCGTCACCCTCGGCGCCGCGGCTCTTCGCCAAGCGGCTCCGGCGCCCGCCGGCACCGAAACCGCCGACCCGATCGTGCGCATGGCTCTGGATGAAGCAGCTGCCGGCGACCGGACGTCAAAAGGACAACTCCGGAGGCTTGTCTCCCGGCTCAACGAGTCGAAGACCGTCATTTACACGCTCGGAGTCGAAAGCCAGGATCCGAGGGAGATTTCTCGCGTCGTCCAACTACTCAAGCAAGAGTTCAAAGACGCTTCGTCCAAGCTCAACGTCCTTATCGAGTTCGCGGACAAGGACGGCAAACGCCTCGAGAACTTCGAAGGGATGCAGTCCGACGCGCTCAGCGCCGAGATCGAGCGGGGAGCGAAGCGATTCTTCTCGGGCGTGCGGAATCAGGGGATCATCGACCGCGCCGCGGAGCTCGGTGCGGGTTACCTGCCTGTCCAACAAGGCGTCGCCGACGCGCAGAACTTCAACGTGATGCCGCACGAACAGTACATCCGCGCCGCCATCGCCGCCGCGGTAACGGACGCGGAGGACGAAATTCTTCAGCAGATGGTCAAGAGCCTCACCAAAGCCTCCCGCGTCAGCGCGAACGAAATCCAGTTCCTCCAGAAAGTTGCGCCCGGCACGACGGCTCAGGCGTACGAGGACAAGGGCCTCATCGTCCGCGCCCTCCAGACGCTCTCTCAAGAGCTTTACCGGGCCTACGTGGCTTTCCGCGCGGTCGCTTCGTCCGCCTAATCCTTTCCGGGGCGGCTTATTCAGCCGTTTTTCTTAAGAACTTCTAATGAAGTTCGTCTGCGTGGTATGGTAGAACCATGATTCGTCTTCGGCACTCCGACGAAAGGGGCCACTTTAACCACGGCTGGCTCGATACGCGTCACACCTTCTCCTTCGCCGAGTATTTCGACCCGGCCTCCATGGGCTTCCGGTCCCTGCGCGTGATCAACGAGGACGTCGTTCAGCCCGGAAAAGGATTCGGCACACACGCCCACCGTGATATGGAGATCGTCACGGTGGTCCTTTCCGGGGCGCTGGAGCACAAGGACAGCATGGGAAACGGCTCTGTGATCCGTCCCGGCGACGTCCAGCGAATGTCGGCGGGCACGGGTGTGACGCACAGCGAGTTCAACGCGTCGTCGTCGGAGCCTGTGCACCTCCTCCAGATATGGATCCTTCCCGAGCGCCCGGGGCTCTCCCCCGGTTACGAGCAAAAAAACTTCGCGGCCGAAAAACGCCGGAACCGGCTCTGCAGAGTCGCATCGCGGGGCGGGGAGGAGGGGGCGGTCCGCTTGGAAAAGACCTTCCTCTCGGCAGGCGACGGCGCGGCCGTCAGCGAAGAGACAAGTTTCCTTCTCGAGGCTCTGGAACCCTCCGAAATTCTGATCTTCGACCTCGTTTAAGGCCTTTCCATCCGTCCGAAAAAGCGCTAAAATCTTTCCTTCTAACCCTGGGGATTCCACATGAAAGCCCGGCGCCGCAGTTCGCTTAAAAATGGCAGAGTCATTAAGAAGTTGCCCGCCAAAGAGGGGGTGGAGGGGATTCTCACCCTTCTCCACACGACGAGCGGGGTCGATTTCCGCCTGTACAAGTCTCCCACGATCCAGCGCCGCATCCAGCGGCGCATGTCGCTCCGCAAGATCAAAAAGTTCGAGCGGTACCTCGACTACCTCAAAAAGAATCCCGCGGAAGCCCAGGAGCTCTATCAGGATCTCCTGATTCGCGTCACGAGCTTCTTACGCGACCCCGTGAACCAGGAGCTCAAGTCTGCCAATAAGGAGCTTAGCGCGCGCAATGCGGAATTGAAATCGAGCTTCGAGCAACTGGCCGAATCCCGCAACGCACTCGACGAAGCCCAGTCGGTCGCCCGGGTCGGAAGCTGGAGCTGGGACGTGAAAACCAGCAAGGTCGCTTGGTCGGCCGAGCTTTACCGCATTTACGGACTGAAGCCCGGTGACCGGCCGCTCACGTTCGATTCTTTTCTCGAGCGTCTGCCGGCCGACGACGCCTCCGCCGTGCGGGAGCGCGTCCAACAGGCGGTCAAAGACGGCAAGCCGTTTCAGCTCGAGCACCGCATCCTGCGGCCCGACGGCACGTTCCGAATCCTCGAAGCGCGCGGCCGCGTTGTGAAAGACACGGGGGGCAAGGTCTGCCGCCTCATCGGTACCGGCCAAGACATCACGGAAAAAAGGCAATCCGAAGAGGCACTCCGCCAGAGCGAGGAGCGTTTCCGGCTACTCGTCGAAACCGTGCAAGACTACGCGATTTTCCTGCTCGATCCCGACGGCAACGTGGCCACCTGGAATGCCGGTGCCGAGCGTCTCAAGGGATACGCGCCCGAAGAGATCATCGGCCGTCATTTCTCGGTGTTCTACTTGCCCGAAGACAAGGGGAGAACCGAAGAGGGGCTCCGGGTCGCCGTGCGTAAGGGCGTGTACTGCGAAGAAGGCTGGCGGCTCCGCAAGGACGGCAGCCGCTTCTGGACCCACGCCACCCTCACCGTCCTGCGCGCCGCCGACAAGAAACTCTTGGGCTTCGCCATGATCCTGCGCGACATGACCGAGCGCAAACGCATCGAGGACGCGCTAGAGGCCTCGAACCGCGAGCTCGAAAGCCACGTCCGGGAGCGCACCGCCGAGCTCGAACAGGCCTACCGCGCGCTGAACGATTTCTTCGAAAATGCCACCGTCGGCCTGCACTGGGTCGGCCCGGACGGGACGATTCTACGCGCCAACCGCACCGAGCTCGAGATGCTCGGTTACGAGCCCCACGAATACGTCGGCCGGCACATCGCCGAGTTCCACGCCGATTCCGACGTGATCGAGGACATCCTGAAGCGGCTCACCAGCGGCGAGAAGCTCCACAGCCGCGAAGCGCGTCTCAAGTGCAGGGATGGTTCGATCCGCCACGTACTGATTTCTTCGGACGTCTATTGGGAGGACGGCAAGTTCGTCCACACGCGCTGCTTCACGCGCGACGTGACCGAGAAAAGGCTCGCGGAGATCGCAATCGCCGAGAGCGAAGAGCGCTTCCGAACAATGGCCGATTCGGCACCGGTGATGATCTGGACTTCGCGGGCCGACGGCCGCCGGGACTACTTCAACAAACCTTGGCTTAATTTCACCGGCGCGTCGCTTGAAAAAAACGCCGGTGAAGGGTGGCTTCAATTCGTCCATTCCGACGACGCTGAATTGCTCGTCTCGGTTTACGGTGCGGCCATCAGGGAGCGCGGTAAATTCCGCTACGAATACCGCTTGCGGCGCTACGACGGGCAGTACCGCTGGGTACTCGCGCACGGCGAGCCGCGCTTCCGCGACGGCGAATTCGCCGGGATGATCGGTTCGGTCATCGACATCACGGCGCGAAAGAGGGAAGAGGAGAATCTCCGTCTTCTCGCGGAGGCCAACGAGATCCTTTCGCGGACGCTCAACGCGCAGAAGATGGCGGGTCATCTGACGCGGGTCATCGTGCCTCACTTCGCGGACTGGTGCGCGGTCTATCTCACGAAGGAGGATGGGTCGATCGAACACGCTGTGATCGCGCACGGCGATTCCGCGAAAGTGGAGATCGCCCGGGACCTCGTGCGGCGTTATCCGCCGTCGCCCGGCGATCCGCACGGCGCCGGCCACGTCATCCGCACGGGTCAGGCCGAATTCATTCAGGAAATACAAAGCGAATTTCTGGAGGCAGTCGCGAAGGATGCGCACCATCTTTCCGTGCTCAAATCGCTCGGGCTCGTTTCCGGTATGACGGTGCCGCTCGTTGCGCGGGACCGCGCGTACGGCGCGATCACGTTCGTCACGTCTGAATCCGGCCGCCGCTACGACGCGACCGACCTTTCCGTGGCGCGCGAGATTGCGCGCCGCACGGCTCTCGCGCTCGACAACGCGCGCCTCTATGAGGTGTCCCGCGAGAACGAAGGATCGCTTCGGACGCTCTCCGAAGCGATCCCTCAGATCGTCTGGACCACACGGCCCGACGGCAACGTCGACTACTTCAATGCCCGGTGGTACGAGTACACCGGGCTTTCCCCGGACGCCTCCCTGGGCCAAGGTTGGCTCGTCGTCCTGCACCCGGACGACAAGGCGAAAACGATCCAATCCTGGCTCGCCGCCGTCCACGGTGAAGGGGCGTACGACGTCGAATACCGCCTCCGCCGCTCGGATGGGACCTACCGGTGGCATCTGGGCCGGGGATTTTCGCAGCAAGACGAACACGGGTGCGTCGTCAAATGGTTCGGGACGTGCACGGAGATCCACGGCCAGAAGCTGGCGGAGGAGAGCCTTAGAGAGAAGACGCTGCAGCTCGTCGAATCGAACAAGGAACTCGAACAGTTCGCCTACGTCGCCTCGCACGACCTGCAGGAACCGCTCCGTAAGATCATCGCGTTCTCGGACCGGCTCAAGGCCCGCGAGATCCCGGGAATGGGCGCGACGGAAAAAGATTACTTCGACCGCATGCAGGGAGCCGCGCTCCGTATGAAGACGCTGATCGAGGACCTCCTCAATTTCTCACGCGTCACTTCGAAAGAGGCGCTGGTGAGCGAGGTGGACCTCGAGCAAACCCTCCGCGAGACGATACAGGACCTCGAAGCGCGCATCACGCAGACCGGCGCGATCATCGAAACCCACGCCCTTCCCGTCGTTTTGGCGAACCCGCTCTACATGAAACAGCTCTTCCAAAATCTCGTCGGGAACTCACTTAAGTTTTCGAAAAAGGACGTGACGCCGCTCATCCGCGTCGAAGGCCGCGCCGACGGCGATTTCCACGAGATCACGGTCACCGACAACGGCATCGGCTTCGACGAAAAATACCTCGACCGCATTTTCAAACCTTTCCAGAGGCTGCACGGAAGGGAAGAGTACCCCGGCACCGGAATCGGCTTGGCGATCTGCCAGAAAATAATCCAGCGTCAGGGCGGCTCGCTCGTCGCGCGCAGCCGCCCGGGTGAGGGCTCCGTTTTCACGGTCCGCTTTCCCGTCAAACCTCCCGAAAATCCTTAAAATAATCTAATCCCGCTCTAATCCGTTTTCTCGATAGCCCCTTAAGAGCTTAGAAACTTTTAATCCCAATCTAACCGTTCTCTAATTCCTCCAGCGCTATCCTGTATTCACAAAGACCGTTCTTTTACGGAGATCATTTTGAAGCTTAATTCGGTATCTCACGCGGTGGTCGATTTCACGCTGGTTCTCGCTTTCACCGCCGCACCAACGATATTCGATTTTCCAGGCGACGCGGCCCGTATCGCGTACTCGATCGCGTTCGCTCACGCGGCGCTTTCGCTTCTTACCGCCTATTCCTTCGGCCTCGTGAAATGGATTTCTTGTGGGGTCCACGGAGCGATGGAATCCGCGGCCGCGGTCGCATCCATGCTCCTTCCGTGGCTCGCGGACTTCAACCACCGCCCCACTTCGTTTTTTTTCACGGTGGCCGGCAGCGCGCTTCTTCTCGTGAAGCTCGCCACCGATTGTTCGACGCACGACGAACCTGTCCGGGGACGGCGCTCTTTCGCGGACCCGCGGCAGCGCACGTAAGGAGGATCGAAAATGTCGAGAAAACCGAGCGATATCGAATCGTACGACATGAAATTTCAAAAGACTGTACGGATCAATAAATCGCGCGAAGAGCTTTATGCCTTCTGGCACGACTTCGAGAATCTTCCGAGGTTCATGGAGCATCTGGAAGTCGTCGAGATGATCGACGAGACCCGGTCGCATTGGGTGGCGAAAGCGCCGCTCGGTGTGAAGGTGGAGTGGGACGCCGAGATCGTGACCGACCGCGTGAACGAAGTGATCAGCTGGAAGTCGATCGAGGGCTCGCAAATCGAGCACACCGGTTCGGTGCGCTTCGACAAGTCCCCGGACGGCGGCACGGATGTAAAGGTGGAGCTCGCCTATAATCCTCCGGCAGGCGCCGTCGGAGTCGCGTTCGCGCGGCTATTCGGCGACGAACCGTCCCAGCAGATCGACCATGACCTTGACCGTTTCAAGGAACTCATGGAAACGGGCGTAGAAGCCCGTTATTAAGAAGGTCGCCGTTGTCCGAGGTGGACCACGGCGTTTTTTAGAGAATACGAGAGACAAAGGAGATTTAAAATGAAGAACTACGCTTTTATGATGGTCGGGCTTTTGCTCGTCGCGGGAACCGCGTCCGCCGACGAAATCAGGGGCACCGTTTCGAACTTCGATTCTTCGACGGGGATGATGACGGTTCGCAAGGATGACGGCCAGGAAGTCCAGGTTAAGATGAACCAGGACGCGAAGTATTCGGGCACGGGCACTTCGGCGGCGGACGTTCAGTCCGGCTCGATGGTTATGCTCGACGCGAACGAAGACAACGGCGCCTTCACGGCCAGCTCCGTCGAGCTGAGCGCGGCGGCGGACGCTTCCGACGCTTCGACGACGGCCACGTCCTCGGACGCGACCTCGGTCGACGCCTCGGCCATCTCCGGCACCACCGCTTCGGCGGACTCCGGGATGAGCGCGACGGGTTCGGCGGATGCGGGTTCGATGGGCGCTTCCACGTCGGGCGACGCTTCGGCGACCGGTTCCGCGGGAACGGGTTCGACCTCGGCTTCCGGTTCTACCGGCAGCTCGATGTAAGACAAGCACCACAACGCGCTATTCTTCGGGGATCGCCTTCGGGCGGTCCCCGATTTTTTTAGAGACGCTGGGTCCAGGCGGGGTCGGCGTACCGGGCGGAGAGCTCACGGGTCAGCGCGTGCGGGGGCTCTTCGGAGCGAGAAGCTTTCCAGACGGCAGCGAGGGCGGCCTTCACGCGAGCGGGAGGAATTCCCAAGTTGAGCAGGAAGGCTTCGTGCCCGCGCCCGCGACGGTACTCGGGAGCAACCGAGGGGGCGGCGAGCGCCTGCGCCACGAGCGAGAGGTCCATCGAAAGCAGGAGCGTGCCGTGGAAGAGGAAGTGTGAGCGTTTCCGGCGCTGGGAATTGCCGGAAAATTTGAGCTCCCCGAGACATAGGTCCGTGTGACCGCGCACCGCGACCGTTTCACCCAGAAGAGATTCTAGGGCCGCGCGGTGGCGTTCCATCACGTAGCCGTTGGCCGCGCGTACGGAAGGGGCTCGCTCGTTTTTCAAGATCACCGCGTAATTCAGGCAGCCAGGGGCTTGAAGCACGGTGCCGCCGCCCGAGGCGCGGCGGAAGACCGGGATGTCGAGGCCCCGGCAAGCCTCGACGCGCGTCTCGGTTTGGAGGCGATTCGAGTAGCCGAGGACCACGAACGCGTCGTGCGGTTCCCAAAACCGCAGGGCTTCCCCGCCGTCGGTTTCGCACGCGTCGAGCAGCGCCTCGTCGCAGGCGAGGTCCTCCGCCGGGTTTCCGAACGTGTGGTCTATAAATTTCATCTGTTGCAACAGGCTCCCCGTGTAGTAAAATGAGCGTCCGCTTGAGTATAATATAGCGGAAAACAGGCGGACGGACATCCCAAATGGATCCTAAAGAATTGAAGGCCGTGGACCTCTCGAAGGCCAACGGCAACGACACGCAAGAATGGCTGGACTCGCTCGAGCACATGCTCGAGTACGCGTCCCAGACCAACCCCTATTTTCTCGATAAGCTGATCGGCCGGCTCTCGGATTCGGGCGTTCAGATCCCGCGATCGGTGAACACGCCGTACGTGAATTCGATCCCGGTCGAACAAGAGCCGCCTTATCCCGGCGACATGGCGATCGAGAAGCGCCTGCGAAGCTACGTCCGCTGGAACGCGATGGCCATGGTCGTGAAGGCCAACCGCATCAACAGCGGCCTGGGCGGACACATCTCGACGTACGCCTCGCTTTGCACGCTCTACGAGGTCGCGTTCAATCACTTCTTCCGCGGCGGGGAAAACGGCGACGGTCCGGGCGATCTCGTTTATTTCCAGGGCCACGCGTCTCCCGGCAATTACGCGCGCGCCTATCTCGAAGGCCGTCTCACGGCCAAACACCTCCATAATTTCAGGCAGGAGCTCGCCGAGGGCGGCGGTCTTTCCTCTTATCCGCACCCTTACTTGATGCCCGATTTCTGGCAGTTCCCGTCGGTCTCGATGGGCCTGGCGCCGATCATGTCGATCTACCAGGCGCGCTTCCTTCGCTACATGTCCGCGCGCGGCTTCCTGAAAGGCCGTGAACCGAAGGTTTGGTGCTACGTCGGAGACGGCGAATCGGACGAACCGGAGTCGCTCGGCGCGCTCACCGTCGCCGGCCGCGAACACTTGGACAATCTCATCTGGGTCGTGAACTGCAATCTCCAGCGCCTGGACGGCCCCGTGCGCGGCAACGGCAAGATCATCCAGGAGCTGGAAGGTCTTTTCCGCGGCGCCGGATGGAACGTCATCAAGGTCATCTGGGGCTCCGATTGGGACGAGCTCCTCAAGAAGGACCATAAAGGCCTCCTCATGAAGCGCATGGAAGAGGCGGTCGATGGCGACTACCAAAAATATTCAGTCGAGCCGGGCAGCTACACCCGCAAGCATTTCTTCGGCAAGCACCCCGAGCTCCTCGAGATGGTGAACCACCTTTCCGACGAGCAGATCCAGAAGATGCTCCGCGGCGGCCACGATCCGAAGAAGGTTTACGCGGCGTACAAGGCGGCCGTCGAGACGAAGGGCCGCCCGACCGTGATTCTCGCGAAGACGGTCAAGGGCTACGGCCTCGGCGAAGCCGGCGAAGGCCGCAACATCACGCACCAGCAGAAAAAGCTGAACGAAAAAGAACTGCGCGAATTCCGGGCGCGCTTCAACGTCCCGATCTCGGACGAAGAAATCGTCGACACGCCGTTCTACCGACCCGCGCAGGATTCGGTCGAGATGAAGTATCTCCTCGACCGGCGCAAAGCGCTCGGCGGCTTCCTCCCGAAGCGCGTCGTGAAGCACGAGCCCGTTCGGATTCCCGAATCCGATTATTATTCCGAGTTCCTGAAGGGCTTCGGCGAGACGGAGGCTTCGACGACGATGGCGTTCGTCCGTATCCTGACGAAGCTCCTACGCCATCCCGAGAGCGGCCGTCGCGTCGTTCCGATCATCCCGGACGAGGCGCGCACGTTCGGCATGGACGCGCTTTTCCGCCAGATCGGCATCTACTCCCCGAAGGGCCAGCTCTACGAGCCGGTCGACCGCGAATCCCTCCTTTATTACCAGGAAGCCAAAGACGGCCAAATTCTCGAGGAAGGCATCACCGAAGCCGGGTCGATGGCGTCTTGGATCGCCGCGGCCACGTCGTACGCGAATTTGAGCGCGCCGACGATCCCGTTCTTTATCTATTATTCGATGTTCGGCTTCCAGCGCGTCGGCGACATGATGTGGCTCGCGGGCGACATCAAGGCACGCGGTTTCCTGATCGGCGCGACCGCCGGCCGGACGACGCTGAACGGCGAAGGCCTCCAGCATCAGGACGGACACAGCCACATCATGGCGAGCACGATCCCCACGGTCATCGCCTACGATCCCGCTTACTCTTACGAGATCGCGGTGATCATCCGCGACGGCATGCGCCGCATGTACGTGAACAACGAAGACATTTATTACTACGTCACGGTCCATAACGAGAACTACCATCAGCCCGCGATGCCCGAAGGCGTTGAAGAGGGGATTCTGAAGGGCCTCTACAAATTCCGCCCCGGCGCGGCCGGCAAAAAGCACAAGGCCCAGATCCTCGGCTCCGGCTCGATCCTCCGCGAGGCGCTGCGCGCCCAGGAGATCCTCGCCGAGAAGTACGACGTCTCGGCCGACGTCTGGAGCGCCACCAATTACAAGCAGCTGCGCGTGGACGCGACGAACGCCCAGCGCTGGAACATGCTGCACCCGACCGAGAAGCCGAAGAAATCGTACGTCGAGACGGTGCTCGAAAAGGAGCAAGGCGTTTTCGTGGCCGTCTCCGACAACATGCGCATCGTGCCCGATCAGATCGCGCCCTGGGTCCCCGGTGGCCTCATGACGCTCGGCACCGACGGCTTTGGGCGCAGCGATACGCGCGAGCACCTGCGCCGCTTCTTCGAAGTGGACGCCGAATGCACCGTGATCGCCACGCTTTTCGCCCTCCATAAAAAGGGCAAGATTGACGCGTCCGTCGTCGCCCAGGCCGTACGCGACCTCGGCGTCGATCCTGAGAAGATTTACCCCATATGCCCGTAAGGGCTTTTTTTATTTAGGAGATTTGGAATGGACATCCGCATTCCCCACCTCGGGGAAGGGGCCGACACCGGGTCGGTCGTGAACATTTTCGTCAAAGAAGGCGACACCGTCGCCAAGGACCAGACGATCCTCGAGCTCGAAAACGAGAAGGCCGTCGCTCCGATCCCTTCCACGCATGCCGGCGTCGTGAAGAAAATTCTCGTCAAGGTCGGCGACAAGGTTTCGGTCGGCCAGGTCATCGTTCAGCTCGACGGCGCCGGGGAGTCTTCCGCGCCGGCTCCCGCGGCTCCGAACGCGCGCAGCGCCGAGCAGTCCGCACGCCCCGCGCCGGCTCCCGCTCAGTCCGCTCCGGCACAGTATTCGTTCCAGTCTCCTGCCGGCATTCCGCCGGCCGCTTCTCCGACTGTCCGCAAGCTTGCGCAAGACCTCGGCATCGACCTCTCGCGCGTGCGTGGCTCCGAACCCGGCGGCCGCATTACGGTCGGCGATCTCCGCGATTACGTCCTGAACCTCCAGCAGATGGCTTTCTCGGGCGGTGGCCAGCCGGCCGCTCCTTCGGCTCCGGCCGCTCCGAAGCGCGAATCGATCGATTTCTCGAAGTGGGGTCCGGTCACCAAGAAGCCGCTCTCGTCGCTCCGAAAGAAGATCGCGGAGAAAATGACGGAATCGTGGACCACCGTCCCGCACGTCACCCAGTTCGACGAGGCCGACATTACCCAGCTCATGGCGTTCCGAAAGAAGTACGCAGCCGCCTACGAGAAGAAGGGTGCCGCACTCACCGTGACGCCGTTCATCATGAAGGCCGCCGTTTCCGCTCTTAAAAAGTATCCACAGGTCAACGCGTCGCTCGACGCCGACGGCGAAACGCTGGTCCTCAAGGACTACGTGCACCTGGGCGTGGCCGTCGACACCGAGACCGGCCTCATCGTTCCCGTCCTCCGCGACGCGGACAAGAAGAGCCTTTTCGAAATCGCCAAGGAACTGGGCGATCTCGCGGAGAAGACGCGCCAGCGCAAGGTTTCGGTCGACCAGCTGAAGGGCGGCTCGTTCACGATCTCGAACTTGGGCGGCATCGGTGGCACGTTCTTCACGCCGATCGTGAACGTTCCCGAGCTCGCGATTCTCGGAGTCGGCAAAGGGTCGATCAAGCCCGTCGCCGTGAAGGAAGGGGACAAGACCGTTTTCGAACCCAAGCTTCTCCTGCCTCTTGGCCTTTCTTACGACCACCGCGCGGTCGACGGCGCGGACGGCGCGCGTTTCCTGCAGGAGATCGTGCGTTTCCTCGAAGAATTTAAAGAAGGGGACGTGAAGATATGAAGGGCTCCCAGAAGGTCGACGTCGTCGTCATCGGCGCCGGCCCCGGCGGCTACGCGGCGGCGTTCTACGCGGCCGACAAGGGCCGAAAGGTCGTTCTGATCGAGCAGGAAAAACGTCTCGGCGGCGTGTGTTTAAACCGCGGCTGCATCCCTTCGAAGGCGTATCTCCACGCCACCAAAATGATCCACGAGGCCGAGCTCTCTTCGGCGCGCGGCATCGAATTCGCCAAGCCCGTCCTCAAGATCGACAAGCTCCGCGCTTGGAAGGAATCCATTCTCGAGAAACTGGGCGGCGGCATCCAGCAATTGGCCAAGGCCCGTGGCGTCGAAGTCGTGATCGGGCGTGGCGTGTTCGAAGATTCTAAGATTCTGCGCGTCGAAACTCCGGACGGACAGAAGTTCCTCCAGTTCGACAAGGCGATCGTGGCGACGGGCTCGAAGCCCGCGCTTCCCAAGGCGTTCGACCTCGGCAACAAGCGCATCATGACCTCTACCGAGGCGCTCGAGCTCGAAGAAGTGCCCCAGGAGCTCCTCGTCGTCGGCGGCGGCTACATCGGCATGGAGCTCGGCACCGTGTACGCATCGCTCGGCTCCAAGATCACGCTCGTCGAGGCGATGGGTTCGATTCTCGCCGGCGCCGACGCCGATCTGGCCCGTCCGGTGGTGAAATACGCGGAAAAGAATTTCAAAGAAGTGCGCCTCGGCGCGAAAGTTTCCAAGATGTCCACGAGCGGCAAGCAGATCAAGGTGCACATGGATTTCGGCGGCAAATCGGTCGACGAACTCTACGACCGCGTGCTTGTTTCCGTCGGCCGCACCCCCAACTGCTCCGATATCGGCCTCCAGCACACGAAGGTGCAGCGCGACGAGAAGGGCTTCATCAAGGTGGACGCGCAGCAGCGCACTTCGGACCCGAATATCTTCGCCATCGGCGACGTGGTCGGCGGGCTCATGCTCGCGCACAAGGCCGCGCGCGAGGCGCGCGTCGCCGTCGACGTGATCCTCGGCGGAGAGAACCAATTTAAGGACGTGATCGTTCCGGCGGTTGTCTTCACCGAACCCGAGATCGCCTGGTGCGGCGTGACCGAGAACGAGGCGCGCGACAAGGGCCTCGCCGTCAAGGTCGCGAAGTTCCCGTGGGGCGCCTCGGGGCGCGCGCTCGCCACCGACAAAGAAGGTCTCACCAAGCTCGTCGTGGACGCCGAATCCGAGCGTATCCTGGGCGTGGGCATCGTCGGTGCCGGCGCGGGAGAGATGATCGGTGAAGGGGCGCTCGCGATCGAGATGGGCGCGACAGCATTCGACCTCGCGAACACCGTGCACCCGCATCCGACGTACGGCGAGACGCTGATGGAATGCGCCGAGGCCTTCTATGGCCATGCGACCCACGTCTATTCGCGCAAAGCGCCCGCTCCGGCTCCGCAAAACGCCTAAAAACCCCCTAGAATCCGGTTTCTTTTTCGACCCGCGGATGATATAATATCGTCCGTAAGTCGATCCGCCGCACGACTCCCGTCTTTTTTGCTCGATCCGGTACCGAATCTGAAAATCGCAGTTTTCCTCCTTCTTAAAGCCTTTTGCTAACGATCAGACGATCCGTCCTTTCAAGGTCAACCCGCAAAGAAAGGTCCCACGCCATGGCCCGTAAAATGAACATCCTGCTGATCGAGGACAACAACGAAGACGTGCGAATGACCCGCGAAACGCTGAGCGAGAGCGACATGGTCAACCGTCTGGACGTCATCCAGGACGGCGAATTGGCGTTCGAGCTCGTGCAGGGACTCACCGAAGACAACCGTCCCGACCTCATCCTTCTCGACCTGTATCTCCCGAAGCGCACCGGCTTCGAGATCATCGTCGAGATCCAGGCCAATCCCGCGCTCCGCAACGTCCCCGTGGTCGTTCTCACGGCGTCGACTGCGAACGAAATGTTCCTCCAGCGCTTCAATATCCGCCCCACCGCATGCCTTTCGAAGCCGATCGAAATGTCGGAACTCTCGAAGATCACCGCCGCCGTCGCGGCTTGATCTACACGGTCGGCCATTCCACGCGCCCGCTCGGAGAGCTCGTCGGGCTCCTCGAAGCGAGCGGCGTGAAGGCGCTGGCCGATGTTCGTCTGATTCCCCGCTCGAAGCGCCACCCGCAGTACGACATCCGCACCCTTCCGGAAGAGCTCGCTCCCTCTGGCATCGCCTATCTACATTTCCCCGATCTCGGCGGCCGTCGCCGTCCCCGGCCCGATTCGCCCAACGGGGGATGGAAGAGCGATTCCTTCCGCGGCTACGCCGATCACATGGAAACCCCGCAGTTCCGCCGCGCTCTCGACGCGCTCCTTTCCTTCAACGCCGATAAAGGTCCGGCCGCCGTCCTGTGCGCCGAGTCCGTGCCGTGGCGCTGCCACCGTTCACTCTTGTCCGACGCGCTGACGGCGCGCGGCGTCGAAGTGTTCCACGTCATCTCCGGAAAAACCGCACAGAAACACAAGCTCACCCCTTTCGCGAAACTCGACCGCGAACGCGTTCTCTACCCGCCTGAGCAGGCCGAATTCAAATTCTAATCGAAATTCAAAAATATAAAGTCGCATAGAAAATAGGTTCCGGAACGGGTGGGGAGTTTCGGCTTCTACGGAACTCCGAATACGTCGTTCCTCGTACGAAGCCGAAACACCCCACCCGTTCCTTCTGCCCATGTCGAATCCCTTTGCGGAAGGGAGCGAGGCGTAAGCTCTCGCCGTCGTACAAGGAACGACGTATTCGGAGTTCCGTAGACGGCGAGAGCTTACGCCTCGCTCCCGTTTGACTTCGCAACCCCTCCTTTGTGATACTGATGTATGCCCAAATTCCGTCCCGGCCGCGTGCTCGTTGCTTACAAGAAGAGCGCTTACGAAGCCTATTTCGACGAGTACAAGCCCTCGGGGCTGAAACGCGCCTTCGAGGCGGGGGACGTGAACCTCGCCCATCTTAAGCGTTCGCACGCCGAGCACTACGGGACCGTCCGCGAAGTGCTTTCGGCTCTTCAGGAGCGCGGACTCTCGGTCGAAGCCAAAACGCGCGGGGAGCTTCACGGCGTCGAGCGGTACGGTTTCATCGTGACGGTCGGAGGCGACGGCACGCTCCTCGAGGCGGCGCGTTCCGTGGACCGACAGCCTGTTCTGGGCGTGAATTCGGACCCCAATCACAGCGTCGGCAAACTATGCCGTGCCGACCGCCGTTCGTTCGCGCGCATCCTAGACCGGCTTCTGGACGGGAAGGCGAAAGTGGTCGAGGCCGCGCGCCTCTCGCTTCGCCTCGACGGGCGTCCGCTGAAGGAGCCGGTCCTGAACGACGTTCTCGTAGCGCATTCGAATCCGGCCGCGATGAGCCATTACGTGATCGCCGTAGGGAAGCGCCGCGAACAGCATCGCAGCTCCGGGGTATGGGTCGCCACCGCAGCTGGGTCCACGGGAGCCGCGTTTTCGGCCGGCGGCCGAGCCCTTGCAGTCGCTTCGAGCTACTTCCAATACGTTCCCCGAGAGCTTTATTACGCGAATCGTTACGGTTACCGCCTGCGTGGCGGCGTTCTGGGGGCCGACCGAAGGATACTTCTTAGGTCGCTCATGCGTGAAGGCGCGATCTTTCCGGACGGCGCTCACCGGCGCCACGCCTTTCCGTACGGCTCCGAACTCGAAATTGCCGCTACCGGCAAGCCCTTACGGGTCGTGGTTTCGTAAGAGCAGCAAATTCAGGGTTTTCCGCCTCCTTTTCGATTGAGTAAACCCTCCTCGGGGTGTAAAATAGGGGTCTGCACCAAGGAAAGTCAGGACAGGATCCATTCTCAAACACGCTAAGGAGAAAGCCATGTCTGAAACTCTAAATTCGAACCGCAAGATCGACGAAGCCCTCCAGCTCCTCAACGAAGCCGCCAAAGACAAAAAAGACGAGCTCCGCCGGCTTCTGGGCGAAAAATACTCCACGATCCGCGAGACGCTGACCGAAGTCGCGGTCAACAATAAGGACGTGATGAACCAGGTGCGCCGCGTCGCGGCCGAACGTCTCGAAGAGGGCCAGGAAAAAATCCAACAGGCGGCCGAGGACTTGGACCGCGAAGTGCACCGCAATCCGTGGCCGTATATCGGCGGCGTCGCGGCCGGTGCGGTCCTGCTCGGTTTCATTCTCGGCACGAGCAGCCGGCGATGATTCAAGGCTTTATCCGGCGCTTCGGCGACGTCCTTTACGATGTTTCCGTCGGGCTTCTGAAACAATACAAGCGCACCACCGTCGACCTCGCGAAGATCGAACTCGCCAGCTATTACGTGCGGGCCATCAAGATCATCCGCAAGGAATGTATGATCTCGACGCTCGTCATCCTCGGTGTGATCATTTTCGCGAACATGCTCGGCGTGATCCAGTTCGCCATTTTGCTTTACGCGCCGTGGAGCATTCCGGCGCGTGTGGCGGCGGCATTGGGTTTCGGTATCGTCTGCGCGGTGATTCCGCTGGTGATCGTCCTCCAGCTGTTCTCGGAACGGCGCTGGATGGCCGTCACGAAAGCGGACGAATTCGTGGCAAAGGCGATGAGTGGCGCCACCAGCGTTCCGGCGGACGGAGTCGAGTAGGCCGCCGGGTGCCGGGCGGCCCGTGGTACGTGTACATGATCGAATGCGCCAACCGCGCGCTGTACACGGGCGTAACCACCGACGTCGACCGGCGTTTCGCAGAGCACTCCAAAGGGGGCGCGCGCTACACCGCATATAACCGCCCTCTACGCGTGGTTTACCGCGAAGACGTCCCCGACCGTTCCGCGGCCTTGAAACGCGAAGCGCAGATACGCCGTCTCGACCGTACGGGAAAGCTTCGCCTGGCCGCTTCGGCCGGTGCGATCCGATGAAAACCGCAAAGCGCCCGCTTTGCGGTTTTTTTCCGCTTCGCCCCGACGTGCCGCTGATTCTCGCAGCTTCGGCTTGGCTTCTGTACCGCGGCCTCAACATGCCGATCCTCACGGTCAGGAAGCTTTGGAAGCAGAATACTTTCTCCATCCTGGAAGGCATCCAAGCGCTTCGCGACGACGGCCACCTCTCCCTTGCGGTGCTTGTCTTCTTTTTTTCCGTGATCTTTCCGATCGCGAAACTCGCGATGCTCACGTGCGCGTGGTTCGTGCCGCTCGGGGAGACGCTGCGCAGCCGGGTGATCAACGGGCTATCTTTGCTGGGCAAGTGGTCGATGCTCGACGTCTTCATCGTGGCCGTCCTGATCGTGGCCGTCAAACTCGGCGCGCTCGCCGAAGCGAAACCGCTCCCAGGGGTTTATTATTTCGGCGCGTCGGTTCTCCTCGCCATGCTGGCGACCGCGCTCGTGCAGCACCTCAACACGAAAGCCTGCGGCCTCGCCGCGAGGAAAAAAGCGTGAAGAAAGGAAAAAGAAGAATGCCGGGAAAGCGTAAGGGAAAGGCCAGGAGCGTGAAAGTCCAGAAGGAACCCCGCGATATCCAGAGCCTCACGGTCGTCATCGAGATTCCGAAAGGAAGCCGCAACAAATACGAGTACGACAAGGAGCGCAAGGCGCTCAAGTTCGACCGCATGCTCTTCTCGTCGGTCCATTATCCGAGCGATTACGGCTTTATTCCCGGAACGCTCGCGCTTGACGGCGACGCGCTGGACGCACTCGTGCTCGTTTGGGAACCTACGTTCCCGGGCTGCATCATCGAGGCGAAGCCCGTCGGTTTATTCAAGATGTGGGACGAGAAAGGTCCGGATGAAAAAGTCCTCTGCGTTCCGCTAAACGACCCGTTCTGGAACCACATCCAGCAGCTCTCGGACGTTCCGCCGCATCTTTTGAAGGAAGTGGAACATTTCTTCACGGTGTACAAGGACCTCGAGAAGAAAAAGACCGGCGTCGAGGGCTGGCACGACCGGAAGACCGCTCTGCGCATCATCGAAGAGGCCGAGCTGCGGCACCGGAACCAGAAGAAGCGCTCCTCCAAGCGGCGCTGACCGTTAAACGGCCGTCCCCGAGACTTTACTCCTCCGTAACATCACCGAAACATTCCCCGGGCAGAATAACGTCGGATTGAACGACGTATGATTCGCCAAAGGAGGAATGAATGAAAGACGCATGGAGAGGGTTTAAAGGGCTGTTCACGGCCCTGTTCGTCCTGGCCGGAACGGCGCTTGTGCCGGCCATCGCGTTTGCGGAAGAAGCGGCAGCGCCCACGATCGATACCGGCGACACCGCCTGGATCATCGTCAGCTCCGCCCTAGTTCTCCTCATGACGCCCGCGCTGGCGTTCTTCTACGGTGGTCTGGTCCGCAAGAAGAACTTCCTATCGGTGCTCATGCAGTGCTTCATGGCCGCGTGCATCATCACCATCCAGTGGATCCTCATCGGTTACACACTCTCGTTCGGAACCGACGTGAAAGGCCTGATCGGCGGTCTGAACTTCCTCGCTCTGGCCGGCGTGGGTGCCGAGCCGAACGCGGACTACGCTGCGACCATCCCCCACACGCTCTTCATGCTGTTCCAGTGCATGTTCGCGGTCATCACGCCCGCCCTGATCCTGGGCGCGTTCGCCGAGCGAATGAAATTCGCCGCTTACTGCGTGTTCATCGTCCTCTGGGCGACGCTCGTTTATGACCCGATCTGCCACTGGGTCTGGGCCGTCGGCGGTTTCATCCGCACCATGGGCGCTCTCGACTTCGCGGGCGGAACGGTCGTCCACATCAACGCCGGCATCGCGGCGCTCGTTTGCTCGCTGGTTCTCGGCAAGCGCACCGGTTTCCCGAAGAAGATGTCGCCCCCGCACAACCTTCCTTACGCCGTCCTCGGAGCGGGTCTTCTCTGGTTCGGCTGGATCGGGTTCAACGGCGGTTCCGCGCTCGGAGCCAACGGCCTGGCCGTCAACGCGTTCCTCGTCACGCACGTCGCGGCCGCCGCGGCGGGCCTCACGTGGGCGCTCCTCGACTGGAAGATCAACGCGCACCCCACGATGCTCGGCATGATCACGGGCGTCGTCGCGGGCCTCGTCGCGATCACTCCCGCGGCCGGTTTTGTCACCCCGATCGACGCGATCTGGATCGGCATCGGCGTGTCGCTGATCTGCTACTTCTTCGTCGCGGTTGTGAAGGTGAAGATGGGCTACGACGATTCGCTCGACGTGTTCGGCGTGCACGGCGTCGGCGGCATCTGGGGAGCCATCGCAACCGGTCTCTGGGCGAACAAGACGGTCAATTCCGCCGGCGCGGACGGGCTGTTTTACGGCAACCCGGGCCTTTTGTTTATCCAGCTCAAGGCGGTCCTCATTACGGTCGTCTATTCGGCGGTCGTCACGTTCATCCTGCTTAAGGTCGTGGACTTGATCTGCGGCCTGCGCGTCACCGAGCAGGAAGAGCGGATCGGCCTCGATTTGACGCAGCACCGCGAAGCCGCTTACACGACCCTGGACTAAGGAGAAAAATAATGAAATATATCATCGCGATCATCCAGCCCGACCGGCTCGACGAGACGCTCGACCGGCTGGAAGAAAAGCAGATCCACCTCGTCACCGTGACCGAAGTCATGGGACGCGGCCGCCAGAAGGGCATCTCGGAGGTTTACCGCAGTCACAAGGAAGCGGGGAGCCTGCTCCGGAAGGTGAAGATCGAAGTGGCGGTCAACGAGGAGTTCGTGAAGCACGCCGTCGAGGCGATCACCGCGGGCGCCCGCACCGGCAACATCGGCGACGGCAAGATCTTCGTCGTCGACCTGGCCCAGTGCGTGCGTATCCGGACCGGCGAGACGCAAAACGTCGCCATCGGTTAAGCGAGAAAAGAAGTCTGGCGGGGAGGGGGAGACCCCTCCCCGCCTTTTTATCCTACCTGGCCCCTTTTATAGGGAAAAGACAGTCGGAAATTGATATAATAGGGCTACTTAAGTCATCCCGAAAGGTAGCCGATGCCGTCCCAGCCCTCCAGCTGGTTTTATTCCCTGAATCAGGTTCTGCCCGCTTATCTTTTCGCGCCTGCCGTCGTCGTCGCTTGGCTCCTGATACTATGGCTTTTCAAGAAGATCCTGTTCCGGCGGTTCAAAGTTTGGGCCTCGCGCACCACGGCGGTCTGGGACGACATCCTGATCGACGCCCTGTCGTTTCCGCTCAACCTCATCATTCTCGCGTCGGGCATGGCCCTCCTCATGGAGCTCCTGCCGCTTCCGGAAAAGGCGAGCCAGCTCGCGCGGATCGCGCTTCAGGGAGCCGTGGTTTTGGCGGTCGTCCTCTTCCTCGATCGGCTCGTGCGCGGGTACATGACTCGGCATTCGACCCCCGTGTTCGGAAGCGTCTCTCAGGGGGTCGCGAAGGGCCTTGTCCGCGGGTTCATCATTGGCCTCGGCGCGCTGATTTTCCTCGACCTCATGGGGATATCGATCACGCCGATCCTCGCCTCGCTGGGTATCGGTTCGCTGGCGGTGGCACTCGCGCTCCAAGACACTCTTTCTAATTTTTTCGCGGGCATTTACGTCACGATCGACAAGCCGGTCGCGATCGGCGACTTCGTGAAGCTGGAAGCCGGGCAGCAAGGGTACGTCACCGACGTTGGATGGCGCAGCACCCGCATCCGCGAGCCTTCGAACAACATGATCGTGATCCCGAACGCGAAGCTCGTCTCGAGCGTGATCACGAACTATTACGCCCCCACGAAGCTGATCGCGGTGCTCGTTGAGGTGTCCGTGCACTACGAAAGCGATCTGCCGAAAGTCGAGCGGGTCGTCACCGCCGTGGCCCGGGAGATCATGAAGGCGACGCCGGGAGGGGTGGCCGATTTCGAGCCGTTCATCCGCTTCCACTCGTTTTGCGACTCGGGAATCGGCTTTAGCGTGATCATGCAGGGCAAAGAATTCACCGACCAATACCTCATCAAACACGAGTTCATCAAGGCCGTTCACGAACGCTTCCGCAAAGAGGGGATTACGATCCCTTACCCGACGCGGACGTTCTCGATCTCCAAGGAAACGACCGTACAGATTCACGACGCGCTGACCGAACCTCGTAACGCGCGTTAAACAAACCCGATTTTTCCTTCCCCGGGAGTGCCGTGCGGGCTACTTTAAAACTTATCGTAACTTTGCTCCTGGTTCTCGCTGCGCTCTTCATCGTTTCTTCGCTCTGGCAGGTCCGGACCGAAAAAGCGCGGCTCAAGTCGGAGCTCGAACGAAACGCCGGGCTTTTGGCCGACAGCTTCCGTGAAGCCGTCCGTCCGGCGCTCGCCGAAGGGCACCTCGAGAAACTGGCGCCCATCGCCGACGAATTTTCGAACCGCGAGGATCTTCTCGGGCTCTGCGTGCACGACAAGGACGGTCGCCTCGTGGCCGGGTCCTCGGGCGTGTTCGGCGCGGCCGAATCGCCCAAAGCGGTGCGGGACGTCGTTCAGACCGCCGTCCGCCAGGGGCGTCCGGCCGGCGATTTCATGCGTCTCGGCGAGCGGGATATCCACGCCTACTCCACGCCGGTCCTAACCGGCGCCGGCGAATACGCCGTCACCGTCTTTCACAAAGCGGGCTTCATCCACGAGCGCCTGCGCCGCATCTGGCTCATGAACCTGCTCCGCATCGCGGTTATCTGGGTGCTCGTCTCCGCGACGACTCTCGGCGTTTTTTATCTCAACGTGATGCGTCCGATACGCAAGACCGCCGACTGGATCAAGAAAGTCCGCATGGGCGAGGCGAAGCCAGACCAGCTTTCGCCGGCCGAAGAGCGCCTCTTGGGTCCAATCGCCAAGGAAATCTCGAAGCTCGCCATCAGTCTCGTCCAAGCCCGCGAGGCGGCTGAGGAAGAAGCGCGTCTGCGCCAGTCGTCGGAGTCACTCTGGACGCCGGAACGTTTAAAGGAATTCGTCCGCTTGAAGCTCCAGGGCCGCCCGCTCTTCGTTGTCTCGAACCGCGAGCCCTACCAGCACGTGAAGAAGGGCAAGGAAATCGAGTGCGTCGTCCCCGCGAGCGGACTCGTGACCGCGCTCGAGCCCGTTCTCAAGGCGTGCGGCGGTACCTGGATCGCCGAGGGCAACGGCGACGCCGACCGCGAGACCGTAGACGAGTCGGACCGCTTGCGCGTGCCGCCCGAGGAGCCGCAGTACACCCTCCGCCGCGTCTGGCTCACCAAAGAAGAAGAGGCCGGCTACTATTACGGATTTTCGAACGAGGGGCTCTGGCCTCTTTGCCACGTCGCCCACACGCGTCCCACGTTCCGCGAAACGGACTGGCAGGCGTACGAAGCGGTGAACAAGAAATTCGCAAAGGCGCTTCTCCAGGAGCTCGAGGGCACGTCCGAGCCCTGCGTGCTCATCCAGGACTACCACTTCGCGCTTCTGCCGCGGCTCATCAAAGCCGAGCGCCCCGACGCGCGCGTGGCCATTTTCTGGCATATCCCTTGGCCGAACCCGGAATCGTTCAGCATTTGCCCGTGGCAGCAGGAAGTCTTGGACGGCATGCTCGGCGCCGACCTCATCGGCTTCCACACGCAGTACCACTGCAACAACTTCGTGCAAACGGTGGACCGGATCCTCGAGTGCCGCATCGATTACGAGCATTTCAACGTCAACCGGGAAGGACACACGACCTGGATCAAGCCGTTCCCGATTAGCATCGCGTTTTCCGGCGGCGAAAGCCCGGCGACGGCGCCGGTCTCGAAAACGGAGCTCCTTAAGCCCTACGGAATCACGGCGGACTTCGTCGGAGTCGGCGTCGACCGGCTTGATTACACAAAGGGCATCCTTGAGCGCTTCCGTGCGGTGGAACACTTCCTCGAAAAGAACCCCGAATACCAGGGCCGCTTCACGTTCGTCGAGCTCGGGGCGCCGAGCCGGTCGCTCATTCAGAAGTACCAGGAATTCGTGTACGAGGTCGAGCGGGAGGCTGAACGCATCAACGCCCGCTTCAAGGCGAAGAATTGGAAGGCGATCCTGCTTCTCAAGAAACATCACAGCCAGAAAGACATCGCCCCGTTCTATGCCGGAGCCGACGTCTGCATGGTGACGTCGCTCCACGACGGCATGAATCTCGTGGCCAAGGAATTCGTGATGGCACGGCAGGACGAGCGGGGCGTCCTCATCTTGAGCCAGTTCACTGGGGCGGCCCGGGAGCTGAGCGACGCCGTGATCGTGAATCCTTACGACACGGCGCAGACGGCCGAGGCGATCCGCACCGCGCTTCTCATGCGGCCCCACGAGCAGGAAGAGCGGATGCGCCGCATGCGCGCGCTTCTCAAGGACCGTAACGTGTACCGCTGGGCAGCCGACCTCATCCACGAGCTGGCGGGCGTGCGCCTCGATCTTCACCCTACGCAAGCGGTCAACGTCCGCATCCTTTAGCCATGCGTTTACTTTGGCGGGACTGGCCGGCGATCAAAAAGAGGCTTCTTTCAAACAAGAAGAAGCTCTTGATGTTGGATTTCGACGGGACGCTCGTTTCGATCGCCCCCACGCCCGACGAAGTGAGTTTCTGCGACAGCACGAAGCGGCTTCTCCGTCAGCTCGTGAAAAAACCTGGTTTTCGTGTGTCGATCATCAGCGGCCGGAGCTTGAAGAACCTGCGGACGTATTTTGACCTGAAGAATGTCGTCTACGTCGGGAACCACGGGCTCGAAATGGAAGGGCTCGCCCTTCCATTGGAAGCGAAGAAGGCGCGTCGCCTCAGGTTCACGATGTGGCTCCTGGTCGAGAAGCTGAACGCCGATTTCTATTACCTCCCGGGCATCCTGATCGAGGACAAGGGACTCACGATCAGCCTCCACTTCCGGAATCTACCCAAGGAGCACACACCCGCGTTCGGGCAGATGGTGGAGTTCTTCAAAAAACATTACGCCAAGCATCCGCTTGCGTGGCGCAAAGGCAAGAAGGTCTGGGAAGTGTTTCCGAAGATCCGCTGGCACAAGGGATTCGCCGCGGTGCATCTTTTGAAGAAGTATCCCGGCTCGCTGCCGATCGTCATCGGCGACGACCGCACGGACGAGGACATGTTCAAGGCTATGGGACGCTTCGGACTCACGATCCGCGTCGGCCGCTCGCGGAAATCGCACGCACAGTATTACCTCGATTCCCAAAAAGAGGTCGACAAATTTTTGGAGGAACTCAGCCAATGTTAAAGGCGGAAAAACCCTTCTATTTCAAGACCCAGCTCAGTCTCGTCATGCTGACGGGGCTCAAGGCGAAGAACCTGCGGGAGCTGCGGGACCATCTCTCGGTGGTGCCCGAATCGTCGGTGTACTACCACACGCACCATTTCCTGCAGCAGCACCAGTTCCTGACCCCGGAGCCGCCGAACGATTTTGCATTCTGGACGACGAACGTTCTTCAGGAAGACAGGATGGGCGAGCGCTTGGCCGCGATCGACACCGTGCGCTTCGATTCGCTCGAAGACCTGCGGACCGCGATCGCGGGCGCCATCGACCGGTTCCTGCACGAGAATCCTACCGTGCGCGAGTGCCCGCCCGGAGAAGAGTTTCATTTCATGAAATCGATCCTCTTCGACCTGCCGACGGAGCTCGTGGCGCGCAACCTCGCAGAATTCCGGGACTGCCTGCGGAAGGTGACGATCAGCTCGCTCTATTACCACATCTTCACTGGGCGCCTGCGCCAACCCCTCGGCGTGAACGATTTCTCGGACTGGCTGAACCACAACGGCGAGCACGAACTCGCCCGACAGATCGACAAGCTCGACCCCTATACCCAGACGATGGAGGGCCTGCGCCAGCGTATCCTCCTCCTCGTCGAGAAGCGTCTCAAGGAGGAGGCCACCCATGTCACGGCTTAAACCGACCTTAAGCGATTACGAGCCGATCGTAGGCAAGCAGGTGATGGACGAGATCCGGCTTCTCGCGCGGCAGCTCCAGGGGAAACGGATACTCAATATCAATTCGACCGCCGTCGGCGGCGGCGTGGCGGAGATCCTGAACCGCATGATTCCGCTCTTTCAGGAACTCGGCGTCGACGCCAAGTGGGACGTAATCAAGGGCGGGGAGGCCTTCTACGCCGTCACGAAAAAAATGCACAACGCGCTTCACGGAACGCCCCAGCACTTCGAGCTACGCGATTACGACACGTTCATGGCGGTGCAGGAGGAAAATCTCGCCGCCATGCCGCTCGACGAAGACATCATCTTCGTGCACGATCTCCAGCCCGCGGGGCTTGTCCAGAGGAAAAAGAAAATGGGTAACAAATGGGTCTGGCGCTGCCATGTGGACGTCTCGAACCCCGATCCCGGGCTCTGGTCGTTCTTAAAGCAGTTCATCGAGTCCTACGACAGCTCGGTTTTCTCGGCCCCGATCTTCGCGCAAAGCCTCTCGATTCCGCAGGCCCTCATCTCGCCGTCCATCGACCCGCTCGCGGAGAAGAACCGCGATTTGCCGCAGGAGGAGATCGACGCGATCATCAGTCGCCTCGGCATCCCCCTCGACAAGCCGCTCGTGACGCAGGTTTCGCGTTTCGACCGGCTGAAGGATCCCGTGGGCGTGGTGCGCGCGTTCAAGCAGGTTCAGGATTACGTCGACGCGCGTCTCCTCCTCGTGGGGGGCACGGCGGCCGACGATCCCGAAGGCGCCGAGGTGCTGGCCGAGGTGAAGAATGAGGTCGGGAACAATCCCGACATCCTCATCATGCTTTTGCCGCAGACGAGCCATCTCGAAATTAACGCGATCCAGCGGGTGTCGACGGTGATCCTCCAAAAATCGCTGAAGGAGGGTTTCGGGCTTACGATCACCGAGGCCTTGTGGAAGGGAAAGCCGGTCATCGCGAGCGCGGTCGGAGGCATTCCGCTCCAGATCACGCACAAGCACTCGGGGATTCTCACGCATTCGATCGAGGGAACCGCTTACTGGCTGAAACAGCTCCTTCAGGAACCCGCCTTCGCCCAAAAGCTGGGGGAGAACGGCCGCGAGCACGTGCGGCAGAACTTCCTCCTCACGAGGCACCTGCGCGATTACATGCTGCTTTTCCTCTCGCTCTTCCACGAAGGAGACCGCGTCAGCCTCTCTTAAAGTCTTTCCGAAAAAAGAGCCGCCCGCACCGGGAACCCCGGTGCGGGCGGTTTTTTCGTGTTTAGAGGGCTTTTAGCGGCCGAAAGCGGCTTCGACGAGCCGGACCAGCGGGCCCTGCCAAATACCCAGGACCACAATGCCCGCGATGCAGAGATATTGGATGATCTTTTGGTCGGGCGAAAGGCGGATGGGGTTCGTGTCCGCCGGTGCGTCGACGTACATGGCTTTTACGATCTTCAAGTAGTAGAAAAGCGACGTCACGACGTTCAAGACGCCGATCGCGACGAGCCAGAGGAGGCCTGCTTTCACGCCGGTCCAAAGCAGATAGAACTTTGCGAAGAAACCCGCGAACGGTGGCACGCCGGCCAGCGACAGGAGGCCGAGCATGATCCCCGCGGCCAGGAGCGGCGAACGGCGCGAAAGGCCCGCGAAATCGGCCACCTCGTCGGCTTTGGCGGTCTGGGAAAGCGCAACGATCGCCAAGAAGACGCCGCCGGTGCTGAAGAGATACGCCATGAGGTAATAAAGGAGCGATTCTCCGCCGCCCGCGGAGAAGGCCGCGAGGCCGATGAGGAGATAGCCCGCGTGGCCGATACTCGAATAACCCATGAGGCGCTTCACGTTGGTCTGGGGGATCGCACCGAGGTTGCCGTAGAGGATCGTGAGGGCGGCGAGGACCGCGAAGAGAGCGGAAAGCGATTCCTGCGCGGGCGCGAATGCCGTCATGGAGAGGCGAACGAGGCCCGCGAAACCCGCGGCTTTGGAGCCGATCGCGAGATAAGCCGTGACCGGCGTCGGCGCGCCCTGGTACACGTCCGGCGCCCAAAGGTGGAACGGCACCGCGGCGATCTTGAATCCGAGCGAAGAAACGACGAGCACCATGCCGAAGAGGAACGAAACGGGCACCGAGGGCATCGCCGCGATGCGAACGCCCATTTCGGTAAAGGACGTGGTACCCGAGGCGCCGTAGAGGAAGCTCAGGCCGTAAAGGAAGACGGCCGTCGAGAGAGCGCCCAGGACGATGTATTTCACGCCCGCCTCGATCGACGACTCGCGGTCGCGCAGATAGGCCGTCATCACGTAGAGAGACACCGTCAGCGTCTCGAGTGCGATGAAAAAGAGAAGGAAATCGTTCGCCGAGGCGAGAAAGATCGTGCCGACCAGCGCGAAAAGGATGAGGAGGACGAATTCCTCGCGCCCGCGCTTGAGCTTCGACTGGTACTCGCGCGCCATGAAGAGTGTGAAGAACGCGGCTAGGAGGAAGATCAGCTTGAAGTAGAAGGAGATGCCGTCCTGGACGAGCGAGCCTCCGAACGCGGCGCCGAAATTTCCCCATTGGAAGCAGAGCTGCCCGAAAAGAAGCGCCACGCCGATCATCGCGATCGAGGCCAGGGTCTTCGCGCGCTTTTCGGTGTCGGGAAGGAGGATGTCGAAAATAAGGCAGCCGAGCGCCAGGACCACGACGCCGATCTCAGTGCGGAAAACCTGGCAGACGGCCGAGAAGGCGTTAAACATGGGCCACGTTTCCTTCCACGACTTCCACGCTTTGGATCGTGCGGTCGAGCACCGGGCGCGTGCCCGACTCGACGACCGGCATGATGAGCGCCGGGAACATGCCGACGGCCAAAAGAACGCCGGCCAGAAGAAGATAGGGAGCCCGCTCGCGCAGGGTGCGCGCGTCTTCGAGCGCGTTCCAGCGGGCCGGAAGGGGCCCCTGGATCGCCCCGCGGACCGTCCGCAGCATGTAGCCGGCCGTGATCACGAGGCCCGCCACCGCGAAGACCGCAGGCCAGCGGTATTTGTCCCACGCGCCGGCCAGGATCGTCATTTCACCGACGAAATTCGCGAAGCCGGGAAGACCGGCCGACGCCATCGCTGCCATCGCGAAGAGAACGGAGATGAACGGCATTTTCTTGCCGAGGCCGCCCCATTCGTCGAGCATGCGCGTGTGCGTCTGTGCGTAGATCCAGCCCACGAGCGCGAACGAAAGGGAGGCCATGATGCCGTGCGCGAACATGAAGAAGACCGTGCCGTTCAGCGCAACCGGCGTGAGGCACGCGAGGCCGAGAAGGATATAGCCCATGTGACTGCAGCTGGAATAGCCCAGGATGTATTTCAGATCGCGCTGGGTGAAGGCGACGAGGCCGCAGTAGACGATGTTCATGACGGCGAGCCACGCGACGTAGGGCATCCACTGTGCGGCGCCGTCGGGCATGAGCGAGATTCCGAGGCGGATGATGAGATACGCACCGAGTTTCTTCAAGACGCCCGCGTGCAGCATCGAGACCGACGTGGGAGCCGCCGCGTAACCCATCGGAGACCACGTGTGGAAGGGCCAGAGCGTGAGGATCACGCCGAAGCCGACCATGATACAGGGGAACGCCCAGCGCTGGAACGCCAGCGGAAGCGGGTTCGCCCGAAGCGCGCTCTCGATCGCGGGGAAGTCGAACGTGTTGAGCCCTGTCGCAAAATAGAGCGCGAGGATGGCCAGAAGCGCGAGCACCGCTCCGAGCGTGAGGTAGAGCGTGAGCTTCATCGTCGCGTATTCCTTGTTGCCTGAGCCCCACACGCCGATCAGCGGGAACACCGGAACGACCGCGCACTCGTAGAAGAAATACATGAAGAAGACGTCGAGCGCGGAAAGCACGCCGAAGCAGCCTGCGATGAGGAAGAGGTAGAACGTCACGTATTCCTTCACGCGCTCGGTGACCGAGCAGGTAACGAGCATGCCGGCGAACGAGACGATGGCGGTCATGAGAAGTAGCGTGAGGTTGATGCCGTCGGCGCCCACGTGGTAGGAGATGCCGAGTTTCGGGATCCATTCGAATTTGTCGACGAACTGGTAGCCGCCCGCCGTGATGTCGTAGCGCAGGAACGTCGCAAGCGCCACCGCGAGTGACACGGACACCGCCGCCACGCCAATCCGTTTGATCCACTCGGGGCGGTTCTGAGGAACCAAAAGAACGAGCAGACCGCCGAGGGCCGGCGACAGGAGAATCCAGGAAATCGGTCCGAGGGAGAGCATTCGGCTAGCCTTTCAGCAGGATGAAATAGACAGCCGCGACGATCCCGAACGCGAACGCCGTGGCGTACGTGCGGACGCGTCCGGTTTGCGCACGGCGCACGCGGTCGGCGGCCGAGCGGGTGAGCGCGGCCGTGCCGTTTACCCCGCGTTCGATGACGACCTTCACGTCGAAGCGGTAAAGAACGCCCGCGACCGCGTTCTGGACGAATCCGGCCAGCGCGGAAAAGAAGTCGTCCAAATAATACTTTTTCACGATGAGGTGATAGAGACCGCCGAGACCCTTCACGACCGGGTCATGGCCGGGTTTGGCGTTTTTGTAGAGCAAAGTGCCGAGTGCGATGCCGCCCAGGGCCACCGCGGTCGAGAGACCCGCGACGAACCAGTCGATGCCGTGATGCACGGCTTCGCCGTGGGGGGCGCCGTGCTCCGCGGCGGAATTCAGGAAAGCCGGCAGGCCAAAAAAGCCGGCCGTGACGGAAAGGACCGCGAGGAAAATGAGCGGAAGCGTCATTGGAAGCGGCGACTCGTGCGCGTGGCCGTCGTGCCCGGCGTCGTGCGCGTCGTGGGCATGCGCTTTCTTGCCGTGGGATTTCGCCTTCTTCTTTCGCTCGCCGAGCACCGCGACCCAGACCGCGCGGGTCATGTAGAAGGCGGTGAGCCCGGCGCCGAGGGTGGCGACCGTGAAAAGGACCCAATTTTCGCGCTTGGCCAGGACAAGGATTTCGTCCTTCGACCAGAAGCCCGAAAGAGGCGCGATGCCGCAGAGTGCGAGCGTGCCAATGATGAACGTCCAGGAGGTGATAGGCATCTCTTTCCGAAGCCCGCCCATCTCCCAGATATCCTGCGTGTGAAGCGCGTGGATCATCGAGCCCGCGCCGAGGAAGAGAAGCGCCTTGAAGAAGGCGTGGGTCGTTAAGTGGAACATCGCTTCCGTGCGACCGCCCAGGCCGAGCGCGAGCACCATGTAGCCGAGCTGGCTCACGGTCGAGTAGGCGAGGATCTTTTTGATGTCGTTCTGGACGAGTGCGAGGCCGGCGGCGAGGACGAGGGTGATCGCGCCGATCACCGCGATCGCCGTCATCGCGGCTTCGACGCCGGAGACGAGGAAGAAAACGCGCGCCAGCATGTAAACGCCCGCCGCGACCATCGTGGCCGCGTGGATGAGCGCGGAGACCGGCGTCGGGCCTTCCATCGCGTCCGGAAGCCAGATGTAGAGCGGGAACTGCGCGGACTTACCGACCACACCGCAGAAAACGAGGAGCCCCGCGATCACGAAGAGACTCTGCGGGATCGTGCCCGCGTGGAGAAGTGCGGGGATGCGGTGCGCGAGCTCCTGGAACTGGAACGTGCGCTCGGCGCCGCCCATCCCCGAGAGCATCCAAACCATGAAGATACCCAGAACCATCCCGAAGTCGGCGACGCGATTGACGATGAACGCCTTGTTGCCCGCGTCGGCCGCCGAGGGCTTCTCGAACCAGAAGCCGATGAGAAGATACGAGCTGACGGCCACGAGCTCCCAGAAGATGAAGAGCATGAGGAAGTTGTCCGCGAGCACGATCCCGAGCATGGAAAAAGCGAAGAGGGAAAGAGAGGCAAAAAAGCGGGGATAGCTCGTGTCGCCCTTCATGTAGGAGGACGAATAGAGGAAGACGCAACTTCCCACCCCGGTCACGACGAGGAGCATGACGAGAGTCATTTGATCGATCAGGTAGCCGAAACCGATCTTGAAACCGGGAATCTTGACCCAGTCGTACGAGATCGTGGCCACCGCCGAGTGCATCTCGACCGTGTTGAACCAGCAGAGCGCGGCGCTCGCGATGAAGGGAATCACGATGCCCGCCAGCGCGATTCCCGCGGCCGCCCCGGGACGCTTCAGCGCGAAAAGAACGATCAGGACACACGCCACAAGCGGCGCGAAGAGGATCACCCAGGGCAGCGGGGGCAGGTTTTCTACCATTTCAACTCCGCGGCGTCGTCGGCGTTGATCGAGCCCTTCTTCCTATATAGGAGCACCACCACCGCGAGGCCGACGGTCACTTCGGCGGCCGCCACGATCATCGCGAAAAAAACGACGACTTGGCCGGAGAGATCGCCCCGGTATGAGGAGAAAGCGACGAACGAAAGATTGGCGGAGTTGAGGATCAGCTCGATCGAAAGGAGAATCATGAGGATGTTCCGGCGCGTCAGAAGGCCGACGAGGCCGATCGCGAACACGAGCGCCGAAACCGCGAGATAATGGTGAAGACCGATCATTTGAGGCCCTTTTTAGCCAGGACCACGACGCTCACGACCGCCGCCAGGAGCAGGAAAGCCGTCAATTCGAAGGGGAGTACGTACTGGCGGAAGAGGGTCTCGCCAATCGCGGCCGTCGTGCCGTGCACGGACGGGGCGGGTTCCAGGCGGATCGTGCGGATGACGCGGAACGTCTGGAAGAAAAGAAGCGCCGCACCGGCGATCGCGAAGGCGGGGGCGGCCCCGAAGCCCTTCCAGTCCATCGAAACGGTGCGGAAGTCGATCAGCATGACCACGAAGAGGAAAAGGACGAGGATGGCGCCCGCGTAAACGAGGATGAGCACCGTCGCCAAGAGGAAGGCCTTCAGGAGCACGAACAGGCCGGCCATCAGCCCCATCGCCGCGACCAGGCACAGAACGCTGTGAACGGCCGAGCGAGACGTGATGACGCCGATCGCGGATAACAGAATTCCGAATGAAATGAGGTAAAAGAGTCCCGTCTCAAGCATAGAGAAGGGACTATTGTAGAGGCGGGCTTACGGCCTTGTCAATAAAAGGAAACGCCGTTCGAAGTCACTCCGAGTACGAATCCCCGCGAGACTCGATTAATCCCGACCTCCGTGCTATAATTTCGCGCTCATGGACAACGCGAATAAAGACTCATGACTCCATCCATTTCCGCTCTCGCCATCACGCTGGGTGTGCTGTTCTTTTTTTCGGCGTTCTTTTCGGCCTCGGAATCGGCGCTCATTTCTATCAACAAGGTGCGCCTGCGCCACATGATGGAAGGGCGCCGTAAAGGCGCCACCCGCATTTACCGCATGGTCTCGCGGCTCGACAAGGTCATCGCGACGATCCTCGTAGGCAACAATCTCGTCAACACGGCCATCGCCGCGATCTCGACCGTCATCTTCACGCACTATTTCGGCGGCGAGGGGATCGATCTTTTCTTCGTCACCGTCCTGACGACCATCGTGATCGTCATTTTTTGCGACCTTACTCCGAAAGTGATGGCCACGAACCACCCGGAAGGCACGGCGTTTCTCTTCCGCTATGTGATCGAATTCTTTATCGCGCTCTTCAGCCCCCTCACGCGCATCCTGACGGTGATCTCGAACGCCGTGATCCGCCTCTTGGGCGGAAATCCGCACCACCGTTCGCCGATCATCACCGAGGAAGAAATGAAGATGATGATCACGATCGGCAAGGAGGAGGGTTTCTACGGCGAGAACGAGCGAAAGATGCTGGAGCGGATCTTCCGTTTCGACGAGATCGAAGTCCGCGACGTCATGACCGCGCTCGAGAAGATGATCTCCGTTCCCGTGACGATAGACGAAGAAGAGCTCGAGCGGGTGCTTCTCGAAGAAGGGCACAACCGCATCCCCGTTTACCGCGACACGCGCGACAATGTGATCGGGATCCTTTACGTTCGCGATCTCCTTTATCTCTTTAAGAACAGCTCGCTGATCCGCGCGGAGGACCTTCTCTCGACGCCCTTCTACGTCGCACCTTCCAAGCGCGTGGCCGAGCTCCTCCGTGAGTTCCAGACGCGAAAGATCCAAATCGCGATCGTCCGCGATCCGAAGACGCAGAAGACCGTCGGTCTCGTCACGCTCGAAGATCTTCTCGAGGAGATCGTCGGCGAGATCGAGGAGATCGACACGACGCTTCTCGACTGACCTTTCTGGTAGAATGAGTCCATGATCTTTCCTTTCAAGAACAAAAAGCCCGTGATCCACAAGACCGCGTTCGTCGCTCCGGGAGCGCACGTGATCGGCGACGTGCGCCTGGAAGCGGGCTCGAGCGCGTGGTTCGGCGCGGTCCTTCGCGGCGACATGGGCCCGATCCGCGTCGGCCCGGATTCGAACGTCCAGGACGGCTGCGTCCTGCACGGCGATCACGGCAAAGGCGCGGTCCTGGGACGCGGCGTGATCATGGGGCACCAGGCGGTGGCGCACGCGTGCGACGTCGAAGACTACGTACTCCTCGGGATCGGCTCACGCGTGCTGACGGGCGCCCGCGTCGGCGCGTACAGTCTCATCGCGGCCGGAGCGCTCGTGCGCGAGAACGCGCGGATTCCGGAGCGCTCCCTCGTCGTGGGTGTGCCGGGGAAGGTGGTCCGGACCCTCACCAAAAAGGAAGCTTCCTTTCATAAAGACCAGGCACGGCGTTACAAGGAATACGCGGCGCAGTACAAGAAAGCGCTCGGTTAAAGCTCTCTCGTCATGACGCACTTGGTCATCGTCCGCCACGCGGAATCGGAGTTCAATCTCCAAAACCGGATCCAGGGCCATTACGACTCGCGCCTCACCGCGCGGGGGCTGCGTCAGGCTAAGCGGCTCGCGCAGCGACTCGGAAAGATCAAGATCGACAGGATTTATTCGAGCGATTTGGGCCGCGCGTATTCGACTTCGCTCGAGGTGGCCCGCCGGCTCGACCTCAGGATCGCACGCGAGCCGCTCCTGCGCGAGATCAATTTGGGTGCGTGGGAAGGAATGACACCCGAGGAGGTGGACCTCCTCTACGCGAAAGGCTACCAGCGCTGGCTCCGGAAGCCCTCGGCCTGTGTGATCCCGCGCGCGGAGCGCGTTTCGGCGTTCCGGAAACGCATCGTGAAATGCGTTAGAGGCATCGCGCGGCGGCACCGCGGAGAAACGGTGCTCGTCGTCACCCACGGTGGCGCGATCACCGCGCTCATCGCCGAATGGCTCGAGGCCGATTTCGACGCGGTCCTTTTCAACGTCCAAATCGACAACACGAGCGTCACGCTCGCCAACGAGACCGACGCGCGCGTGAAACTGCTTTCCATCAACGACACCGCGCATCTCAACGAAAGAAAGAGGCTTGTCCGTGGCTAGACCGAAACCCAACCTCCTCGACCACACCCCCGAAGCGCTCCGCAAGAAATTCGAGGAGATGAGCGTCGAGCCGTACCGCGCCGAGCAGGTTCTGAAATGGGTCTTCGAGAAAGGCGTGTACGAATTCGACAAGATGACCGATCTTTCGGTCGATCTCCGCAAGCGCCTTTCCGAGACGTTCGAACTGGCGATCCCGCCGGTCGTCGAGCGCCAGCTTTCCGAAGGCGACGCCAGCACGAAACTTCTTCTTAAAATAGGCGAGAATGATTACGTCGAGGCCGTGTACATGCCGCTCGACGACCGCCGCACGGTCTGCGTTTCGTCGCAGGTCGGCTGTAAGTTCCACTGCGCGTTCTGCGCGAGCGGGCAGGCGGGATTCTTCAGGAACCTCAAGATGTCGGAGATCCTCCTGCAGGTGCTCGCCGCGCGCGACACTTCGCCGGACAAGAAACTCACGAACATCGTCTTCATGGGGATCGGCGAGCCGTTCGACAATTACGACGAGCTAATGAAGGCTATCCGCGTCTTGAATTCGCCGGCGGGCCTGGGCTTGGGCGCGCGCAAGATCACGATCTCGACCTGCGGCATCGTGCCGAAGATTCAGCAGCTCACGCAGGAGGGTCTGCAGGTGGAGCTTTCGGTGTCCCTTCACGGCCCGAACGACGCGGTGCGCGGCGCCATCATGCCCGTGAACCGCGCGTATCCGGTGAAGCCTTTGATCGAAGCCTGCAAGCAGTATGCGAAGGTCACCAAACGCGCGATCACGTTCGAGTACATTCTGATCAAGGGAATCAACGCGTCGGAGAAAGAAGCGAGAGAACTCGGGAACCTGCTCCGCGGGATGCTTTGCAAGGTCAACCTCATCCCGTACAACGCGATCGAGGAATTTCCGCACGACGCGCCGAATTACGCGGAGGTCGTGCGTTTCCAGCAGATTCTCCAGGAAGCCGGCGTCCGCACCACCGTCCGTTTCTCGAAGGGTCGCGACATTCAAGCTGCTTGCGGCCAGCTGCGATCCGCCCGCCTCTCCTCGCCCGCCAAGGATTAAAATTTTTTAATCGGAATTTAATCGGTCTTTAATCACTTGGGGTCTATAACCAAGTGAAGGGACGGACTCCGTCCGCCTCTCAAAGCACCGCTCCCCACGAAAGGCCGGTAACCATGTTGCTTAAAGACGTGATGACCAAACAGGTCGAAGTGATCGAATCCGACGCCACGATCAAGGAAGCGGCCGAGAAAATGAAGCGGCTCGACGTGGGGCCGTTGCCCGTCCTGGAGGGGCACCGCCTCATCGGGATGATCACGGACCGTGACATCGCGATCCGTGCCGTCGCCGAAGGCCTGGACCCCAATGTCGCCAAGGTACGGGAGATCGTGACCCCGGACGTCGTTTACGGATTCGAGGACCAGGACGTGCAAGAGGCCGCAAAACTGATGGGCGAGAAGCAGATCCGACGCCTCGTGGTTTTGAATAAAGAGCAGCGGCTCGTTGGAATCGTCTCGCTTGGCGATCTCGCGGTGGACACCGGCGACACGGACATGGCCGGCGCCACTCTTGAGGACGTTTCTCGTCCCGCGCGCCCCAAAGGCGTCCGGAGGCCGTTATGATCGACGTCGCCCGCAAATCGAAAGTCCGCGCCAAGGCAGGAAGCGGGCGCGTCCGCTACGCCGTGGTGGGGATCGGCCACATTGCCCAAGCGGCGGTCCTTCCGGCGTTCGAGCACGCTTCCAAGAATTCGGAGCTCGTCGCGCTTATCTCCGACGATCCGGTCAAAAACCAGAAGGTCGGCCGCCGCTACGGCGTGCGGACGTACTCGTACGACGAGTATGACGAGGCGATGCGGAGCGGAAAGATCGACGCGGTCTACATCGCGCTCCCGAACAATCTGCACTGCGATTACGCAGTGCGTGCCGCGCGTGCCGGCGTTCACGTCCTCTGCGAGAAGCCGATGGCGGTTACCGAGGAGGAATGCAGGAGCATGATCGAGGCCGCGGACGAAAGCGGCGTCTTCCTCATGGTTGCCTATCGGCTCCATTTCGAGGAGGCGAACCTGAAGGCCGTCGAGATCGCCCGGTCGGGCCGGCTCGGCGAGGTCCGGTTCTTCCATTCGGCGTTCTCCATGAACGTGAAGCCGGGCGACATCCGCCTGCAGGCGGCGCTCGGCGGCGGAACCGTCTACGACATCGGCGTCTACTGCATCAACGCGGCGCGTTACGTCTTCCGCGCGGAGCCTTTAGAGGTGACCGCGCTCACCGAATCGTCCGGCGATCCCCGTTTCCGGGAGGTCGACGAGATGGCGGGCGTGGTCCTGCGCTTTCCCGGCGACCGCATCGCGACGTTCACGTGCAGCTTCAGCGCCGCCGGCTTCTCGACGTACGATATCTGCGGTACGAAGGGCAAGTTGCGCGTCGAACCTGCGTACAGTTACGATCTGGAGCTGGGACACGTGCTCACCGTCGGCGGAAAAACCGTGAAAAAAACGTTCAAGCGGCACGACCAGTTCGCTTCGGAGCTTCTCTATTTTTCGAATTGCATCCGAAAAGGGGAATATCCGGAACCCTCGGGCGCCGAAGGCCTCGCCGACGTTCGCATTATCCGCGCGATCTACCGCTCGGCGGAAACCGGCCGGACGGTCCGGCTCGAGGAATTCAGCCGGGCCAAGCGTCCGAACCTTTCGCAGGAAATCGACCGTCCGCCGGTGAAGCGCGAACCGCCGCTCGTGCACGCGCAGTCGCCTTCGGTCACTTAAGAGGCCGTCCCATGATCCGCTCCAACCGCACGCCGGGGAATCTCGAACCGCTTTGGACCGCCACCGCGCCTTCGCTTCGATTCGAAACGCTCGACCGCGACATCGACGTCGACGTGGTGGTCGTCGGGGCCGGCATCACCGGAACGACGCTCGCGTACCTTCTCTCGAAGGAAGGGTACCGCGTGGCCTTGGTGGACTCCGGCGCGGTGGGCTCCGGCGAGACAGGCCGCACGACGGCGCATATTTCGGCGTTTCTGGATTTCGGCTACGCGGAGATCCAAAAGATGCACGGCGCCGAGACGGCGCGCGCGGTGGCCGCGAGCCAGTGCGAGGCGATCGACCGGATCGAATCCATCGTTGCCGAGGAAAAAATCGACTGCGATTTTCGCCGGGTCGACGGCTACCTTTTCCTGCATCCGGAAGACGGTTCGAAGATTCTCGAGAAAGAGCTGGTCGGCGCACGGTCTGCAGGTTTCGAGGCGGAGCTTCTCCCGAGCGGGCCTTACCCTTTCTTCGAAACGGGTCCGACGCTGCGCGTTCCGCGCCAGGCGGCGTTCCATCCGATGCGCTATCTCGAAGGTCTCGTGAAGGCGATCGTCCGGCAAAAGGGGACGATCTTCACCGACACGTTCGTCGAGCGGGTCGAGCCGGACGGCGTGCAGACGCGTGGCGGATTCAAGATCACGGCCAACAGGGTCGTCGTCGCAACGCATTCACCGATCAAAAACGTCCTTTTCTTCCTGAAGGAATCCGCGTACCGCACGTACGCCACCGCGTACCGCGTTCCGAAGGACTCGGTCCCGGATGTGCTGGCGTGGGACACGGACGACCCGTACAACTACGTGCGCGTGCACCGGGAACCCACCTCCGATTACCTGATCGTCGGCGGCCGCGATCACAAGACGGGGCAGAACGACGATTACGAGCGCCCGTTCCTCGAATTGGACGAATGGACGCGCGCCCGTTACCCGATGGCCGGGGAAGCGGAGTACCGATGGTCGGGTCAGGTGATCGAGCCCGTCGATTCGTTGGCTTTCATCGGCCGCAGTCCCTATCACGACAGCATCTACATCGCCACGGGCTATTCGGGAAACGGAATGACGTACGGCACGCTCGCCGCGGTGCTTTTGGCGGACCTGATCGCCGGAAAGAAGAACGCGTGGGCGGATATCTACGAGCCGACGCGCAAGAACGTCCGCTCGGCGATGACCTTCCTCGAGGAAAACCTCAACGTCGTCACCCAATTCGCCGCCGACCGCGTGAAAAAGGAGGATCTGGACTCCCCCGAAGACCTCGCTCCCGGCGAAGGCGGCATTTTCCGCCGCGGACCGGGCAAAGCCGCGGCTTTCCGGGACGAAACGGGCGAACTGAGCGTGTTCTCCGCCACGTGCACGCATCTGGGATGCGTCGTCCAGTGGAACGGCGCGGAGAAAAGCTTCGACTGCCCGTGCCACGGGTCGCGGTTCGGGTGCGACGGCTCGGTCCTTACCGGCCCAGCGACGCGGAATCTGAAGCCCCTAGACGTCCCCGCGCCGCAATAGCCTCCGCGCGTCTTTCGTGGTAAAATAGAGCTCTCTCCGACCGAAGGGACGCCGCCAAACGTATGTGGATGAAATGGATTCCGTGGAGGTTTGTCGTGCGCCGCGTGGCGCGCGCACAGGGCTTCCTCGACCCGATCTCGCTTCTTTCGAGCCTTCAGCGTTTTTCCCAGCCCAGCGAAGTGATGGCCCCGACCGAGCTTTTGCGCGCCGGCGCCGTCCTCCAGGCCCGGGGTCTCATGAACAGCCAGGCGATTCAGCATAATCTGGACTGGATCTGGCCGTTTTGGGTCGAGCGCCAGTTCGACCCGTACGACGTGGCTTTCGTGCCGCGCGCTTTCAACGTCACCCACATCAATCTCACGCACCGGAATTGGACCGCCGTCGGCGTTCCGGACAGCGACGAAATGCCGATCGTCGATCCCCGGGGTCTCGTGACGCCCCTTTTCGACGGCTGGTCGGTGGACGCGTGGATTTTCCCGGACGGAGCTGCTCCGCTGGTTCCCGCGCGCGTCCGCGACGCCGAGCAAAAACTTTCGATGGGAGACGGGCTTTCCGTGGAGACGCGTTCAGCCTCCGCCGGCCGCGAGCTTTTCGCCCGCGCGGAAGTCGGTCACGCCGCCGGGGAGACCGTGTGCCGCATGCGTTACGAAGCGCTTTCCGACGTGCCCGCGTGGCTCGTGGTTTCGCTTCGGCCCTACAACCCCGAAGGAGTGAGCTTCATCCATCACATCGCCTCGACCGAAGACCAGCCGGGCTGGAAGGTGAACGGGAAGAATTACGTGCGGCTCAGCGAGGCGCCCGAACGGTTGCGCTTCTCGCGCTACGAACGCGGCGACGTCTCCCGGCGCCTGGACGACACCGCAAGCGAGGGTGAAGTCAAATGCGACGTCGGCATGGCGACGGCCGCGGCGCTCTACCGTCTGGAACCGGGCAAGCGGCGGACGATCGTCGCCTCCACGTCTCTCCCGAAGAAATCGGCGCTCCGGTCGGCGCTCAAGCACGCGCCGAAAGATCCCGAACCGATGGAATGGGAGGAAAGCCTGCGGGGCCACTCGCGGCTGGTGGTGCCGGACGCGCATTTCCGTTTTCTCTACGAGGCGGCGATCCGCACGCTCGTTCTCCATTCGCCCGGCGATGTTTACCCCGGTCCCTACACCTACAAACGTTTCTGGTTCCGGGACGCCGCGTTTATCCTCCACGCGCTCATCTGCGTGGGGCTCGCGCACCGCGCGGAACGGGTGATCGATCGCTTTCCCTCCCGGCAAACGCCGTTCGGTTATTTCCTCTCGCAGGAAGGGGAGTGGGATTCGAATGGAGAGGCGCTCTGGACCATGCGCCGCTGGTGCGAGCTGACCGGAAAAGACCCGAAGGCCGCTTGGAAGAACTCGATCTTGAGAGCCGGCAAATGGATCGTCCGTAAACGTCTGGCCTCCGATTCCGGCAAAGGCCACGCCGGACTCATGCCCGCGGGATTCAGCGCGGAACATTTGGGGCCCAACGATTTTTACTATTGGGACGATTTCTGGTCGATCGCGGGACTCGAGGCGGCGGCGTGGCTTTGCGACCGGTACGGCGCCTCCGGCGACGCGGCCGTCTTCCGGCGCGAATCCGCCGATTTCTCAGCGTGCGTCGACCGCAGCGTCGCGTCGGCGACTTTTCCCGGCACTGCGGCGGTGCCGGCGTCGCCGTACCGCCGCCTCGACGCGGGTTCGATCGGTTCGATCGCGGGCGGTTACCCACTCCAGCTTTGGAAGCCGGCCGACCCCCGGCTGACGGACACGGCGAATTTTCTCATGCGCGATTACTTCGTGGAAGGCGGCTTCTTCCAGCAGATCAGCCATTCCGGAATCAATCCCTACCTCACCCTCCACGTGGCGCAGATCCTCCTGCGGGCGGGCGACCCGCGTCATTTCGATCTCACGCAGGCCATCGCTCGCCTGGCGTCGCCCACGGGGCAGTGGCCCGAGGCCGTCCACCCGCAGACGAAAGGCGGCTGCATGGGGGATGGCCAGCACGTTTGGGCCGCAGCCGAATGGGTTCTCATGCTCCGTAACATGTTCGTTCGTGAAGAAGAGGCCGAAAACAGGCTCGTGATCGCCGCGGGGATTCCCCCGGAGTGGACCGCGTCGGGCGAGCCGATGTCCTTCGGAGAAACGGCGACCACGTGGGGCCCCGTTTCGGTCGAACTCCGTCCAGAAAACGGAGGCATGCGGGTCACTTGGAGCGGACAGTGGCGTGGCGAAGGGCCGGAGATCGCGATTCGCCTGCCCGGTTTCGTTCCCGCGACGGCCCGCACGTCCGCGGGTTCCGTATTAGTCAACCCGCTCGGAGGCGCTCGGTGAACATTCTCATGATGACCAATACCTACAAGCCGATCGTGGGCGGCTTGGAAAAATCCATCGAGGCTTTCACCGAGGAATACCGCCGTTACGGCCACAACGTCGTCGTGGTCGCGCCCGCTTTCGAGGGCACGGACGGCGAAGAGCGCGGAGTCATCCGCGTGCCTTCGATGAAGAACGTCCACGGTACGCCCTTTTCGCTCAAATTTCCGGTGCCGGTCGTGCTGGCCGAGGCGCTCGGAGAGTTTCGTCCGGAAGTGGTTCATTCGCACCACCCTTTTCTCATGGGCGCCACCGCGCTGCGCGTGGCCCATAAACACAAAGTGCCGCTCGTTTTCACACACCACACCCTCTTCGAGCAGAACATGCATTACGTCACCCATGGCGAATCCGAGCGTCTGACGCGCTTCGTGGTGGAGCTGGCGGTCGGCTATTCCAATCTCGCCGACCACGTGATCGCGCCCAGCGCGTCCGTCATGCACATGCTGCGCGAACGCGGCGTGGAAAGCCCCATCGACGTGGTTCCGACGGGGATCGACGTCGAGCGCTTCGCTTCGGGCAACCGCGAAGAGTGCCGCCGGAGCGCGGGGATCCCCTCCGGCGCGTTCGTCGTGGGGCACATCGGACGCCTCGCCCCGGAAAAAAATCTCGAGTTCACCGCGCGCGCCGTCGCCCGGTTCCTAAAAAAACGCACCGAAGCGCATTTCCTTCTGGCGGGCAAAGGGCCTTCGGAAGACGCGGTCCACGCGATTTTCGATGAAGCGGGGGTTTCGGACCGAGTGCATGCCATCGGCATCGTGAAGGACCAGGCGCTCGTCGACGCCTACCACGCGATCGACGTGTTCGCGTTCGCGTCGCAGAGCGAGACGCAGGGCCTAGTCCTCGCGGAAGCGTTCTCGGCGGGTGTCCCTGTCGTCGCGGTCGACGCCTGCGGCGTCCGTGACATCGTCGTGGACCTGACGAGCGGCCGGCTCCTTCCGGCGGAAGACGAAGAGACCTTCGCGGGCGCGCTCGAATGGGCGGCGGATCTTTCGCCCGAGGCCCGCTCAGCCCTCCGGGAGGCGTGTCTTAAGACCGCCGCCGAATATTCCATGCCGCGCTCCGCAGCCAAGGCGCTCGAAGTGTATTCGCGTCTCACGCGCCGGTCCCGACGCCGCACCGACGCCGCAGGCGGGAAGTGGGCCACGACAATGCGCGTCCTGAAAGCCGAATGGAAAATCTTCAAGAACATCGGGAAGGCGACGAAGGAATCGCTCGCAAAAAAAGAAAGCACGGAGGCGGTCGTCGTCTGAGGGCGCCCAAATCCCCCGCCTCGCTTTCCAAAAGTGCCGCGACGCGCGGCTTTACTCCCGCAACAAGATCGCGATGAACGCGAATTTCCCTAGAGCGTGGAAGTGCTCGCTCGTGGCTCCAATCGGAGTCACCGACAGGGTTAAAAACTTCTAATCTTAATTTAAGGCCTCTTTAATTACGTCCGCGCTATAACGTTCTCTGGGCAGGATCGATCCGGGGGTCTACGGAGGGTTTCGCCCCGCTTTAAAAAAACGTTAAGCCCGAGTCATTCCCGACCGGTTCTGAGGAGGACCGCCAACCCCATGAACCTCTATCCGCTCCGCCCCGAAGAAGTATTCAGTCTTTTTCTCTGCCTGTATGCGTTCGCGGTCATAGGTTATCTCGGCGCGGCCATCGCGTGGTCCTGGCGCCGCGGTCCGTTCGGTCCCGATGGTATTTAAACTGAGCCGGGTCGTCCGGGTGTTCCGTCGCGTCTTCAGCCGGAGCGAGTGGGCCATTCGTCTTCTCGGTCTTTCCCGCGCGAACGCTTCGCCGACGACGCCGGGCCTCGTCATGGTCCAGATCGACGGTCTTTCCCGCCCGCAGCTGACGCGCGCTCTCTCTGCGCACGATATGCCGTTCCTCAAGCGGCTCGTCGATCACGAAAACTACACGCTCCACTCCCATTATTCCGGCATGCCTTCCAACACGCCCTCCGTCCAGGGGGAAATCTTCTACGGCGTCAAAAGTTGCGTGCCCGCCTTCAGCTACCTCGACCGAAAAAGCGGCCGCATATTCAAAATGTACGACACCGCGTCGGCAAGCGAAGTCGAACGGCGACTCGAGAAGGTTGCTCCCGGTCTCCTCGCCGAAGGCAGCTCCTATTCGAACGTGTTCACCGGGGGAGCGAAAGACGCGCGCTTCTGCGCGGCGAAAATCGGCTGGAAGGCCCTTTTCTGCGCTCCGAATCCGCTCGTCCTTCCGATTCTGATGGTGCTTTATTTCGACATTCTCTTGCGCACCGCGATTCTCATGGTGATCGAGTTCGTCCTTGCCACGATCGACTGCGTACGCGGAACGTTCGCGGGTAAACGTTTTTGGAAGGAGCTCGAATTCGTCCCGACACGCGTGGCGGTCTGCGTGCTTCTGCGGGAGCTCGTGATCGCAGGCGCGACGATCGACGTCGCGCGCGGCCTGCCGGTCATTCATTTGAATCTTCTCGGGTACGACGAGCAGTCGCACCGGCGCGGGCCCACTTCCAAGTTCGCGCATTGGTCGCTCCGCGGCATCGACGACGCGATCGGGCGCGTGTGGAGATCGGCCCACCGCTCGGCGCAGCGCCATTACGACGTTTGGGTTTATTCCGATCACGGCCAGGAAAACGCCCACTCCTATACGCAGAAGAACGGTCGCTCGCTCGAGGCCGCGGTCGCGGAATTTTTCGGCAAGCGCGTCCATTCGGACGATCCGGGGCCTCTTTCGCATTGGGAATCCGGGGCCGGTCTTCTCGAGTCGCACGCGCTCGACTCGCGCCCGGGGGAAGAGCCGGCCGACGAAAGCCTGACCCCTTCGCGCGTGATCGTGACCGCGATGGGTCCGATCGCGCACGTCTACGTGCCGGGCGAGATGGACGCGTGCGACAAAGAACGCTTCGCGTCCGAGATGCCCGCTCGTCTGGGCGTGCCCGCGGTGATGCTGCCGAGCCGGCCTGAAGAAGCGCTCGTATGGACCGAAGACGGCCGTTTTTCTTTGCCCGCCGATGCCGCGCGGCTCCTCGGACCAGATCATCCTTTTCTCGAAGAAGCCGCGCGGGACGTCGCCGCTCTCGCTCATCACCCCGACGCAGGCGACTTCATCATTCTCGGCTGGCGTCACGGAGCGCAGTCGTCCAGTTTCCCGCTCGAACACGGCAGCCACGCCGGGGCGGGACCGCAGGAGACGCACGGCTTCGCGCTTTTGACGTCGGACGCGCCACTCCCGCCGCTCGAAAAGCCCTATCTCCGGCCCGCGCATATCCGGGAAGCCGCGCTCCGCGTGCTCGGCCGCTCGGACGGCCGCGTGAAACGCGCGTTCCGCCCTGCGTCGCTCCGTACCGTCCGGATCATGACATACAACGTGCACGGCTGCGTGGGCCTCGACGGAAAATGCTCGCCCGAACGTATCGCGCGCGTGATCGCGCGGCACGACGCCGACGTCGTCACGCTACAAGAGCTCGACGTCGGCCGCTCGCGCTCGGGCTGCGTGGACCAAGTCGAACAGATCGCCCGGCGGCTCGACATGACGTTTCATTTCCACCCGACCTTCCTCATCGAGGACGGCCAGTACGGAAACGCGATCCTCTCGCGTTTCCCGATGTACCTCGTGAAAGTCGCGCCGCTTCCGCAGCTGCGCAAAGATCTCGAGCCGCGCGGGGCTATGTGGGTCGCGATCGACATCGGGTTCACCAAGCTACAGCTTATCAATTCCCACCTGAGCATTTGGCCCGCCGAGCGTTTGCTCCAGGCGGAGGCGCTCTCCGGCGCCGACTGGCTCGCGAATTCGGCGTGTTCGGGGCCGGTCGTCCTGTGCGGCGATTTTAATGCGCTGCCGACGTCTCCGGCTTACCGCAAGATCGGTTCGGTTTTGCGCGACACGCAGCTTCATCTCAACGCGCACCGTCCGCAGAACACGTGGATGGGGCTCGGGCGGATCGACCACGTGTTCGTCGGCCCGCGCATCCAAGTGACCGGCATCCGCGTCCCCACGACTTCGCTCGACCGGCAATCGTCAGACCACTGGCCCCTCGTCGTCGACATCCACGTCCCCGAGGAGGACGCACCGAGCTTGGACGGCCTTCCGCTTTCGTCCCGTGCGTGGGTGATGCGGACGGATCCCAAGACCGGCCGGCGGGAGATCGAAAAAGAATCCCGCGAAAGAACCCGCGATTAAAAACTTTTAATCCAAATCTAACCCCCTTTTAATCGCCAGGCGCGTATAAGAGAAGGATATCAATCTGGGGGTCCCTATGGCCGCGACCGTGCATGCCCGCACCTGCGATTTTCTCCTGGTGTCGCGTTATAAGGAGGTCCGCTCCCGCACGGAGGCCCTCGCCTCGGCGCTGAGCGCCGAGGATTGCGCGCTCCAGTCCATGCCCGACGCGAGTCCCGTCAAATGGCATCTGGGACACACGGCGTGGTTTTTTGAGACTCTCGTTCTCGCTCCTTTCGTTTCAGGCCACCGCCCGTTCCACCCCAAATACGCCTATCTGTTCAATTCGTACTACGAAACGCTCGGCCCACGTCAGCCGCGCGCAGAACGCGGTTTGCTTTCGCGTCCGCCGCTCGCGGAAGTGATGCGCTACCGCGCCGCAGTCGACGCGCGAATGGAAGCGCTCATCGGCACGGGCGCGGACTCCGAGCTCGAACGGCTCGTCGAAACGGGCCTCCATCACGAGGAACAGCACCAGGAACTCCTTCTGACGGACGTGAAACATCTCTTCGGGTCGAACCCGCTTCGGCCGGCCTACCGTTTGCCGGACGAAGAAGAAGCGGAGCTGGCCGCCGGGACGCCTGCGCGCTGGCGCGCGTATCCCGCCGCGGAGACGGAGGCGGGGCACTCGGGGAGCGGTTTTTCCTACGATAACGAGACCCCGCGGCACCGTGTCCGCTGCGAAGAATTTCTTTTGGCCGAGCGCCCGACCACGTGCGGCGAATTCGCCGCGTTCATCGAAGATGGCGGGTACCGCAGGCCGGAGCTCTGGCTTTCCGACGGATGGGATGAAGTGCGCACCCACACATGGGAAGCCCCGCTGTACTGGGAGCGTCACGGGCGCGATTGGCGGCATTTCACTTTGGAGGGGATGCGTCCGGTAGATCCCGAAGAGCCGGTTTGCCACGTGAGTTTTTACGAAGCCGACGCCTACGCGCGGTGGAGCGGCGCACGCCTGCCGACCGAATTTGAGTGGGAATACGCCGCGGGTCCCGAACGCATCGTAGGAAATTTTCTCGAAACCGGGCGGCTCCGTCCGCGTCGCGCCCCCGGGGGCCGCGGGATCGCCCAGCTTTTCGGCGATGTCTGGGAATGGACCTCGAGCGCGTACGCTCCCTATCCGGGGTTCCGTCCAGCCGACGGAGCGCTCGGGGAGTACAACGGCAAATTCATGTCGAACCGCATGGTTCTCCGCGGAGGCTCGTGCGCGACGCCGCGCTCCCACATCCGTGTCTCGTACCGTAATTTTTTCCGCCCGTCGGACCGCTGGCAGTTTTCCGGCATCCGGCTCGCCCGGGACGCCCGCTCATGATGCGCGTGGAGACCGAAGGGCCCCGGTTATACGATTTCTCTCCTCCGGAGACGACGTTCAAGGAGGAAGTTCTAGCCGGTCTGCGCCTTCCGAAGAAAGAGTTGCCGTGCAAGTATTTCTACGACGAACGCGGGTCGTGGCTCTTCGAGCGCATCGTCGACACCCCCGATTATTACGTCGGTCGCGTGGAGACGAAGATCATGCGCGAGAACATCGACGACATCGTTGGGCGAATGGGGACCGACTGCCTGCTCGTGGAATACGGCAGCGGTTCCGGGAGAAAGACCCGGCTTCTTCTCGACCGCATGCAGTCTCCCGCCGGCTATGTCCCGATCGACATCGCCCGCGGCGCGCTGGTCGAGACGGCCCGGCGCTTTGCGACCGCCTATCCGGGACTCGACGTCTGCCCGGTGTTCGCCGACTTTGTCGATTTCTACGCGCTACCGCCGTGTGGCGGCTACGTGACGCGCAAAATCGTTTATTTCCCCGGTTCCACGATCGGCAACTTCGAACCGTCCCAAGCCCGCGAGCTTCTCGAGAAAATATCGAGGCTTTGCCATCCAAATGGTGGCCTGCTCATCGGAGTGGACTTAAAGAAACCGCGGGAGATTCTAGAGCGCGCTTACGACGACCGAGAGGGGCTGACGTCCGCATTCAATCTGAATTTGCTCGTTCGCATCAACCGGGAGCTGGGCGGCGATATTCGCGTGGATAATTTCCGGCACGAGGCCGTCTACGCGGAGGGCGAAGGCCGTGTGGAGATGCGGCTGGTGAGTGCGTGCGAGCAGATCGCGACGATCGACGGGGAGACGTTCCGGTTCGGACAAGGGGAATCGATATTGACGGAACGCTGTCACAAATACGACGTGGACGGATTCCGGCGTCTGGCGCTGGCCGCGGATCTTGAGCTCGAGGAAGTGTGGACCGACGAAAACGAGTATTTCGGCTTATTTTTCCTCACGAACGCTTGATTAAAAAGTTCTAATTTCATTTTAACCATATTTTAATCGCTCTAGGCGTATAACTATCTGTACGCACAAGACTTCCAAGGAGGCGCCATGGTCGACCCCGCCGGTGATTCCAAAAATCTGCTCGTCGTTTTGAAAGACCTCTTTTCCATCTGCCGTGACGGCGAGCTGGGCTACCGCATGGCCGCCGAGAAAAGCAGACACGATTCGCTCCATAAGCTTTTTTCGACTTACGCAGAACAGCGTGCCCAATTCGCCGACGAACTGGACCGCGAGATCGAACGCCTGGGCGGCAAAACGGGCGGAGCGGGGACCGCCGCCGGCGCGGCCCACCGCGGATGGTTCAAGCTGCGTACCGCCGCTCAGGGACACGACGAAGGAGCTGTGGTCGAGGAATGCGAACGCGGCGAGGACGCGGCAGTGAGGACGTACGCGGAAGCTTTGAAGGGGGATCTTCCCATCGAAGTGAGGGACGTCGTGGAGCGTCAGCACGAGTTCATCAAAGCAGCGCACGACCGCATGCACACGCTCGAAATCCAGAATCGGACGATCCGCGAAACCGGCCTCATGGCCGAAAGCGCCCCCGGTTCCGCCACCGACGGCGCCCCCGACTAAATCCGTTCTACCCAAGCGGAGCCACGCAGAGTGGCCTCGGTGTCCTTCCTGATTTACTTTCTATATTCTTAAAATTCGAGGAGATTCCCATGAAAAAGAAAAACAAAAAGCCGTCCAAACGCACCGAAAGATTCGAAGAGCCTGGCCGCACGCCCGGAAGCGCCGAAGGCAAGGAAGCTGGCGCCGACCGCGGCCGATTCGAGGAAGCCGGCCGCACGCCCGGAAGCGCCGAAGGCGAGAGGTGAAGAGCGCATGACTTCGGCGGTCAGCGGACGAACGGGCTGGAAGATGGGTCTCGGGGCGGAAGCGCGTCCCGACGGCGTCTTTTTCAGGATCTGGGCGCCGAAGCGGCGGTCCATCGAGGTCGTTCTCGAAGATACGAAGCGTGCCTATCCGCTCGCCCCCGAAGACGGCGGTTATTTTTCCGGAACGGTTCCCGAAGCGCGCGCCGGATCGCGCTACCGTTATCGGTTGGACGGAGGCGACGCGTTTCCCGATCCGTGCTCCCGCTGGCAACCGGACGGCCCGCACGGTCCTTCGGCAGTAGTCGATCCGGACGTTTTCAGATGGACCGACGCCGGGTGGCGCGGGCTCCGAATGAAAGGCCAGGTTTTTTACGAACTCCATGTCGGATCGTTCACGCACGAAGGCACGTTCGATGCCGTCATCGGCGAGCTCGACGAGCTGAAGGCGTTCGGCGTCACGTCGATCGAGCTCATGCCGCTCACGGAATTCCCCGGCCGCTGGAACTGGGGATACGACGGAGTGGGGCTCTACGCACCGGCACATGTCTACGGCGGACCGGAGGGTTTGAAGCGCCTCGTCGACGCCGCGCACGCCAAAGGCTTGGGTGTCATCCACGACGTCGTCTACAACCACATCGGCCCCGACGGCAATTATCTCGGACAGTATTCGGACGATTATTTTTCGAAGCGTCACACGACCGACTGGGGCGATGCGATCAATTACGACGGCCCGAATTCGACACCGGTCCGCGAATTTTTCGTGCGAAACGCCGCCTATTGGATCGCCGAGTATCATTTAGACGGCTTGCGGCTCGACGCGACGCAGAATATCTACGACGATGGTCCGGTTCACGTCATCGTGGAGCTCGCGGGGCTCGCGCGCGAATCGGCCGCGGCCCGCACGATCTTGATCGTGGCCGAGAACGAGCCCAACGACGCGCGGTGCATCCTGCCTGTCGAGGACGGAGGGTTCGGATTGGACGGCGTCTGGAACGACGACTTCCACCATTCGGCCCGCGTCGCGCTGACAGGCAAACGCGAAGCGTATTACACGGATTATACCGGCACCCCGCAGGAAATCATCTCCGCGGTCAAACGCGGATTCCTGTATCAGGGGCAGTATTACGCCTGGCAGAAACAAAACCGCGGAACGTCGGTCCCTTTCGCAAAGGGCGAGGCGTTCGTCACGTATCTTCTCAACCACGACCAGATCGCCAACAGCCTGTTCGGCGAACGGCTGTACGCGCTGTCGGGTTTCGCGCGCTACCGGGCGATGGCAGCTATCGTTCTGCTTGGGCCCGGGACCCCTCTTTTTTTCATGGGTCAGGAGTTCGGCGCGTCGGCGCCGTTCGTTTTCTTCGCCGATCACAACGCGGAACTGGCGTCGAAGGTTCGCGCCGGCCGGCGCGACTTCCTGAAACAATTTGCCAGTTGCGCAGGCGCAGAAGCGCTGGGATCGCTCGATGCGCCCGACGTCGACGCGACGTTCGAAAAGTGCCGACTCGATTTCTCCGAACGCCTTTCCAACGCGGGCCTTTACGCCTATCAGCGCGAACTTCTCGCCTTGCGCCGTGACGATGCGGTCATCGCCGCGCAGGACCGTTTGGCGATCGACGGCGCCGTGCTGGGTCCTCAAAGTCTCCTTCTCCGCTGGGCAGGTGAGGAAAAGGGGGACCGGCTTCTCATCGTGAATCTCGGCGGGGATTTCGACCTGACCCCCGCTTCCGAGCCGCTCCTGGCTCCGCCGGCGGGCATGCGGTGGCGCATGAAGTTTTCGAGCGACGAGGTGCGTTTCGGAGGGCAGGGCAGTGTCAATCCCTGCGGCGCGGCGGGCTGGAAGCTTTCGGCCACATCGGCCGTCTTTTTCAGTTCTGAATCGGAGGATTCTTGATGGTCGAGCCGATCGTCTACAGCGGTCCTTTCGAAAACGACGGCGCGGAGCTCCTCACGAAAGAGTGGCTCGTGACGAATGGCCTCGGAGGGTACGCGTCAGCTTCGCTCCGGGGCGTGGGCACGCGCCGTTACCACGGCATTTTCATTCCGAATCTGCCCGCGCCGCGCGGCCGCACCGTGATGATTCCGCGCCTAGACGACTCCGTAGAAGCGGACGGAAGCTGGCTCGATCTGACCGGTGCCGAGCACGCGGACGGACGTATTTCGGGAGACGCTCATCGTTTCTTAAGCGAATTCCGTCTCGATTGGCAAACGCCCGTCTGGACGTTCTCGGTCGCGGGCCGCGTGATCGAGAAACGCATCGTGATGCCGTACGGGCAGAACACCGTCTACGTGAACTACCGGCTCGTCTCCGGAAAGACGATCCGCACGCGTCTGCGTCCCTATCTTTCGTGCCGCATGCACGACGGCCAGCTCGGTTACGCGCCGCAGTGGCCTTTCTCGATGAACGTCACTCGCGGCCGCTACGAGATCCACGCCTTCGAAGGCGCGCCGACTCTCCGCTTGCGCTTGCAGCCGAAAAACGGCGCGTTCACTATCGACGAACGTATTTCTTCGGGCGTGCTTTACCGCGTAGAAAAAGACCGGGGCCACGATTCGGTGACGAATCTCTACAGCCCCGGCGCCTTCGAATTCGAGCTGAAACCGAGCGAGAACGTCTCCTTCGTCGCGAGCACCGAGCCGTGGGAAGCGCTCGAGTGCGACTGCGAAAAAATTCTCGAAGCCGAAAGGAAACGTCTCGAAAAACTACTGTCCCTTTCTCCGCGGGCGTCGACCGACGCGTTCGCGGCGCGTCTTACGATCGCCGCGGACCAGTTCGTGGTCCTCCCCTGGACCCGCTCGGACGAGAACGTCCTTTACCGGGCGTCGGGGGAGCGTCTGCGCACGGTGATCGCCGGCTATCACTGGTTCACCGACTGGGGCCGCGACACGATGATCTCCCTCGAAGGCCTTACTCTCTGCACGGGCCGCCACTACGAGGCGAAGGCCATTCTTCAGACGTTCGCGCATTACGTGAAGGACGGGCTTTTGCCGAATCATTTCCCGGAGGGCCAGCGCACCGGGATCTACAACACGATGGATGCGACCTTCTGGTTCTTCCACGCGATCGACCGTTATTACCAGGTGACGGGCGACAAGGAGACGGTGAAGGGGCTCTATCCGGTCCTGAAGACGGTTATCGAGCACCATCAGCGTGGAACTCATTTCGGCATTTACGTCGATCCCCGGGACGGCCTAGTGCGCGGTGGGGCCGAAGGTCTCGCGCTCACGTGGATGGACGCGAAAGTCGACGAATGGGTCGTCACCCCGCGCCGCGGCAAACCCGTGGAGATCCAGGCCCTGTGGTACAACGCACTTAAACTCATGGCGACCTGGTCGCGCGAGTTCGGCGAGTCGCCGGACGAATACACGGCTCTCGCGAAGAAGGTGTTCGATTCGTTTAACGCGCGTTTCTGGTTCGAGCCGGGCCAGCATCTCTACGATCTCATCGACGGGGAACGCGGGAACGACCCGGCGCTTCGTCCGAACCAGATCTTCACCATGGCGCTCCGGTATTCCGTTCTCGACCGTTCGTACTGGAAGCCCGTTCTCGATTCGGTCGCGAAGAAGCTTTTGACGCCCTACGGTCTCCGGACGCTGGATCCGGGCAACAAGGAATATCACCCGCGTTACGAAGGCGACCGCTGGTCCCGAGACGCCGCCTATCACCAGGGCATGGTTTGGGCGTGGCTCATTGGACCGTTCCTGAACGCCTGGATGCGCGTCTATCGCGACCGGGTGAAAGCGCGCCAGATGCTGGACAGTTTTCACGGGCATTTGAAGGAAGCAGGCGTCGGCAGTATCAGCGAAATTTTCGACGGCGACGCGCCGTACTCGCCACGTGCCTGCATCGCCCAGGCGTGGAGCGTGGCCGAAGTGCTTCGCTCCCACTTGGCTCTCAAAGATCTGGAAGATTTGGCCGCCACACAAACGTCCGTAACGGAAGGGAGGAAGGAATGATCATTCGTTCGATTGTCGGTATCGCGCTTCTCGTGGGGGCCGCTTCGATTTGCTCGTCCGCTTTTGCGGAAGACGCGCTCGCTCCCCCATCGGAAACGGCTGCCGTCTCTTCGACGCCTTCACCGGTCGCGCCGCCCGCCGGCGACATGCCCGACGCGCCGACGGTTGAGGATCAGTCGCAGAGCGCCGACGATATCCGAATCACCCAGACGATCCGGAAGGCGTTGATGGCGGACGACTCGATCTCTTTCGGCGCCAAAAATACCGCGGTCATCACCGCCGGAGGCCGCGTCACGCTCCGGGGCCGTGTGAACGAATCGGAAAGATCTGCCATCGTCCGGCACGCGGAAACGGCGGCGCCCGGCCAAGTCGAAGACCTTCTCGAAACCGAACGCTCTTAAAAACAGGAGAAAGTCATGTCCAAACAAGCCGTATTCTGCATCGCAACGACCGAGATCCAAGCCGAAGACGTTGTCAGCCAGCTCAAGAACGAAGGGTTCTCGAACGACGATATCTCCGTGCTCTTTCCCGATAAGACCGGCACGAAGGATTTCGCTCATGAAAAACACACGAAAGCGCCCGAAGGCACGGTGCGCGGCGCGCTTCCCGGCGGGGTGCTGGGCGGCGTCGTCGGCTGGCTGGCCGGCATCGGAACGCTCGCGATCCCGGGCATCGGCCCGTTCGTCGCGGCCGGCCCGATCATGGCGGCGCTCTCCGGAGCGGCGCTCGGCGCGGCGGTCGGCGGAGTGGCCGGTGCGCTTATCGGCATGGGCATTCCCGAGTACGAAGCCAAACGTTACGAAGGACGCGTCCGCGAGGGGAACTTCCTCATCTCGGTCCACGCCGAGAACAACCAGGAAGCCGACCGCGTGAAGGACATCTTCAAGGAAGTGGGCGCGCAGGACATCTCGACTTCCAAAGAAGTGCACGTCACGAAGTAAGTAAAGGCTGTCAAACGAAAGGCGTTGTCCACGAAAGGAGACGTCATGAAGATCACCGATCAATCGGGTAAAGTGGGCTGGGCGGTTCTTTGGATGCTCGGCGTTCCGATCCCCGTTCTCCTGGTCCTCTTCCTGCTGCGCGGCTGCACGTGAGCTGCGCGGCCGAAAAAGGCCGCGGTTTCCGCCCGGGACGCATTTTGCCCGGTTCAAGCCCCGGTTCTGGTAAAATGGCCTCTTAAAAGGGGGTCGTCATGGAATCGCTTCTCGGCAGCGTCGAGCGGCTGATCCGCCAGAGCCCGGGGCCCGTTTTTTTGAATCTGCCTCCTCTGACGTTCAGTTCGAACGCTTTCATCTATTTCTTCGCGGCCAACGCGTGCCTGCTTTTCGGGCTCGCCCTCCTGGGCGCGTTCCGTTCGCCGTTTGCCCGCTCGAGGGCCAACGATGCGGGGGCACGTTCGCTTTGGATCAAGAAAGCCCTGGGCTGGCTCGCCCTCGCGGCCGCGGAGTATCTTTTCATCACAACCGGAGGGCTACTGATATGACGTTCGTGCGACGTGCGATGACGGTGGCGGGTCTGGGGGCGGCGCTCTTCGCGATGGGCTGCGGCACCGCGGCCCGGATCGAGGCAGACGAGGTGAAGGGCGAGAAGCTCTTCACGTTGAAGGACGTCGACGGCAATAGCGTGAGCCTCGAAAAGGAACTCGCCGCGCACAAGGCGGTCCTCATCAACTTCTGGGCCACCTGGTGCCCTCCCTGCCGCGAGGAAATCCCTGACCTCATCAAGCTCCAATCGCAATTCTCCGGCCGCGGTTTCACTATCCTAGGCGTGGACGTGGGGGAGTCCGAACAGCGCGTGAAGACCTTCGCGAAAAAAGCGGGCCTCAATTATCCACTGCTTCTGGATTCGGAGAAGGAAGTCGCGACCAAATACAACGTCGTCGGCATTCCCACTTCTTACCTCGTCGCGTCCGACGGAAAGATCCTCGGCGAGTACCACGCGGCGACCCCGCAACTTTTCGACGACGTCGAGAAGGCCGTGAGCGCCTAGCATGCTTCGAATGTATTTCCTGGCGTTCGTGCCGATCTTCGTCGCGGTCGACCCGCTCGGCATGATCCCGGCGTATCTGTCGCTGACGCGGCGCATGAAACCCGCCGATCGGGAAGCATTGGTCAGGAATTCGACCCTCGTCGCGCTCGCGGTGGCGCTCGTCTTCGTGTTCGTCGGTCGCCTCGTGTTCCGCTGGCTCGGAATCACGATCAATGATTTCCTCGTGGCGGGCGGTGCGGTGCTTTTCATCGTATCGATCCGCGACCTGCTTCTCTCCCACGGCAAGGGTTCCGACCTTCCCGAGAACGAAGTCGGCGTGGTGCCGCTGGCCGTGCCGCTCATGGTCGGCCCAGCTGTGCTCACGACCTCACTCATTCTCCTGGGCTCGTTCGGGCTTCTGCCGACGATCTTCGCGATCGTGGCGAACCTGCTTCTCTGCGCGGTGATTCTCCAGCTCTCGCCTTTCATTTCGCGCGTGCTGGGGGAGGCGGGGTCCAACACGCTTTCCAAGCTCGCGAACCTGCTCCTGGCCGCCATCGGCGTAATGCTCATGCGTCGCGGTGTGTTCGACACGCTTTCGGAGTGGGTGACTCTCCTGCGCCAGAGCTAGAGAATTTTCGGTTGACAAAGCGAGCCTATTGAGATATATTCTCAAATGCGACTCATTCTCATATTGAGTCTCTTTTTTTAAACTTCATATTGAGACCAAGTCTCAATAGCTATGGAGAAATCAATGAACGTACGGATTGCGCTTCTGGGGGCCTTCACCCTTCTATGTCTGCATGCCGCACCCGCTTCTGCCGACGCAGCGGCTCCAAAAACTAAAATGAAAGAAGTGTTGGTCACTGCCGAGTCGGGAGAATCGTTCAAGCAGGACGTCGAAGGCACGCGTATCTTCGCCGGAAAGAAAACGTCGGTGGCCCTCCTCCAAAATCAGCCGCAGATTCAAAACAACAATTACCGTCAGGCCTTCTCGCAGCTGCCGGGGCTTCTGGTTTCCGAGCAGAACAACCAGGGACACGTGAACGTCAATTACCGCGGAATTGGCGACCCGCATGAGTCCCAGGACGTGCTGACCTTGAAGGATGGTCTTCCGATCGGCATGGAACGCTACGGATACTCGACGACGTACTACACACCACCGCTCGAAGCGGTTGAGCGCGTGGAGCTGATCCGCGGCGGCAGCTCGCTTCTTTACGGACCGCAGCCGGGTCCCGCATTGAATTACGTCACCTACGATCCCGTCGACGACCGCGCGTTCACGGCGGACACGCAGCATGTTTTCGGCTCCGACGACCTGTACAGCACCTTCAATCGCGTGACCGGCACTTCCGGCCGCTGGGGTTATCTTGGGTACTTTCACCACAGCCAGAGTGAAGGTCAGCGCAGCGAAAACGAGGATTTCGAGCTTTACGGCGGCAGCTTCAAGCTGACGATGGACGCCGCGACCGACACGCGCTGGATCCTGAATTTCGACGCGCACGACAAGGACGCCGGCGAACCGGGACGTCTCACGCTCGCGCAGTACGAGGCCGACCGTTATCAGACGATCCGTCCGTTCGACCGTCTCGAGACCGAGCGTTACGCGATGAGCCTCTCGTTCGAACGCGACCTTTCGGAAGCGACTCTCTGGACCACGACCGTCTACGGCAGCTATTTCGACCGCTTCAGCCACCGTCGCACGACAAATGTCTCGAACGCCGCGAACCTGGACCGCCGTGAAGTGTACTCCGCCGCGATCGAGTCCCGCGTGCGCCACGACTGGGACGCCTGGGGCGAACGGCACACATTCACCGGCGGCGTACTCTTCTACGGCGCCGACGCGCCGCGCTCGCAGGACCGCACGACGAGTTATCCTTCCGACCAGGGGACTCCGATCTTCGACTTCGACTACAACACGCTCTCGGCCTCGGTATTCGCGGAGAACAAGTTCCAGTTCGGGGCGTTATCGGTGAGCCCGGCGGTCCGCGCGGAACTGATCCAGATCGAGGTGACGGAGAACTTCAACACGGGGAAAACGTCGCCGCTCCACAACATCGAGGAAACCTACGCGGTGCCGCTCTTCGGCCTCGGTTTGGAATACGCGCTGCCGTGGTCGGCCGAGCTTTACGGGAATGTGTCGCAGGGCTACAAACCGCCGTCGTTCGACGATCTCGCGCCGTCGGGCAACAACACGCTGCCCGCGACCGACCTCGAAGAAGGCAAGACATGGACGTACGAGGCGGGCGTGCGCGGCCGCGCGACGCCCTGGGCCACGTACGACGCGAGTGCGTTCCTCACGGACTACGAGAATTTTTTTGGCACGCTTTCGGTCGGTGCCCTGACGCAGCGCGCGAACGTGGGCGACGTGCAGTACGACGGCGTCGAGCTCTCCGGCGAGATCGACCTTTGCCGCTTCGCCTCCGACGTACGCGGCGTCGAGCACCGGGAGCATCCGCTCGGCACGCTCAGTTGGTACGGCAGCGCCTCGTTCCTGAACGCCGAATTCGAAGGCGGCCCGCTGACGGGCAAGGAACCTGCGTACGCTCCGAATTACGTTTTCAAGACGGGTCTCGTCTGGCGTTTCCTCGAAGGCCGCGGCAAGGTCGCGCTGATCGGAACGTTCGTCGAGGACCACTACTGGGCGGACAACAACCTCGCCGGGACGACGGGTCTGAGCGCGGTTCCCGCATACGAGGTCTGGGATCTCACCGCCGAAATCCCCGTGTACAAGGACGCGGTGACGGTCCTCGCGGGTATCGGCAACGTCACGGACGAAACTTACTTCTCGCGGGTTCGCGCGGACGGGATCGAGCCGGCGCTCGATCGCACGTACTACGCGGGCGCCCGCGTCCGGTGGTGATCCGATGACCGAGCTCATTAAACGCGGCGGACCGATCATGTGGCCGCTTCTGGCCGCGTCGGTCGTCGCCCTGTCGGTCGTCCTCGAGCGCATGTTCTTCATCTGGCGCGAGCGTACGCGCCGCAGCCCGGAAACGGTGGAGCGCATCCTTGCGGAGGCGGAGCGGGGCGACTTCAACGCCGCCGCGCGCGCGGGACAAGACAGCGGCGACTTCGTCGCGCGCGTCCTCTCCTACGGCTTGTCGAACCGCGCGAAGTCGTTTTCGGGCGCGCTCCTGCGCGCGGCCAACCGCGAACTGAAGCGCTTTAACCAGGGCCTGTCCGTGCTGGACACGATCGTCACGCTCGCGCCTCTTCTGGGTCTACTCGGCACGGTGACGGGCATGATCCGCGCGTTCGGTCTTCTGGGAAACCGCGAGCTCGAAGCGCCGGCCGTCATCACGGGCGGCATCGCCGAAGCGCTCATCGCCACCGCGTTCGGCCTGGGCATCGCGATCGTCGCGCTCATCCCGTTCAATTATTTGAGCGCCCGCCTCGAAGAAGCGCGGCACGAGATAGAAGACGCGTCCAATCACCTCGAAATCCTCTTAAAGCCCCATGAGAATTCCTTTACCGACCGCTAAACGCCGCGCGCGTATCGAGATCATTCCGCTCATCGATATCGTCTTCTTTTTATTGGCGACGTTCGTGATGGTGTCGATGTCGATGGTGAAAAACCAGGGCGTTCCGGTGAAGCTTCCGGCCGCGGCGACCTCCGCTCCCGAGAAGCGCGACGCGCACGCGGTTATCACCGTCACCGAAGCGGGCGACGTCTACTTCGACAAAGACAAGCTCTCTCTCGATGAGCTCGGCCCCCGGCTCGACGCGCTCAAAGCTTCCGATCCGGACGCGAAGGTGTTCGTGAACGGGGACGAGAACGCGAAATTCGGTGCCGCCATCCGCGTGCTCGACGAAGCGCGCAAGCGCGGGATCGAAAAAGTGTCCATTCAAACGAAAGGCATGGAAGCCGCATGAACGTCGCCTTCGCAGAACCCCCCGTCGCCGTGCGCGCGTATCCGTCCGAAAGTCCCCGCCGTTCGGACAAGTGGCTGTCCGCGGGCCTAGCCCTTCTCCTTCACGCCGCGCTCGTGTTCGGCGGCGGCCGCCTTCTCGTTGAAGAGGCGCGCTACGGCGTCGCCGCTGGCCTCTCGAGCGTCGAGGTTGATCTCGTCGCCGCGCCGCCGGCGCCCGAAGCCGCGCCCGCCGAAGCACTCGCTCCCCCTGTCCCGGCCGTGCCTTCGCCGCAAGCCGAAACCGCTTCGCTTCCCGAGCCGCCCCAGGCGGCTCCCAAACCCGTCGTCTCCGGAGACGGCAGCTCTCCCGTTCCCGGCAAAGACGCCACCACGCTGCGCGCCGGTGCGGGCGCGGTTTCCGGCGCGTCCGCCGATTACCTTCGCAATCCGCCGCCGCGCTATCCTGAAGCTTCCCGTCGCGCGGGAGAGGAAGGCGTCGTCCTCCTTGCGGTCTCGGTGAACCGGAACGGCCGACCCTCCTCTGTGGCGCTGTCCCGCACCTCCGGTTTTCCTTCGCTCGACCGGGCGGCCATCGAAGCCGTCCGCCGCTGGCGTTTCCAGCCCGCACGCCTCGGGGGCATCGCCGTCGACTCCGAGGCGGAGGTCCCGGTCCGATTCCAACTGAAATCCAACGAAAGGAACGCCCCATGAAGAAAATTCTCTCCGCGGCCGCCGTTTTTCTGCTGACGCTTTCCGCGGCCTCCGCGAAAGAAAGGATCGTCATCGCCGTTCAGCCGACGTCGACCCCCGCGGAGCTTACCGACCGCGCGAAAGACCTCGAGGCACGCCTCGAGAAAGCTACGGGCGCGGACGTCGAAATCACGTTCCCGACGAGCTACGCCGGCGTCGTCGAGGCGCTGCGGTTCGGGCACGCGCAGGCGGCGTTCATGGGCGCCTGGCCAGCGGCGCTCGCGGTGGAAAAGGCCGAAGCGCGCGTCGCTCTCGCCGAGATCCGCGAGGTGTTGATCGACGGCGAAAAGAAGGAAGAGCCTTACTATTTTTCGTACTGGATCGTGAAAAAGGATTCGCCCGCGCAGTCTCTGTCGGACTTGAAAGGGAAGAACGCAGCGTTTCCCAACCCGCTTTCGACGTCCGGCTACGTCGCGCCTTTGGCGAAGCTTGTCGAGCTCGGCCTCGTTCCCGCGACGGAAAGCGGCGCCGATCCGAAGGCATTTTTTGCGGGTGTCACGTTCTCCGGCGGCTACGCGCAGGCGGTCGAGGCCCTGAAAGCTGGGCAGGCCGACGTGACCGTCATCGCCGGCGATGTTCCCGAGAAACTGTACCGGGAGACCATGGATTCCACGCGGGCCGTCGAGAAGCAGGGCCCGATTCCCTCGCACGCGATTGTTTTCTCGAAGGACTTCACGGGCGAATCTGCCGAAAAATTGAAGGGTGCTCTCCTTGGCATGAACGACGAGGAAGGCAAAGCGCTCATGCGGAAATTCGTCTCGGGCATCTTCGTGCGGTTCGCCGAGGCGGATGAAAAGCATCTGGACGGCCTGCGCCAGATGCTCACGAAAACCCGACTCCCGTACGAGGAATCGAAGAAGAAATGAAGTCTTCGAAAGGTGCCTGCCGGACTCCGGTACTGTCGGCGAACGACGTCTGGTTTTCCTACGACGACCGCACGCCCGTCCTCCGAGGCGTCTCGGCCACCGTCCGCCGCGGCGAGGTGGCGATGCTTCTCGGCCGCTCCGGCTGCGGGAAAACGACGCTCCTCAAGATTATGCAGGGCATTCTGCGGCCGCAGAACGGGGAACTCACCTCGGCGGATTCGCCTCACCGGAACGGCGTGCAGTGCCGCCCTGCGCTCGCTTACATCCCCCAGTCTCTCGGGCTCGTGCGCGGACTGACCGCCCTCGACAACGTGCTTACGGGCGCGCTCGGCCGCACCGGCACGTGGCGATCGCTCTTTAAGGCATTCCCGAAGGAAACAGTCGACGAGGCCAAAGGGCTCCTTCTGCGCATGGGCCTGGCCGACAAGGCCGAGAGTCCGGCGCGGAACTTAAGCGGCGGCGAGCGCCAGCGCGTGGCGATCGCGCGCGCTCTCATGGCGCGCCCCCAGCTCATCCTGGCCGACGAACTCGTCTCCCAGCTCGATCCCGTCACGTCCCACGAGATCCTCGGAATGATCCGCGCGCTCGCGGGGCAAGGTCTCGGATTCATCGTGACCACGCACGATGCCGACACCGCGGCTGAATACGCCGACCGCGTGATCGTGATGCGTGAAGGCCGCGTGGTGCGCGACGCGGAAGCCTCCACCCTCACGGCGGAAGGAATCGTGGAGCTTCTCCGATGAATCACCGGAATCGCTCGCGTTTTTTTTGGTGCCTCCTCCTCGCGGCCGCGCTCGGAACTCTCGGCCACCTCGGGCTTCTCGACGTGCGCGGCTTCTGGCCGGCGGTGAAGCGCCTCGGAATTTTTTCGCGCGATCTTTTCCCCCCAGACACCGCCGCGTTCGGTCCACTCGCGTGGGCGATGCTCGAGACGGTCGAGATCGCGTTTGCGGGCACGCTCGTGGGGCTTTGCCTGGCGATGCCGCTCGCGTTTTTCGGTAGCCGCTCTCTGTTCGGTCCCGGCGCGAGCACGGTGGCCCGCACAGTGGTGGGTATCCTTCGCACCGTGCCTTCCATCCTCTTCGGCGTGGTCTTCGTGGTGGCGCTCGGGCTCGGCCCCGCGGCGGGGGTGATGGGAGTCGCGTTCTACACGGTGGGGTATCTCGGCAAGCTCTACTACGAAGCGTTCGAAGGGGTCGATCCGGAGGTCCTCGAAGCCGTGCGCGCCACCGGCGCCAATCCGCTCCAGCTTTTCCGCTTCGCGATCCTGCCCGAATCCGCGAATGCGACGCTCTCCCAGCTCTTTTTCATGTTCGAGTACAACATCCGCGCGTCGTCGATCATGGGCTTCGTCGGCGCGGGCGGCATCGGGTATTACATGCTCGGATACGTCCAGATGTTGCAGTACCGTCACCTCCTTTCGGCGCTCGTCCTCACGTTCGCGGTCGTTATGGCCGTCGACGCGCTCAGCCTGCGCGTGCGAACGACGCTCCTTCCCGCGGCGTTCAAGAAATAAGTCCTTTTCGCGGTTAGGGTTGACACGTTCCTTGCGCTTCTGCTAGTATCCCCCCATGGGGGATACTGTGAAGCACCAATACGATAAGGCCACCGCCGACCGCCTCAAGCGTTGCGAGGGCCATCTACGGGCCGTGCGCGCGATGCTGGAAGAAGGGCGCTCGTGCGAGACGTTGTTCGTCCAGCTCGCGGCCGTGCGATCCGCGATGAACCAGATTTCCCTCAAGGTTTACGAACGCCATATCGATCACTGCCTCAGCGGTAAGAGCCCCAAGGACGCGCGCGCCAGGGAGCTCAAGTTCATTTCGAAACTTCTCCTGTCGGGGAAAGCATGAAGAAACTCGCGGCGGTTCTCCTCGTTTTTTGCCTGGCCGCTTCCGGCGTTCCCGCCGGTCTCGCGGCCGTCGCGCACGTGCACGGCGCCGATTCCGATCACTCCGATCATACCGGCTGTGCGCTCCATCATTTTCAGACTCACGGCGCGTCGTTCGACGTCTGCTCGGTTTCGCCAGCCGTCCCGCAGAATGGGGCCGCCGTTTTCCTTCGCGCTTCTTCGAACGTCCGCTTCCTCCCGCTAGCTCCGCTCTCGGCCCGCGTCCCGCGGGCCCCTCCGGCCGCCCCTTCTTTCTAGGGCGGTTTTTCGTTTTCACTCTCAACGGAGGTTTACCCATGAAATTCTTTTTTGCACTCGTCTTGTGCGTATGCTGCGCGCTCCAGGGCGGTCCCGCTCGGGCGGCCGACGCCGCCTCGCTCGAAACGCAGGTCCAGGAGCTCGGGCGTCTGGTGAAGGACCTTTCGCTGACCGTCGAACACCAGCAGCGCGAGATCGCACTCCTGAAAGGCCAGACGCCGCCGGCGTTCACGACGCCCGGCCCGCAAAGCGGTCCTTTGGCGGGCCGCCCTGCGCCGTCCGCCGGACGCTGGAACCCCGACATCGGCGTCATCGGCGACGTCGTTTTCACGTCCGACAGCGCGAAAGAGGACGAGGAAGGCGCGGACCGGATCAGCGTCCGCGAGCTCGAAGTCGTTTTCGGGGCGGCCGTCGATCCCTGGACACGCTTCGACGCGACGCTCGGCATCGCCGATTTCGAGGAGATGTCGATCGAAGAGGCGTACGCCACGCGCTTCGGCCTGCCGCTCGGCTCGACCGCTCGATTCGGACGCGTCCTGCCGAAGATCGGCAAGGCGATCCCCGTGCACCGCGACACGCTCGACACCGTCGACGAGCCGCTCGTCGTCGCCCGCTACTTCGGCCATCACGGCTTCTCGAAGTCGGGCGCCGATTGGACCGTCCCGCTCGATCTGCCGACCGGCGGCGCGCACGAAGCGACGCTCGGTGTTCTCGAGGGCGGCAACGGGGAAGAGGGGACGCTCTTCGGCGAAAGCCGCCGCGAGCCGACCGTGTACTCACACCTCAAGAACTACTGGGATTTCTCCGACGTCTCCGGGATCGAACTCGGCGCGTCGCACCTGGCCGGTTCACGTGATGACGACTCGTCGTTCGAGGTCAACGTGATCGGCGTGGACGGCACGTTCAGGCACCGCTTCGCCGCCGATCGCGGGTTCAAGCTGCAGTCCGAGCTCTTTTGGGTGGACCGCTCGGAATCGTTCTACGAGAGCGAGGACGAATTCGGCAATCTGATCTACGAGGACCTCGACGGCTCCACGTGGGGCGCGTACCTGCTGGCCGACCTGCGCTTCCACACGCGGTGGTCGACCGGCGTCCGTCTGGACGCAGTTGATCTCATCGCGCTCGAGCCCGGAAGCCCGGACAGCCGTGACGAAGGCGTGACCGGCTACCTTACGTTCCATCAAAGCGAGTTCGCGCGCTGGCGCGTGCAGTTGTCGCACTTCGATCTCGCGGATGGCGAGGACGACAACCAGGTGCTCGTCCAGGGCACGTTCGCCATCGGCGAACACAAACACAAGCTCGTCTAGGAGAACGCCATGAGAATGATCCGTGCGATGAAAGTGCTTTTCCTGGCCTGCTTATGGCTCGCGGCGGCGCACCCGCTTCACGCGTCCGCGAAGGTGCGCGTCGTGACCACGACGGCCGCGTTCGCCGAGATCGTCCGCCAGGTCGGCGGCGACCGCGTCGCGGTGAAGGCCGTCGCGCCGCCGAAGTTCAACGTGCATTACGTCCAGCCCCGGCCGAGCGACGTGCGTGACGTCCGCAAGGCCGACCTTTACGTCTCTTCGGGGATCGACTTCGAGGCGTGGAGCGATCCGCTCGTGGAGGCCGCCGGCCGCCCGGAGATCTTCCGCGGCGGCACGCGGCACGTGGGCTTCTCGGCGGGCGTCCGTCTGCTAGAGGTGCCCGAGCCGTCCCAGCTTTCCCGGGCGGCAGGCGACATGCATCTCGACGGTAACCCGCACTACCATATGGACCCGCGGAACGCTCGGCCGATGGCGGAGACCCTCGCCGCGAAATTCAAGGAAGTCGACCCGGAGGGGGCGGATCGGTACGATGAAAATCTCGCGACGTTCCTCGGCAAGCTCGAAACGAAACTTTCCGAGTGGGAGGCGGTAAAAGCCGAGCTTACGGGAAAAGAAATCGCGTCTTACCACAAGGACATCGTTTACTTCGCCGATTTCCTGGGGCTCCAGTCGACGCTTTTTCTTGAGCCGAAGCCGGGAGTACCTCCGGGCCCCCGGGAGTTGGCCGCGCTCGAGAGGGAAATGAAAGCGCGGTCGGTGAAGGCGGTCGTCCAGCCCTCGTACTACGGACGCTCATTGTCCGAGGCCGTCGCCGCCAAAACCGGCGCGCGGGTCGTCGTTGTCGCGCAGAACCCGGGCGAGGTCCCCGGCACCGACGGTTTCTTCGAATGGGTCGACTACAACGTGAACGCTCTTCGGGAGGTTCTCAAAGGATGAACGAATTCCTGCAGGTCATGCTCTGGCCGTTCGCCGCCTGTCTCGTGCTTGCCGGCATCCACGCCTATCTCGGCATGCACGTCATTGAGCGGGAGGTGATCTTCGTCGACCTTGCGCTTGCGCAAATCGCCGCCGTGGGCGCGGGCGTTGCGCTCGTTCTCGGACACGACCTGCACGGAACCGCCGCGTACTGGCTTTCACTGGCGTTCACGCTCGTCGGCGCCGGACTCTTCGCGGTCACGCGTTACCAGAAGGCACGCGTGCCGCAGGAAGCCGTGATCGGCATCGTCTACGCGGTGGCGGCCGCCCTTCTTATCGTGCTCCTCAGCCGCACGGGGTCGGGGGACGAGGAAATTCGCGAGACGCTCGTCGGGAACGTCCTTCTCGTGCGTCCCGAAGAAGTTCTCAAGATGGCCGCGATCTATGCGGGAATCGGTGTGTTTCATTTCATTTTCCGCGGGCGCTTCCTCGCCGTCACGCGCGATCCGGTGGCCGCATCGAAGGTATTCAGCGTGCGGCTGTGGGATTTTCTCTTTTACGCGACGTTCGGTATCGTCGTCACGAGCTCGGTACGCGTGGCGGGCGTGCTTCTCGTGTTTTCGTTCCTCGTCGTGCCGGCGGCTTGCGCGGTGCTTTTCGCCGACCGCGTTCGCACGCGCCTGGCGCTCGGCTGGTTCCTGGGCTTTTTCGGCAGCGCGGCGGGCGTCACGGCGTCCTACGTGTTCGACCTCCCGACGGGCGCAAGCGTCGTCTGCGCGTTCGGCGCTCTGCTCGCTTTCCTGTCGGTCGTGAAGTATGCGATCTCGAAGATTTGACCCCGGGGCCGCGGTCGCGAAGCCGTTCGGGTGATGGCTTTATGACGACAGTTATGATAACATCTTGAATCGTGAGCAAAAGACCTGCGCTCCTAAAAGTTCTCGTCGTATTTTTTATTCTCCTGAGCGCCTTCATGTTTTCGGGAACGGAGGCCGCTTATTGTGACGAGGGCATGCAAAATGCCCCTGCCCACGAATGTTTTAATTGCCAATCCGGCCATTCTATTGCGATTCCTGATCATTCGTTCATCGCCTCCCCGCTTTCCCCTAAGACGCTTTCCCGCATAAATATATTCTTGTTCTATCCCCAGGTTCCCAACCTGGATTTTTTCCGCCCCCCGATCTCCGCTTAATTTCCGCTGGTTTTTCTTCTTCGTTAAAAAGTGCTACTCACTTCTTTTTTTAAAAGGTGACATTTGCCCAGACTTCTTTTTTACAGAACGTTCGCTGCCTTCGTAGCGATATTCCTCGCAGAGGGCTCCGCATTTGCTCCGGCGAATGATTCCAGTCCCGGTATCGCTACGCCGGTCGCCGCGTCAGGCAAGGAGCTGAGCCCCGTCGGTCTTGAAGCTCTGGTTGCGGAGGTGTTGGAGAAAAACCCGGAGTTGAAATTTTACAAAGCCGAGATCGATGCCGCGAAGGGAATCCGTACCGCCGCCGGGACATGGGCAAATCCGGAGCTCAGGGGCGGTATCGGCCAAAAAAAGGTGTGGAACGAGGATGAAGAGCTGACAGGCAAAGGAAGGGCGGCGGAAGTTTCTATCACGCAAACCTTCGAATGGCCCGGACGCACGGCGTTGCGCCGCGCGATCGCGGGCCGTGACGCTCGACTCGCGGAGCTCGGTTTCGAGCAGTTTCGCGCTTCGCTTGCGGCGAGAACGCGGATTAAAGCGTATGAGCTTTTCGCCAAGCGGGAAGTCGCCGCGGCGACCCTCGAAGTCGCGGATCATTTCCGTTCTCTCCGAGAGGTGTTGGTTCAGCGCAGCCCCGCCGGACTCACGCCCCTCTTGGAAACGCGCGTGATCGAGGCGATGGATCTGAGTATACAGCGAAAGGCCACTGAAGCTTCCCTGGCCGCCGGCGTCGCTCAGTTGGAACTGAATCATATGCGAGGAGCGGCGGTTCCAGACGAATTCCTTTCGCTGGGCCGGATGGAAGTAGCGTTTCATCCTTTGAAAAAAAGACAAGAGGAACTCCTTGAGCTTGCCGGGACCAACGCTTTTACAGTTCGCGAACACGCCCTCCGGCTCGAGCAGCGCAATCTCGAGGTGGGATTGACGGAAAACGAGCGCCTCCCGGCCGTTTCCGTGGGCCCGTCTTTCTCTACGGAGCACGCCGGAGAGCGTGAGCGCGTGATCGCGGCGGTCGTATCGTTGCCGTTGCCGGTGTGGAATCACAATCAGGGCAATATCGCCGCGTCCAAGGCCCGCCGTTCGCAGGCGGAAGCGCTGCTCGAGACGGCGCAACACGAAGTGGAGCACCAGGCGATCGAAGCGATGCTCACGTACAACGCGAAGTTCAAGGAAATGGCGAGTTGGCAAGCGGACTCCGTTCAGCACTTTAAGGAAGCAGCGGGACTTGCAGATCGCCATTACCGCCTAGGAGCCGTGCCGGTATCCGTTTATGTGGAACTTCAGACGCAATACCTCGAGGTGATCGCCGGTTTATACGGCACCCGGCTCGAAGCGTTGGAAGCCGCGGCCCGACTTGAAATTTTGACGGGTACGCGTTTGTCGCTGATCGACGAAAGCGTTGCCGGGGAAAGAAAATGAAGCGGACTCGACCCGTTATGTTCTTTTGGATTCTCAGTCTGGCCCTCTTGGGGACGGGCTGCAGCGGCAACCAGGGCGCCGCGGAGAATAAGGAAGAAGCGGGCCACGAGGAATCCCCATCAGGCGCCTCCTTCAAAGCGGGAAAAGGCGTCGCGCTTACCGACGAAACACGTAAAATTCTGAATGTGGAAATTGCCGACGTGGCTGAAGAAAATCTGCCTCAAGTCGTTCGGTTTAACGCCCAGGTTTTTGCTGATAGGACCCACACGGGCTACGATCTTCACGGGTCCGGTTTTTTACCTGCCGAAAAGGCGGCCTTCCTCAAGCCCAAGCAGCCGGTTCGTTTGACGGCCGGAAACGAAATATTGGAGGGCTTCGTGGTGGGGATTCAAAAAGCGCTCGCTCACGGAGAAAACGAAGTCATCGTCGGGATCACCAGCGTCGGGACAAAAATCAGAGACGGCGAATTTGTGACGGTAGTCGTCGTTCTCCCGCGCGAGAAGCCGGTGACGGTGGTGCCGAGCTCGTCCATTCTCGAAACAGCGGAAGGAACTTTCGTTTACGCGGTCAACGAAGCGAGCTATTACCGCACCGCCGTAAAAACAGGCAGCGAGAACGAAGGCAAAACTGAAATCGTAGACGGTCTATATCTAGGCGATCAAGTGGTGACGAAGCCCGTTGAAACCCTCTGGCTCATCGAGCTTCGCGCCACCAAAGGAGGGGGACACTCCCACTAAAGCCATGCTGAACCGCATCCTGGAATTTTCCGTACGTCAACGAATGGCCGTAATTTTAGGGACCCTTTCTCTTATGGGCGTGGGTATTTGGTCGGCGATCAGGCTGCCCATTGACGCCGTCCCGGATATCACGAACGTTCAGGTGCAGGTCAATACGAACGTTCCGGCCCTCGCGACCGAGGAAATCGAGAAGCTCGTTACGTTTCCGATCGAAAACGAGATGGCCGGTATTCCCGGCCTCACCGAACTCCGATCGCTTTCCAAATTCGGCCTTTCGCAGATCACTCTCGTTTTTAAAGACGGCACGGACATTTACCGTTCGCGGCAGCTCGTGAGCGAGCGCCTGCAAACGGCGATGGACGAACTTCCGCCCGGCCTGACGCCGAAACTGGCGCCCGTCAGCACGGGTCTCGGCGAGATCTTTTACTACGTGGTCGATTACGCGCCCGACGCCCCCAATAAGCCGGCCACGCGCGAAGAGCAGCTGATGGAGCTTAAGCTTATTCACGATTTTTTGATAAAGCCGCGGCTTCGTTCCACTCCAGGTATTGCCGAAGTAAATTCTTCGGGCGGTCACGAAAAGCAAATCGTCATTCAAGCCAATCCGGACAAGCTTAAAAGCGTCGGGATGTCGTTCAGCGAGGTCGCCGATTCCATCGGTGAAAATGTCGAGAACGCGGGCGGTGGCGTGATCCAGATCGGCGGTGAGCAAGTCGCTGTGCGCGCGGCGGGACGCGTGCAAAGCATCGAGCAGATCGAGCAGTTGCCGCTTAAATTCGGCGCCAGAGCGACGCCGCTTCGAGTAAAAGACGTGGCGGAGGTCATTATCGGCAAGGCGGTGCGAAACGGAGCCAGCACGTATAAAGGCGAAGAGTGCGTCTTGGGATCGGCGCTCATGCTCGCCGACGAAAACAGCCGCATCGTCGCGAAAGCTGTAGACGCTAAACTCAAGGAGCTTCAAAGCAGGCTCCCCGAAGGCGTCAAAATCATCCCCGTATACGATAGAACCAAGCTCGTAGACCGGACCATCCACACCGTGGAGTCGAGCTTATTCGAGGGGGCGATTCTCGTCGTCGTCGTGCTCCTCGTGATGCTGGGCAACTGGCGCGCGGCCATCATCGTCGCTTTAGCCATTCCTCTATCGATGCTTTTCGCCATCACGGGGATGGTGCAGGGGCGCATCTCGGGCAATCTCATGAGTTTGGGGGCCATCGATTTCGGTTTGATCGTGGACGGTGCGGTCGTCATGGTCGAAAACATCATCCGCCACATGGCCGAGAAACAGCATCAGCTGAAGCGGCAGCTGACGGCTTCCGAACGTATTCAGGAAATTCTCGTCTCGACGAAAGAAGTCGTGAACCCCATGTTTTTCGGGGTGCTCATCATCATGGTGGTTTATATCCCCATCCTTGCTCTCACGGGCATCGAAGGGAAAATGTTCAAGCCGATGGCGTTCACGGTCATTCTCGCGCTAGCGGGCTCATTGGTGTTGGCTCTCACTCTTATTCCAGTGCTGTGTTCTTATTGGTTGGGCGGCGACATCAAAGAAAAGGACTCCTGGCTCGTCCGTCTCGCCAAAAAAGGCTACGAGCCCGTTCTATCCTTCGCGCTCCGGTCCCGCTGGGTCGTCGTGAGCGGCGGTCTTGCGCTCTTAGCGCTGGGGGTCTTCACCTTTACGCGGCTCGGCGCCGAGTTCGTGCCGCAGCTCGACGAAGGCTCGTTTGCGACGCACATGATCCGCACGACGAGCATCGGTCTTGACGCCAGTATCGACATGCAAAAACGCGGCGAGAAGATGCTTCTCGATAAATTTCCCGAAGTGGATTACGTCTTCGGCCGTCTCGGCACGGCGGAGGTCGCGACCGACCCGATGGGCGTAAACGTTTCCGACACCTACATGATGTTTAAACCGCGCGAAGAATGGCGGAAAATAAACGGTAGGCGGATGACGAAAGACCAGCTGGCGAATCTGATGACCGAAGAGCTGGGCAAGCACGTGCCCGGCGAGGCGCATCTTTTCAGCCAACCGATCGAGATGCGTTTTAACGAAATCCTCGAGGGCACGCGCGCCGACATCGCCGTCAAAATTTTCGGCGAAGACTTTGCGGTGATAGAGAAAATTTCGACCCAGGCCCGTGAAATTTTGGAAAAGATACGGGGTGCGGCGGACGTGGAGTTCGATGCTCTGGGCAGGTCGCCTCTGCTGGAAATCATTCCCAAACGCGATGCCATGAGTAAATATAATCTTCACGCCGCGGAGCTGAACCGGGTAGTGAACACCGCTTTGGCGGGCGAGGAAGTGGGTAAGCTCATCGAGGGCAACCGCCGCTTTGATATCGTGGTGCGCCTCAGCGAGAACCTTCGGGGGAACATCGAAGAGCTTAAGCGGCTTCCTGTCCGCGTAGACGACGGCGGGCTTCTGACGCTCGGCCAGGTGGCCGATTTTCGCGTCAGCGAGCAAGTCGCCGCCATCTCGCGTGAATACGGCCAGCGCCGGGGAGCCATCATGATCAATCTCCGAGGCCGGGATGTGGAGAGTTTCGTTCTTGAAGCTCAAAAAAAGATCGCCGAGCAGATCGAACTTCCCGACGGCTACACCATCGAGTTCGGCGGGCAATTCAAAAATCTCATCGAAGCCAAACGGCGATTAGGAATCGTGGTTCCTATGGCGATGGCGCTTATTTTTATTCTTCTTTTCGTGGCCCTTCGGAGCGTCCGCCAATCTTTGCTCGTGTTTCTGGCGGTTCCTTTGGCCGTGACGGGGGGCGTGTTCGCGCTCTTTTTAAGAGGCCTCCCGTTCAGCATCTCGGCCGGAATCGGTTTCATCGCCGTGAGCGGCATCGCCGTACTCAACGGACTCATGATCATCACGTTCTTTAATCAGCTGAGGGAGCGGGGAGCGGACATCCGGACAGCCGTTTGGGATGGCTCGTTGCTCCGCTTGCGTCCTAAGCTGATGACCGCCCTCGTGGCTTCGCTGGGTTTCGTGCCCATGGCGATCGCGTCGGGCGCGGGCGGCGAAGTTCAGAGACCGCTGGCCACCGTCGTCATCGGAGGCATTGTCACCTCGACGTTTTTAACGCTCGTCTTATTGCCGGTTCTTTACCAGTGGATGGAACAAAAAAACCCGACGAACAATGAAGGATTAAAAAAATGAAAAAGATATTCGTCCTTTTTTCCGTAATAGGCATTCTCTGTGCCGCGCCGGCTTTCGTGCACGCGGGGTCCGGCCATGAACATGAAAAATCCGGCGGGCCCAAAGGCGGCCGACTGCTCGAAGGAACCCAGCCTAAAGCGGAGTTCTTCGTCGAAAAGGACAACACGGCAACCGTCACTTTTTATGACGAGACGTTGAAGCCGGTCGCCGTTTCGGGCCAATCGGTCACTGTTGTCGCGGAGACGGGCGGCAAGAAAACGACCGTCGAGTTCGAGAAAAAAGGCGACGCGCTCGTCAGTAAGGGACCGCTTCCGGAAGAGCATGCCCTTAATCTCGTCGTTCGGGTCCTGCAGACAGCGGAAGCCAAACCCCTTAATTTCCGCTTCGTATACGAAGATCATGTCTGCGGCACTTGTAAGCGCGCCGAATACGCGTGCATTTGCGCGCATTGACGGAGCCGTGTGAAAAAGCGCTGCCGGAGCGCGGACGCGTTGACACCCCAACTCGAGCTTGCTAGGCTGAATACATGACCCACGAAGCCGAAAAGTCCTTCACGGACTTCCTAGAGAAAAAAAGCCTCAAGCTCACCACTCAGCGGCGCACGATCCTGCGCCGTGCGGTGGAAGCCGAGGGCCATTTCTCGGCCGACGAGCTGCTCCGCCTCGCCAAGCGCGAGGACGACACGATCTCGAAAGCCACGGTGTACCGCACGCTCGATCTTCTGACGGAGTCGGGGATCCTGCAGCAGCAGGATTTCGGGGGCGGGAAGAAGAACTACGAGCGCGCCATCGGCGTGAAGCACCACGACCACTTCGTGTGCATCCGCTGCGGAAAAATCCTCGAATTCGAGAACGACGAGATCGAGCGTCTGCAGGACGCCGAGGCCCGTCGGCACGACTTCAAGATCGTTTACCACTCCTTGAAATTGTTCGGCTTTTGCGGGGAGTGTCAGAAAGAGAAGTAGCGATCTCGGCGATCTTTGCATGCGCCGAAGTGAAAGGGTAGGCCGAAAACTTTTTCGCGGGCACCCACGCCGACGGCCAGCCGCGGGCGTCTTTGGAGGGCTCGCCGCCTTCGGCCGTGAACACGTACAGCGTCTCCAGATGGTGCGTGTAGTTCCTTTTGATCGTTCCCGCCGGTTCGAACGCGTCGAACTCCGTCCCGAATTCCGAACGGGCACGGTCGAACGTGAGGTCGTGCGCTTCGCGCGCACTCATTTCTTTCCCGTGCGCGAGCTTCCATTCCGGAAATTCCCACAAGCCTCCCATGATCGCGCCGGCGGGCCGCCGGTGTAAGAAGAAGTCCGCGCCGCGTTTCCACACGAGCGCGCCAGCCGCCACGCGCACGGTCTTCTTCCGTGCGCCCTTCACCGGAAAAGCTTCCTGCTTTCCTTCCCGGAACGCACGGCAGTCGGCGTTCACGGGGCAGGAGGGGCATTTCGGATTCTTCGGCGTGCAGACGAGTGCCCCGTGCTCCATGAGCGCTTGGTTAAAGTCTCGCGCGCGGCCCTTCGGAATAAGTGATTCCTCGAGCGCCCAGAATTTCGCGCGTCCCGCAGCCGAATCGACGGGGTCTTGGATCGCGAAGAGGCGCGAGAGAACGCGCAACACATTGCCGTCGACGATCGGTTTGTCCTGATTGAACGCGATCGAGGCGATCGCACCCGCGGTGTAAGGTCCGATGCCTTTAAGCGACAGGATCGAGTCGAAATCGGAAGGGAACTTTCCGGCGAAGTTTTCCACGATGCGCCGCGCGGTTTCGCGAAGGTTCCGCGCGCGCGAGTAGTAGCCTAGTCCCTGCCAGGCCTTCAGCACTTTCTCCTCCGGCGCGTCCGCGAGCGCCTCGAGGGTCGGGAAGGCCTTCATCCAGCGCTCGTAATAGGGGAGCACGGTCTCCATCTGCGTCTGCTGGAGCATGATTTCGGAGATCCAGACCTCGTACGGCCGGTAGCGTTTCCGCCAGGGCAGAGGGCGCTTGTTCTTCTCGAACCACGCGAGGAGCTTCTTTTGAAAGGCCATGAGGGCAGTGTACCGCGGCGTCTAAGAATTTTCTAATGCTCCTTTAATCTCCTCCTAAGGTCCGCGCGGTTATGCTGTCTTTTGAGGACGAATTCCCGTCCCCGAACAGGAGTGCCGCCATGCCGATGACCCCGACCCTGCTTTTGGCCGAAGACCACGACCGTTTCAAGGAGTTTTTCCAGCAGTTCGAAGACGCCCAGTCCTTCTCTGAAAAAGTCGAAATTTTCAGGCGTTTCGCCGCGGAGCTTAAAGTGCACTCGAAGCTCGAAGAGGAGATCTTCTATCCCGAAGCGCGCGCCGCGATCGACGATGAAGAGATTTTCGACGAATCCGTCCAGGAACACCACGTCTGCGACCTTCTGGTGGCCGAGCTCGAGAACATGAATCCCACGGACGAGGCGGGGGAGAAGGAATTCGAAGCGAAGTTCAAAGTCCTGCGCGAGAACGTCGAGCATCATATGGACGAGGAAGAGCTCGAGATGTTCCCCGAAGTCGATGAGTCGAATCTCGACGCGCCCGTGCTCCTCGAAAAAATGATGCGCAAGAAGGAAGAACTTCAGCACCAGGCCGCTTAAGGCTTCACGGAAAATTCATGCCCACTTCATTCTTCCGTCACGCCCGTGGGGTATTCTCCTGGAGACGACAGGAGGTGGACATGAACCCGATGGAAACGCCCGGGGACAACTGGCCAGACGTCCAATCGTTCGACACCGCGGAAAGCGCGCCTTTAAGGGCACGCCCGTTTCGCGAAGTCCGACTCGACAGCTGGGACGACTGAAGTCCTCGACCCGAAGCCGCCCTGTTTAGGGGGCGGTTTTCGCTTTTATATTGCTATGGTCCCTCCGGGGGCCTAACATAGAAGGGCGTGCTTTCCGTGCCGGAAGGCCGCTAGGAGGAACCATGCGCGTCCTCGTTCTTTTGGCCGTTATTTATCTTTCCCTCGTCCCGTTCGGGACGTCCCTCGCCGGAGGTACAGAAGTGACCAAGCCCATGCCCCAAAACGAATCCGATTGGAAAAAGACGCTCACGCCCGAGCAGTACAAGGTCCTCCGCGAGAAAGGGACCGAGGCGCCGTTCACCGGCAAATACCATAAGACCAAAGACAAGGGCATGTACCGCTGCGCCGCCTGCGGCGAAGAACTTTTCAAATCCGACGTGAAGTTCGATTCCGGCACGGGCTGGCCGAGCTTCCAGGACGCGATCCCCGGCAGCGTCCGCTACGAGAAGGACGCGGCCTACGGCATGGAGCGAACCGAAGTGCTCTGCGCGAACTGCGGTTCGCATCTGGGGCACGTGTTCGACGACGGCCCGGGGCCGAACGGCAAACGCTATTGCATCAATTCCGTTTGCCTACTCCTCGAAGCCGAAAAGAAGGACGAGGCATGAAGCCCGCGCTCAACCGCAAACGGATACTGGTCGTCGACGACGAGCCGCTTCTTTTGTCGCTCCTCGAGACGCGCCTTTCGCCGCGCTATGAGGTGCTGACCGCGATGGACGGCGAGGAGGCCCTCCGCTTCGCGCGTTCCCACCGTCCCGACCTCATCCTCTCGGACCTCCTCATGCCGAAGATGGACGGGGCCGAACTCGCGCGCTCGCTCCGCTGCCACGTCGAGACCAACCGGATTCCGCTCGTGATCCTGTCCGCGCTCGAGGACACCGCTTCGATCCGCCGCGCGCAGGAAGCCGGCGCGGTCGATTACCTCATGAAGCCGGTGCACCTGACGGATCTTCCGGAGCTCGTCGCCCGCTACATTTGAGCCTCCCGGCTTTGCGCGCATTGCGCGCATCCGGTATAATGCCCGCATGAATTCTTCCCGCGCGCAGGACGCGCGCCACGCCTTGTTCCTAGCCCTTCTTTCGGGGGCGCTCTTTTTCTTCAATCTCGCCGGCTACGGCCTCATTGATCCAGACGAGCCGTTCTACGCGCTGACCGCCAAAGAGATGCTCGAGCGCCGCGACCCGATGACCCCCGTGATGTTCGGAGCGCCGCAGTTCGAAAAACCCATTCTCTTCTACTGGGCGCTCTACGCGTCTTTCCGAACGTTCGGTGTGAACGAATTTGCCGCGCGCGCGGTACCGGCCGCGGCGGGAGCGCTCGCGGCGTTCGCGGCGTACGCGCTCGCCCGCGCCGCGCTCGTAAAACCCCGCACCGCGTTTATCGCGGCCGCCGTCTTCGCCGGCTGCGCGCAGACGGTCGTTCTTTCGCGCCTCGTGCTGACCGACTCGCTTCTCTGCCTTTTCACGACGTCGGCCCTGGCGGCGTTCGCGGCGGGGTTCTTCCGCCCGCATCTTCGCCGCGCGGTCTGGCCGCTCGTCTTCGTCTTCGCCGCGCTCGGTACGCTCACGAAGGGACCACTTGGCGCGCTCCTACCCGCGCTTTCCGTGGCGGCTTTTCTCGCGCTCACTGGACGCCTTGCGACGGCGCGCGAACTGCCGTGGGGGAAAGGGCTTCTTCTTTTCGCGGCGCTCGCCGGTCCGTGGTACGCCTGGACGGCGCTCCAATACGGGCCGGACTTCCTCTCGCATTTTTTCCTCCATGAGAACGTCCGGCGTTTCTTCGTAGCCGAGCACCGCAGTCTCGACCGCTGGTACGTCTACCCAGGTGGGTTTCTCCTCGGATTTTTTCCGTGGGCGGGCGCAGCGCTCGCCGGGCTCGCGCTTGGTCTCCGGAAGTTTTTCGGGAGGCCCTCGGAGGACCGCGAAGCGCTCGTCTTTCTTTCGTGCGCGTTTTGGGCACCGTTTCTTTTCTTCTCGCTGGCTGAGTCGAAGCTCTTGAGCTACCCGTTCCCGGCGTTTCCCGCGGCCGCGATCCTCGCGGCGGCCTGGATAGAGCGCGCCGACCGAGGGCTTCGCGCCAGAGCCCCTCTCGCCGCGATGGCCGCGGGCACTGTTTTTTTTCACGGAGTCGTCCCCGTCGCGGTGACCGCGCTCCTGTGGGCCTACGCGGCGAAAGAAGGTCTTCGGCTCGACCTTCCGTGCGCGGCGTTCGCGCTCGCTGTCGCGGGCTCGGGCGCACTCGCCATTTTTTTCGTGTTCCGGCGCCGCGTGATGCGGGCGGCCGCGGCCGTCGCCGCCGGTTCCGTCGCCGCCGCGATCGTCGGTTTCGGCTGGCTTCTTCCGGCTTCCGCGCCCGCGTTCTCGTCGAAGGACGGCGTACGCATGTACCGCGAGCGCGAGCCGGTCCGCGAGGAGCTTCTCCTGGGCAGTAAAATGGTTTTCCGGGGCGTCGCTTTTTACTCCGGCGCGCCCGCGCGAGTGTTCGCCGAAGACCCCAAGCGCCTTTTCTACACGACGCCGCCCGCGCCGGCGGTCTCAAGCGCCGAGGATCTCGAGCGTCTGCCCGAGAACGCGTTCCCGCTCTACGCGATCCTTCGCGACCGCGAGCTGATCTACCTCCGGAAGGTGACCGAAGGCCGTTTCGCAGTGGAGACGACGCCTGCCGGGGGCCGCAAATCGCTCGTCCGCATCGAGCGTACGGCGTCCTCCACGGGTCGGCCGTCATGAAGAGCCTTTCCGCGTTCTTTTTCGTTCTTTTTCTGTCGGCGCGCCCGGCGTTCGCGGAGCCTTTGGCGCCCGCCGTTGAGAGGCTTCTGGTCGTGGCGCCGCATCCCGACGACGAAACGCTCGGCGCCGCCGGAGCGGTGCTGGCGGCGAAAGAAGCGGGAGCGGCCGTGCGCGTTCTTTTTCTCACGCACGGCGAGTCCAATGCCGTCTCCTCGATCTTCCACTTGAAGAAGCCTACGGTCGTGAAAGGCGATTTCCTGAGGAACGGCGAGATCCGCCGCCGCGAGGCACTCGAGGCCGCCGACGAGCTCGGTCTCGCCGCCGCCGATCTCGTTTTCCTGGGCTACCCGGATTCGGGTCTCGAGGACATCTGGCGCCGTCACTGGGGAGCGGCCGCCCCGTACAAGAACCTTCTTACGCGCTGGCCGCGCGTTCCGCACGCGGCCGCCGCCTCGCGCGGCAGCGATCACCGCGCCGAGAACGTCCTGCGCGACGTGAAAAAGGAAATTGAGGCTTTCAAACCCACACGCGTCCTCGTCACGGCGCCGTTCGATTCGAACGGCGATCACCGCGCCGCGTTCGGCTTCGTGCGCCTGGCACTGCTCGAACTCGAGGGAAGTTTTCCGGAGCCGGAGCTCGAATTCTATCTCGTCCACGCGCGCCGCTGGCCGAGGCCCAAGAGCCTCGAACCCGAGCGCTCGCTCGAGGCGCCGCGCGAGCAGGCATGGCGCGAGCCGCGCGTTTTCCCGCTTAAACCCGAATGGCGCACCCGCAAGCATCAGGCGCTCCTGCGGTACCGGAGCCAGATCGCGTACTCGAAGAAATTCCTTCTCTCGTTCGTGCGGCGCAACGAGCTTTTCTTCGCGGCGGGCCCGGCGAAGCTCGAGGAGCTGGCCCCGGAAGCCGATTCGCCGCCTCTTCCGAGCGCCGTCGGGCGCGTCGCGCTTTCTTTTTCGATCCGTGGCAAGGAGCTCTGGGTGCGGGCGCGTTTCAAGGAATCGGTCGATGAACTCGGCGCTCTCGATATCGAACTCTTCCCGTACCGGAAGGGGACCGCCTTCGGCTCGATGCCGAAATACCGCCTCCGCCTTTTCGGGCGGAAGCTCTTCGCTTTCCTGGGACCGGCCCGCCTGTCGGACCGCCGAATTGCCTACGCGCTCGGCCCCGACGGACTGACTGTCCGCATGCCGCTTTCGATGCTGAGGGACCCGGACGCGCTTTTCGTTTCGGCGTCCACCGCCAAGCGCGGCGCGTCTCCCGCCACCGAGGGCTGGCGCCTCGTTCGCAAATGAATTTTGGCGCGTCCGCGACCCTTTTGATATAATGGCCGCAACTTAAGGAGAACCCGATGAAATTTCGCGCCGAAAACCGTTCTGAAATTCTGCTCGCGCTGGCCCTCGTCGTGTTCGGAGCCGCCCTCCGCCTCCTTCCGCACCCGGATAATTTCACGCCCGTCGCCGCGCTCAGCCTTTTCGCGGGCCTGACGCTTCCCGCGGGCCTGGCTCTCACGGTGCCGCTTCTCATCGTCGCCGTGACTGATCTTCTCATCGGGCCTCATGATCTCGTGGCTTTCACGTGGGGTTCGTTCGCGCTCGTCGCATTCTTAGGTAACCGCCTGCAGCGCGTCGACCGCGTGGGCGTCGTCGTGTTCGGCTCGATTCTGGGTTCGGTGATCTTCTTCCTCGTTACGAATCTCGCGGTCTTCTTTTTCGGGCGCCTTTATCCGCTTTCGTGGAGCGGGCTCGTCCAGTGCTACGCGATGGCCGTGCCGTTCTTCCGCGGCACGTTCGCCGGCGACCTCTTCTACTCCGCGGTGCTCTTCGGTATCTTCGCCACGGCGCGGCTCGCGCTTCGCAAGGATTGCCCCGCCTGACGTCTCCCGGCCGCCCGCGGGCGGTCCCCGAGGGCCGCTCCTACCCGGAATTCCGTCGGGCTTTCCACAACTCGCCGTGCCTCGCCTGCGGGCTTTCGAAAACCCGCACGAACCTCGTTTTGGACCGCGGCAACGCGGCCTCTAAGCTCCTCATCGTCGGGGAAGCTCCCGGCGCGGAAGAGGACAAAGCCGGCCGCTCCTTCGTCGGGCGCTCGGGCAAACTCCTCGACAAGATATTCGCCTCCGTCGGTGTGGACACGAACGAGGACGCCTACATCACGAACGTGGTGAAATGCCGCCCACCGGCCAACCGCGTTCCGTCGGGGGAGGAAGCCGCCGCGTGCGCCCCGTTCCTGGATTTCCAGGTCCGCCTCCTCGAACCCGAGATCGTCGTCACGCTCGGTGCGACGTCGTTCAAGCGCCTCTCGCCCGACCGTGCGTTCTCGGATTCTGTCGGACGCCCGTTCGAGACCCGGCTCGGCGGAAGGCCAGTCACGTGCTTCCCGCTGTATCATCCGGCATACCTCCTTTACGATCCCAAGCGCCGCGTCGAAATGCGCGCGCACGTCCGTGCGCTCGCGGCGATCCTCGGATCCAAAGGGCTTCTGAAGGGAAGACCGATTTCCGAGGGGGGATTTTGATGGAAGAGTGCGAAGCGCGCTTAAATTCGCCGACTTTCGTCCGAATCCGCTGGCTTTCTGGGGTAATTTGTAATACAATAGTGACTGTCTCCCGAATCCGATGAATCCCCGATGAACGAAGAAGCAAAAAAAAACGTCCTCCGTAAGATTCCATACGGCCTCTACGTGATCGGCGTCAAAGACGGCGCCTCGAAACACGCTTTCACCGGCAGTTGGTTCTCGCAGTGCTCCATGAAGCCTCCGCGCGTCATGCTCGGCGTACGAAGCGCAAGTCAATCTCTCGAAATGATCAAGACCGGGAAGGTCTTTTCCGTGAACCTCATGCCGAAGACGGACAAAAAAATCCTCGAACAATTCTTCAAACCCACGCCCTCGGACGGCAATCGCTTCGGCGACGTCGCTTTCCGGGACGGCGTTACGGGCGCTCCGATCCTCGAGCGCGCGGTGGGTTATCTCGAATGCCGCTTGCACGACGTCTTCGAGACGGGCGACCACACGGTCGTTGTCGGCGAGATCGTCGAGGCGGGGGCGACGAAAGACGAAGCGCCGCTCGTCATGTCCGACACGCCCTGGCACTACGGCGGCTGAAGATTAAAACGCTCGCTCCCGCGAGCGTATTTTTTTTGCTCGCTCTCTAAAAATCTTTCGAATTCCGTCCGCGCCCGCGCACCTCCCAGATCCGTCCGAAAACGAAACGCAAAAACGAGGTCCCCATGCGAACCATCCGTCTCGCGCTCTTGTCGTCCGTCGTGGCCGCTACCCATCTTCTCTCCGCCGTCGCCTTCGCCGCGGATCTTCCGGCAGGATACCAGCCGGTCTCGGGAAGCTCTTCGTACGCGACGAGTGCGGACGGCAATTCCGGCACGCTGACGGCGACCACGGCCGCCTCGATCGGGAACTGGGGCGCGGGATTCAACGTCGCCTCGGGAAAGACCTTCACGGCGAACCTGCCGGCGGGCGGCGCGCACCTTTCGCGCGATATCACCGCGAGCCCCTCACAGATATTCGGCTCCCTGAACGTTCCGAGCGGCCGTTTTTTCCTCGTGAACACGAACGGCATCACGTTCTCCTCGACCGCGCAGGTGAACGCCGCCGGGCTCGTGGCCTCGTCGCTCGACATCCTGAACTCCGACTTCAACGCGCAAAATTACCGTTTTAGCCGCACGGATACCCCGGCGTCAGTCCGGAACGCCGGGCGCATCACCTCCGGAGCCGGCGGCGCGACGCTGATCGGATCCTCTGTCGAGAACACGGGCGTGATCCTCGCGCGTGGGAACCAGATCAACCTCGCGTCGGGCGACACCGTCTCCCTCACGATCGACGCGAACGGCGAGGCTTTCGTGAATCAGGAAGCTGGCACCTCGCAGGCCCCGTCGGGCGCCTCGAGCGCGGTACGCAACGCCGGGACGCTCCGCGCCGAAGGCGGGCACGTGTTCCTCGTCGGAGACGCGGCCGGTGCCGTATTCTCGAGGCTCGTGAACCAGGAGGGGATCGTGGAAGCCACGGCTGTGAACGGCCGCGGCGGTTCGATTCAGCTGATCGGCACGGGAGATGCGGGAAGCGTCCGTAACGCGGGACACGTGACCCCTCAGACGTACCTCGCGATCCGCTCGAGTGGGACCATCCGTTCCGAAGCGCCTTTGAACGGCCCGTTCTCGCTCCAGGCCGACGCGGTCGGCGACGCGACGTTCGCCGACATCGGAACGACGACGCGGCTTTCGGACGTTTACGTCACCGCTTCCGGCATGTCGCTCGGACAGGTCCGCACGACGGGCGACCAGGGTTATTGGCAGAGGCCGCAGACCGAGCTTCCGTCGATAAACGAGATCCGTCTGCGCGGAAGCCTATCCAACACGCTCAACGCGATCTCCTTGTACGGGAAGGTCGCGCTCGCGGCGTCCGTCGCGATCGACGGCGGCGTGTATCTTTATTTCTTTCCCGGTGTTGAAACGTTTTCGGGTGGCGGGTATCCGATCGGCCTGAGTGGCCCCTACGACCTCTCGTTGACCGCCGCGCGCCAAATCAGCTTTTCGGGCGCGTGGGCTCCGGTCCGCGGGACCGAATATCAGGGTTACGACGTCGCGGTCCGCAATTTCACGGCGACTTCCGACCGTTTCTTCGGGTCGGTCCGCGCTCAGAACGGCATCGACATTCGGGCGAACTGGATTGCGCCCGACATGCCGGACGTCCACACGTATTCGTCCGTGCTTTCCCAGGAAGGTTTCTTCAGCGAGGGAAGCGGCGTCGTCCATATCGCGGCCACGAACCTGACCGACCAAGACGGCGGCTACGGCTCGGGCGGATTCCACATTTCGACGCGCGGCCCGGTCACGCTGATCGGAAACTACACCGGCAACGGCCCGGTCGACGTCACCGGTTCGTCGGTCGGCGCGGGGATCCGCTGGCACGGGGAGATCCGCACCGAAGGGAACGTGGCGTTCCGCGGCCCGGTCACGCTGCTCGGGGATTCGTACGTGGGTACCGGCGCGGGTCCCGGGAACATCCTCTTCACTTCGACGGTGAACGCGACGAGCTGGGGCGCCGACGAACTGACGCTCCAGGCCGGCGGTGGCGACATCACGATGAACGGGGTCGGACACAATTTTGCCACCGGCACCGGCACGCGCCTCGGCCGCCTCACGGTCCTCGACGCGCGGAACGCGACGTTCAACGGCCACGTGACTCCGCTTTCTTTCGCCCAGCGCGCGGGCACCGGGACCACGACGTTCAAGGGCCGCGTGAACACGTACGATTCTTGGGGGATCAACCTCCGGGGCACGCATTTCGCGTTCAACGGCCCGGTCCAGACGACCGGCGCCGGGCCGCTCGTGGTGACGAATTCCGGCACGCTCACGTTCGGTCCGTCCGCCGACATGAGGCTCGACGGTGCTTTCGTCCAGGACGGCACGGGCCCGGTCCGCCTCGCCGGAGACATCCGCACCACCGACGATTCGATCACGTTCAACCGTCCGGTGATGCTGACGGGCGACGTGTTCCTCGGTACGGGCCGTGCGAACGGCGGCAACATCACATTCAATTCCACGGTGTACGGACTGAACTCGGGCCAGGAAGATTTAACACTCGAGACCGGAACGGGAGACGTGAACATGAACGGGCAGGTCGGCTGGAATCCGGCGACCGGCGTAGGCGTGCGTTTGGGCCGCGTACTTGCGACGCTCGTGCGCAATTGGAACGCGGGCAACGTCACCGCGGCTTCGATCGCGCAGGCCGAAGGAACCGGCACGTCGAGCTTTGGCGGCACGCTTCGCACCAACCAAGCGACCGGAATCGTTCTCACCGGAAACAATTTCAATTTGAACGGCGCGGAAGCCGTCGGCGGTTCAATCGCCGTGAATTACCGCGGTTACGCGAACATGCGCGGAACCTATTCGCCCGCAGTTGTCGTGAAAAAACGCGCTTAAGTTTTTTTTAAACGAAAAACCGCCCGAGCGGCGCCGTTTACGCGGCGCCGTTTTTTTTCGTGTTTTTAGCCCGCTGAGCTTCGTTTTATTAACTAAAATTTTATGTAATGTTTGCTTACTATTTATAATGAATTATTATAAAAGTGAAGGGAAGATAAATTCTTAAGGGTAAGTTCGTGCGCTACTTACGGAGAAAGATTAGAAAATTCTAATAATTCGATTGACACATTCTAAGCATCAAAATAAAGTGTGCAAACGGCTCCGCTCCACGGGGAGAACACGCGATATTACCCAAGCACAAACTTAGCAGTTTTATATAGGAAAGCAGGTTCCCTCTTGTTGAAGAAATTCTCTCTCGCCGTGGTCTTCGTTCAAATCCTTACGTCCTTCGCTCCCATTTCGGTTTTCGCGGCGGTCGTCACCCCGGGTCAAGAGCAGGAACGCTTCGAACGGGAAACACGCGAGTCCGCTTTCGACCGCGGCGAGCGCGAACCGCAGCCCGAGGCTTCCGTCCAGTTCGCTTCTTCGGAGCCCGCGTACGAATCCAGCGAGGAAGAAGCTCCGAGCCGTTCAAACGACGACGAAGACGAATCTCCGCGCCGCGCCGAATTTTCAGGAGACCGTTTCGCGATCCCGATCCGCGGTGCGATCTCGCTTGCGGATTTGAAAGAGCTCGCCGAGCGCATCAAGGACATCGAGGCCGAAGACGGCGAGGTCGAAGTATTCCTTACGCTCGAAGTCGCCCGCAAGCCGGGCACCGGCCCGTCGCGTTCCTCGAAGACGCGCGCCACCGAAGATTTCGAGAAGCCGATCGTTCCCGGCGATCCCAAAGAACGCGCGGATCTACGCCGCGCCGAGAATCAGGCCGCGGCCGAACAAGCCGCCGCAGCCGAAGCGCAGGCCGGTGAACTGCAGATTTCCGAAGAACTCCCGTTCTTCGTGGAAAAAGTCACGATCACCGGCAACTCCGCACTCACCACTGCGGAGCTCGAGCCGCTGACCGACGCGTACGAGGGCCGGGAAATCAAGCTCTCGCAGGCCAGGGAACTCGCCGAGAAAATCACGGCCGCCTACCGTTCCCAAGGCTATATCACCTGCCGCGCGTACATTCCGCCGCAGGACGTCCAGTCGAGGAATCTCACCATCAAGGTGTTCGAGGGCAAGCTCGGCAAGGTGAAGGTCCGCGGCAACAAGTTCTTCTCGAAGCGCGTCATCAAGCGCTACGTCGGCCATCTTCGTGACCAGGTCCTTAAATTCGATTCTCTCAAGGACGGACTGCGCCAGATGAACCTCCACCCGGACCGCGAGGTGAAGGCCGTCATCGTCCCGGGCCAGGAAGTCGGCACGTCGGACCTGCTTCTCGACGTGAAGGACCGCCGCCCGATCCACATCAACGCCGAGGTGAACAACTTCGGCACGAAGGATACGGGCCGCGAGCGTTATTCGCTCTCCGTACGCCACTCGAATCTCCTCGGCCAGGACGACATTTTTGCCTCGCGCGTGCAGTTCGGCGAGGAAGTGCTCGCGATCGGCCTCCAGCATCTTCTCCCGGTCGGTCCCTACGGAACCAACGCCGGCTGGACCTTCAACTACACCGACGTCCAGGTGGGCGGGGATTTCTCGGTGCTTGATATCGGAGGCGAAGCGTTCACGTGGAGCACATTCGTCAACCATCCTTTATATGAGGGTGACCGCTTGGACGTGACCGGCACGACGAGCTTCGAGTCGAAGTCGATCTACAACACGGTCCTGAACCAGGCCTCGAGCGAAGACCAGCTCCGCATGGTGCACGCGGGCGTTAATCTCGACTGGATCGATCCGTACGGCCGCACGTTCCTCGTCAACGACCTCACGTACGGCAGCGATTGGTTCGGCGCTTCGGAGAAGAACGATCCGCGCCTTTCGCGCCGCGGCTCGGGCGCGGACTTCTTTAAGTACAACGGTTCGCTGAACCGCATCCACCCCGTCTACGATCAGACGTACCTCTTCATGAAGGGCTCGACCCAGCTGACGCCCGACGCGCTCGTCTCGGCCGAACAGTTCGACTTGGGCGGCGTCTACTCCGTGCGCGGCTATCCGCAGAGCGACTACCTTGGTGACGGCGGCGTCGGCGGAAGCCTCGAGCTGCGCCTGCCGTGGTACTTCTTGCCCAAGGAAGTCAAGGCACCGGGCCTGCCCGATACGCCGCTCTGGGACAAGGTTCACTTCGTCGGCTTCTTCGATGCCGCCTCCGCGAGTCTGCGGAAGCCCGCCGTCGGTGAAGACCCCTCGAAAACTTTCTTCGGCGCCGGCGGCGGTCTTCGCATCGAGCTTCCGAACAATTTCCTCGCGCGTTTCGAATACGGCGTTCCCGTGGGAGACGATCCGACCGACGGTTCGAACGGCCAGTTTTATTTCACGATCAGCGGGGACTGGATTTAAGCGAGCCGACGCGGAATTCCATTTTTTTAATTCTATTCATAGATAGACAGGTTCTGAAGGTCAACGAAACGAGACGTAGTCCCTTTCGGGAAACCGGGAAGGGCGATCGTAAAAGGGGGTTGTTTTCATGTTGAAGCAGAATGGGTTCGGTCTCAAAGTCGTCGCGTCGTTTCTTCTCGTCACGTCCGTTACGATGTGGACGACGCCGATCTACGCCGAAAACCTCCCCGCGGGCTACGAATCCGTCTCGGGATCCTCGTCCTACGAGGTGAGTGCCGACGGAATCGTCGGAACGCTGACCGCCGGAGACGCGGTCACCATCGGAAACTGGAACCAGGGTTTCAACATCGGGGCCGGCCACACCTTCAGCGCCCTTCTGCCGGAAAACGGAGCGCACCTTTCGCGCGACATCACCGCGAATCCCTCGCAGATATTCGGCGCGCTGAACGTCCCGCGCGGCAAGTTCTTCCTCGTGAACTCGAGCGGCATCTTCTTTTCGCCGACGGCCCAGGTGAACGCCGCCGGCCTCGTCGCGTCCTCGCTGGACATGAACAACCAGGACTTCCTTTCCGGCAACTACAAGTTCCGCCAGACCGGCTCGAACCCTGGTGCGGTCGTGAACGCCGGTACTATGAACATCGGCAAGAACGGCGGCGCTCTCCTCGGCGGCGCGGTCCAAAATACGGGCGTCATCGTGGCGAAGGAATCGAGCCTCGCGCTCGCGTCGGGCAGCGAAGCGACCGTCAGCTTCGACGACTCGGGCATGCTCTCGGTCCTTGTGGACAAGGAAGTCACCCAGACCGTCAAGGACTCCGACGGCCAGGCGATCAAGGACGCGGTCCTTAATAAAGGAATCGTGAAGACCGAAGGCGGCTCCATCGTGATGACTGCCGAAGCCGCGAATGACATCTTCGACAGCCTCGTGAACAACGAAGGCATCGTCGAAGCCAAGTCGATCGGTTCGAGGTCGGGCAAGATCCTGCTCTCTTCCAAGAAGTCGCAGGGGACCGTGAAAACCTCCGGTACGCTCGACGCCACCGGCCTCAATGTCGGCGAAAAGGGCGGCGAGATCGTGATCGAAGGCGAGAAGGTCGGCGTCATGGACGGCGCAGTCGTGGACGCCTCGGGCGACCTCGGGGGCGGCAAGGTCAATGTCGGTGGCGGTTTCCAGGGCAACGATTCGAACATTCGCAACGCGCAGGTCGCGTACGTGGGCCAGAACGCTCCCATCAAGGCCGACGCGGTCACCGCGGGCGATGGCGGGGAAGTCGTGGTTTGGGCCGACGACACCACCCGTTACTACGGGAACATTTCCGCTCAGGGCGGCGCACAGTCCGGCAACGGCGGTGCGGTCGAAGTCTCCGGCAAAGGATCGCTCGATTTCGATGGTCACGTCGACACCTCCGCGGCCAACGGCCAGCGCGGCACGCTCCTCCTCGATCCGAAGAACCTCACGGTCATCAACTCGGGCACGAACTTCAGCGCCCCGAATCTCATCTTCTCCGCGAACGCCAACGGGAATTCCACGGTTAAAGCCAGCGGCGCGAACTCGATCAGTTCCCAGAACTCCGGCGTCATCCTCCAGGCCACCAACGACATCACGTTCACCGACGCGGTCAGCATGACGTTCAACAACCGCAACCTGACCATACAGGCCGGCCGCTCTGTCCTCATTAACGCGAACATCTCGACGACGAGCGGCAAGATCACGATCACGGCCAACGACTCTGCTGGCGTGAACAACCGTGACGGGGGCGCGGGCAACATCACGATGGGCTCGGGCGTCACGCTGAACTCGGGCGGCGACACGATCACGCTCACGATCGGCTCCACCGCGACCGGTCTTTATACGCCCGGCACCGTCACGCTCGGCAACCTTACGGCCGCCGGCAGCACGATCACGCTGAACGCGGCGGGCGCGGGTGCGTTCGGCCAGCAGGTTGGCACGGCCATCGTCTCGAGCGTCCTCTTGCTCGCGGGCACGGGCGCCTTCAATCTTTCGAATTCGACCAACAACGTCTCGACGCTCTCAGCGAACACGACGGGCGCTGTGACCTACCGCGACACGAACGACTTCGCGACGAACGCGATCACCACGAACGGCGGCGGGCTCGACCTGACCTCCGGCGGCAACCTGACCGTCCAGCAGGCCGTCATGACCGGCGCGGGCAGCGTGACCCTCACGGCCGACGGCGACGTCGACCTGAACTCTGCGAACTCGGACGTCACGACCACCGGTTTGTTCACCGTGAGCGCCGATGCCAACCAGAGCGCGAACGGCTCCTTCATCCAGAACAGCAACAGCAGCATCGCGGCTTCTTCCGCCTCGATCACCGCGGCCGAGTTCCAGTCCGGTGCTGGCAGCACCATCAACGTCGGTTCAGGCAGCGTCACGCTCGCGGCCTCCACGACCGGCGCTACGATCGGCGTGGGCGCAAACCGCAATTTCGACGTCAGTGACACCGAGCTTGACCGCCTGACGGCCGGTTCCTTCACCGTCGGGTCCTCCACGAACACCGGCGGCATCACCGTCGGCGACGACGAAGCCGTCACGGCCGGTGCGAAGAACCTTACGTTCCGCTCCGGCGGCACCGTCTCGTTCGAGGATAACGACACCACGACGACCGGCGACGTGAGTGTCCTCGGCAATAACCTCAATATTTCGGGCGGCGCGGACTTGAACGCCAACAACGTGAACCTCACGACCAACGCGGTCGGCGCATCCATTGGTGTCGGCGCGGCCGCTGGCACGTTCCAGGTTTCCGACACCGAGCTCGACAGCATCAGCGCGGCGGGTCTCGTCACCGTCGGCGACTTCACGCACACGGGCGGCGTCGCGGTCGACACGGTCTCGTCGAACAGCGCCCTCAAGTTCATCTCCAGCAACGTTACGCTCAAGAACGCGATCTCGACCGCCACCAAGGCGCTCGAGTTCGTCGGCGCGATCGCGCTCGGCGCGAACACCTCCGTCACGACTTCCGGCGCGAACGCGAAGTTCGACGGCGCGGTCACCGGCGCGGGGAATTCGCTGAGCGTCAACACCGGCGCGGGCAACGCGGACTTCACCGGCGCGGCCTCCAGCCTTTCTTCGAACACCGTCACCGCCGCCAACATCGGCCTCAAATCGGTCACGACGACCGGCGCGCAGACCTACACCGGCGCGACTTCGCTCAACGGCGTCTACCAGTCCACCACCGCGGGTTCGATCTCCGTGAACGGAAACGCGACCCTCGCGGGTGGCACGACCCTCCAGACGGCGGGCGCGGCGACCGACGACATCACTATCACCGGCACGGTCAACGGAACGGCGGTCGGCGCGGAAAATATCCAGCTCATCGCAGGCACAGGCGACATCCTCCTTCAGGGGGCGGTCGGCGCGGGCACGCAGATCGGCAACCTTCTCGTCAGCTCGGCGAACACCTTCACCGCGCAGTCCTCGGTGAATGCCGCTTCCACGAACGTCACGGCGAACTCCATCGCGTTTAAGGCCGTCACCACGACGGGCAACCAGACGTACGTCGGTACGACCAACCTCGGCGGCGCGCTTCAGGCCACGGGAGCCGGTTCCGACATCATCGTCGACGGCGACGCGGTCATCGCGGATTTGGACGGCAACGCCGGCACGGTCGACACTCTGAACGTCACGACGAACGGCGGCGACGTCACGTTCGACGGAAAGCTCGACGGCACGGTCAACTTCAAGCAGGCCATCAACGTCACGGCGGGCGCGGGTAACATCGCGTTTAACGACTCGGTAGGCTCGAGCGTTCCGCTCTTCGAAGTCAACATGGCGAACACCGGCGCCCAGACGTTGCCCGCGATCGTCGGCGTGGCGAACCTCACGATCTCGAACCTCACGCTCGTGGCCGACAAAATCATCTCGCTCGGCTCGGGCCTCCTCAAGATCGGCACGGTCGTCGGCAACGCCTTCAACCTCACGCTGATCGCGGATGAAATAAATTTCATCGCCGGCGCGAACTCCGTGGCCGGTAACGGCGCGATCGCGCTGCGAACGTTCACCAATACCTTAAAGACCGTCGTCGCAGGCGCGGCCGAACTGGCCAGTCAGCTCGATCTGACGACGACCGACCTTTCCGCTCTCGCGAACGGCTTCGGCTCGATTACCATCGGCGGCGCTTCGTCCGAAGGCGGTATCGACTTGAACGCCTTCACGTTCACCGACCCGACCGTTTTCCTCTCGCCGATCGCCGGCACGATCAATGTGCTCGGCGACCTGACGGGCGCGGACAACGCTTCCTTCACGTTCACCGGCTCGGGCAACACGCTCCACCTCCTAGCGGACATCGTTACGGCGGGCATGGGCGTCACGATCAACGACAACGTCTCCGTAGACACGAACGCCTCCATCGACACGACCAACGGCGCCGATCCGCTTTTCCTGACCGGCGCGAACGTTACCGTCAACGGCACCGTGAACGGCGCGAACACGCTGACGGTCCAGGGCGGCACGGCCGGCACGGTCAACTTCACCGGCCATGTCGGCAGCAACGCGGCCCTCGCAGGCCTCACCGTCGGTTCGGCACTCGTCGCGCGCTTCGGCGGCAACGTCACGACGACCGGCGCGCAATCGGTCACGGCGGCCACGATCCGGACGAACGGCAGCCACTCGGCTTCCACCGCGGGTGCGGCCGTTACGCTCACGGGCAACGTCGAGCTCCAGAACACGACCACCCTCAACACCAATAACGGCGGCGTGTTCGTTAACGGCAACGTCAACGGCGCACAGACGCTGAACGTTGCATCCGGCACCGGCGCGACGACCTTCATCGGCAAGATCGGCGACACCTCGGTCGTCACGGCCCTCAACGTCAACAACGCGAATGCCTCGGTCGTCACGTTCACCGACACCGTCGCGACGACGGGGAACCAGTCGGTCACCGCGGGCACGATCCGCACGTCGAACACGCACACAGTCACCGGCGCGGGCAACGCGATCACGCTCACCGGCGCACTCAGCCTTCTCGGCGCGACTTCCTTCAACACGACGAACGGCAACGTCACGGTCACGGGCAACGTCACCGGCGCGCAGGATCTCGGGCTCGCAGTCGGCACCGGAATCGTCGACTTCGTAAACTCGGTCGTCATCAACAAGCTCACCGTCTCGAGCGCGAACGTCGCGCACTTCGGTAACAACGTGACGACCGCCGACGACCAGATCGTTACAGCGACCGCCATCCAGACGAACGGCACGCACCAGGCCGGCGCGGGCAAGGCGCTCACGTTCTCCGGCAACGTCACGCTCCAGAACGACACCAACCTCAACGCCTCGAACGGCGCGGTTACGGTCAACGGCACGATCAACGGCGCCAAGAACCTCGGCGTCTCGGCTGGCACCGGCACGGTTGCCTTTAACGGCAACGTCGGCAACGGCGCGAACCTGTCCTCGCTCACGGTTGCCAACGCAGGCGGTACGACGACCTTCGGCGGCAACGTCACGACGACAGGCAATCAGTCGGTCGCGGCAACCACGATCAATACGAACGGTTCGCACACGGCCGTCACGGCGGGCAGCTCGATCGGCCTCACCGGCGCGATCAATCTCCAAAACGCCACGTCGCTCAACACGACGAATGGAAACGTCACCGTCATCGGCACCATCGACGGCGCGCAGGATCTCGCGGTCACGGCCGGTTCAGGCAACTTCTCGGTCACCGGCGCGGTCGGTACGACCCCGCTCCAATCGCTCACCGTTAACTCGGCCGGCATCTCGACCTTCGGCGGCAACGTGACGAGCGTGAACGACCAGAACGTGACTTCCGGCACGGTCCGTACGAACGGCACGCACCAGACGACCGGCGCGGGCGAAACCATCGTCCTGAACGGCAACGTCGCCCTCCAGAACGCGACAACTCTCACCACGAACGACGGCAACGTCACCGTCGGCGGAACGATCGACGGCGGTCAGGCTTTCTCCGTCGGCGCGGGCAACGGCAACGTCGCGCTGAGCGGGAACGCGGGCGGCACCGCGGCGCTTTCGAGCGTTAATGTCTCGGGCAACGCGATCTCGCTGAAGGACGTAAAGACGACGGCCGCTCAGACGTACTCCGGCCTCACGACCCTCGACGGCGACCTCGCGTCCACCTTGGGTGGTGTGATCGCGGTCAACGGCGCGGCGACCCTCGCGGGCGACACGACCGTCACGACCTCCAACAACATCTCGTTCTCGAGCTCCATCGACGGCGCGAAGAACCTCGTCCTGAATTCCACGGCGGGCGACGTGACCGTGAACGGCGCGATCGGCGCGGTCCAGCCGCTCGTCAGCCTCATCGTCTCGGCTACCGACGTGATCGTGAAGGCCGTCACGACGACCGGTTCCCAGTCCTACACCGGCGCGGCCCAGCTCGACGGCGACCTCACCACGACCGGCGGCGGCAGCTCGATCGCTCTGAACGGCACGGTCCTCTTGAGCGGCGACACCGACCTCGTGACCAACAACGGCGACGTCACCGTCACCGGCGCAGTCACTGGCGCGACCCGCAACCTCGGCGTGAACGCGGCCTCGGGCAACGTCGACTTCCAAAACATGATCGCCGTGAACTCCGTCACCACCGGCGGCACCGGAATCGTCCGCTTCGGAAACAGCGTGACCACGGCCGGTAACCAGGACATCGCAGCCGGCACGATTCAGACCAATTCCACTCACCAGACGACCGGTGCGGGCAGCTTCATTACGCTGAGCGGCAACACTGAGCTTGAGGGGAACACCCAGCTCACCACCAACGACGGCAACGTCACGGCCACGGGCACGGTGAACGGCGGCAAGATGCTCGGCATCACGGCCGGCACCGGCACGATCGACGTGCAGAACGCGGTCGGGGGCACGGCGGCGGTCACGAGCACGAGCTTCGCGGCTTCAAACATCGGCCTGAAGAGCGTGAAGACGACCGGCGCGCAGACCTACACCGGCGCGACGTCGCTGAACGGCACCTACCAGAACACCGTTTCGGGCGCGATCGCGGTGAACGGGGCTTCGACCCTCGCGGGCGACACGGTCATTCAGACGGTGGGTCTAGCGGGCGACAACATCCTCTTGAGTGGCACCGTCGACGGTTCGAAGAATCTCTCGTTGAGCTCGGGCGCGGGTAACGCGACAGTCACCGGCGCGATGGGCGGCACGACGGATCTCACGTCCGTTTCGGCCACCGGCGCGAACGTGAACGTGAAGTCGGTCAAAACGACCGGCGCGCAGTCCTACACCGGCGCGACCACGCTCGACGGCGCCTACCAGACGACGACCGCGGGTTCGTTCGCGGTTTCCGGCAACACGACCCTCGCGGGCGCGACCACGGTCGCCACGGCGGGCGGCGCGGCCGACAGCATCGCCTTCACCGGCACGGTCAACGGCAGCAACACGCTCGGCCTGAATGCAGGTGCTTCCTCCCTCACGCTCGGGAACTCCGTCGGCAACACGGCCGCGGTCACGAGCCTCACGGCCACCGCTTCCAACATCTCGGCCAAGAACGTGAAGACGTCGGGCTCGCAGACCTACACCGGCGCGACCACGCTCGACGGCACGTACGAGTCCACGACCGCTGGCGACATCGCGGTCAACGGCGCGACTACACTCGCGGGCAACACGACCACGACGACGGCGGCCGGCAACATCAGCTTTAACGGCGCAGTCGACGGCTCTCGCACGCTCGGCGTGACGGCGAACGGCGGCAACGCGACCTTCGCTTCCAACGTCGGCCAGGGCACGTCGCTCACGTCGCTTACCGCGACGGGCACGGCGGTTTTGGCGAAGTCGGTCAAGACGACCGGTTCGCAGTCCTACACCGGCGCGACCACGCTCGACGGTTCGTACCAACTGACCGGCGCGGGCACCTTCGCGGTCAATGGGGCGACGACGCTCGCAGGTTCCACCAACGTCACGACGGCAGGCGGCGCGCTGGATTCGATCCTCTTCGGCGGCACGGTCAACGGCGCGAACACGCTCGCGCTGAATTCCGGCCTCGGTTCCACGACCTTGAACGGCTCGACCGGCTCGGTCACGCCGCTCCTATCACTGGCCATCCAGGCGGGGGACATCCTCGTCAAGTTCGTCAAGGCCGTCGGTGCACAGACCTACACCGCCTCGGTCAAGAACACCGTCTCCGGCGACCTCGAAACCACCGGCGCGGGCTCGGCGATCGCGCTGAACGGCAACACCGTCATCGGCGACGTCGACGGCGTTCCCGCGACGATCGACACCGTCACGTTCACGACGAACAACGGCAACGTCACGTTCAACGGCAAAGCCGACGGCACGCAGATCGAGAAGCAGTCGATCGCCGTGAGCGCGGGCTCGGGCAACATTGCGTTCAACGATTCGATCGGTTCGATCGTGAAGCTCCACACGCTGACGCTCAACAACACCGGCACGCAGATACTGCCGGCGATCATCAACGTCCTCAACTTCGTCATCCAGAACGTGAACCTCGCGGCGAACACGACCTACAACATCGGCACCGGCTCATTCACCGCGGTGAATGTGAACACGAACGCGTTCGATCTCACGGTCATCGCCGACGAGATCAACTTTACAGGCGGTGTGGACTCAGTCATCGGTACGGGCAACCTGATCCTCAAGCAGTTCACGACAACCTTGAAGGCCGTCGTGGCGGGCGCGGCCGAAGTCGCGGCCCAGCTGGATCTCACGACGATCGACCTCGGCGCGATCAAGGACGGCTTCGCTTCGATCGTCTTCGGAAGCGAAAACGCGACCGGCGGCATGGACATCAACGCCTTCACCTTCAAGGATCCCGTCCAGCTGCGCTCTCCGCTCGGCGGCTCGATCTCGCTCCTGGGCACCCTCGTCGGCATCGGCAACGCGTCGATCCTCATCGATGGCGCAGGCGCGACGCTCACGATGCTCGCGAACATCGTCACGGCCGGCACCACCGTCACGATCAGCGACAGCGTGATCCTCGGCGCGGACGCGACCATCGACACGACGAACGCAGGGGCGTCCGTCGCGGGCGCCGGCGTCACGATCACCGGCACCGTCGAAAGTGACACGGACGGCGCGCGCAACTTCGTCATCACCGCGGGCACCGCGGGGAACGTGACCCTTCAGGGCGCGGCCGGCGGCACGAACCGCGTCCGGAACCTCACCGTCTCCGGTGCGACTTCGACGTTTGGCGGCCAGGTCCGTACGCAGTTTGCACAGACCTACACCGGTAATACCGTCTTCAACGGCAACGTCCAAGCCGGCGGTGCGATGAACGTCTCGAACGGCGCCTCCTCGAACGTGAATGGCGACGTCAGCGTCCAGTCCTACACGGCCACGAACGTGACTGCGCTCAACCTCGCGGGTAGCTCCGACATCGTCACCACGGGCGGCGACATGAACACCGGCGTTGCGGCGGTCAACCTGAACGGCGCTTCCGGTACGACGAACGTCCTCACGGCATTCGGCGGAGCGACCGGGGCCCTCACGCTCGGCACCGTCACGGCGGCTTCCGGCGCGAACCTCACGGGTAGCTCGACGGGGAACACCTCGATCGGCTCGGTTTCCTTGAACGGCGGCAACCTGAACCTTACCGTCGACTCGAACAACAACTCGGCCAACACGCTGACGTCTGGTGCGATCAACGCGGGCTCGGTCACGATCGCCGGCACAGGCAACAACGACGACGTCACGCTGAACGGCGCCGTCACCTCGACCGTCGGTTCGGTCTCGGTCCAGAACGCCGACGACGTGAACATCAACGCCGACGTCACGGCCGCGACCTCCCTCACGATCAACAACGCGAACCTCGCGACGCTCGCGCAGGACGCTGATTTCCGCTCCAACAACGGCGCTCTCTCGGTCACCACCGTCAACGGCATCACGCTCGCCGGCGCCGCAGGCACCAACCGCATCGATTCGAACGGCGGTTCGGTCACGACGGGCAACGTCACGGCCACCTCCGACGCAAATCTCACCGTCACGTCGCAGCAGAACATCACCGTCGGCAACGTCACGCTGAACGCGGGCGCGCTCACGGTCGACGTCGATTCAGACGGCAACGCTTCGCAGAGCCTCGCGGCCGGCAACTTATCGGCTTCCTCGGTCGAGCTCACGGGCACGAACTCCAACGACAACGCCACGCTCGGAACGGTCACATCGGCAGTCGGCTCGTTCTTGGCGGATCTTTTTGGCACGATCTTCGCCACCGGCGACATCACCTCGGCCACCTCGGCCACGGTCTCGAACACGAATTCGCTCGATCTCGCGCAGGATGTTGACGTCCGCGCACTCACGGGCGACGTCACGATCGGCGCCGCCCGTCTCTCGGGCGCGACAGGCACGAACGTCCTGGATTCGAACGGCGGCTCCGTTACGACCGGCGCGATCACAACGACCGGCGATGCCAACCTCACGATCAACTCCGAGAACGACATCACCGTCGCTTCCGCGAACATCAACGACGGCGCGTTCCAGGCCAACGTCGACGACGACGCCAACGGCACCCGCACGGCCACCTTCGGCGCCATCACGGCCGACACGGTCACCGTCATCGGCACGAACGGCAACGACCTCATTAACCTGAACGGCGCGGTCAATGCCTCCGGCAACGTCCAGGCGACCGGAGGCGCGATCAACGTGAACGCTCCCGTGAACACCACGGCGGGCGGCACGGTGACGTTCACGAATACGGGCCTTCTCACGATCGCGGCGGCGGCGGACATGCTGCTCGACGGCGCGTTCACGCAGAACGGCACCGGCGCGGTTTCGCTCGCTGGCGACATCACGACCACGAACGACGTCATCGACTTCGCGTCGGCCGTCACGCTCACGGGCAATGTCGCTCTCGCATCGGCGGGCGCGAACATCCACTTCGATTCGACGCTCGACGGAACGTTCGGCCTCACGCTGAACGCGGGTTCGACGGGGAATATCCTCTTCGACGCGGCCGTGGGCGCGGGAACGCAGCTCGGCGCGCTCCTCGTCCAGAACGCCAACGACGTCACGCTCGCCCTGAACGAGAACATCACGGCGACGTCCATCACCCAGCTCGACGGCTCAGGCCTGACCTCGTTCACCGGCGACGTGCGCACGACGGGCGCGGCCGGCATTCACCTCACCGGCCACGACTTCCTCCTCGGCGACGTCGCCGACGGGTCCGACACGATCGTGACCGAGAACGGCGGCGAGCTTTGTGTCACGTGCGACGGCCCGGTTCCGGGTCCCGTGGGCACGTTCACGCTCAATACCGACGTTTCCGGCGTCACCGGCGCGTTGTGCGTGTTCGGCGGCGGGGTGTTCAACCTCAACGTCGACATCATGAACGTCAACGGCATCTCGATCGACGCGGACGTCGTCCTCGGCGGCTCGGGCACGTCTCGCACGCTGAACGCGGGCACGAACAAAGTCACACTCGGAACGAATTCCTCGGTCGACGCGGGTTCGTTTGACTTCAATATCGTCGCGGACGAGATCGACCTTCTCGGCGCGGCCGACACGATTTTCTCTGACGGCAACGAGACGCTGACGCTCTCGCCCTTCACTCAGGGGCTCGACATCGCCATCGGCGCGGCCAACGGTACGTCGGCCCTCGATCTGACCGTCGCCGAAGTCGCGACGTTCAACGACACGGTCCTCTTGAATGACAACTGGGACCAGGTGAACATCGGCGCGGCCAACGGCTCCGGCAACGTGACCGTCAACGCGATCACTTTCTCCGACGCCACGACGATTCGCACGCCGCAGGCCCCGGGTAGCCTCTACGTCCTCGGCCAGATCTTCGGCTTCGACGACGCCTCGATCACACTCGACGGTTCCGGCTCGACCACGCACTTCCTCGCCAATATCGTCACCATGGGCGGCGCGATCCACATCATGGACAGCGTGATCGTGGAAGCGCTGAGCGTCCTCCTCGACGCCACCAACGGCGGCGCAATCGCGGCCGGCGGCAACATCCAGATCGACGGCTCGGTCGAAGGCAATCTCTTCGGACTCAACAATCTCACGATGAACGCCGGCTCGGCGGGGAATATCCTCCTCGGCAGCCCGGTGGGCCTCGGCAACCGCCTCGGCACGTTCGTCGTCACGAACGTGAATGACTTCACGTCGGCCGACCTGCGAGCACGTTCGATCCGTCAGGACGGCGGTCAGGGCATTTCGCTCTACCAGGGCGCGCTGAACACGGACGGCGCCGCGGGGATCAACCTCACCGGTAATGCGTTCAACTTCGGCGTCTCGGGCTCGGTCACCACGACCCAGGGCGGCGGAGTGACGATCGCGAACGCGGGTGCGCTGAATCTTTCGAGTTCCGCGCACATGAACCTCGACGGCGCGTTCCTCCAGAACGGCGCGGGCTTAGTTACCAGCGGCGCGGACATCACGACGACGAACGACGCGATCGAGTTCCAGAGCGCGATGACGCTCACCGACCACGTCTCCCTGAATTCGACCGGCGGCGATATCACGCTGGCGAACGTGGATGGCACGACGGCGGGCGCGCAGAACCTGACGCTGATCTCCGGCACGGGCAACCCGCTCGACGGCGACATCGCGACCGGCGTCCTCGGCGGCGGCACGCGCCTCGGCGTCTTCACGGCGCAGAACGCGGTCGACTTCACGAACGCCGGCCTGACGGCCTCGCAGATCAACGTCTCGAACGTCTCGGGTACCGCGGCGTTCAACGGCGTCATGAACACGAGCAGCGTCAACGGCATCGAGATCGCCGCGAACGACGTCACGGTGAACGGCGCGGTCACGACGACCAACGCCGGCGACTTCCGCGTCACGCAGGACGGCCTCCTCGACATCACGGCCGCCAGCGCCATGAACTTGGACGGCGAGTTCCGCCAGACGAACGGCACGCTCGTCTCGACGGCGAACCTCGCGGGCAACATCACGACCTCGGCCGGCAACGACATCTCGTTCGAAGCTCCGGTCACCCTGACGGGCGCCTCGGTCCAGAACTCGGGCCGCGACATCCGCTTCGGCAACACGGTGAACGGCGGCCAGAACCTCACGCTCACCGCGGCGCGCGACATCTTCATGGATGCGGCGGCGGGCGGCGTGGCGCGTCTCGGCGCGCTCATCGTCACCACGGTCCGTAACTGGAACTCGAACGGCATCACCGCCGCCTCGATCGCGCAGAACGCGGGAACCGGCACCTCGACGTTCGACGGCGCGCTGAACACGAACGCGGCCGGCGGAGTCAATCTGACGGGCAACGTCATCAACGTGAACCAGTCGGTCACCGCCACCAACCTCGGCGGCTTCACGGCCAGCAACGCCGGAGCCCTCAACATCGCGGCCGCGGGCGACATGAACCTCGACGGCGGCTTCCAGCAACTCGGCGCCGGCGCGGTCAACACGGCGGGCGACATCACTACGACCGCGGACGACGTCCTCTTCCTCAGCGCGGTGAACCTCACGGGTCCCGTTTCTATCGACACCAACGACGGCGGCATCACCTTCAACAGCACGGTCGACGGCGGCCAGAACCTTACGCTCGAAGCCAACGTCGCCAACATCGTGATGAACGCGGCGGTCGGCGCGGGCACGCGTCTGGGAGCGCTCCTCGTGAACGCGTCGAACGACTGGACCGTGGCCTCTTCGATCTCGGCGGCTTCGATCCGCCAGAACGCGGGCGCCGGCACGACGGCCTTCAACGGCGCGCTCAACACCAACGGCGCCTCGGGGATCAACCTGACCAGCAACTCGTTCAACTTAGCGAACGCCCCGGTCACGACGACGAACGGCGGATTCACGATGAATAACTCTGCGGTTGCGTCTTTCGATGCGGCTTCCGACGTCAACGTCTCGGGCGGTAACTTCGCCCAGACCGGCTCGGGCTCGACGCTGACGGCCGGAGACATCGCTACGGCGGGCGGAACCCTTTCGTTCGCTTCGGACGTGATCCTTTCGGGTGACGTGTCCATGGCGTCGAACGGCGGCGCTATGACGTTCGCCGACACGATCGACTCGAACGGCACGCCGCGCGACCTTACGCTCACGGCCGGCGCCGGCAGCATCGCGATGAACGACGCGGCCGGCTCGCTTGCCGGCGGCCGCCTGGACGCTCTCGCCGTCAATAGCGCTAATAACTGGACTGCCCAGTCGATGATCTCCGCGGGTTCGATCTCGCAGGTCGCCGGTACGGGCACGACGACCTTCAACGGCGCGCTGAACACCGACGGCGCCGCGGGTGTCGATCTGAACGGCCAGAACTTCGCTCTCAACGCCTCGGTTACCACGACGAACGGAGGCACGATGACCGTCACGAACGCCGGCTCGCTGAATATGGCGGAAGCGGCGGACATCGACCTCGACGGCGCGTTCCTCCAGGACGGCGCGGGCCAGGTGAACACGGCTGCCGAAATCACGACCTCCGGCGACGCGATCCGCTTCGACGGCCCGGTGAACCTTACCGGCCCCGTCGCGATGGACTCGAACGGCGGCACGATGACGTTCAACGGCACGATCAACGGCGCGTCGGACCTCACGCTCGACGCCGACGCGGGGGACATCCTCATGAACGCGGCGGTGGGCCAGCTCGTGCGCCTCGGTAACCTCGTGGTGAACACGGTCAACAACTGGACGGCGAACGCGATCTCCGCGGCTTCGATCGACCAGCGGGCCGGCACCGGCGCGACGACCTTTAGCGGCGCTCTCAACACGAACGCGGCCGCGGGCATCGATCTCGATGGCAGCGTCTTCAACTTCAACCAGTCGGTCACCACGACCAACGGCGGCACGATGACCGTCACGAACGCGGGCGCGATGAACGTCGCGGCGGCGGGTGACATGAACCTCGACGGCGCGTTCCTCCAGGACGGCGCGGGCGCGGTCACGACGGCCGGCGATCTCGCCACGTCCAACGACGCGATCACGTTCAACTCGGCCATGGCGCTTTCGGGCTCCGTCTCGATGGATTCGAACGGCGGCACGATGACGTTCAACGGCACGATCAACGGCGGCCAGAACATGACGCTCGAGTCCAACGCCGGCGACATCTTCATGAACCAGGCGGTCGGCGCGGGCACGCGTCTCGGCGCGCTGCTCGTGACCTCGGCGGCCAATTGGACCTCGAACGGCACCACCGCCGCCTCGATCCAGCAGAACGCTGGCACGGGCCTCACGGACTTCAACGGCGCGCTCAACGCGAACGCCGCAGCCGGCATCAACGTGACGACGACGAACGTGAACTTCGACGCCTCGGCCCTCGCTTCGACGGGCGACGTGCGAGCGAACGCTTCGAACGACGTCAACGTGAACGGTGGCCTCACAGCCTCCCAGGACATCGACCTCCAGGCGGGGAACAACCTCACGACGAACGCGAGCCTCAACGCCGCCCGCGACGTGAAGGCCGACGCCAACGCGGCGATGGTCACCAACGAAGCCATTACCGCCGGCCGTAACATCGAGATCGGCCAGCGCAACAACAACGCCGACTTGACGGCGAACGACCAGCTCGTGGCCGACGGCGCCGTTTCCATCGCCGGCGATGTGATCGCGCTGAACGGTGTCGTTCAGGCCGACAACGACGCTTCCGGCGACGAAGCGCTGAACGTCCTCGCGAACGACAACGCTTCGAGCGACTTGAACGTGAACGCCGGGCTCTTCACCGACGGCGGCGCGATCAATGTGCGCGCGAACCGCGACGCGAACTTCGGCGCGACCGGCGACGTGACCTCGAACGGCGGCGCGATCAACGCGCAGGCCGACCTCGACGCCAACAACACCGGCACCCTGACGATGAACGACAACACGCTGTTCGACGCGGGGTCGGGCAAGATCGACGTCCGTGCCGGCCAGAACGTCACACTCGGCGGTCTACGCACCTCCAACACCTCGTCCGACGCGGCGCGCGTGACCTCTGGCGCCGGCGACATCGTCGACGGCGGCGATACGTTCACCGACGTCGACGCGCAGAACGGTGGCGTGGCCCTCCAGGCCGCCGGTTCGATCGGCGCGACCGCGCCCTTCGGCGCCCTTGAAATCGCCGCGACCCAGATCTCCGCGGCCGCCGGTTCGAACGTCGGAATCTTCAACAACTCGACGGCCCCGCTCACGGTGGCGCTCCTCACGGTCGCGGGCGATCTCGCCCTTACGACGCTCGGCCACCTTCTCGTCGGCCTCATCACCGCCCGCTCGTTCAACATCACGGCCAGCGGCGACATCATCGACACGAACGGGGACAACCCCAACTTGGTCGGCGGAACGACGTCGTCCCTCACCGCGGGCAACGTCATCGGCCGCACGTTCGACGCGCTCGACGTCCAGCTGGGCGACGGCGACCTGATCGCCCGTGCCGGCGGCATTCTGAACGGGATGTCCATGAGCATCCGCGGCACGATCCAGGGCAGCCTCGTTCCGAACCTGACCTCGGGCCTCGTGATCTTCAACGCCATCGGTTCGGCCGGCCAGACGCTGCCGTTCCTGACGACGGGCTTCCAGTCGGGGCTCAACGTGACGGCGATCGGCATGCCGCGCCTAGGTTACAACGACGCCGGCACACTCTCGGGCCTCGCGCAGGGTTACGCGCTGAAGCCCGGCGGCGAGAAGATCACCGAACCGTCGCTACTTCTGGCGCCCTCGATGCGCACGCAGCCGTCGGTCCTGGTCAACGTCGAACAGCTCAAGAAGTGGACGCGGCGCGCGTTCCGTCCGACCGTCGCTCCGGCGCCCGTTCTTATCCCTGTCCCGGCACCGAGACCGGCCGTCGTGGTCGTCCCAGCTCCCGTGCAGGCGCCGTTCCTCGATCGTATCGCGGCTCCCGCGGCTCCGAAGGCCCCCGAGTTGTCGGCGGTCGTCCAGATTCCGCAGACGCCGCATCTCCCGCAGGCTCCGGCCCCGAGGCTCGACACGCAGGCCGTGCGTCCGCAGACCCCCGGGCCGCTCAGCCTCCCCGGCACGCGTCTCTTCCAGCGTGAGATCGAAGAAACGCCTCGCCAGAACGCAAATACGCTCGACAAGGCGAAAGTTTGGTTCAAGGAGAAGTTCGGAAAGAAGTCCGAATAAGACCCGGTAAAAGAAAAAGGGCGGTCGCCTCTCGGCGGCCGCCCTTTTTTTATTTAGGGAAGGTTCTTATTCTTCGGAGTAGGCCGCCCAGGAGCTCGGCGTCTCCCAGAACGTGACCTTGCGGATCGGGAGATTCTGCGATTTGCCGTGCCGGAAGATGAGCTTCGCCAGCGATTCGGCCGTGGGGTTCTCGTCCATCAGAAAACACGGTTCGTTCATCTTTTCGAGCACCGGCACGAGCGGATCGTTTTTTTTCAGGATCATCCGGTGGTCCAGCTCACGGTCGACCCATTTCTGGACGATCTCCTTGATGTCTCCGAAGTCGTAGACCATGCCGCGCTTGTCGAGCGACGACGAAGACAGTTCGATTTCGATCTTTCCGTTGTGTCCGTGCGGGTGGGCGCACTTGCCGTCGTAATCGAGCAGACGGTGGCCGTAGCAAAAATGGATTTCCTTGGCGACGCTGTACATTTTTTGTTCTTCCTCCTTGTTAGACGGCGATGGAACGCCCGCCGTCGACGAAAAGAACCGTCCCGTTCGTGAAATCGCTTTCGCAGAGGAACGCGACCGCATTCGCGATGTCCCGCGGCGACCCCCAGCGGCCGAGCACCGTTTTCGAGGAAGCCTTCTTCCTTTGCTCCTCGTCCATGTCCGGCGGCGGCAGAATGGGTCCCGGCGCGACCGCGTTGACGAGTACCTTGGGCGCAAGCTCGCGTGCGAGCGCCTTCGTGAGCGTCACTAGTCCGCCTTTGGCAGCGCAGTACGGAGCGTAATCGCGGTAGGGGCGAAACGCGCTCCAATCGGCGATGCTCACGATGCGTCCGCCGTTTGCGGCCGCCATGCGCGTCCCGATCTCACGCGATAGAAAAAAGGGACCTTTCAGGTTCGAGCCCACGAGAGCTTCCCAATCGGCTTCGGTCACGTCGGCCAGCGGCGTCTTGTAGAACGCGGATGCGCAGTTGACGAGGACGTCCGGAACACGGGGAAGTGAGCGCGCCATGGCGACGACCTCGTCCACGCGTGTCAGATCGGCCCGGAACGCGCGGGATTCGACCCCCAAAGCGCGGATCTCCGCGCAGGTGGCCTCCGCTTCGGTGGCGGAACGGTTGTAGTGGACGAAGACGTGCGCGCCTTTGGAGGCGAAGAAAAGGGCGATCTCGCGGCCCACGCGTTTGGCGGCGCCGGTGACGAGAACGGTTTTATCGCGGAGGTCCATACGGATCATGATATATGCTAAAATCTCTCCATGGAAGTCTATTTCCTCCGCCACGGCATCGCCGAAGATCTCTCTCCGACCCGCAAGGACGCAGACCGCGCCTTGACCGAAGAGGGCGTTAAACGTATGAAAAAGGCTGCTCTCGGCATGCGGCGCCTCGAACTCACGTTCGACGCGGTGGTCTCAAGCCCGCTCGTGCGTGCCCGCCAGACGGCGGAGCTCGCCATCGCCGGCCTCGGCCACAAAGGCACGCTTCGATTCTCCGACGCTCTCACGCCCGAGGCGGAGTTCGGAGATCTTCTCAATCTCCTGTCGGAATTCCCCGAGAACGCCCGCGTTCTCGTCGTCGGGCACCAGCCCTCGATGGCGGACTTCGTCTCGAGGCTCATTTCTCCCAAAGGGGAGGCGCGTATCGAGGTGAAAAAAGGAAGCCTCACACGCGTCGACCTCGACGGCGACGGGGGCGTGCCGCGCGGGATCCTGCAATGGGCCATGCCTTCCCGGATCCTTCGCGCGCTTTCATGAAATCTTCATGATTTCTTCACCAAATCTACCGGAAAACAGGTCTAAAATGCCGGTCGGACGATGAAAATAGCCGTATTCGATATCGGAACGAACTCGATCCATCTCTTGGTCGTGGAAATACGCGACGACCGCTCGTTCGAGATTCTTGACCACGAGAAGGATACGACGCGCTTGGGCGACGGCAGTTTCGAGAATCTGAAGCTCTCGAAACAGGCGATGCGCCGTGCGTTCGACGTGCTCGAGCGGTTCGTGAAGATCGCCAAACGAAACGGCGTGACGCGCACCGTCGCCGTCGCTACGAGCGCCGTTCGTGAGGCGAAGAACCGCGACGAGTTCCTGCGTGAGGTTAAGAGGCGCACAGGCCTTCGGGTCCGGGTGATCAGCGGCGAGGAAGAGGCGCGCCTCGTGTACCTGGCGGCCGTCTCGAGCGTGGAGACGCGCGGGCAGAAAGCGATGGCGATCGACATCGGCGGCGGAAGCCTCGAATTGATCTTGGGCGACGGTATCCGGACCCCGTATCTCGGTTGTTTCAAGCTCGGCGTCGCGCGGCTCACCGACCGTTTCGTGAAGAGCGATCCGCCTTCGAAAAAAGACCTGCGCAAGCTCGAGCGGCACGTGAAGGAAGAGCTCGCGAAGACCGCCAAGAAACTCAGGAAAAGCGGCTATTCGATGGTGATCGGCACGGCCGGGACCATGATCAGCCTCGCGTCCATGGTGTTTCAGGCCGAAAAGCGCCGGCCGCTCCAACTCGTGAATCATTTCGAGCTGACGCGAAAGGGGCTCGAGCGCGTGCACCGGAAACTTCTTCGGACAACGCTCAAGGACCGGCTCAAATTCCCGGGACTCGAACCCAAGCGCGCGGACCTGATCGTAGCCGGCAGCGCGCTGGTGCTCGCGCTCATGAATCTTTTGAAGGTGAAGAAGATCACGATTTCGGACAAAGGCATCCGCGAGGGAATCATCCTCGATTACGTGGAGAAGCTCCGCCGGCCCGCCGCCGGAAAAGACAGCGGGATGGGTATCCGTGAAAAGAGCGTCCGCCAACTCGCCCGGCGCTGCGCGTCGAACGAGCCTCACGCCGACCACGTCGCGAAACTTGCCGACCGGCTTTTCGAGGAGACACGGCCTCTGCACCGCCTGGGAGACCGGGAGCGCGAGATCCTGCGGCACGCCGCGCTTCTTCACGACATCGGCCATTACGTGAGTTTCCGGAAGCACCACAAGCACACGCATTACCTCATCGTGAACAGCGACCTGGACGGATTCGAACCCGAGGAAGTCGAGATGATCGGTTTGACGGCCCGCTACCACCGGAAATCGGCCGGAGACGCCGACCAAATTCAGTCGCTGAGCCGGGACGCCAAGGATGCGGCGCTCGCCCTGGGGGCCATCCTCCGTGTGGCCGACGGTTTGGACAGGACCCATTCGGGAGTGATAGAATCGCTCGAGTGCCGGTTGTCGCCCGGCGCGGCGGTCGTTACCGTCCGCGCGCGCCGCGACGCCGAACTTGAGCTCTGGGCCGCCGCCGAGCGATCGGATCTCTTCGAGCGCGTTTTCAAACGTCGCCTCACCGTGCAGCTCGGTAAAGTCCGGAGATGAACGTGCCTCTTTTCGATAAAAAACACCAGTATCCGGGCAAGCTCTTCATCGTCGAGGGAATCGACGGTTCGGGGAAGAGTACCCAGATATCCCTCCTCAAAAAATGGCTCGAATCCCAGGGCTTCTCCGTTTTCTTCACCGAGTGGAACAGCTCCGACCTCGTGAAGGAAACGACGAAAGAGGGAAAGAAGAAGAACCTCCTAACGCCGACCACGTTCAGCCTTCTCCACGCGGCGGACTTCGCCGACCGGCTCAATTACCAGATCATCCCGCCGCTCAAGGCAGGCATGATCGTTCTCGCCGACCGCTACGCGTACACGGCGTTCGCGCGCGACACCGTTCGCGGCGTGAGTCCCGTCTGGGTGCGCAACCTCTACAGCTTCGCGGTGAAACCCGATCTCGCGTTCTACTTCGACGTGCCGATTCAAATCGCATGCGACCGTATCCTTCAAGGCCGTCCCGAGCTCAAATTCCACGAGGCGGGCATGGATCTGGGCTTCAGCGACGACCCGAAGGAATCCTTCCGCATTTTCCAGGGGAAGATCCTGGAGGAGTACAAGAAGATGACCGACGAGTTCGGTTTCGACGTCCTCGACGCGACGCTCGACATCCACGATCAGCAGGAGATGGTCCGCGAGAAAGTTTCGGACACGCTGAAGGGCTATTCCAAGAAACGCACGATTTACGCCAAGCGCGCCAAGGTGTTCTGGCGCCGCTTCACGGTCTCTTAAGAAAGCAGCCGATGCCACGCGAACCCAAATATTTCGGACCCGAAGGCCTTCCGTATCTGAAACCATGGCAGATGAAAGGGAAGCTCATCGTGATCGAGGGCACCGACGGCTCGGGCCGCTCGACGCAGGTCGCGCTTCTCAAAAATTGGCTCGAGGTGAAGGGCTACGCGGTCGTCGAGACCGGCTGGGCGCGCTCGAATCTGATGCACAAGTCGATCGAAATGGCGAAGTCCGGCAACATCATGGACCGCATGACCTTTTCGCTCCTGTACGCGGTCGATTTCGCGGACCGCCTCGAGAATCAGATCATCCCGGCTCTCCGTTCCGGCCACATTGTACTGGCCGACCGCTACATCTTCACGGCTTTCGTACGCGACGTCGTTCGCTCGGCGGACGCCGCCTGGATCCGGAATCTTTTCGGCTTCGCGCTCGTTCCGGACATCGTCCTCTACATGAAGATCGACATGGAGACCCTCATTCCGCGCGCGATCGAATCCGGCGGCATGAACTATTGGGAAGCCGGCATGGATCTCCATATGGGTCCCGATCTTTTCGACAGCTTCGTGAATTACCAGTCCGCCTTGGTCGCCGAATTCGACAAGCTCGCGAAGGAATTCACGTTCGAGACGATCGACGCGCGCAAAGGCGTCGAAGAGATTCAAGACGCGATCCGCGACAAAGTGAAGCCCATCCTCGACCCTCCCCGGCGGAAGAAGACAGCCACCGAGCCGGACGCCAAGTAATGGCGAAGACCGTCCTCGTCGTCGACGACGAAAAGGACATCCAAAAACTCCTTCAGTACAATCTCGAAAAAGAAGGGTACCAGGTTTTTCTCGCCGACTCCGCCGAAAAGGCCCTCGACCTGGCGCGTTCGAAAAAGCCCGACCTCATGATTCTCGACCTCATGCTCCCCGGCGGCATGGACGGCCTCGAGTTGTGCCGTCTCCTGCGCGCTGACCGCGCGACTCAAACGATCCCCGTCGTGATGCTCACCGCAAAAAGTTCCGAAATCGACCAGGTGGTGGGGCTCGAGATGGGCGCTTCCGATTACATCCCGAAACCGTTCAGCGTGAAGGTGCTCTTGGCGCGCGTCAAAAACGCGCTCCGTCGTAGCGAGGCGCGGCGAGACGCACCCGACGTCCTGAAAGCGGGCGACGCGGTGCTCGACCGGGAGAAAATGTCCTTCACGTTGAAGGGGAAGTCCGTGGCCCTCACCAAGCTCGAATTTCGCATCCTCGCCTTCCTTATGGAAAACCCCGGTAAGGTGTTCTCGCGCGACCAGCTTCTTTCGGGTGCGTGGGAGGGGGAGGCGTACGTCGTGGACCGCACGGTCGACGTGCACGTGCGCTCGATCCGCTCGAAGCTCGGCAAGCACCGCGATTACATCGAGACGGTGCGCGGCTCAGGTTACCGCTTCACCGAAGAGCGGGTCGCCCGAACGTGATCCATTGGATTCTCGCGGCGGGTTTCGCGTTCAGCCTCGCCGCATGCTTCCGGCTCTGGCGGACCCTCGAGGACGAACGCGCCGAAACGCGGCGCGTGAAGGATTTGCTCGCGGATATCCACGTGACGATGCGTCAGGCGCAGGAGGAGAAGCGCCGGGTGGCGGCGATTCTCGAGAGCGTCGCCGAAGGTGTCGCCGTCATCGACGCCGGCCAGCGCATCCTGGTTTTCAACCCCGCTCTTTCGCGCGCGCTCGGGCTTTCCCGGGACGTCATCGGAAGAGCCTACTGGGAAGTGTTCCGCGCCGCGGACTTGAACGAGATGATCGGGCACGTGCTCTCCGCTCGAAAGCCTCTCACCAAGGAGCACGTCCCGCCGCTTTCCGAGGCTGTGTTCCAAGTGCGCCTGTCGCCGGTCTTCGAAGGCCGGGAATTCCTGGGCGTCGCCGCCGTTTTTTACGACGTAACCGAACTGAAGCGTCTCGAGAAGTCGCGCGTCGATTTCGTCGCGAACGTCTCCCACGAACTGAAGACCCCGCTCACCTCGATCCTGGGGTTCGTCGAGACGTTGAAGGAGGGAGCGATCGAAGACGTCGAGAACCGCGGGCGGTTCCTCGGGATCGTGGAAAACCACGCGCGGAAGCTCCATCGGCTCATCGAGGACCTGCTTTATCTCTCGAGCGTGGAGTCGGGGCACCGGGAGCTCCGGGTGGAAAGCGTCGACCTGGACGCCCTGGCGCGGGACGTCGTGGAAACGTTCGAGCCGGCGACACGCGCGAAGAATTTGAGCGTAACGGTCGATGCCGAGCCCTCGCCGTTTCGCGCGGGCGCCGACGCGACCGCGATGGAGGAGGTGCTGACCATCCTTGTCGACAACGCCGTGAAATACAACGTCGAAAAAGGAGAAATCGCGATCCGTCTGCGCCAGACTCCCGACGGGATCGCCGTCGAGGTCCGTGACACCGGCATAGGCATTCCCGAGACGGACCTGCCGCGCGTGTTCGAGCGATTTTACCGGGTCGACAAAAGCCGCGCGCGCGAATCGGGCGGTACGGGCCTGGGTCTCTCCATCGCAAAACATTTAATCGAGCGGCACGGGGGAAGGATCGAAGCCCGTTCCTCCGGCAAAGGCGCCGCTTTCACCGTATTCATTCCGTCCGTCCCTGCGGACGCGCGGGCAGCCGAGTGAAACGGGACGATCTCGCGCGCAGGGCGCTCGCGGAAGCGGTCGGAACGTTCGCGATCGTGTTCGCCGGCTGCGGAGCGGCGCGTGTCAGCGAACGTTTCGGGTCGCCGGCCACCTGCGTTCCCCTGGTTTTCGGTCTCGCGGTGGCGGCGATGATCTATGCGGTCGGCCACGTTTCGGGAGCCCACTTCAATCCAGCAGTCACGCTCGCGTTCGCCGCCGCCCGGCATTTTCCCTCCAAGGACGTCCTCGCTTATTGGGGCGCCCAGTTCGCGGGAGCGTTCGCCGCGATCGCGCTTCTGGCGCTCCTTCTTCCGGGCGAGGGAACGTTCGGGGCCACGGTGCCCTCCGTGCCCGTGATACAGGCGCTCGGTTGGGAGTGTGTGATCACGTTCTTTTTAATGTTCGTCATCATCGCGGTCGCGACCGACACGCGCGCCGTCGGCATGCTGGCTGGTTTCGCGATCGGGGCGACGGTAACTTTTTGCGCGTATCTCGCGGGCCCGGTCACCGGCGCCTCGATGAATCCCGCGCGGTCGGCGGCTCCGGCATTATTCGCGGGGACGCTGGGAAGTCTGTGGATTTATTTCGCGGCTCCGGCGGCGGGCGCCGTGTTGGCGGGTGTGATTTACGGGCAGATCAGGGGAGAGAAGCAATGAAAAAGCGAGTTTTGATCCTTTGTACGGGAAATTCCTGCCGATCGCAGATGGCGGAAGGGGTGCTCAAGCATTACGGCGCCGATGCCGTCGAAGCTTACAGCGCCGGCTCCGAGCCCTCCAGCGTGAATCCCACCGCGATCCGGGTGATGGACGAGATCGGAATAGACATTTCGGGACAGCGGTCGAAGCACCTCCGGGAATTTTCGAAAGAGAATTTCGACTACGTGATCACCGTATGCGACAACGCCGACCGCGCGTGTCCAGCTTTCCCAGGGCCTGTGAAACGGCTTCATTGGCCCTTCCCCGACCCTCCGCATTCCCGCGAGGTCACCGGGGAGGTGCTCGCCGAGTTTCGGCGTATCCGGGATCTGATCCACGTACAATTCAAAGCGTCCGCCCTCACCGGCGTCTTCGAATAGCGGCTTAAGGCCTGGGCAGCGTCCGCCAGTCGATCCGCGAGCGTACCGGAACGATCTTCCGGATCCGCCGGAGCGAGGTTTCGACCCGCCGCAGCACTTCTTCGTTGTAGCAGATTTCTTCGTCTCCCAGGCGGGCCTTCCGTTCTAGAACGTCGAGCAGGTCGTCCAGCAGATCCCGCTGTCTCCGTACTCCGGACACGATCATCTCCTTTTCGAACATGACCCCCTCCTTGTTGTCCGTACCGTACACGGCCGTTGTTAACGTTTGATTAATTCCGCATGAATATGAAGTAAACGCTCGAGGACGTCCTCGCGGTAACGCTCGCCTCCGTCCGGCACCTTTTCGTCCGATTTCAACGCTTCCAGCAGTCCGTTCAGCAGGGTCTTTCGCTTCTTGGCCGCCATGGGCTTCTCCTTTTTTTATCGCGGCGAGCATATCGTCCGGAGGTTAAAGTTCGGTGAACCCGCCGTGAATTCGCGGTGAAGACCCGCCTTCACGAAATCTTCACAAACGCTTTATTTCGGCTTCACGGGATTTCTTTAGACTGCGCGCAGGTAGGATGACAAAAAGAAACCCATTTTGGAGGAAGATCGAATGAAACGCAGGCTGACTTTCGCGCTGCTGGCCCTATTCGCGCTCCAGGCGGCTCCCGCCTGGGCCGACTCGGACGACATGATGAGCGTGCTTCAAGACATGAAGAAGCAAATGTCCGAAATGCAAAGGACCATTGAGACGCAGAACGACCGCATCCGTCAGCTCGAGTCCCGTCCGTCCACGGGATCGGCCGCGGGAATGGAACGGCCGGCCGAGGCACAGGTTTCTCCGTCGCTCAGCGAGCAAGATTGGGAAAAGGGCATCAAGGACAACATCGGAAACGCGATTCCGTGGACCAAGGGCCTCAAGCTCGGCGGCGACCTTCGCCTCCGCGCGGAGAACTTCAATTACTTCGAGGAGCCGGAAGACAACGTCGTCTCCGATACCCGCGACCGCACGCGTTACCGTTTCCGCCTGCGTTACGGCGTCGAGAAGGACTTCGGCGACGATTGGAAGGTGGGTTTCCGCCTCGCGAGCGCGTCGACCTCCGGCGGTCTTCAGACCGATCAGGCGTCCACGAACGTTACTTTGGGCAACCCCGGTTACTTCACTTATAAGGACATCTTCATCGACCGTGCGTACGCCACCTACTCCCCGAACGGCCTGAAGGATTACGGCATGGTGAGCGGCGTCACGATCGGCGCGGGCAAGTTCGACAACCCGTTCCTTCGTTACGCGACTCCGATCGTCTGGGACGCGGACGTGACCCCCGAAGGTCTGTACGAAAAAGCGACCCTGAAGCATTGGAGCTCCGAAAACAACAAGGTCTACTCGCACTGGACCCTCGGCCAGTTCATCACCCACGAGAACAGCGGCCAGGAAACGGACGCGCAGCTGTACGGCTACCAGGGCGCGCTCGCCTGGTCGACGTACAACTTCGGGACCGACGCGCCGGTGGAGATCGCGTCCGCCGTCACGTACTACGATTACCCGAACTACTTCCAGACCGTCGGTGCGGGGAACAATTTCTCCTCAACCGCGTTCCTGCGCACCAACACGACCGCGCTCGACAACCCGAAGATCCTCGACTTCTACAACGAGCAGTCGTTTAAGCTCGGCGAGTGGCCGCTCATTACGCTCTGGCAGGACTTCGTCTCGAACGTCGGGAGCATCGACGATACCCGCGCGGGCAACAATGCAGTGCACGACGCCGATTTTGCTTGGGGCGCCGGCATTAAGCTCGGGAAGATGAAGAAGAAGAAGGACTGGGAAGCCCACTGGGGCTGGTACGATATCGGGGCGAACGCGGTTGTCGCGGCTTTCAACGACAGCGACTTCGGCGGTCCCGGCGGCGTGGGTCACACCAACCGCGTCGGCCAGAAATTCGGCCTCGGTTACATGATCACCGACAGCGTCACCTTAAGCTACACGGGTTACGTGGTGAGCGTGCAGGACCCGATCAACTCCTCCACGATCGCGGCGAACGCCACAGACGAGCAGGTCTGGCGTTCCCAGGTCGACTTACTCTGGAAATTCTAACGTGAAATCCTTCAAAGGAGCGAATTCGATGATTAAAAAAATGGTGGCAGTGATCGCCGGGCTGGGACTCGCTTCCAGCGCGATGGCGGCGACCCTGATCAACGGCGCGGGCGCGACCTTCCCGTACCCGATCTACTCGAAGTGGTTCGACGTGTACTCGACGGTCAATCCGGACGTGCGCTTCAACTACCAGTCGATCGGCTCCGGCGGCGGCATCAAACAGGTGTCTTCCGGCACCGTCGATTTCGGCGCTACGGACGGTCCGATGACCGACCAGCAGCTCGCCGATGCACCGGGACGGCTTCTCCACATCCCGACGGTCATGGGTGCGGTGGTTGTGACGTACAACGTGCCCGGTATGGAAAAGGGCCTCAAGCTCTCGCCGGACGTGATCGCGGACATCTACCTCGGCAACATCAAGATGTGGAACGATCCGCGACTCCAGCAGGCAAACCCGGACGCCGAGCTTCCGGCGGAGCCGATCATCGTCGCGCGGCGTTCCGACGGCAGCGGAACGACGTTCATCTTCGTCGACTACCTCTGCTCCGTCAGCAACGCGTGGAAGCTTAAAGTCGGCAAGGGCCCGTCGGTGAACTGGCCGGTGGGTCTGGGCGGCAAGGGCAACGAGGGCGTTTCCGGTCTCGTCAAGCAAACCCCCGGCGCGCTCGGATACGTCGAGCTTTCGTACGCGATGAAGAACAACCTCGCGTACGCGTTCGTCCAGAACAAGGCGGGTAATTTCGTCGAGCCCTCGATCGCGAGCGTTTCGAAGGCCGCCGAAGGTGTCAACATGCCGTCCGACTTCCGCGTGTCGCTCGTCAACAGCGCCAACCCCGACGCGTACCCGATCTCGGGCTTCACGTGGCTCCTGATCTACAAGAACCCCAAGGACGCCGCGAAGGGCAAAGCGATCGTCGACTTCATCAAGTGGGCGGTGACCGACGGCCAACAGTACGCCGACGATCTCCTTTACGCCCCGCTTCCGAAGGACGTGGTCGCGATGGTCCAGAAAAAGCTCGAAGAGGTCAAGGTCTGAGGTAGTTTTCCCCCAAGCCGGGTTCCCCGGCGGTCCGAGTAAAACTCGATTCCGCCGGGGGACTTTGGCATAATAGGTCCCCATGACGAGAAACGATTTAGGCGACATCATATTCCAGAGAACGATGACGGGTTTGGCGTTCTTCGTCGTTTTCATTGTCGTGGGCATATTCCTTCAGCTCACGGTCACCGCTTGGCCCTCTATCGTTCGTTACGGCGCGGGTTTTCTGGGCGGAACGACCTGGGACCCCGTTTTCCACGTCTACGGGGCCCTGCCTTTCATCTTCGGAACCGTGGTGTCAGCATTCGTGGCGCTTCTGATCGCGATCCCGATCGGGCTCGGCACCGCGATCTATCTCGCCGAGTACGCACCCTGGTGGATCCGCCGCGTCGTTTCGGTATTCGTCGATCTTCTTGCGGCGATCCCGAGCGTCATTTACGGCCTCTGGGCGATCTTCGTGCTCGTGCCGATCATGCGCACGACCGTCCAGCCCTTTCTACAAAAATATTTCGGTTTTCTGCCGCTCTTCCAAGGTCCGAACTACGGAATCGGTATGCTTTCGGCGAGCGTGGTTCTGGCGATCATGATCGTTCCTTTCATCGTCTCGGTCTCGCGGGAAGTCATCATGGCGGTTCCCCAGGTTTACAAGGAAGCCGCCTACGCGATGGGCTCGACGCGCTGGGAAGCGGTTTCGTCCATCATCTTGAGTTACGGCAAGTCCGGAATCATCGGCGCGATTATCCTGGCGCTTGGCCGCGCGATGGGGGAGACGATGGCCGTCACGATGATCATCGGGAACAACGTCACGATCTCGTCGTCGCTTTTCTCTCCCGGATACACGCTAGCGAGCGTGATCGCCAATGAGTTCGCCGAAGCGACCGATGCGATCTATCTCGCGGCGCTTATCGAGATCGGTCTCGTTCTTCTTTTGGTTTCCGTTATCGTCAACGTGGTCGCGAGGATGCTCATATGGTCGGTACAACGCAACAGCAAGCCGGTCACGCGGACGGCATAGCGCTCGCTTTTCGCCGCACGCGGTCCCGCCGTCTTTGGGTGGACCGGTTAGCGGTGTACGGGCTTTCGCTCTGCGCGGTTCTTGTGCTTCTCCCTCTTTTCAGCATCCTGTACGGCCTCATGCACGAAGGTCTCTCGGCCGTAAACGTGGATTTCTTCACCAAACTCCCGAAGCCTGTGGGCGAGCCGGGTGGTGGGATGGCGAACGCGATCGCCGGGACGCTCGTCCTTTTGGGTATTGCGCTCGCGGTCGGCGTCCCGATCGGCCTCGGAACCGGGATTTATTTGAGCGAATTCGCCGAGCGCAGGCTCGCTTGGGTGATCCGCTTCGTCGTGGACGTCATGAACGGGATCCCTTCCATCGTTTACGGCATCTTCGCTTACACGCTTTTCGTGGTTCCGATGAAGAGCTTTTCAGCCTTGTCGGGTGGAGCCGCATTGGGTATCATGATGATTCCGATCGTGACGCGAACCACGGAGGAATTCCTGCGCCTGGTTCCGAACACGTTGCGTGAGGCCGGTTTGGCTTTGGGCGCCCCGCGGTGGCGCGTGATCACGGACGTCGTTCTTTCCACGGCTATGGGGGGCATCGTCACCGGAATCATGGTCGCCCTGGCGCGGGTAGCCGGAGAAACAGCACCGCTTCTCTTCACCGCTTTCGGCAACCGTTTCTGGCACGAAAACCTGACGCAGCCGATCGCCGCGTTGCCCCTTCAGATCTTCGCTTATGCGATCTCGCCCTTCGACGATTGGCACCGGCAGGCTTGGGCGGGAGCGCTGGTGCTCATCGCGATGGTTTTCGTGGTGAACATGCTGGCGAGTTATTTCGTTGCGCGCCAGTCCAGAATTTTGTCGCCGAAGAAGTAGCATCATGAACCAGGAGACCCTTGTGGAGCGCCGCGTGGAAGAGACCCGAACGAACCCCTCGCAAGATATAATTCCCAGTAAGACCTCTCCGTCCAAAGACGGCCCGGGGCAGCTCGGCGCGCCGTCCGCGGAACCCATCGCGATTTCCGTCCACGACTTGCATTTTTATTACGGCAAGCACCACGCGCTCGACGGCATCACCATGAACGTCAAGGCCCGCCGGGTGACGGCTTTGATCGGCCCCTCCGGCTGCGGCAAGTCCACTTATCTGCGCCTTTTCAACCGGATGAACGACCTGATACCGCTTACGCGCATCGAGGGAAAGATACTTCTGGGTGGAAAAGACATCTACTCGCGTGAAACGGACGTCGTTTCTTTGCGCCGCAACGTCGGAATGGTGTTCCAGAAATCGACGCCTTTTCCGAAGTCCATTTTCGACAACGTGGCGTACGGCCTACGCATCGTGGGCATGAAGGACAAGAACACCGTGTCGGCGATCGTCGAGAAAAGCCTGCGCGGAGCCGCGCTCTGGGACGAGGTGAAGGACCGCCTGAATAAGTCCGCTCTCGCACTCTCCGGCGGCCAGCAGCAGCGTCTCTGCATTGCGCGGGCGCTCGCCGTCGGCCCCCAAGTGCTCCTCATGGACGAACCCTGTTCGGCGCTCGACCCGACGGCGACCGCACGCATTGAGGAATTGATCCAGGAGTTGAAAAGCCAGTATACTATCATCATCGTCACTCACAACATGCAGCAGGCGGCGCGCGTATCGGATGAGACCGGCTTTCTTTTCTTGGGAAAGCTCATCGAGTTCGGTCCGACGAACAAGATTTTCCAGAAGCCGGACAATCCGATGACCGAAAGCTACATCACCGGACGTTTCGGCTAAGAAAGGGGGAGTCATGGAAAGGCATTTCGATGAAGAGCTGAAGCATCTCAAACAGAAGCTTCTCCAAATGGGAGATCTGTCCCAGGAGATGATCGGTCTCGCGATCAAGGCCCTCACCGACAGGAACGACGCCTATTCGAAGGAAGTGCTCCATCTCGAGGACCGCGTCAACCACATCGAGATCGAGATCGAAGAAGAGTCGCTGAGGCTCCTTTCGATCCGTCAGCCGGTTGCGCGCGACCTGCGCCTCTTGACCGCGGTGCTCAAGATCAACAGCAACCTCGAGCGCGTGGCGGACCAGGCGTGCAACATAGCGGAAACCTCTTTTTACCTTCTGAAAGAGCCGCCCCTCAAGCCTCTCATCGACATCCCTCACATGGCGACTCTCGCCCAGCGAATGATCAAGAATAGCCTCGACGCCTTCGTTAATCAGGACGCCGTGCTCGCCAAGCATGTTTGCCTGGAGGACGACGACGTCGACCGGCTGAACGATCAGATTTTCCGGGAGCTTTTGACCTACATGATGGAAGATCCCAAATCGATCACGCGCGCCGTGGACCTCATTCTCGTGGCCCGCAATCTCGAGCGCATTGCCGATCACGCCACCAACATCAGCGAGGACGTCATCTTCATCGTGGAAGGCAAGAACGTCAAACATCACTTCAACGACGAGGCCGACGAGCAGCGTTCCCGGGCGAAAGCGAACTGACGCGGCCATGAGCCGCGCGAAGGAAACCGCGGACGGCGCCGTCTGCGTGCTGACAAGCGGGGGAATCGAAAGCGCGGCGCTCCTCTCGGACGCCCTTGGCCGCGCGACCCGCGTGATTCCCGTTTACGTCAAAAGCGGGCTCTCCTGGGAGTCTGCTGAACTGCCGGCTCTCAAGCTTTTCCTCAAGAAACTTCACTCGCCCCGCCTTCGCCCTCTCGAAATCCTGGAACTTCCTATGAAAGACGTGTATGGCCGCCACTGGAGCGTGACCGGCCGCGGCGTCCCCGGCGCTTCGAGCGCCGATCAAGACGTTTATCTTCCCGGACGGAACCTCGTACTTTTGGCGAAAGCGGCGTGCCTGGCCGTCTCGCGCGGCGCGACGGCCGTCGAGATCGGCGCGCTCGGCTCGAATCCGTTCCCCGACGCGTCTCCGCTATTTTTCGCGCGCATGGCCGGGACGCTCTCGCAAGCGCTTGGCACCCGGATCGACGTCCGCGCTCCTCTTTCCAAACTGCATAAGCCGGAAGTCGTCCGGCGTTTCGCCGCGCTTCCCCTCGAGCTCACTTTTTCCTGCATCCGGCCGCGCGGCCGCAAGCACTGCGGCGCCTGCAACAAATGCGTCGAGCGAAAGAAAGCTTTTTTCGAAGCGGGTGTGCCCGACAGGACCCGGTACGCGGTGAAGGGGATCGCCGCGTGAGGGTCCTCATTTTCGGGGCGGGTGGGGTG
>CAYSKO010000002.1:112102-204455 GCA_964431835.1 uncultured Planctomycetia bacterium | reverse complement strand
CGCATCAGGAAAGTGTCGCCGGGTATGCTGATCCAGGGCTTCACCGCGGTCGAGTTCGATTTTTACGCGCGCATCAATAAAATCCCGGTCGAAGAAGTGCTCGACCGCCTTATCGCTGCGGGTCTCGGCGGCGTGCCGGGCGGAGGCGCCGAGATCTTTTCCGAGCGCGCCCGGAAGCTCATCTGCGAATCCAAGATCGACGGACAGCGCTGGCTCGACATCCACAAGTTGGTCCATGCGCGCGGCCTGCGCTCGAACGCGACAATGCTCTACGGGCACGTCGAGACGCCGGAAGAGCGTGTCGACCACCTGATCCGTCTGCGCGAGACGCAGGACGAGACCGGCGGTTTCCTTGCTTTCGTGCCGCTCGCGTTCCAGCCCGAGAATAACGATCTTTCGCACCTGCCGTGGACGACCGGCATCACCGATCTCCAAGTGCTTGCCGTGTCGCGGCTCATGCTCGACAATTTCCCGCACGTGCGCCAGCTCTGGAACTACGTCGACGAGAAGCTGATCCACGTCGCGCTCGAATACGGCGTGGACGACTTGGGCGGTACAAACTTCGACGAGACCATCGCGAAGGCCGCGGGTTCCCAAGGGAAGGGCTTCACCTATGAGGAGCTCGTCCAACTCATCAAGAATTGCGGCCGCGACCCGGTCGAGGTGAACAGCACGTACACGCCGATCCGCAAAGAAGCGCTGGTCGCTTAAAGCCGTGCGGCTGGGCTCGATCGGCTACATCAATTCTCTGCCGGTCGACTGGGGACTTCTCTCTGGAGCGGTGCCGCTGAACGCGGAAATGATTCAGGGCCCGCCCGCGCTCCTCAATGCGAAGCTCGGCAAAGGCGAGCTGGACCTGAGCCCCGTCTCGGCGTTCTGGTACGCGCAGAACCAGGCGGATCTCGCGGTTCTGCCGGATTTCGCGATCGGGTCCCGAAGCGGGGTTTTGAGCGTTCTCCTGGTTTCGCGCCAACCTCTTTCGAGGCTCGGCGAGGGCGCGAGGGTGGCGTTCGGCGGCGAGGGCCGCACGACTCCGGCGCTTCTTGAGATTCTCTGCCGCTTCCGGTACGGCGTGCGGCCGCGGATCGAAACCGCGCCGGCGTCCTCGTTTCCGGAATCGTACGACGCGCTTCTGACGATCGGCGACGAAGCACTGCTCTGGCGCGAGCGTGCCGAAGGACGTTTTACGGTGACCGACTTGGCCGAAGAGTGGCGCGCGTGGACGGGGCTGCCGATCGTGTTCGCCGTTTGGGCGGCGCGCCGGGCGGACGTCGCGCGTAATCCCGAACGCTTCGCGGCGGCGCACGAGGCGCTGCGGCGCTCCCGGCAGTGGGGCGCGGAGCATCCCGACGACGTCGCGCGCGAGGCCATGCGCCGCACGGGACTTTCTCGTGGAACCGTGGACTCTTATTTTTTGGCGCTCTCGTACGATTTCGGCGCGAAGATGCGAGAGGGCCTGCGACTTTATCTCGATTACGCCGCTAAGGCGGGGCTCCTCGCTTCACCGGCGGGGGAATTCGAAGAGATCGGGCTGGCCTCGGCCGGCAAAAAGGGGGCTTGATGACGACCGACGACATTCTAAAAAAAGCCATGGACGGCGGACGCGTCAGCATCGAAGAAGGCGTGCGCCTGTACCACGAGGCGGATCTTTTCGATCTCGGCGCCGTCGCGGACGCTCTGTGTCGCCGCCGGGTGCCCGGTTCGGCCGAGCGCGCTACCTTCGTCGTCGACCGCAACATCAACTACACGAACATCTGCTACACCTACTGCAAGTTCTGCGCGTTCTACCGGGAGCCCGGCGACGTGAAGGAAGGCTACCTGCGTTCGACCCAGGAGATCTTCGACAAGATCGACGAGCTCGTCGCGATCGGAGGTACGCAGGTCCTTCTCCAGGGCGGGCACAATCCGCAGCTCGGCATCGAGTACTACGAGGACATCGTTCGTAAGATCCGCGCGAAGTTTCCTCAAGTGCACGTCCATTCGTTCTCCGCATCCGAGACGCAGCACATTTCGCGCGTTTCGAAACTTTCTATCCGCGAAGTCCTAACCCGCTTGAAGGCGGCGGGATTGAACAGTCTTCCGGGAGGTGGCGCGGAGATTCTCGTCGACCGCGTCCGGCAGATGGTGAGCCCGCTCAAAACCAAGGCCGCCGAATATTTCGAGGTTCACCGCACCGCGCACGAGCTGGGCTTAAAGAGTACGTCCACGATGGTGTACGGCCTCGGGGAGACCGTCGAAGAGCGTATGCTGCATTTCGACGCCTACCGCACGCTGCAGGATGAGACCGGCGGTTTCCGCGCGTTCATTCCCTGGAGCTTCGAATCGGAGTCCACCGAGATGAAGATGCCGCGCCGCACGGGGAGCGAGTATCTGCGCATGATTGCGCTCTCGCGCATCATGCTGGACAATATTCAGCACCTGCAAGCAGGTTGGGTCACCGAAGGTCCGAAGCTTTCTCAGGTCGCGCTCGGTTACGGCGCAGACGACTTCGGCGGCATCCTCATGGAGGAGAACGTCGTTTCCGCGACCGGTTCCGACCGCCTGTACTCCGGAGTCACGAAGGAAGAGGCGATCCGGATGATCCGCGAGTTCGGGAAGCTCCCGGCCCAGCGGAACACCAACTACGAGATCGTGAAAATCCATTCCGAAGAGGCGGCGCCGGTCGGCGTCTGAATATCGTGAAGTCCGCCACTACCCGTCAGATTCCGCTCATCGATCTCGCCGAGCAGCACCGCCAGATTCTTCCCGAGCTTAAAAATGCCGTCGCCGCGGTGCTCGAATCCCAGCGGTTCGTGCTCGGAGCGGTGGGGCGCAACCTAGAGAACGAGATCGCCGCGCGGCTCGGAACGAAACACGCCATCGGCCTCGCATCCGGATCGGACGCGCTCTACCTATCGCTCGTCGCTCTCGGCGTCGGGCCCGGCGACCACGTCGTCACGACTCCATTCACGTTCTTCGCGACCGCCGGAGCCGTTTCGCGCGCGGGAGCCACGCCCGTCTTCGTCGACATCGATTCGGCGACGTACAACCTGAACGAAGAACGGGTCGAATCGCGGATCACCTCGAAGGTGAAGGCGATCATTCCCGTTCACCTTTTCGGTCTCTCCTGCGACATGGGGCCGATCATGGAGACCGCGAAGAAGGACGGCATCGCAGTCGTCGAGGACGCCGCGCAGTCGTACGGGGCCACGTACCACGGCAAAAAGTGCGGCTCCCTCGGCGACGCCGCCTGCCTTTCGTTCTACCCCACGAAGAACCTGGGCGGCGCGGGGGATGGCGGCATGGTGCTCACGTCGTCCGCGCACCTCGCGGACCGCGTTCGGCTCCTTCGCGACCACGGCTCGCAGGTGAAGTACCATCACGACATCGTCGGCGTGAACAGTCGCCTGGACGAGCTGCAGGCCGCCGTGCTTCTTGTGAAAATGAAGAGGATCGACGACTGGAACGCCCGTCGGCGCGCCCTCGCCGCGCGCTACGCGAAGGGTCTGGAGGGGCTTCCGCTGCGCCTTCCGACGGCCCCCGAAGGCAGCCAGCACGTCTACCATCTTTATACCGTGGCGTGCGAACGCCGCGACGAACTCGCAAAGTTCCTGCGCGAACGGGGAATCGGCACCGGCGTGTACTATCCGCTGCCGCTCCATCTCCAGCCCTGTTATTCGGATCTCGGTTACCGGAAAGGGGATTTCCCCGAATCCGAGAAGGCCGCCACGCAAGTTCTTTCGCTCCCGATGTTCCCCGAGCTTTCCGACGCCGACGCCGACCTCGTGATCGAGGCGGTGCGCGAATTCTTCCGTCGATGATCTGGGTCTTCCTGCCGGCGTACAACGAAGAAGTCGCTCTCGAGCGGCTGGTGCCGAAGTTCGACGCCGAGCTTTCGCGCGGCGCGGAGCTTTATAAGATAGTCGTCTTGGACGACGGCTCGACTGATGGCACGGCCGAGGCCGCACGGCGCCTGGGCATGGTTTATCCGCTTACGCTGCTTCGTCACGAGAAAAACCAGGGGCTCGGACGTACGATGATCGACGGCCTCGAGCACTGCGCGCGTGAAGCCGCGCCCGGCGACGCGGTCGTGACGCTCGACTGCGACGACACGCACGAGCCGAAGTACGTGCACGCCGCACTCGCGAAGCTCCGCGAAGGCGCGGACGTCGCCATCCTTTCGCGCTACGCACCCGGCGGCGGGGAGAAGGGTCTCTCGCCGGTCCGAAGCGTCCTCTCGCGCGGCGCAGGGCTTTTCCTCAAAGTTTTCTTCCCGATCCCGGGCGTGCAGGAATACAGCTGCGGCTACCGGGTTTTCCGCGCGTCCATCCTGAAACGCGCCTTCGACACCTTCGGCGAGAATTTCGTGCGCCTGCCGCACAAGGGTTTCGTCGTCACGCCGGAGATCCTCATCAAGATGCGTCTCCTCGACGCGCGGATCGTCGAGGTCCCGTTCACGCTCGATTACGGCAAGAAGCCGGGGAAGAGCAAGAACCGGCCCCTCAAGACGATCTCGGGCTATTTTTCTCTCGTGCGGCTTTACTTCGGCCGGACCTCGGCGCGGTGAACGCGGCGTTCTTCCGCCGGGAAAACCTCCTCGCGGCCCTTCTTCTCGGCGCGCTCTGCCTGCAGGCCGTGCCGCCGGTCTTCTCTCAGTCGCCGACGTCGGACGAGTTTTCGCACCACGTCCCGAGCGGCCACTCGTATTGGGTCACGCGCGACTTCCGTATGAACCCTGCTTCGCCGCCGCTACCCCGGATGCTGACCGCCCTGCCGCTTCTTTTCACCCGCGTCCGCGCGCCGCTCGACGACGTCTCCTGGCGCGAAGGCAACGCTCCCGCCTACGCGCGAAAATTCTTCTACGAGTCGGGCGAAGACGCGCAGAGGTTGATCGTCCTCGCGCGCCTGCCGATCCTCGTGCTCTCGCTTCTTTTCGGCGCGGTGCTGTTCGCTTGGACGCGCCGGAGATTCGGACCGGCCGCGGCGCTCGGCGCGCTCGCGCTCTACGCGTTCTGTCCGAACGTGATCGCACACTCTTCGCTCGCCACGGCGGATCTGGCCGTGGCCTTCTTCATTTTTTTGACGCTCGCGGGTTTCGGCTCGTACCTCGAGGAACCCAGCTGGAAAAAAGCGCTCACGACCGGGGTTTGGGCCGGCGCCGCTTTCCTTTCGAAGTTTACGGCGCTCGTCCTCCTGCCGCTCCTGCCGCTCATCGCGCTTTTCGGCGGCCGTTTCCGGGCTCTTTCGCCCGCTAAAATCGCCGGGTTCCTCGGCGTCACGCTCCTGACCATCTGGGCCGGTTACTGTTTCGAGCTGAAACCGCTTCTCGAGAACACGCCGGATCCTGCCAAGAAAGAGGCCGTTTACCGGAGCGTCGGCGGAGAGTCTTTCGTTCGGTTCGCCCGGCAGGCGCCGGTGCCGCTTTCCACCTTTTCGTCGGCCCTTGTCAGCATGCTTGTGACGCGCGCGCGGGGGACGAACGCGTTTCTTCTCGGGGAGTGGTCGGGCAAAGGCTGGTGGTATTACTATTTCATCGCCTTCGCGGTGAAAAACACGCTGCCTTTCGTCTTTCTTTCGATCAGCTCTTTCTTCCTGGTCCGCCGCCTGCGCTTGCCGCGGCTCGACGCGGCCGTCTGCCTCGTTCCCGTTGCTTTTTTCTTCGCGGCCACCCTGAACGACCGCGCGCAGGCGGGAATCCGTTATTTTCTCCCGATCTATCCTTTACTCTTCGCGCTGTCGGGTGCCACGCTCGCCTATCTTTGGGCGCGCGGGCGCGCGTGGAAAGCTCTCGCCGCGGCGCTCTTGGCGTGGCACGCGCTTTCGGCGGCACTGATCTTTCCTCACCCGCTCGCGTACTTCAATGAAGCTTCCGGAGGGCCCGACAAAGGGTACCGAATTCTGCGGGATTCGAATCTTGATTGGGGGCAGGATCTACCGTCTCTTGCCGCGTACGTGAAACGCGTGGGAAATCCGGAAGTTGCGCTCTTTTATTATGGCCCGGCCGACCCCCGCCAATACCGCATTTGGACGCGGCCGCTCGAGCCCGCCGAGATGGAAGAGCCGCAAGCCAACTTCTATGCGATCGGCGCGCACGGAATCGACGCCGTCCGGTGGACCACGGAGATCCAGCCTACCGCCGTGATTGGGCATTCCATCTTCGTTTACGACCTGAGGGAGGACGAAGCTTGAGCCGTATTTCCAAGCGCGAGACCGTGTTCGAGACCGCCTGGTTCAGGGTGGTCGCAAAAACCGTCACCGGTGAAAAGGGCGATGCCTATTATTCGCTCGCGCTCGGCGATTATTCGACCGTGATCCCCGTCACCGCAGAGGGTAAGATCGTCCTCGTGCGCCAGTTTCGTGCGGCGGTCGAGCGTAGGACGCTCGAGTTCCCGAGCGGAATGGTCGAGCGAGGCGAGAAGCCGGAGCGCGCGATCAAGCGCGAGCTTCTGGAGGAGACCGGTTACCAGGCGCGGCGGCTCGAATTCATCGGGGTCCTCGCGACCGACATGGGCCGGATGTCCAACCGCTTATGGTGTTATTTCGCACCCGATGTTAAACTATCCACTCGTTCGAAGGGCCCTGAGGCCGGAATCCGCGTCGAGACGGTGACGCGGTCCGCTTTTTGGCGCGCGGTGCGCGACGGGCGCTTCGATCACTCGCTGAACCTCTCGGTGCTGGCGCTCGCGGTGGCCCGCGGACGCATGGCGCCCGAGGGGGAGCGCCGGGGAGCGCGATGAAAAAGACGACAACGAAAAAGCCCGCTTCGGTCCGAAAGGCGGACGTCTGCGTGGTCGGCGGAGCCGGTCACGTCGGCCTGCCGCTGGCGCTCGTGTTCGCCGACAAGGGCCTCCGCGTCGTCGTCTACGACATCAACCGCGACTCGCTCCGTCGCATCCGCAAAGGCGTGCTGCCTTTCATGGAGCAGGGCGGGGAAGCTCTCCTTAAGAAAGCGCTGAAAGGCGGCAATCTCCTTTTTTCCTCCGATCCCCGCGACATCGCGGGAGTCACCACGGTTGTTGTCACAATCGGCACGCCGGTCGACGAATTCATGAATCCGGACACGAAGGTCATGAAGCACTGCTTCGACGACCTGCTTCCGAACCTCACCGACGGCCAGCTCGTCGTTCTCCGGTCCACCGTTTATCCCGGCACCACACAATGGCTCGAGAGCTACCTTAAATCCCAGGGCCGGAAGCTCAAGATCGCCTTTTGTCCGGAACGAGTCGTCCAGGGGCACGCGATCGAGGAGCTCCAGCGTCTGCCGCAGATCGTTAGCGGAACGACGAAGGAATCCGAAAGCGAGGCCGCCCGGCTTTTCGAGCGCGTGGCGCCGAGTGTCGTGCGTCTTTCGCCGCTCGAGGCGGAATTCGCGAAGCTTTTCAACAACGCCTACCGCTACGTCCAGTTCGCCGTCTCGAACCAATTTTTCATGATCGCGCACTCGGCCGGCGCCGATTACGCGCGCATCCTCGAGGGGATGAAAAAGGACTACCCGCGTGCCGCCGACATGCCGGGCGCCGGTTTCGCGGCGGGTCCGTGTCTTTTCAAGGACACGATGCAGCTCGCCGCTTTCTCCGACAACAATTTCAGTCTCGGCCACGCCGCGATGACGATCAACGAAGGCCTCGTCCTCTACATGGTCGGCCAGATGGAAAAAAAATACGACCTAAAGAACCTGACGGTCGGCCTCTTGGGTATGGCGTTCAAGGCCAATAGCGACGACACGCGCGCGTCGCTCAGTTATAAACTCAAGAAGGTGCTCGCATTCCATTGCCGCCGCGTGCTCACGGCCGATCCGCACGTGACCACCGACGCCGAACTCCTGCCGGTCGAGGAGGTCGTGAAAAAAAGCGACGTCCTCATTCTCTGTGTGCCGCACAAGGCGTACCGCGCGCTCGAGACGAAGGGGAAGCCCCTGGTCGACATTTGGGGCTTCTTCGGGAAAGGGGTGCGGATATAAGCAAGCGCGGATCTATCCGGGTGGGGCTCGTGGGGACGGGTTTCGGCGAGAGAGTGATCCTGCCGGCGCTCCGCGCGGTTCCGCGCTTCGAACCAGCGGCGATCTGCGCGTCCACCGACGCGCGTGCCGCCTCCGCCTCCGCCCGCACGGGCATCGCGCGCTCTTACGGCGATTGGAGCCGCCTCGTCGCTGATCCGGAAATAGACGCCGTCGTCATCGCCGTCCCTCCTTCGCTCCAACCCGAGATCGCGCTCGCCGCGATGAAGCGCGGAAAGCACGTCTTCTGCGAAAAGCCTCTGGGCGTAGACGCCCGGCGCGCCCGGCGCATGGCCGATCTCGCCCACGAGAAAGGCGTCGCGAATCTCGTCGATTTCGAACTCTGCGAAATTCCAGCGTGGCGCCGCACCCGCGAGATCCTCCGCAAGGGCGGCATCGGCACGCTCCGGCAAGCGTCTGTCTCGTGGCAGATCGAAACCTACGCCATCAAGATGGGCCTCGACACCTGGAAGCACGCGGACGAGTCCGGCGGCGGCGTCTCCTACCAGTTCGCTTCGCACGTCCTGCATTATCTTGAGTGGTTCCTCGGCCCGGCCAAGCGCCTTTCAGCGCGGTCGTACGCCGCTCCCGGCAAACCCGAGCGCGGAAAGACCCTCGCCCATTACTCTTTCGAATTCGCTTCGGGCGCCGCGGGTGCGGCCGTCATCGGGACCGATGCGTTCCTCGGAAGCGGCCACCGGATCGAGTTCTACGGTGACAAAGGGGCGCTCGTCCTCGAGAACGCCGGTCCCGACCACGCGGCCGGTTTTCGCCTGCGTTACGGCACGCGGGCCTCGGGCAACTACCTTGCCGACGTCGCGGTCAACGAACCTAAAGTTTCCGGCGACGGACGGATCCCGCTCGTGGCTTCGATGCTCTCGCGCTGGGCCCGCTGGATCGAGCGGGGAGAGAAGACCGGACCCACGCTCGCCGACGGCGCTCGCGTTCAGGAGCTTCTCGAGGCCGTCGACGAATCGGACGACAAGAAAGCATGGGTGTCCTGCGCATGAAAACTTACCTCGTTACCGGAGGCGCCGGGTTCCTCGGCGCCGCGCTCGTAAAGAAGCTTCTCGCTGCCGGAAACCGCGTGCGGGTTCTCGACAATCTCTCGCGGGGTGCCGCGCGCCGCTTGGAAGGCGCATCCGGCGACATCGAGTTCATCGAGGGTGACGTGCGAGACGCCGCCGCCGTGAAAAACGCCGCGCGGGGCGTGGATGTTTTTTGCCACCTCGCGTTCGTGAACGGAACCGAATTTTTCTACACGAAGCCGGAGCTCGTCCTCGACGTGGGAGTGCGCGGCATGCTGAACGCGCTCGACGCGTGCGTCGAGAACCGCGTGCCCGAATTCGTGCTCGCCTCGAGCTCTGAGGCCTACCAGACCCCGGCGGTCGTGCCGACTCCCGAGGATGTCCCGCTCGTCGTTCCGGATGTCCTCAACGCTCGCTACTCCTACGGCGCGGGGAAGCTCATCAGCGAGGTGATGCTTGTCAACTGGGCCCGCACGCGCTTCAAGCGGGCGGTGATCTTCCGTCCGCACAACGTCTACGGCCCCGACATGGGCTGGGAGCACGTCGTTCCGCAGTTTGCACTTCGCATGAAGCGTCTTTCGGACGCCCAAAGCTCCGGCACGCTCCAATTCCGGATCCAAGGCAGCGGCCGGGAGACACGCGCGTTCGTCCACGTGGACGACTTCACGGACGGGCTCATGCTCGTCGTGGAAAAGGGCGCTCATCTGGGGATCTATCACATCGGCACGTCGGAAGAGACGTCGATCGCCGAGCTCGCCCACCACGTGGCCGCGCCGTTCGGCCGTTCGATCGAACTCGTGCCCGGCGAGGCGGCTAAAGGCGGAACGCTCCGCCGCTGCCCGGACATCCGCAAGCTCGAGGCGCTCGGCTACAAGCCCCGCGTTCTGCTCGCCGAAGGCGTACGCCGCACCGCCGAATGGTACGCCGCCCACGCGCACATGGCGCCAAACGCAAAGGAGCCCGTTTCATGAATCCTAGTTCTAAGCTCGCAGCCGGAACCGGCGGGAGCGTGACCGTCGAGTGCTGTCAGGTTTGCGGAGGTCGGAATCTGGAATCGATCCTATTCCTCGGCTACCTTCCGCCGGTGAACCAGATGTGGAAGATCGGCGAGCGACCGAAGGAACAGCCGGCGTATCCGGCCGAGCTTCTCCATTGCCCCGCATGCGACCTCGTCCAGCTCGGGCTCGTGGTCGATCCGGCGATCCTTTTTCCTCCGGAATATCCCTATTCGAGCGGTACGACGAAAATTCTCCGCGAGAATTTCGCCGAGCTCTACCGCGAATGCCGCACGCTCCTGCCCCTCGATCCCGAGAGCCTCGTCGTCGACGTCGGCTCCAACGACGGGACGCTTCTTTCGAATTTCAAAGAAGGCGGGCACCGCGTGTTCGGCATCGAGCCAACCGACATGGGCAAAGTCGCGGCTTCGCGCGGCATCCCGACTCTGACCGCTTTCTTCGGCGCGGAAGCCGCCCGGCGCGCGCGTTCCGAGCAGGGGCCCGCGTCGATCGTGACTGCGACGAACGTGTTCGCTCACATCGAGGACGTCCATTCGATCGTCGAGGGAGTTGTTCACATGCTCGGCGAGAAGGGGATGTTCGTTTCCGAGTCGCACTACTGGGTTCCGCTCGTCGAGACCTTGCAGTACGATACGATCTACCACGAGCATCTGCGCTACTATTCGCTGCGAAGCCTGAAATATCTCCTCGAGCGCCACGGCCTTGAAGTGGTTCACGCAAAAAGAATCCCCACGCACGGCGGCTCGATTCGCGTGTATGCCGCCAAGAAAGGTGCGTACCCGGTGCGTCCGTCCGTGGCGGAGATGCTCGCCTCCGAACCCGAGACGAAATCGGTCGTGAAACGCTTTCGCGAAGGGGTCGTCCGCTCGAAGATGACGCTCCACGCACTCCTTCTCGAAGCCAAGAAGAAGAACGCGCGCATTTATGCGATCGGGGCGCCGTCCCGGGCGAGTACGCTCGTCAACTACGTCGGGCTCGACGACGCGATCGTCGACTGCGTGCTTGAGATTAAGGGTTCATACAAGATCGGAAAGTACATGCCGGGCACGCTGATCCCCGTTCTCGAGGAATCGAAGCTTTTCGAGGACCAGCCCGAATACGCGCTTCTTCTTTCCTGGCACATCGCCGATGAGCTGATTCCAAAGCTCTTCGCGAGGGGATACCGCGGCAAATTCATCGTGCCGCTGCCCGAACCGCGTGTCGTCGAGGCGTCTCGCTCCACGTGATTGATATCCTGATCCCTGTCTACAACGAGGGGACGGGCATCGTCAAGGTGCTCGACCATTTGAAAGCGGCCGTACACTCGCCGTTCCGCGTCCTCGTCTGCTACGACCGCGACGAAGATGACACGCTGCCGGTTCTGGATGCTTATTCCGCGCCCTTCGAGATCGTCCGCGTGAAGAACGAGGGTCGAGGCGTGCACGGCGCTGTGATGACCGGGTTTCGCAAGAGCTCCGCCCCGGCCTTGATCGCGTTTCCCGCCGATGATTCGTACAACGGGGGAATCATCGACGGAATGATCGCGCGCTTCCGTGCGGGTGCGGACATCGTCGCGGCAAGCCGTTTCATGCCGGGCGGCTGCATGAAGGGCTGCCCGCTCGTGAAAGCCGTTCTGGTGCGGACCGCGGCTTTCGTGCTTTACCACGCGGCGCGCGTGCCCACGCACGACCCGACGAACGGCTTCCGTCTCTTTTCTTCGAAAGTCTTAAAGACCGTCCGCGTTGAATCCACCGAGGGGTGGGCGTTCAGCGTGGAACTTCTGGTGAAAACGCACCGATTGGGCTGGAAGGTGGAAGAAACGCCCGCCCTATGGTTCGAGCGGGAAAGCGGCCGCAGCCGCTTCCGGCTCTTCAAGTGGATGCCGGTGTACTTGCGCTGGTTTTTCTACGCGTTCGCCACGACCTGCCTCGGCCGAGGACCCACGACCGTTCCGACCTTTGCGGCGGAGGCCGCGGTCTGATGATTTTTCTCCGCCGCCACGCCTTCTTCCTCCTTTTCTTCGGCGCGCTCTTCGTTTTTTTCACGGGACCCCTCCTTCTCGTCCGGACGGCTTTCCTGGTGGGGGACAATGGCGTCCAGTTCCATCCGTGGGCGCTCGCGCTCTCCCAGAGCCTGAAACAGGGAACGCTCCCGTACTGGACCGATCTCATCGCATGCGGTTTTCCGCTCGTCGCCGAGGGCCAAGTCGCGGCGTACTATCCACCGAATATTCTTTTTTTCCTTCTTCTGCCGTTCAAGGCCGCGTATTCCTGGACGGTGCCGGCGCATCTTTTGGTGGGGGGCATCGGTTTTTACGTTTACGGACGGCGGATCGGCCTCGGGGAACGCGCCGCCGCTCTGGCCGCAGTCGTTTTTTCGTTCTCGAGCGGTTACGGCGGGTGTTTTTACACGATGGGCACGCTCCGCGTGCTGACGTGGGTGCCGTGGACGCTCCTGGCGCTCGACGCCGCGCGCCGCGCACCGAATGCGGCCGGACTCGGCGCGGCGGCGGCGGGTGCGGGTGTCTGTTTTGGGCTTATGGGGACCGGCGGTTTTCCGCAGGCGGCCGCGTACGCGGCGCTCTACGTTCTCGTTCTGACCACTCTCGAGCCCGGCCGCCAACGCACGCTTCCGGTCCTCGCCGTCGGTGCGCTCGTGGGCTTCGTCCTCGCGTCGCCGCAGATCCTTCAAACGCTCGAGCTCGCAGGTGAATCCGCCCGCGCCGGCGCCGACAGCGCCTTCGCGCTTTGGGGATCGCTTCCGCCGCCCGCACTCGCATCTTTTTTGTTCCCCGAATGGGGCCCGCTTCTGCGTGTCACGCTTTTCCTGGGCATTGCGCCGCTTTTTCTCGCGGCTGCCGCGCTTTTTTCCAGAAAGACGCCGGTCGAACGCGCGCACGCGTGGACCGCGCTTCTTTTTCTTCTCCTGGCGTTCGGCAAATACAACCCGCTCTACGCGCTGGCGGTTGAGCGACTGCCGCTGACCGCGCTCCGGAATCCCTCGAAGTTCCTCTTTTTCACCCTGGCGTCCCTGGCGGTGCTGGCCGGTTTCGGTTTCGCGAAAACCTTCGCCGGGCCTCTCTTGAAGGGGCAGAGAAGGGCGATCGCGGTGCTCGCCGCGCTGTGCGTGCTCCTGCCGTCCGCGGCGTCCGCCACTTACCGTGCGGCGGAACCGAAGATCGCCGAATATGGCCGGAGTCTCGCCGACGCCGCTTACGCGTCGAAGACGGACAAGATGAAGCCCGTGGAAGAGTATCACGCGACCGTGCGGTCGACGCTCGCGCGGGCGGCCGACGTCGTTCGTCCGCTGAACCCCTGGAATCTGTACGCGGGAGCACTTGGGCTCCTTACGGCAGCGCTTCTCCTTGCGGCCGCGGGACGCGCGGACCGGCGCGAAGCTCTGGCGTGGGGGTTAGCCGCTCTCGTCACGCTCGATCTCGCGGCGACGGGCGCCGCCTTTAGCACCGGTTTCGTCAAGAACGCCAAGCCCTATCCGCCCGCGAAGGCGCACGCGGCGGTCGAGTTGGCCGGGAAGGAAGCACCTCGCTTCGGGGCGGGCCGCGTGATCGAGTGGGCGCGCCGTGAACCCGCGCTCCTCGAACCGAGCATGAACATGCTGCACGGACTCTCGCATCCCGGCGCTTATTCGCCTCTTCTCCTCGAGCGCCACTACACGCTCACGAAGGAGCTCGGCATTTCCGACGCTTCGCTCGGGCGTTTTCCGCTGTCGGCAGAGACATGGGGCCGGCAGAGCGGGCTCATCGATTCGCTGGGCGTGGGGCTTGCCGTCTCCGACGAAAAGCTGTCGATGGGAGGGTTCCGGCTTCTGGACGAGGCGGGCGGCCGCTTCCTTTACGAGAACGCGGGCGTGTCGCCGCTCGTGTATGCCGTTTACCGCTGGCAGGCGATGACCGACGTTTCGCGGCGCCTTGCGCATTTGAAGGGTCCCGATTTTCTTCCGAAGCTCGAGGCGGTCGTCGAAACGGACGACGTGCCGCCGCCGCTTCCTCCGATCGACGACGCGCCGATGGTTCACGCGCGGATACTCACTCGACGGCCGGACTTCGTGAAAGCGCTCCTGGACGTGAAGTCGGTGGCGCTTTGCGTTTTCTCGCAAAGCCATTACCCCGGCTGGCGAGCCGAGCTCGACGGGAATGCCGTGCCACTCGTTCGAGTGAACCACGCGTTCATGGGGGCGTGGGTGCCGTCCGGCCGCCACGAGATTCTTTTTCACCGGCCGGTCTCCGCAGCGGTGCGTGGCTGCGAATGGGCCGCCGCCGCGGGATGGGTTCTCGCTCTCGTCTTTCTCGCGCTTCGCGCCTTGCGAAGATCCGCCCGATAGTTTTGCTCACCGCTTCAAACTTTTTTAAAAGTATCCTCCCGAAGACGGCGGTCACGGTTCTCGCTGTCTCTCTCTTCGTCCCGGTCGTGCGCGCCGCGGGCGAAGACGAGCGTCTGCGCCTCGCCGCGAACGCCGCATTCGTCGAGGCCGTGGAGAAAGCGGCTTCCGCCGAGAATCGCCTCGCCGCCGACGCGATCATGCTAGATGCGATCAAAGAACGCCGACGTCTTTTGTCGGCGCTCCCGCCGCCGCAGCCCGTACCTTCCGCTCCCACCGGATCTGCCACGGCCGTTCCCCGTTTCGAGTATTCGGACGCGGGCCGGGATGCGATCGTGAAGTTCCTGCGCGCCAACAAGACGCCTTGGGGCCTGCCTCTCAGCTACCGGCCTCCGAAAGGCTATTGGCAGTCGATCCAGTCCGACCCGGCCAGGCTCGAGGACATCATGGAGCGTATCTTGACCGGCGAGGCCGGCTTTGCGGACGCCGGCGCGGTGAATCTCTACGACGCGGCCACGTGGCAGATCGCGATGGCTCTCTCCGGGAACTTTGAGGAAGCCGACGCGCACACGACGCGCCTGAGTGCCGGCCGCAGCGGCGATATCTACGACATTCGCGCGTGGGATTTCCCGTTCCGTTATGGTGAACAGGAGCGGGAGGTGAAGCGCGAAAACGCCTTTTTCTTCCGCATGGTTTCCGATATTTACCGGATGCGCGACCCGCTCGACCAGAAAGACGCGTTCGACGGCTTCCCCAACACGCCTGCTCTCCACCATGAGGACTGGAAGCCGATCACCGGTGAAAATTCTTGGGCCGCCATCATCGGACCCCTTCAAACGTCTTACCTCAAGAACGGTGGCGCCGTCCCGTGGGAATCCGAAGAGCTCGCGCTCGCGCTGAGCCTCCTGCCGGCAATCGACGCGATGCAGAGCTCGATCGGCGCGATTTACCACGTCCCGACCGGCGTTCACGGCAAACATCCGCGCGATATCTCGAACGAGAACAACTTTTCGATGGTCGCGGCGCTTCGCATGCTCGCCGAGGCGCTCGAACCGCACCGCGATCTCCCCGAGGCCGCCGCGCATCTTGAAACTCTCGAACGGATCATCCGAGGCACCGAGCGCGGGGTGAAGGTGCGCGAGGGGATGGAGGATTATTTCCGGAAGCACCTGCTCGGTCCCGAGGGGACGTTTCTTCAGGGAGGGTTCTGGATCGGCGGAGAGTTCCACGCCGCGCCGGAGTTCGCTGTGGACGTGCAGACGTGGGGTCTCGCGGTTTTGGGCGCGGGCTGGGTGAACCGCGAGATCGGCGGGGGAGACGAAAGCACCGCCTATCGTTTGTGGAAAAAAACCAAAGAAATCGCGGGTTATTACGAGAACGGCGTCCTGCGAGGCGTCGGCTTCACGGCGGGCCACGACGTCCTTTCTTCGGAGTGGACGTTCGGGGCGATCTTGATGGCCAAAGAGACGGCCCGCCATTACGAAACGCTTCACCGGAACGGCGGCAACCGGGAGCACGCGCTCTGGGCCGAGGAACTCCGCACCGACGCGCGGACGATGCGAGACGGCGTCGAAACGCTCAAAGTCCTTCTCGACGACGGTTCCGTCGCCTACAATTATTCCAATCGCCGGTATTACATTATTTTCGGCTGGTGGGCGAACCCCGTACCCACGCTCACCTCGGCGTGGGCCGTGATGATGGACCGCCCCGCCTTCGACGACTACTTCAACCCCTTCGTCCTCGGCGGCCGGCCGCGCACGAACGTATAAGCCCTTTCGTTCTTCCGTGTCAAAATAAGGCGCGAGCCGGGCTCCGGGGTTCGGATTTCCTCTGGACGTCTACTGCTTGAATTCCGTTGCCGAACCGGCGGCGAATCGGACATAATGGGCCTTCATGTCTAAGCGACCTTTTTACGTCCATCCGTCGAGCGAAGTCCATCCCGGCGCCTCCGTCGGCGACGGGACCAAAGTGTGGCATTTTTGCCACGTGATGGACGGCGCGTCGCTCGGCCGCGATTGTGTGATCGGCCAGAACGTATTCGTCGCCAAGGGCGTCGTCGTCGGCGACCGCGTGAAGATCCAGAACAACGTCTCTCTCTACGACGGCGTCGTCCTCGAAGACGATGTCTTTTGTGGCCCCTCCTGCGTGTTCACGAACGTGAAGAACCCGCGCGCGCACGTCTCTCGTAAGAACGAATACGGGAAGACGGTCGTGAAGAAGGGCGCGACGATCGGCGCCAACAGCACGATCGTCTGCGGCGTCGCTCTCGGCCGTTACTCTTTTATCGGCGCCGGATCGGTGGTCACGAGGGAAGTACCGGACCATGCGCTCGTTCTCGGGTCTCCGGCCCGCGTCGCCGGCTGGATGTGCTCCTGTGGCGAACGCCTGCGTTTCGCGGGCAAGAAAACCGTGTGCAACCGGTGCGGCGCGAAATTCTCGAAGACGAAGGCCGGCGTGAAGGGCGAAGCGTGAGCAGGGGAGTCCGTTTCATCGATTTCACCGAGCAGAAGGCGAAGATCGGCGACGAAGTGAAAGCAGCCTTGGCCCGCGTCGTCGACTCCCAGCAGTTCATCCTGAAAGAGAACGTCGAAGGTCTTGAAAAGGACATCGCCGCCCGCGTCGGCGTGAAGCACGCGATCGGCGTCGCTTCGGGCTCCGACGCGCTCTATCTCTCCCTTTGGGCGCTCGGCGTCGGCCCCGGCGACGAGGTCGTGACGACGCCGTTCACTTTCTTCGCGACCGCGGGATCGATCTCGCGCACCGGCGCGACACCCGTCTTCGCCGACATCCACCCGGAGACCTTCAACCTCGACCCTGCGAAGGCCGAGGCGAAATTCACGGCGCGCACGAAAGCCGTCGTTCCGGTCCATCTCTTCGGCCTTTCCGCCGACATGGACGCGTTCCAGGCGATCGCGGAAAAAAGGGGAATCGCGGTTTTGGAAGACGCCGCGCAGTCCTACGGCGCGCGCCACCGCGGCCGCATGACCGCCGGTATCGGGTCGGCTGGATGCCTCTCGTTCTTCCCGACGAAGAACCTGGGCGGCGCCGGAGACGGCGGCATGATCACGACGAACGATGACGCGCTCGCCGCGCGCCTGCGCGTTCTGCGCGTGCATGGCTCGAAGAAGAAATACCACCACGAGATCGTCGGCATCAATAGCCGGCTGGACGAATTGCAGGCGGCTGTGGTGCGTGTGAAGCTGAAATACGTGGACGAGTGGAACGCGAAGCGCCGCACGCTCGCCGCGATCTACGACGAGGCGCTACGCGGCCTGCCGCTAGAGACCCCGGCCGTTCCCGAGGGATACGAACACGTCTACCACCTGTACACGATCCGGACCGACCGGCGCGACGCGCTCGCCGCGCATCTGACCGAGAAGAAGATTGGTCACGGCGTCTATTATCCGCTCCCGCTCCACCTTCAACCCTGCTACGCGCCGCTCGGGCACAAGCCCGGCGATTTCCCTTTCAGCGAAGAAGCGTCCGCGAAGTCGCTCTCGCTGCCGATGTACCCCGAGCTCCGCCGGGAGGAAGCACTGCACGCCGCCGATTGCGTGCGGAAATTCTTCGCGTGACCAAGCGGAACCCCTTCGTCCTCGGCGGCCGTCCGCGCACGAACGTATAAGCCCTTTCGTTCTTCCCGTGTTAAAATAAAGCACACGCATTTAAAACGGAGGTCGTATCCCATGATTCGAAAAGCATCGGCGGTTTGGCAAGGCGGCTTAAAAGACGGTAAGGGCTCGGTCTCCTCGGAGAGCGGCGTTCTCGATAAGACGCAGTATTCCTTCGGCACCCGCTTCGAGAACGGCAAGGGCACGAACCCCGAAGAGCTCATCGCGGCGGCGCACGCGGCCTGCTTCTCGATGGCGCTCTCGGCGCAGCTCGGCGGCGCGAACATCGTTCCGCAGAGCGTGGAGACGACGGCGTCGCTCACGCTCGAGAAACTCGACGCGGGGTGGACGGTGACCAAAGTGCATCTCGATTCGAAGGTCTCGGCGCCCGGCGCCGATAAAGCGGCGTTCGAGAAGGCGGCGGAAGCGGCGAAGACGGGCTGCCCTATTTCGAAGCTTCTCAAAGCGGAAATCACGCTGGACGCCAAACTCGCCTGAAACCATCGCTCGTGCTGGGCCAGTGGGCGTTCACGCTCTTCATGTATTCGCTGGGCGGCTGTCTTTTGACCGTTGCGCTGACGCCCGCGTTCGTCCTGACGCTTGCGCTTTGGAAGTATTCCGTTTCCGGGTCGTTGATTTGTCGGGCGCTCGCGCTCGGCGCCGGGGCGGGGTTCGGTTATTTCTTATTCGGTCTTACGCTGGCCGCGCTCACCGTCCTTCTTCGTTTCGTGCTGGGAGCACGCTTGAAGGAAGGGGAATTCGGGTTCTTCACCTGGAACGGCTTCGTGTGGGCGTTCGTCAACGCGATGATGCTCATCGTGAATCTGACGTTCATGGATTTCATGCGCCTGACGCCGCTTCTGCCCCTCTATTACCGGCTCATGGGCGCCCGAATCGGCCGGGGCGTCCAGATCAACTCGAAGGGTCTCGCGGACGTTTCGATGCTGGAAATCGGTGACGGCACGGTCATCGGAGGCGACGCGGTCGTTTTGGGGCACCTGGCCGAGCGGGGAAAATTGAAACTGAGGCCGACGCGTATCGGGCGCAAGGTCACGATCGGTCTCGGAGCGGTCATCATGCCGGGCTGCGTCATCGGAGACGGCGCCGTAATCGCGGCCCGCTCGGTCCTGCCGAAGGGGGCGGAAGTCCCGCCGAATTGTCTCTTCGCCGGCACGCCCGCTAAGTTCGTGAAGACGCTGTCCCCGGAGACATCCTGAAGGCTTCAAGCGTGCGGACCGTCCAAGTCGGGGGCTTGCGTCTTTCAGTTCGAGAGGCGGGCGAAGGTGCGCCCGTCGCGCTCGTCCACGGCTCGTTCACCTCGTCCGCTTCCTGGGGGATGTCGATTCTGCCGGAGCTCGCCCGGGAGAGGCGGGTGATCGCCTTCGACCAGCCGGGCCACGGAGACAGCGAGCGCCCGAAAAAGCGGATGGGCCTCGGCGAGCACGCGGCCGCGCTTCATGCCGCGCTCGAAGCCATCGGCGCGCGGCCGGTGACCCTCGTCGGCCATTCGTGGGGCGGGGCGGTGGCGCTTCAGTTCGCCGCGGATTATCCGGACGCGGTCCGGGGGTTGGTTCTCGTGTCGCCGTACCTTGCTTCTTGGCGGGCGCTCGATCCGGTGTTCGGCGTCATCGGCGTGCCGGTGCTTGGAACGGCGATCATCCGAGTTGTGTGCCGACCGGTCACAAAATTATTCGATCCCCGCGTCTTCTTCGAAGGCTCTTTTTATCCCGAGAAAGTTCCTTACGACTACGCCAAGAACGAACTTGCGCGCTCCATGCGCACCGAAGCGTTCCGTTCCAATTCCATGGACATGGCGGCGGTCGGCTCCGATATCGGCCGTCTCGAGCGCCGTTACGCTTCTTTCGGGGGGAGAATCGTCGTATTGAATGGGAACCGGGATCTCCTTACGCCGCTCGCCCGCAACCGGAAAAAAATCGAAGCTTTTTTGCCGAACGCGGAGTTGCGCGTCCTGGAAGGAGCGGGGCACATGCCGCTCTTCTCGAGGCCCGCAGAGATTCTGGCCGCGATGCGCGAGGTTTCGGCTTCTTAGGCTTTCGCCGTGGATTTAAACGCGCGGCGGACGAGTGTGAGGAGTTCGGTTTGAACGGAACCGTTGGAGGCCAAGAGATCGCCGGTCTCGAAATAGAGTAGCCCACCGCGGAGGTCGGTTATCGTCCCGCCCGCTTCGCGGACCAGACAAGCCCCGGCCGCGACGTCCCACGCTCCCTGGTTGAGCGCCCAGAACCCGTCGAAACGTCCGCACGCCACGTAGGCGAGATCGATCGCGGCGGAACCCGAGCGGCGGATCCCCGAACTTTTAAGCGCCATTTCGGAAAGGCATTTTACGTAGGGGTCGAACCGCTTCCGCGCTTTGTACGGGACCGCGGTCGAAAGCACCGATTCTCCCAGACGGCGGACCTTCGAGACGCGCATGCGCCGTCCGTTCAGGAAAGCGCCCCGGCCGCGCTCGGCGGAGAAGAGCTCCTTGCGGGTCGGATCGTACACGACGCCTGCGAGCGGGCCTTTTTCGTCGACGACGCCGATCGAGACGCAGAAGAAGGGAACGCGGCGGATGTAATTGGTTGTTCCGTCGAGCGGGTCGATGACCCAGCGGGGGCCTGCGCCCGGAGTGAATCCACCTTCCTCGCCGAGGATCGCATGCGACGGGAAGCGTTTTCGGATCCGCTCGACAATGAGTTTCTCGGAAGCGCGGTCCAGGTGCGTCACGTAGTCGTTGGTAGACTTGGTCTCCACCTGGGAAGCTTTGAGCGTTTTCTGAGACGCGAGCAGCATCTTGCCGGCGGCCAGGGCCGCTTCTCGTGCCGTTTGAAGAATCTTCGATTCGGTCATGTCTCCATTATAACCGCGATGGCCCGCGCTTTCCATCTCCGGGAGCGGCGTGTTATGCTGAACGGCATGGACGAAGCCCTTTGAAGACCTGCGATTTCCTCGTCGTCGGCGGCGGCGTCGTCGGCCTGACCGCGGCGCGCGCGATCGCGCGGCGGAAGCTCGGCACCGTCGTCCTCCTCGAAAAAGAACCCGCGCTCGGTGTTCACACGAGCGGCCGAAACAGCGGCGTCCTCCACGCCGGACTCTATTACGCCCCCGACTCCTTCAAAGCGAAGCTTTGCCTGGCAGGCAACCGGATGATGCGCGAATACGCGGCGGCGGCTGGATTCACGCTGCGTTCCTGCGGGAAAGTCGTCGTCGCACCGACGCCGGCCGCCGCGCCCGAAGTGGATCGCCTCTACGAGCGCGCGGTGAAGAACGGCGTGCGGGTCGAGCTGATCGACGAAAAACGTTTGACGGATATCGAGCCTGAGGCACGCACCTGCGGCAAAGCGATCTGGTCTCCCGACACGGCCGTATTTGATCCGCACGACGTGATTCGCCACCTCGAAGCCGACGTGACGGCGCTGGGTGTCGACGTGTTCAAATCCACCGAACTTCATGCCGTCGATCCGGGAAAAGGGGAGGCGACGGCGGGCAGCGATCGTTTCGCGTTCGGCCATCTCGTGAACGCCGCCGGTCTCCATGCCGACCGGGTCGCGTCGCTCTTCGGAGCGGGCGGACGGTACCGCATTCTGCCGTTCAAGGGTCTCTACAAAAAAATCCGTCCCGGCTCGGCGTGCGGGGAAGGCGTGCGCGGGATCATTTACACGGTGCCGGACCCCCGTGTGCCTTTTCTGGGCGCGCAGGCGCTCCGCGACGTGCATGGAGACGTGATTGTCGGCCCGACGGCGATTCCCGCATTCGGCCGCGAGAATTACGGCGTGTTCAAGGGCCTCGACGTGCGGGATTCGTTCGTGATGGCCCGCGACGTCGTACGAATGCTCGCGCGCAACCCGGACGGTTTCCGGAATCTCGTTTTCCGCGAGGCTCCGCGTTACACGCCCGGCGGCTTTTTGAAATCGGCCCGCGAGCTTCTGCCGCGGATCGGCCCGCGCGATCTCGTGCCGTTCGACCGGGTGGGCCTGCGCGCCCAGCTTGTGGAAAAGTCGACACTCCGTCTCGTGAACGATTTCATCGTCGAGAGCGCCGAGCGTTCAACGCACGTTCTGAACGCGGTGTCACCGGCGTTCACGTCGAGCCTCGCGTTCGCGGAGCATTTGACGGACCGGATCGTCTCCGGATGAGCGGACGGGTCCCGACGCTCCTTCTATGGGCGGTTCTAGCCGCCGCTTTCGCTCTGCGGGTCGCGGGGATCGGATTCGGCCTGCCGGATCTCCTGCATCAGGACGAGCCGATCGTCGTGAATCACGCACTCGCGTACGCCTCCGGCGATTTCCACCCGCATTTCTTCAAGATCCCGCCGCTCGCTTCGTACTGCCTCTTCGTCGTCTACGGCGCGTTGTACGCGTTTGCCGCACTCGCAGGCGCGACGCGCGAGGCGTTCGCCGTCTCGTTCTTCCGGGATCCGACGGCGTTTTACCTCGCCGGCCGGCTCGTTTTGGGGGTGCTCGCCGGGACCGCATCGGTTTGGGCGCTTTACCGTCTCGGCGAGCGCCTTTTCGGCTCCGCGACCGGACTCGCCGCGGCGGCGCTCCTGGCCGTGAATTTCCTGCACGCGCGCGATTCGCACTACATCTACGCCGACATTCCGATGATCTTCACGCTTCTTGTTTCCGCGGGAGCGCTCGCCGCGTACGCGGATTGCGGCCGCCGCGGGGACGCATGGCGTGCGGCGGCGTGGGCCGGCGCGGCGGTGGCGTTCAAATACACGGCGGCACCGCTCGTCCTGCCACTGGCGTTTCTCGTTTGGAAGAAACACGGGTACGCAGAGAAAGGCCCGGCTGCGGCGCTGGCGGCATGCGCGGCAGTTACGTTCGGCGTATATGCGGCGCTCAATCCGTTTTCGATCCTGGATTTCGGATTTTTCATGAAAGAAATCCTCACGCAGGCCGGAGCGGAGGGAAGTTTTCCGCCGTCGCATCATCTGGGATATTCGCTCTTCGAAGGTTCCGGGGCGGTGGGAACCGTGCTCGGGATCGCCGGGCTCGCCCTGCTTTGCGTGCGACGCGCCGCCTCGCGCTGGGTCCTCGTGTTTCCAGCCGCCTATTTCGCGTTCATTTGCGCGTTCAGCCAGCCGTACGAACGCTACGCGTTACCGTTGGTTCCTTTTCTCTGTCTGGGCGCGGCGTACGTGGTGTTCGAGGGTCTGGCTTCGCCCCGGCGTTTCGTGCGGCCGCTCGCGGCGGCGCTTTTCGCGCTCGCGGCGGCCGAACCGCTCACGAAGACGTTTTATCTCGATTCGATCGCCCGGCGGCCGGACACGCGGCGCCTGGCATCGGGGTGGATCCGCGAAAATCTTCCCGAAGGCACCTCGATCGCGTTCGACCACGCTTTTTTCTCGCCGAAGCTCCGTCGTACGTCCGAGCAGATCGCCGAGAAGCGCGCCCGCGTGGACGCGAACGATCCCCACGCGGCGCTCAAGCTCCGGAAGCTGGGCTGGGTCGAGGTCGCGTCGGGCGGCGAGAAGCGGTACTGGCTCTTTTATCTGCGCGAACCCGGCGCCGGAGATTCAGATTTCCTGTGGACGGCGCCGCTTCTCGAGCCGACGCCCGAAGCGTTGAAAAAAGAGAGGGTAGAATACCTCGTCCGCTATCGCTATCCGGGCGAAGGCTCCGGGCTCGGTCCGAAAGACGGAAATCTCGTCGCCGTTTTTTCGCCCTACCGGGATTCCGCCAAGAAATTCTCGGAAGATGAGTGGGCTTGGGTCGCGCTTCCGTTCCGTTCGCGGGAACTTTTTTCGCGCGTCCGTCCCGGCCCGTATCTTGAAATTTACCAGGTGAATCCAGAGAGGATCGTTTTCAGCTCGTAAAAAGGGCAGCGGTGCGGTATAATGTTTCCGCTTACCGTACGTTTTCGGAGAATCCCTTTCCCTGTGAAAAGACCTGCCCTTGCGGCCGTTGCCGCCCTTGTTTTGTCGTGCCTCGTCGGCGGAGCCGTGCCTGCGAGCGCGCTTCCGACCGGACTCGCATGGGAATTCGCGGGCTGGTACGGCGGCGGCGCCTACCCCATGGTCGTTCCAGACCCCTCGGTAGCGGGTCGCGTCTATCTTCTTTCCGACGTCTGCGGCATCTGGCGCAGCGACGACCGCGGCAATCTCTGGGTTCCGAAGAACGAGGGGCTCATTAACATCAAGATCGTGAATCTCGCCGTCGCGCCGTCCAATCCGAACGTGCTGTACGCGGGGACATCGATCGGCATTCACCGCTCCGACGACGCGGGCACGCAGTGGCGTTTTCTCGAAGCCACCCGCAACCGGGTGATTTTCAAGCGTCCCGACGATTACCGCTCGATCGTCGTGCACCCGTCGGACCCCAACCGCGTCTTCGCGGGCACGCAGACCGGGGAGATCTTTCGTTCGTCCGACGGCGGCGTCACCTGGGCGTCCATGGGGAACCCTCTCGGAGCCGCCGCCAGCGCCCTTCACTTGACCGGCGACGGCGTTTATCTTTTCGCGGGCGCGTTCAACGGGCTCCGTCGTTGCACCGTCGCCTCGGGCGCGTGGGAGACGCTGTCGCCTTTGACGCCGCGGGCGCTCGATATCGCGTCCATCGGAAACACGATTTACGTGGCGGGCGGCACGCGCGTTTCGATCAGCTCCGACAACGGCGCGAGCTGGCGCTACAGCGTCGATCTTCCCACTGCGGGCGAAGTGTACCGGCTTTCGGCCGCCACGAGCCCGGAGGGCGTGCGCCTCCTCGTCGGCTGCCGCGACGGCTGGAACGGGACCGCGCTTCTCAGTGTGAACGGCGGCCTGAGCTGGACCGGCGTCGAGCGCGGCCTTTCGCACGATCTCACCTCCAATCCGACGCGCGCGTGGTCGACCGGTTTCGGCTGGCCGCTTACGGCCGTCATTGATCCCTTCGATTCGAACGTCCTTTATTTCGCCGACTTCTGGGGCGTATGGCGTTCCGACGACGCGGGCGTCACCTGGCGCGAGCGCATCAAAGGCGCCTTCAACACGATCGGTTCGGACATCGACATCGGTGCGGACGGCCGCGTGTTCGTCGGAACGATGGACAACGGCCTGGCCGTTTCCGCGGACGGCGGCACGACGTACCGCGCGATCATTCCTGGCGCGGGTTACGACAATTCGATCGCGGGGCACGTCTGGAAGGTCGTCGTGAACGGAAGCAAGATCGTGGCCACCAATTCGCCCTGGAACGGGGCGGCGAATCAGATTCTCATCAGCGAAAACGGCGGCACGTCGTTCACGAAGACGAAAAACGGGCTTCCCGCGGCCTACCCGCGCACGTCCGTCGTCTGGGATAAAGGCTACGCCCGCGCGCTCGCGCGCGATCCCGTCGATCCCACACGGTATTATCTGGGCATCGACGGAACGGACGGCGGCGGATTCTTTTATTCGACCAACGGCGGCTACGCGTGGACGCGCGGGGCGGCCCAGCCTGCGTCGCTCAAAATTTACAACGGCCTCGCCGTCGATCCGCTCGAGCCGAGTCGCATCTACTGGGGCACGGTTGGGGACGCGGCGGGCGGCGTGTACCGCACCGAAAATTACGGCGCCAACTGGTCGAAGGTCTTCAGCGCGAGCAATTACGTCTTCGACATCGCGGTCGATTCCGCGGGGACGGTCTACGCCGCGGCGGACACGGGAGGCCCGGCGCTCTACGTTTCGCGCAACCGGGGCACATCGTGGGGGCTTCTCAAAAAATTCGAAGGCAGCGGCACCTGCGACGGCATCGCCATCGACCCGACGAATCCGTCGCGCATCGCGGTGAGTACGGTCAAGTGGAACGGCCACGCGCCCGGCAAAATCTTCTTCTCGGAGGACGCAGGCGTCACCTGGCACGACTTGACCCTCAATCTCCCGAACGGGTCCGGCGCCAACGCGATGACGTTCGCGCCCGACGGCGACACGCTTTGGATCTCGCGCGACGCGAGCTCTGCTTACAAGCTGCGCTTCCCGGGCGTGGACGACACGCTTCCGCCGTCGGTTCCGGGGGATCTTGCAGTGCGGCAGGTGGCGGGCGAAAGCGCGGACGTTACGTGGAGCGCTTCGATCGACGACCGCGGCGTGGCGGGGTACCGGGTTTTCCGCGACGGCGTGCGCGTCGGCGTTTCGACGGTCGCTTTTTACCGGGACTCGACAGGCGTGCCCGGCCGCGCGTACGCGTACGCCGTGCGGGCGTTCGACGCCGCGGACAACGAATCGCCAGAAGCCGGTCCGGTTTCGCTCACGATCGCCGATCTCACCGCGCCTTCGGTCCCGTCTATCCGCACGTACGGCGTCGTGGAAGTGAAGAAGGCGAGTCTTGCATGGGACGCCCCGCTCGACAACGTCGGCGTCACGGGCTACCGTATTTTCCGCGACAATGCGCAGATCGCGCAGACCGCTTCGCGGTCGTACGTCGACGCCGGCGTGACCGACGGGAACGCCTATTCCTATTTCCTGAAGGCGCACGACGCGGCCGGCAACGTGTCCGCCTCGAGCGCGGCGGTGACCGTCACCATTCCGGACGTCACGTCTCCGGCGGCCCCGACTTCGCTCGCCGCGCAGGCGAGAGCCCGCGAGATTCTCGTCACGTGGGCGGCGAGCCCCGAACGGGACGTCGCGACCTACAAGATTTTCCGGGACGGACAGCTGGCCGGTTCTTTCGATACGCTCGTCACGCTTTACGCCGACACCGGCGTGACGCCGGGGCAGGTGTACTCCTACCGCGTCACGGCCGTCGACAACGCGCAGAACGAGAGTGCGCCTAGCGCGGCCGTGAACGCCGCGACCCTAGGGACCGACACCGCCGCCCCGACCGTCCCCGCGAACCTCCGCGCCGCCGCTTCCGAGGAAACTCCCCAGGTCCCCGCCGAAGCGCCCGGCACCTCGATCTTCTTCGATGGGCAGGGCGACGCGCTCGTCTTCGCCGACGCCCCAGATTGGAACCTCGCCTCCGACGATCTGACGATCGACTTCTGGGCGCGCTTCGACAACGTCTCGGCGATCCAGGCGATCTTCTCGCAGGGCAATTCAAGTGTCGACTACATGCGCTTCGAATGGAACGGCCGCCAGTGGACCTTCAACGCCGGGATGCAGGTGTTCACTTACGGCTCCAAGCTCGTGGCGCCCGATTCGATCGCGCCCAACACGTGGTACCACCTGGCGCTCGTGCGCAAAGGTTCGACCTGGAAAATATTCCGCGACGGCGTCGAGAAGGCGAGCGGCGTCGACCCCGATCCGTATCCTGATTACTCCGGACCCTTCGTAGTGGGCTGTCTCGATTACCGCGACGACCGCATCACGCATCTGGGCGGCCGTCTGGACGGCTTCCGCGTTACGCGCGGTCTGGCGCGCTGGGACGTTCCGTTTACGCCGCCTACGCTCGCGTCCGATCCGGACGCGTCGACACGCCTGCTTTTGCGCGCCGCCGAACCGCGCGCCTTCACCGACGCGAGCGCCTCGGCCCATCCCGTTCAGGCCCTGGCCGATGTCCGCGCCGACGCCTCTCTTTACAAAATGACACGGCCGGTGACGGAACCGGGAGTCAATACCGCGGTCGTCGGTCTCGACTGGTTGGCTTCTTCGGACGCCGTCGGCGTGACGGGATACCGGGTGCTCCGTAACGGCGCGGCTCTCGGCTCGACGGAAAGTCCCACCTACGTCGACCGCACGGTCGCGCGCGGCTCCTCGTACTCCTATTCCGTCCTCGCGCTCGACGCGGCGGACAATGAATCCGCGGCTTCGGCCGCGGCAACAGCTTCCGTTCCCATCTAAGCCTCCTCGGATTCCCGTCTCTTTCTGTTTGGCAATTTCCGGCTCTTCGGACATAATGTTCAGATGAAAAAACAGGGGACGTTTTTTTTCGCGTGAACCCATCTCTTTTTTGCCCCGCTTGCGAGGGCGTCCTCGCACGCGAAGGCGCCGGTTTCTCGTGCAAGGCCTGCGGCAAAGCGTTCACTTCCGAGGCGGGGATCCCGCTCTTCTTCCTTCCGAACGATTGGGACGGCAGGGCCGACGTCACCGAGGCCATGAAAGCTTTCTACGAAGAGACGCCGTTCCCGAACTACGAGGACATCGACTCTGTAGCGACGCTTCGCGACAAGGCCGAGAAGGGAGTTCTCGCCCGGCTTCTTGACGAGCAGCTGCCCAACGGCGCGCGCGTGATTGAATGCGGCTGCGGCACGGGCCAGCTCAGCAATTTCCTTGGAATCACCGGTGGCCGGCAGGTAATCGGCGCCGACATGTGCCTCAACTCACTGCGTCTCGCACAGGCGTTCAAAACCCGCAATGAGATCGAGAACGTGTCGTTCTGCCAGATGAACCTGTTCCGGCCGGTGTTTGCGCGCGAATCGTTCGACCTCGTCATTTCGAACGGGGTCCTGCACCACACAGCGGACCCGTATCTGGCTTTCCGCTCGATACTCCGCCTCGCGAAGCCGGGCGGACACGTCCTTATCGGCCTCTACCACGCGTACAGCCGCATCCCGACCGACGTCCGCCGGGCGATCTTCAACGCCACCGGCAATCGCTTCCAGTTTCTAGACCCCCGTATCAAGAGGGAGAAGTTGAGCGAAACGCGCAAGCGCACTTGGTTCATGGATCAGTACAAGAACCCGCACGAGTCGAAACACACCTTCGGCGAGGTGCTCCGGTGGTTCGAGGAGAGCGGCGTCGATTTCGTGAGCTCGATCCCCAAGACGCGCCCGTTCGAGTCCGTCACCGACGACGAGCGGCTCTTCGAGCCGTCCGTGCCGGGCACCGGGTTCGAACGCCTCCTGGTCGAGACGGGGATGCTCCTGACGGCGGACCGCGAGGGCGGTTTCTTCGTGATGATCGGCAGGAAGCGCACCGGCGCGGGGGTGTGATAGAATGGCCCGCATGTTTACGACCTTCTTAAGACCCGTTCTCGCGCTGGCCGCGGGCTCCCTGATCGCCGTTGTTTGCGGCGAATTCGTGCTTTCGCAAACGTCGCTCATCGACACGCCGCCCGGGCTTTTCCGCCGCAGCGAAACACGCGCGTTCGAGCACAGGCCCGGATTCACGGGCCGCGACATCAATGGCAACCCGATCCGCATCAATTCCTCCGGCCTGCGCGACCGCGATTTCCAGATGGAGAAACCGGAAGGCGTTTATCGCGTCTTCGTGCTGGGCGATTCTGTGGCTTTCGGTGACGGCGTCGCCGCCGAGGAGACGTTCTCGAAGCGGCTCGAGGAAGTCCTCTCCGCGCGGGGACTCCGCGTGGAAGTGCTGAACGGCGGGATTCGCGGCTACAACACGTACCAGGAAGCGATTCTGCTCAAGGAAATTGGGCTGCGCTATCGCCCGGATCTCGTTCTTTTGAGTTACGTCGGAAACGACGCGGAACCTTTCTCGCGCCAACAGGGCCTCATCGGAAACCCCGCGCTTCGCCGGGTGAAGGATTTTCTCAAGGAACACTCCTACCTGTACGCCTTCTTCCGAAAGAAGATCGAAGTCATGCGCCACCGCGTGACTCCTCAGCAGTTCGCCGAAACCTATGACGAGCACTTCAAGCCGGATCACCCGGGCTGGAAGGCGTCGACCGCCGCGCTCCGCGAGATCCGCGAGCTGTCCCGCTCGGAAGGATTCGAGTTCACGATCGCCGTTTTCCCGCGTCTCATCGGCCTCGGCGAAAACGAACGGTATCCGTACCAAATGCTGCACGACCAGATCCTCGGGGCGGGCCGCGATCTCGGCGTGGACACCTTCGACCTCCTCGCGGCGCTGAAAGGCCGGGACGAAGACGCTCTCAAGATCACGCCGGGCGACTACTTCCATCCGAACCCGGCCGGCCACCGCCTGATCGCCGAGAAACTCGCGGACCACCTCGAAGCGCGCTACCTGCGGGGGACCGCGCGATGAAGATCCTCGGAATTTCCGCGTTCTATCACGACAGCGCCGCGTGTCTTCTCGAGGACGGGCGCATCGTCGCGGCCGCGCAGGAAGAGCGTTTCACGCGCAAAAAGCACGACGACTCGTTCCCGGCCCGCGCGGTCGAGTTTTGCTTGAAGCAGGGCGGCGTCTCGGCGGACGCCCTCGACGCGGTCGCATTCTATGACAAACCGCTTCTCAAGTTTGACCGCATCCTGAAAACCCATCTCTTGACCGCCCCGGGCTGCCTCCCGTCCTACCTGCAGGCGATCCCGCTTTGGATCCGTCACCGGCTCTACATCCACTCCATGATCGAGGAGGAGCTGAAGACCAAAGCGCCGATTCTATTTCCGGAGCACCACCAGTCGCACGCCGCGTCGGCGTTCTACGCGTCGCCCTATGATCGTGCCGCGTTCCTGACCGTCGACGGCGTGGGCGAGTGGGCGACGACGAGCTACGGCGTCGGAAACGACCGCCGCCTCGATATCCAGGCCGAGATCCATTTTCCTCATTCCCTTGGGCTTCTTTACTCGGCGTTCACGCATTACCTCGGCTTCCGGATCAATTCAGGCGAGTACAAGCTGATGGGTCTTGCGCCTTACGGCGAGCCCAAGTACATGGACCTCATTCTCGAGAACCTGATCGATCTGAAAGACGACGGCTCTTACCGGCTCAACATGGATTATTTCGGCTACGCGGGCGGGCTCAATTCCATCAACCGCAAGTTCGAGGATCTCTTCGGGGGCCCCGCGCGGCCGGCGGAAAGCCCGTTCCAGGAGCGCCATCTGGACGTCGCGCGCTCCATCCAGGAGGTCCTCGATACGGCGATGCTTCGCCTGGCGCGGCACGTGCGAAAGACCACGGGCGAGCGGCGTCTATGCCTAGCCGGCGGAGTGGCTCTCAACTGCGTATCGAACGGAAAGATCCAAAAAGAGAAGATATTCGACGAGATCTGGGTGCAGCCCGCTTCCAGCGACGCAGGTGGTGCGCTCGGCGCGGCGATGTACGTGAACCACCACTATTTCAAGCAGCCCCGCGTCCCGAACCCGGATCCGGTACACGGCATCCAGGGCGCCTCGCTGTGGGGGCCGGAGTTCACAGACGGGGAGATCGAGGCGTTCCTTCGTTCCGAGGGCGCGGCCTACCGGAAGCTGTCCGAGGCGGAGATCGCAGAGGAAACCGCGAAGGCGATCGCTTCGGAGAAGGTCGTCGGCTGGTTCCAGGGCCGGATGGAGTTCGGGCCGCGCGCGCTCGGCGCCCGCAGCATTCTCGGGGACGCGCGTTCGTCGAAGATGCAGTCGATCATGAACTTGAAGATCAAGTTCCGCGAGAGCTTCCGTCCTTTCGCCCCGGCGGTCCTCCGCGAGCGCGCGAAAGAATATTTCGACCTCGAAGGAGAGAGCCCGTACATGCTGATCGTCGCGGACGTCGCTTCCAAGCAGCGTGTAGGCGACCGAAAGCGCCCGCGTGGGCTCGACCGCCTGCACGACGTCCGCTCCACCATCCCGGCCGTCACGCACGTCGACGGCTCGGCGCGCGTGCAGACGGTGGGTCCGGAGAATCCGCGCTTCCGGAAACTTCTCGAGGCGTTCGACCGGCTCACCGGCTGCCCCGTCCTCATCAACACCTCGTTCAACGTCCGCGGAGAGCCGATCGTCTGCGCGCCGTCCGAGGCGTACCGCTGCTTCCTGAAGACGAAAATGGACGTGCTGGTGCTCGGTTCCTTCTTCCTCGAAAAATCCGGCCAGAAGGCGGGATCGGTGAACGAATATCAGGGTGCCGAGCTGGCGGGTCTCGACTGATGGGAGCGCCGATGGATTCCAAACGTTTTTACCGGGTCGTTCCATTCATCCTGGCCGGCGTTTCGTGTTTCACGTTTTACCGCGGGCACGCGGCGTTCGGATGGGCCGCCGGAGGTTTCTGCGCGTTTCTCGTTGTCCTGCGTCTGGCGAGCGCATCGGCGGCCGACGCGTTCTACCGCCTCTACTCGGGGCTCCTCACGAAGCTCGGCGAGCTTCTCACAAAACTGTTCATGATCGTTTTCTTCTATGTTATATTCGCGCCTTACGGTCTCCTTGTGCGCGCGCTGCAGGGCGACGCGCTCAAACGTCGTTTGGAGCCGGTCCGCGACAGCTACTGGATCCATCGCCCGAAGCCGACGGAAAAAGACGACAAGGCCTGCGAAAACCCGTACTGAAGAAAGGATACCCATGCGCTCCCTTAAAGATCTGAAAGCGCTCTTCGGGTTCATGACGTCGACACGGAACCTCGTCCTTCTGCCGATTCTGACGATGCTCGTCGTGATCGGCCTTCTCATCATCGTCACACATTCTTCGGCCGTCGCCCCGCTCATTTACACTCTCTTCTGACGAGCGGGTGAAAAAACTTCTCGCGGCGGCGCTCGCCCTGCGCCTGGCGCTGATGCCAGCGACCCTCCACGCGGATATCTTATTCATCCAGTATTTCCCGTCGTTTCTCAGTCTCCACGGGGTGTGGGACGTTTACGGGCATCTGGGGGACACGTATCTGCGTCACGGCTTCACGTACTATCCGCCGCTGGCGTATTTCCTCATTGGTTTATTTCAGATACTTCTTATACCGCTCGATCCGGGCTTCGCCGAGTTCATGGTCCGCACGGACGCGCTTATGCGCGAGGGCGGACGCTCCATCGCGGTGTATCTGGGCTCCCCCGAGCCGGCGCTTCTCCGGCGCGTTTTCCTCATGAAGCTTCCGTACCTCTTCGCGGATGTGCTGGCGTGCGCCGCTTTGTGGCACGCTTTTGCCCCCGACCGACGGAAAAAAGCGCTCCGCGGGTGGCTCTTCGACCCGATCCTGATTTTCTCCACCTACGCGTTCGGCCAGTACCGGGTCCTTTCGGCTGCGTGCTGGTGGGTCTTCTTCTGGGCGCTGCGTTCAAGACGCAAGCACGCGGCGTTCGTCCTGGCGGGCGCAGCGGCGTGCCTCGAGAATTATCCGATGCTTCTTCTGCCGCCTGCCCTCATGATTCTGGGGCGAGGATGGAGGGAGCGGACGGAGCTTGCGCTTTGCTTCGCGGTGTTTCCTCTTCTGGTCGTGGCGCCGCTGGCGATCTCCTCCGGAGGCCTCGTTCTTCATGCCTATTTTTCGCCGGTCGTGGTCGGCGCGGCGACGCAGGGGATGTTCGTGCACGCCCCCGGGATCCTTCCTATCGCTTTAAAAACGGCGTTCCTTCTTTTTTACTTGTTCCTTTTTGTGCGAGTCTGTCGCGCTCCCGGCACCTTGTCGGACATCGAGAGAGGGCGTCTCTTCGCGTGCACGGCGCTCGCCGTCCTTTTTGCGCTCTACGCGACGTCCGTGACAATGGTTCACTACGTCCTTTGGGCACTGCCTTTCTGGATTCTCGCGCGCTTCGACGAGGGCGAGCCGTGGGTGTACCCGCTTTCCGCGGCAATGGTTGGTTTTCTTTTCTTTTTCAATCTCGATTCGCGCGCGATGAACCTCGGGCTTCTCGTTCCGCTCGACCCCGTGTTCTTTTCCTCGTTGCCGAGCCTTCATGAGGTCATGGAGAGGTTCCTTCCCTGGGGCAAGTTTGTCGCTCTCGCGCGCCTCGGGTTCTCAGTCCTGTGCGCCTACTTCGCGTTCTCGCTGTACCGCGCTCGCATCCGGCCGCGGCTGGGGAGCGTGACGTGAAACGGCGGCGCTTGAAGGTCGTGGTGGCGGCAGGGGCGCGGCCAAACTTTATTAAGGTCGCGCCGCTCATCCGCGCGCTCCGAAAGCGCTTCCAGGTCGTCTTCGTTCACACCGGACAGCACTACGACTTCAAGATGTCGGGGGTGTTCTTCCGGGACCTTGGCATCCCGAAGCCGGACGTGCATCTCGAGGTCGGTTCCGGAACGCATGGCGCTCAAACCGCGAAGGTGCTCGAGCTTTTCGAGCGGACGCTTCTTAAGGAGCGTCCGGATGCGATCGTCGTGGTGGGAGACGTGAATTCGACACTCGCGTGCGCCCTTGCCGCTGCCAAGATGCAGGTGCCGGTCGCGCACGTCGAGGCTGGACTTCGCAGCTTCGACAGGGCGATGCCCGAAGAAATCAACCGGATCGCGGTGGACCGCCTGTCGGATTTTCTCTATGTGACCGAGGAGAGTGCCATCCGGAACCTGAGACGCGAGGGGATTCCGGCGAGACGGGTTTTTTTCGACGGTAACGTGATGATCGACAGCCTAGTCGCGGGACTTCCCGCCATCGAGAGATCGCGCGTGGTCGCGAGCCTTGGGCTCCGGCCGAAGGGGTATGCCGTGGTGACGATGCACCGGCCCTCGAACGTGGACACGAAGGCGGCTCTCCTTAAGATCCTTTCGATCTTCGAGTCCATCGCGCGTCTGACGCCGGTTCTCTATCCCGTCCATCCGCGCGCGCGGAAGATGATCGAATCGCACGGTCTCGGAAAACGCTTCGCGGCCTTACCGGGTTTTCGGATGATCGAGCCGCTCGGCTACACGGATTTTCTCAAGCTCGTAAAGGAAAGTGCTTTCGTGCTCACCGACTCGGGCGGTATTCAGGAAGAGACGACGAAACTTGGTGTTCCGTGCCTGACGATGCGGGAAAACACCGAGCGGCCCGTCACGGTGAGAGAGGGGACGAACGTGCTCGTGGGTTCGGACGTGAAGGTCGTGGTCGCGGCGGCGCGGAAAGCGATCGCCGGGAAATGGAAGAAGACTCGCGTGCCGCGGGGATGGGACGGAAAAGCGGCCGAGCGCATCGCCGTGAACTTAGAACGATCGCTCGTCGCTTCGCAAGCGGGGCGAACCTAGCTTAGCTTCGACCAGGCGTGCCGCCTCGGCGTGCCCGGCGTCGTTCCAATGAGTGTCGTCGAGCCACCAGAGCGACGTCTCCGGTTTCGAGAGCGCGAGCCGTCGCATCGGGTCTTTGAGATCCAAAAACGCGAAGCCGTTTTCGCCGCAAAGATCGCGGACGAGAAGGGAAAAACCGCTCGAGGCCGTGGCGCTCCGCTTTCCGCTCAGGATCCAATCATAAACGCCTTCCTTCGTCGGAACCACCACAACGGCAACCCGAACGCCCTTCTCCTCACAAAGCCTTTTCATTTCGGCGAATGTCGCGTGGAGCGCTCCTAAATTTTTGCTCCGTATGCATTCCGAGTAAGGCTTCTCTTCGGCTTTCGCGTAGTCGTTCAGGAAAAGGACGGTTCGACCGTCGGGAAGAACGCGCGCGTGAACCGGTGAAGGACCGCGCGTGTCGGCGCTCAGCCGAAGCGCGTACCGCACCCGCCGCAGGAGGAGCCGCACCGGCGAGCGCTCGCGGAACGTCGTCCATCGGACGCCGAAACGCTCGAGCGGGGCCGTGAAGACCGGTTCGGTTCCGCGGTATTCGCCGTCCAGGTCATTGCCCGTGAAAAGCGCCCAGACCAGGACGGCGTCGGGAGCCGTGCGGAGCGAGTCGATTTCGGTTTTCACGTTCATAAGCTCGGTCCACGGTGATCCGCCAGTCGAGAGATTGTAAACGGTACGCCCGTAGCGGTTTTCGAGAACGCTCGCCCATGTTTTTTCCTGCGAAGTGCCGTTCCCGATACCGAACGAATCTCCGACGAGCAGGACGTCGATCGCTCGGGCGCGCGTACCAGGAAGATTGCGAAAACCCGCCTCGTCCGTCACAAAACAGACGTCGCGCGGTTCGGCATGACCTCCCGCAAGCGCCGCCAGGTCCCCGACCACGCGGCCCCGGAACCGGGCGTTCTTCGAAAAGCGCGACACGGCAGGCATTTCCGGGCGCCGACTGAGGAAGGCGTCTTCGGGGCGATAATAGAAGATGCTCGGGGGAAGAAGTCGCGCCAGGAGATCGCAGGCAGCGAGAGCGACGCAGAGGGAGGCGGCAAGAAGAACCAGCGAAGCGGCCTTTCCGTGCCCTCTTCCTGCGAACCCGCCTGCCAACACAGCCACGGTGAGCGCCGTTAAAGCCGCTTTTTCCGGAAGAGCGCCGCTCAAAAAAGGAAGCGACGCCGCGGCGGCCGCGGCGGCGGCGATTAGGAGCGACTTTCGGACAGAAGAGGGAGCCACGGGCGGTATTCTAATACAAGAGGCGACACGGGTCATCCTTTAGTATTTGCCTGCTCGTAACGAGGATGCTATAGTACTCGCTTCGTCATAAGGGGGTCGCGTATTTTGGTGAAAAAACGAACCATTCTCATCACCGGTGTATGCGGATGCATCGGTTCCCATCTCCTCGACGAGCTCCTCTTGCGGGGCGAGCGAGTCATCGGCGTCGACGACCTTTCCTATGGCAAGCTCGACAACGTCCGCAACCACCTCAAAAATCCCAACTTCCGATTCATCCAGCTCGACGTGCTCGACACCGGAATGCTTCTGCGTAAAGTTCCGCACGCCGACGTCGTCCTGCATCAAGCTTCTCTCAAGAAAATCGGAGAAAGCCAGCGGGCAGTTCCGACGCTCATGGTGAATGCGATGGGCGCAGAATCGGTACTTCGCTTTGCCAAAACCCGGAAGTCGAAGGTCGTCATCTCTTCGACCTCCGACGTCTACGGCGTCTCCGAGAAGTTGCCATTCAATGAGGCCGATGATTGCGTGCTCGGCGCCTCGACGGCGATTTTCCGGATGCTTTTTTGGATGAAGGCATCGTACCTTTTGGCCGAAGCCGGGATCGTGGCGATCCTGTGGCGCCTTTTCGGAAAAGACGCGCGCAAGGCGGCCACGATCTGGCTCTTCAGCCCGATCGTGCTGTACGGGTGCTACGTTTTCGGGCAGTACCGGCTTTGGACCGCGCTTTGCCTTTGGGCCGTGATCTTTTGCGCGGAAAAAGGGAAGAACGGCCGCGCGTGCGCTCTGCTCGGCCTCACGTGCCTGCTCGATTCGTTCGCACTCCTTCTTTTGGCGCCGGCCGTTCTCGTCCTTGGCGCGGGTTTCAAGGAGCGCGCGAAGCTCGCCGCCTGCGCGGCCGCCCCGCTTGTGCTCATCCTCCTGCCGCTGGCGGTTCACTCGCGCGGGTACGTCCTTCATGCCTATTACTCGCCGGTCGTCCTACAGATGGCGACGCAGAGCATTTTCCGTACGAACGCCGAGATCGTGGCGAAAGCCTCGAAGATCGTGCTCGTAGGCACTTGGCTCGCGTGTATCGCGCCGTTCGTCTTCCGCAATCCGGTTCCGCCCGGGCGCCGTGCGGACGTGTTCCTGCGCCTGTCGCTGGCGGTCCTCCTTACGCTTCATGCGACGTCGACCACGCACGTCCATTATTTCATGTGGACGCTGCCGCTTTTCGTCTGGCTCATGATGAAGGGGGAGCCGTGGCCGCGCGCTCTTTCCTGGATTTATTTTGTCCTCATCTTCGCGTTCAATCTCGACACCGCCTCGGCCGGGCCGGGCCTTTTTTATCCGTTCCCGCAGGACGTCGCGTGGCACGTGCCGGGGAAGGCCGTGGCCGGTTCGCGTCTTCTTTATTCGGTCGCGTCACTCTATTTTGCGGCGAAGATCCTGCTCGGTCTCTTGAAACGTAGCGATGCGAGAGCCGCGTGACCGAAAGCCTCCGCCCGCGGATCGCTATCCTGACGGCCGATGACCGGACCTGGGCGCTGCCTGCCTGGTATCGCGCACTTTCGGCGCTGCGGGCGGAGTACGACGTCGTCGGTGTCCGTATTTTTCCGTCGAAGCTCGCCCGCATGCGCGGGAGCGAGGCGCTCGGCTGGTATTTCCGCACGTTCGGCGTAAAGAACACGCTTCTTTTTTCGCTTTATTCGATGAAGAGCGCGGTGAAGGGTCTTTTTGCGATGCCCGGAGGCTGGAACGCGTTCGAGAAAGCAGGCGTGCCGATCGCGCACGCGGCGGATCCGAACGATCCGGCGGTCGCCGAGTGGATCATGAAGAACCGCGTCGACGTCGTTCTGATTTTCCTCAACGACGTCTTGAAAGGGCCGGTGCTGAAAGCCGCCCGCGCGGGCGTCGTGAACAAGCATGCCGGCGTCCTGCCGCAGTGCCGCGGGCTCTTTCCGTTTCTGTGGTCGCGCCTGAACGGGTTGCCTCCGGCCGTAACCTGCCACCTCGTGGACGAAGGAGTCGATACCGGCCGCGTGCTTTTCGAGGAGCGCCGCGAATCCGGCCCGCATTCGTCCATGCTCGCGTTCTACACGGACGTTTACCGAAATTTTCCCGAGACGATGCGCCGCGCGGTCCGCGAGACGCTGGCGAAAGCGGATGCCCCGGCCGGCGCCGCGCCTGCGGCCGCCGGGTCCCGCTATTACGGGCTTCCGTCGCGCGGGGACGTGGTCGCGTTCGAGAGGGCGGGCTACCGCGTCGCCGAGTGGAAAGACCTTTCGAGAAATCATTTCTGACGTGAAGAAACTCGCCGCGATCAACGTGAACTTCGATTCGCTGAACGAAGCCTACGGATTTCCCGCAGGCTACGAAGATCCGTCCTTTTTCCGCATCGCGGACCGTTTTTTGGACGCCGCGGCACGCTTCAAATTCAAGTACAGCCTGTACCTGATCGGCCGGGACCTCGAATCGGCCCGGAACCGCGCGCGTGTGCGCGAGTGGGCGGGGGACGGACACGAGATCGGAAACCATTCGTGGTCCCACCCGCTCAATCTCGGGAGCCTTCCGGACGCCGCGATCGCGAAGGAAGTGCATGCCGCGCACGATCTCATCGCCGAAACGGCCGGAACGCCGCCGCGCGGTTTCATCGCGCCGGGCTGGGCCACGTCGCCGGCGCTTCTGCGTAGGTTGATCGACGCCGGATACGGCTACGACACCTCGCTTGCCCCGTCGTGGCTCATGGCGGTGGCCGTCGCGAAAAATCTCTACAACCATTTGGGCAGCGACAAATTCGCGCGGATCCACCGCCGGAAGGACCTGGGCGCCCAACTTTGGGGCCCGCGGCATCCGTTTGTGAGCGACGGCGGCCTCCGCCCGCGCGCGTCCGGCGCCTCGCCGGGTATTCTCGTCCTGCCGCTCCCGACGAACCGCTACCGCGTCGCCTGCTGGCACACGCTTTCGTTCGTTCTCGGCTGGCCAAGGTTCGAGAAGCTCCTGCGGTCCTGCCTCGCGGACTGCGACGCGTTCTACTACCTCGTTCATCCACTGGACCTGGCCGACGCCGCCGACCTCGACCCCTCCCGCAAGATTCATCTCGAGCGGGCCGGCATTCCGCTCGCCAAGAAGCGCGAGCATTTCGAGCGCGCTCTCGAGGTTATCGTTTCGAGCGGCCGCGAGATCCGCACGATGGGCGAATGCGCCGAAGTTTGGCGCCGGGACGCCTCCGGGGGATAGAGGTTTATTGACCGCTCCGGACGCGGATGCTATAGTCCTAAAATGTCAAAAAGAGCCTCGGTCGCGGTCTGCGGCGCCGGATATTGGGGTAAAAACCTAGTCCGGCATTTTCGCGAGTTGGGCGCGCTCAAAGGCCTGTGCGACCGCCGTCCCGAACTCCTTTCCTCATTCTCCTCGCTCTATCCCGACGTGCGCGTCACGTCTTCCTACGACGAAATCCTGAACGATTCTTCTATCGACGCGGTCGCCGTCGCCGTCCCGTCGCCGTCCCATTACGAGTTCGCCAAGAAGGCACTCGAAGCGGGGAAGCACGTGTTCGTCGAGAAGCCCATCGCGCTCGACGTTCGCCACGCCGAGGACCTGTGCCGCCTCGCGAAGAAAAAGCGCCTACGCCTCATGGTTGGACACCTCCTCCTTTATCATCCGGCCGTCCGGAAGCTGAAGGAAATCCTCCATTCGGGCGAACTCGGCGAGACGTACTACATGTACACCCAGCGCCTCAATCTCGGCCAGGTGCGCAAGGACGAGAACGCGCTCTGGAGTCTCGCGCCGCACGACATCTCCGTGATCCTCGAACTTTTCCCCAAACCGCCCGTCTCGGTCAGCGCGCACGGGTTCAGCTACATCCAGAAAGCCCGGGGGATCGAGGACGTCATCTTCATGGATTTCAAGTTCAAGGACGACAAGGCCGCCCACATCCACTTAAGCTGGCTCGATCCGCACAAGGTGCGCCGCATGACCGTCGTCGGAAGCCGCAAGATGGTCGTCTTCGACGACATGGAGCACACCGACAAGCTGAAGATCTTCGACAAGGGCGTGGACTTGAACGGCGCGAACGAGATGGCGAGCTCAATGGTCCTACGCGTGGGCGAAGTGCACGCGCCGTACGTCGAGAACGTCGAGCCGCTGCGCGCCGAATGCCTGCATTTCCTGGAGTGCGTCGAGAAAAACATGAAGCCGCATTCGGACGGCGAGAACGGACTGGCCGTCCTCCGGATCCTGCAGGCCGCCTCGAAATCCCTGAAGGCAGACGGCCGCACCGTCCGCCTGTGAAGAAATTCAAGGCGGTCGCCGTCGTCGGCGCGCGCCCGCAGTTCGTGAAGGCCGCCGCGCTGCACGCGGCCTGGTCGCGTTCGACGCTTTCGAAGCGCCTTTCTCTCGTTTGGGCCCATACCGGCCAGCACTACGACTACAAGATGTCGAAAGTGTTCTTCGACGAGCTCAATATCCCCGAACCGCGCTATAACCTGAAGGTTGGTTCGGGCTCGCACGGCGCGCAGACCGCGCTCATGCTCGAGCGCCTCGAAGACGTATTCATAAAAGAGAAGCCGGACGTGGTTATCGTCTTCGGAGACACCAATTCCACGCTGGCCGGTGCTCTTGCGGCCGCGAAGCTGAACGTACCTGTCGCGCACGTGGAGGCGGGCCTGCGAAGCGGAAACCGTGCGATGCCCGAAGAGGTAAACCGAATCGCGACGGACGGCCTCTCGTCGCTCCTTTTTTGCCCAACCGAAGCGGCCGTCGGCCATCTTGAGCGGGAAGGCGTCCGGAAGGGCGTGCACCGCGTCGGCGACGTGATGGCCGACATCCTCCGCCACTACGAGCACTCAATCGCCGCGCGGCGCGCGTCCGAGCCGTATTACCTGGCGACGATCCACCGGAACGTGAACACCGACGACCCGGCGCGCCTGAAACGCATCTTCCGCGCGCTCGCCTCGCTCGACAGGAAAGTTTTTATGCCGCTTCACCCGCGTACGGCGAAGAAGCTCGACGCGATTCACGGCCTCCGTCTCGAGGTATTGAAAACGGGCCGGATCGAGATCGTCGAGCCACTCCCTTATCTCAAAATGCTCGCGGCCGAGAAGAGCGCGGCCGGGATCGTCACCGATTCGGGCGGCGTTCAGAAGGAAGCGTTCCTGTTAGGCGTGCCGTGCGTGACGTTGCGCGAGGAGACCGAGTGGACCGAAACGCTGGCCGCGGGCGGAAACACGCTTTGCGAACCCGACGCGAAGAAGATCGTCGCGGCGTTCCGGAAGCTTTCGAAACGCGGCCGGCGGACCGGCAAGCTTTACGGGCGCGGCGACGCGTCGGAGCAAATATTGAAGGAAATCGTGCGTTTCCTGGACCGAGGAGGGAAGTCTTGAAAAAGAAAACCGTGGTCGTGACGGGCGTCTGCGGGCTCATCGGCTCGCACCTGGCGGACGAGCTTCTGTCGATGGGTCACCGCGTGATCGGAGTAGACGACCTTTCGTTCGGAAAGACCGCGAACGTGCGGCAGCACGCGAAGAACCCGCGTTTCGAGCTCCGGCGTTTCGACATTTTGGACACCGCGAAGCTCACGCGAGCCGTTAAAGGCGCCGACGCCGTCGTGCACTTGGCCGCGGTCAAGAAGATCGCCGAGAAGGATCCGGCGCTCCCGACCCTTACCGTGAACGCGGAAGGAACACGATCGGTGCTCGAGGCCGCGCGCGCCCGCAAGACGAAGGTCGTCGTCGGTTCGACGTCGGACGTCTACGGCGGCTCGACGGCCCTTCCGTTCCGTGAGGACGGCGAATGCGTGAGCGGCTCGCCGGACGCCAAACGCTGGGCGTATGCGGTCTCGAAGCTCTTCTCCGAGCATCTGGCGCTCAGCTATTACAAGGATTACGGCGTTCCGGTTGTGGTGCTCCGCTATTTCGGCTGCTTCAGCGAGCGATCGAGCTCGACCTGGAGCGGCGGGCACGTGCCGATCTTCATCGAGTCGATTGCAGCGGGGAAGCCCGTGACGGTCCACGGCGACGGCTCGCAGACGCGCTCGATGGCGCACGTTTCCGATGTCGTGCGTGGAACCCTGCTCGCGCTCGAGAACCCGACGGCGGTCGGAGAGATCGTGAACGTCGGCAACGACGAGGAAGTGAGCGTCCTCGATTGCGCGAAGATGATTCACCGCCTACTCGGCGTGAAAGGGAGACTCAAAGTGGAACGCGTCCCGATGAAGCAGGTTTTCGGCTCCTACCGCGAAATCGCGCGGCGCGTTCCGGACCTCTCGAAGGCAAAGACGCTTCTCGGTTACGAGCCGCTCGTGCCGTTCGAAGAGGCGCTTCGCCGCGTGATCGCCGCCCGCCGCGCATGATCCTTTTCGTCGTTCCCGCCTACAACGAGGAGGCGAACGTGCGCGGGCTCGTCGAGCGGACCGATGCGTTCGCGAAGAAAGAAGGCCTCCCGTACCGGCTCATCGTCGTGGATGACGGCAGCTCGGACGCCACGGCGTCCGTCCTCGCGGGCATGGCCGCGTCTTATCCTTTGGAACCGATCTCCTACAAGCCCAACCGTGGCGTCGGCGAGGCGTTCCGCCGGGGAATGAACGCCGCGCTCGCGGCCGCCGCGCCTTCCGACATGATCGTTACGATGGAAGCGGACGGCACGAGCGATCTCTCGATCCTACCGACGATGCTGGGGAAGATCGGGGTGGGCTGTGACGTCACCCTCGCGTCCTGCTATGCCGAAGGCGGCGGGGTGCGCGGAACCACCTGGTTTCGCCGTCTGCTCAGCCGCGTCGCGAATTTCCTCATCAACTTCGCGTTCCGCATAAAGGGCATCCGCACGTACAGCTCGTTCTACCGCGCGTACAAGCCCCAGACGCTCCGCCGTGTTCTCGAGAAGTACGGCGACTTTTACGAGGAAAAAGGGTTCGCGTGCGTGCTCGAGCTTCTCGTGCGCATGGCGCGCCTCGGCATGAGGATCGAAGAGGTTCCGATGATCCTGCGCGGCGACCAGCGCGTGGGAAAGAGCAAAATGAAGGTCGGGCGGACGATCCTGGGCTACCTTCGGGTGATCGGGCGCAATGCGCTGGTCCGCGCTTAAGCCGTTCGAAAAGGCCGCGGCCCTCGTCTTCGCGGGCGCGTTCTTCTTCCGCGTTTATCAGCTTGACCTCCCGATCGTAGAGCCGTACAACAGCCTTTCCCGCCAGGCGATCGTGGCCACGGTCGCGCGCAACTTCTACCAGCACGGCTTCAACTTCTTTTATCCTGAGATCGACGAGAACGGCCCCGGCCCGTATCTCTACAACGCCGAAATGCCGGTCTATTCGTACCTGATGGCGCTCATGTATCTCATGGCCGGGGGTGCGCGCGAGTGGGCGTCCCGCCTGGTGTCCGTCCTTTTTTCGATGGGCTCGCTCGCTTTCGTCTACCTTTTCCTTCGGCGCTTGTACGATGCCCGGCACGCGTTGCCCGCGCTCGTGTTCCTCGCCTTTTCGCCTCTCTATCTCGCGGTCTCGCGCGCGCTCCAGCCTGAAGCTGCGATGATGTTCGCGTCGACGGGCACCCTGTATTTCCTGTATCTGCACTACGAGACCGGGAAGGCGAGGTTCCTGGCGCTCTCGGCGCTCCTCATGGCGTTCGCGGTCGCGACGAAAGTGCACTCGCTGTACCTCTTCCTGCCGGCGCTGTATCTGGCGTGGCGTTACCGGGGAGCCTCTTTCCTGCGGGACCACGCGCATTGGGCATATCTGGCGGCCGCGCTCGCGCCGCTCGTTTGGTATTACTTCATGTGGAAGGCCGGCGTCGACGATCCGCGCCTGATCTACCGGCCGTACGATTTCGTGAAGAACCGCGGGCCGGAAGGGGTGAGCTACTGGGCGCTCTTCGCTCCGTCGTTCCTGCGACCCGTCGCCAAGTATTTTGTCTTCCATCTCTTGACGCCGCTCGGTGTTGTCCTTGCCGCCGCCGGCCTTTTCTCGAAAGCGCCCGAAAAGAACAAGGTGTTCTACGCCTGGCTCGCCGCGTCGGTCGTGTACGTCATTTTCTTTTGGCGGATACTGATCGACCACTCGTATTATCAGATCCCGCTCGCGCCGCCGCTCGCGTTCCTGATGGGGAAGGGTTGGGTCCTTCTGGGGGAGCGCGTGCCGCGAAAAACACTTTGGGCGTCGCTCGCGCTTCTCGGAGTCCTTTCGGCGGCGAACGCTGGGTATTTCTATCGGGGCATTTATTTCATTCCCGAGCCCCAGCGCCGCATCGTCGCCACGGGCGAAGCCGTTCAGCGGCTCACGCCGCCCGACAGCCTCGTCGTCGCGAGCTACGACACCGGAACTATCCAGCTCTACTACTGCAACCGGAAAGGGTGGGCTTTTTACGTGCGGCCGCACGCCGCAGAATCCCTGATCGTGGAGATGGAACTTTTGCGCGCGCAGGGAGCCGATTATTACGTCATCGCCTCCGCGAAGGTACTCGACGACGCTCCCGGCCTCGAATCCTACCTTCGTTCCCGGTATTCGGTGGTCGATGAGACCGACGGCAGGCTCTTGGTGGCCCTATCTGAGGCCCCGAGGGTATAAATTTGACTACTTGTGACATCTTATGATATTATTTGATATTAGGAGATGCCATGGAAATAAAGGAAAATGAGGTCTACACGCCCGAAGAAGTGCGTCAGCTCCTTAAGGTGAGCCCCAGCACGGTCACCCGCATGATCAAGACCGGCTTGATCCGCACAGCGAAGGTCGGCAAACAGTACCGGATCATGGGAAAAGAGCTTCTCCGCATCCTCTCGCCCGAGCTCGAAGACAAGCTCGGCAAAGCCTACAATAAGGCCCGCAACTGGGCCCACTCCGACGATGAGAAAAGCGAACCTTGAAGCGTCCATCGGTGTTCGTCATCGCTGAGGCCGGTTCGAACTGGCGGGCTGGATCCGCGGTCCGCGATCTGAAGAGGGCCTTCGCGCTGGTGGACGCCGCAGCGGAAGCGGGTGCCGACGCGGTCAAATTTCAAACCTACCGTGCTGACACCGTGTACGTTTCGAACGCCGGCGTCAGTGGCTACCTTTCCAAGAGCGGCATCTCGAAGCCCATAACGGAACTGTTCAAAAACCTCGAAATGCCTTACGAGATGGTGCCGAAACTCGCCGCACGCTGCCGCAAGCGCCGCATCGCGTTCATGACGACGCCTTTTTCCGAAGCCGATTTCCGCGCCGTCGACCCGTACGTGCGCGTCCACAAGATCGCCTCCTACGAAATCACGCATCCCGCTCTGCTTCGCCTGGCCGCCCGCTCGCGCAAACCGACGATCCTTTCCACCGGCGCCTCCACGCTCGACGACATCGACTGGGCTGTCGCCGAATTCCGCCGCCACGGCGGAAAGAACCTGTCGCTCATGCAGTGCACGGCGAAGTACCCGGCGCCGTTCGAAGCGCTGAACCTGAGCGCGATCCCGACTCTCCTCACGCGATACCGCGTCCCGGTGGGGCTATCCGATCACTCGCTCGATCCACTCGTGGCGCCCGCCGTGGCCGTCGCGCTGGGAGCCACGCTGATAGAGAAACATTTCACGCTTGATCGCTCGCTCCCCGGACCCGACCACGCATTTGCGGTCACGTGCCGGGAGCTCTCGATTTTGGTGCACGCGGTGCACGCGGCGTCGTCCGCGCTCGGGACCGGCAAGAAGGAAGTTCTGCCCGAAGAGAAAGAGCTTCACGCGTACGCCCAGCGCGCCGTACAGGCGATCCGCACGATCCGCCGCGGCGACACGCTGCGCGAAGGCGACAACGTCGCGGTCCTGCGCCCGGGCTCGCGGACGAAGGGGATGCATCCGCGTTTTCTTTCCCGGGCCGAAGGCAAGCGCGCGAAGCGCGCGATCGCGCTTGGAGACGGCTTGAAGGCTGGGGACTTTTAATTTGAAGAACGACGCGGCTGTCCTCAGGAGCGTTTACGACACGCCTGAAGCCGTCGAGAATCTTTACGCGCTCTTGGGCGAACGCGATGAGACGGTCAATATCAGCCACCGCCGCATGCCCACGCGCGTCGAGCACGAAAAATTCGTAGCCTCCAGGCCGTATAAATCGTGGGACATCGTCTTCGGTGGCGACGAAATCGTGGGCTCCATTTACCTTTCGAAGCAGGACGAGATCGGCGTCTTCCTTTTCAAGAAGTATATGGGTAAGGGCTACGGGCTCCGCGCCGTGAATCTTCTTATGGAGAAGCACCCCGGCGTTGAACGATTCCTCGCCAACGTCAATCCGCGGAACGACGCCTCGATCCGTTTCTTCAAAGGTCTCGATTTCAAACACATCCAAAACACGTACGAACTGAGGAGAACCAAATGAGCCTGGACGGCAAGAATATCCTGATCACCGGTGGAACGGGTTCCTTCGGTAAGAAATTCGTCGAGATTGTGCTGAAGCGCTACAAGCCCTCGAAGTTGATCGTGTTCAGTCGCGACGAACTGAAGCAGGTCGAGATGAAGCGGGATTTCAACGACCCGTGCATGCGCTATTTCATCGGCGACGTGCGAGACGAGAGCCGCCTGCACCGCGCGCTCAACGGCGTGAACGTGGTCATCCACGCGGCCGCGCTCAAGCACGTGCCGGTCGCCGAGTACAACCCGTTCGAGGCCGTGAAGACCAACGTGATCGGCGCCGAGAACGTCATCAACATGGCGATCGACAACGGCGTCGAGAAGGTGGTCGCGCTCTCGTCGGACAAGGCCGTCAACCCGGTGAACATGTACGGCGCGACGAAGCTTTGCGCGGACAAGATGTTCATCGCGTCGAACCACTACGTCGGCACCGGCCGCACGCGTTTCGCGGTCGTGCGGTACGGGAACGTGCTCGGCTCGCGCGGCAGCGTGGTGCCCGTTTTCCGCGAACTCCGGAAGACCGGCAAGCTCCAGATCACCGACACGCGCATGACGCGTTTCTGGATTACGCTCGACCAGGGCGTCGAGCTTGTCCTTAAGTCCCTCGACGTGATGAAGGGCGGCGAGATTTTCGTCCCGAAGATCCCGAGCATGAAGATCACGGACCTCGCGCTCGCGATGGCGCCGGACTGCAAGCAGGAGATCGTCGGTATCCGTCCAGGAGAGAAGCTGCACGAGGTGCTGATCCCGCGCGACGAAATCCGGAAAACCCTCGAATTCGAGAAGATGTTCGTCATCTGCCCGGACTTCGATGGGTGGAAGAACGAGAATCTCGGCCAGGGCAAGCAGATCCGCGAGGATTTCGAATATTCCAGCGACAACAACACCGAGTGGCTGTCGCCCGCCGACCTCAAGCGGCTCATCGGTGAGTAAGTTCCTTCCGTACGGTACGCAGTCGATCGGCGCGGACGACGTCCGCGCGGTTGTCCGCGCGCTGAAATCGGACCGCCTCACGCAAGGGCCCGAAGTCGAGCGCTTTGAAGAGGCGTTCGCGAAGTTCTGCGGCGCTCCTTACGCCGTCGCCGTCTCGAGCGGCACGGCCGGACTGCATCTGGCCGCGCTTACCGCGGGGCTCGGCCCCGGCGACGAGGCGGTGACGACGCCTCTCACGTTCGCGGCCACGGCCAACTGTGTGCTTTACGCGGGCGCGTCGCCTCGCTTCGCCGACGTGCATGATTCTGATCTCGGACTCGATCCCGCCGCGGTCCGGAAGGCCGTCACCCCGAAGACCCGCGCGCTTCTCCCGGTTCATTTCGCGGGCCAGCCGAACGTGTGGGGCGCGAAGCGCGACTTTTCGCGCCGCCCGGATTTCATGGTGATCGAAGACGCCTGCCACGCGCTGGGCGCCGAAGTCCGCTCCGGAAACCGCTGGGAGCGCATCGGCTCGTGCTCGGCCGCGGATATGGCCGTCTTCAGTTTTCACCCGGTGAAACACGTCACGACCGGCGAGGGCGGCATGGTCACGACCCGCGACCGCAAATTCTACGACCGCCTCAGGCTACTGCGCTCGCACGGCATCGAGCGCGAGCGCGCCAAGTTCGTTTATCCAGGCGAGGCCGGCGCATGGAGCTACGAGATGCAGACGCTCGGCTTCAATTACCGCATCACCGACATCCAGTGCGCGCTCGGGCTTTCTCAGCTTAAGAAAGCGCCCCGTTTCATCGCCCGCCGCCGTGAGATCGCGTCCCTCTACAGGAAGGCCCTTTCCGGCGTGCCGTTTCTCTCTCTCGTCCCTGAATCCGAGGGGACGCGCTCGAGCTATCATCTTTTTCCCGTCCGGATCGATTTCCGCGCGCTCGGGCTCGACCGCTCGTCGTTCATGGACGCCCTGAAGCGGGAGGGAATCGGGACGCAGGTGCACTACATCCCCGTGCCGCGCCAGCCTTATTACAGGAAGCTCGGGTTCCGCCCGCAAAACTACCCCGTGGCCGAGAGATTCTACTCCGAGGCGCTCAGTATCCCGATGTTTCCCGCGATGACGGACTCGGACGTCCGCCGTGTCGTCCGCGTTCTCTTTAAGAAGCTGAAGCGCGGAGTTGCGCGGTGACGCTCGACCTGCGGCCGCTCGAAGGCGCGAAGGTCCGGCTGGAACCGCTCCTAGCGCGCCACGTGTCGGGCGCCTGGCTTTCCTGGATGAACGATTCTGAGGTCTGCCGCGACAACCGTCACGGTTCGGGCTACACCGCCGAGAAGCTCCGCGCGTACGTCGCCGAGGTCTCCATTTCCCATGACACGCTCGCGTACGCGATCATCCTGAAGGACGGCAACCGCCACGTCGGGAACGCGTCGCTGAATTCTATCTCGAACACGAGCCGTTCCGCCGAGATATCCCTGCTCATCGGCGAACGCAACGCATGGGGGAAAGGCGTCGGCACGGAAGCCTGCCGCCTTCTCCTCGAGCATGTCTTCGGCTCCCTCGATCTCCACCGCGTCTTCGTAGGGGCCACCGCACGAAACGCCGCGATGGCCCGCATCGCGGCGCGTCTGGGCATGGTCGAAGAAGGCGTTCTTCGGGATGCATTCCTGAAAGACGGGTTCCATCACGACGTGGTCCAGTGGTCCAAGACGAATCCCAAACACCCCGGCGCGCTCCGCGTCGTGGTCCTTACGCGGTACGGCAATCTCATGGGCCTCGAATACTTGAAAGGGTTTCGCGAAGCGGGCATCCGGGTGCACAGCGTCGTCTTCGAAGGCGACGCGTACGCCGAGCGCGATCGCGCGATCGTCGCTGAGCGCACGGGCGGTCTCTACGCGCCGCTTTTCTTGGGAGACGCGCTGGGGAACACGGCTCCCCGAATCCATTACGTGAAAGACCACGGTTCGGCCGCCTGCGAGGAGCTTTTGGCCGCGCTTGACCCCGGCGTTCTGATTCTCGGGGGAACGGCGGTTCTTTCCGAGAGAATCCTAAGGAAAGCGCGGAAAGGGGTTCTCAACTGCCATCCGGGCATCCTCCCGGGTTACCGCGGCTGCAGCTGCGTGGAATGGGCGATCCTGAACGACGATCCGGTCGGCGCGACCTGCCATCTGGCCACCGCAAAGATAGACTCGGGTCCCATCATCTATCAGGCGGACATGCCCGTGCGGCGCGGCGAGGGGTACGCCCAGGTGCGCACCCGCATGATCGCGCACCAGCGGGACGTGATGGTCGGGGGCCTTCGCCGTTTCCTCGAGAAGCAGGACGGATGGCCCGAGCCGCAAGGAAAAGCCGTTTATCGCCAATCGATGGGGCCGGACGACGTCGCGAAAGTCCGGGAAAAACTCGAACGCGACCTCTACAGGCGCGCGATCTAGTGTCTCTTAAGGATCTCGTCGTCAAAGATACGCTCAAGTACACCGTCGCCAATTACACGGCGATGGCGATCGGTATCGTCGTGAGCGTGGCGATGAAGGCGCTCCTGGGGACCGCCGGCGCCGGATACTGGGCCGTGATGAAGGTGTTCGGGAGCTACGCGGAATATTCGGACCTCGGAACGCGCGACGCACTACTGCGCGAGGTGCCGCAGGCCACCGGCGCAGGCGACGAGTCCCGCGTGAAGCGGCTCGAGAACAACGCGTTCACTTTCACAGCCGGGGCGTCGATCGTCTCCGCTGCCGTGATCGCCGGGATCGCCGCCTTCTTCATCGACGACCCCCTCCTCCGGAAGGGTCTTTTCGTGATGGCCCCGCTTGCAATCGCGACGCAGGCGTACAATTATTTTCTCACGCTCCTCCGGACGCTCAAGAAGGTGTCCGAACTGAGCCTTCTCATCGTCGCGAACATGTTCTTCGTGGCAGCGTTTCCGCTCGCGCTCGCGTGGAAGGGCGGGGTGGTCGGGCTCGCCTTCGGCTTCCTGGCGGCCACCGCGTGCTCGGCTGCGCTCGCGTGGCGGGTCTCGGGCGTGCGGCTGGCGCCGGCTTTCGACCCGCGCGAAGTCGCCGGCCTCGTGCGCATCGGTTTCCCGATGGTGATCTTGAGTTACTGCCTCATCACGTTTCTTTCGCTCGACGCGATCCTGATCAGCCGGACGCTCGGCTACGCCGCGCTCGGTCTCTACACGGTGGCGCTCATGGCAGTCCAGCAGGTGAGCGCCCTCGGGCGCTTCGCCCACATCATCATCTTCCCGCACATCCAGGAAAGCTACGGGCGTACGGGTTCGCTCGACGAGGCAAAGGGACGATTCGTCCGGGTGACGCTCGCGCTCGCGCATTACCTGCCTGCGATCATCGGAACGGTGCTCGTCTGCCTGCCTCCGCTCATTCATTTTTTCCTGCCGCGGTTCGAGGGAGGTTTGGGCGCGATGCGAATTCTTCTCGTCGGGTATTACTTCATCGCCGTGAACGAAATGGCTTCGAGCGTTCTTTTTACGACGAACCGGCAGGGGAAGCTCGTGCCGGTTTACGTCGCCATGGTGGGCGTCGCGGCGGCCCTCATCTGGGGCGCTCTCCGCGCGGGCTGGGGAATCGAAGGCGTCGCCGCCGCGACCTCGGCCGCGTACTTCGTTTTTTTTCTGTCGGTGTTCGGCTACGCGTTCACGCGTATCCTTGCGCGTGCGGAATTTTTAAAGCTGCTCGGCCGCATCCTTGGCACGTTCGTATATTTCGCCGCCGTCGTCGCAGGCGCCGAGATCCTTTTCTCGAGGGCCACCCCCGGTTCCGGCGCTGTTCTGCGCGCTGTTTTTTTCACAGCGGCGTTCGCGCCGCTCATCCTTCGGTTCGAGCGCAAGGAAGGGCTTCTACGCTCCACGCTCAAGAATTTCATCCTCAAAAAGGAGGCTGTCCGCAATGCCTAGAATCTTGGGAAAAACGATCGCCACCGTCGAGGCCCGCATGACGTCGAGCCGCCTGCCGGGGAAAATCCTGAAACCGCTCGCCGGGAAGCCGTCGCTGGAGCGACTGGTGGAACGCGCCCGCCGCGCGAAAAGCGTAACCGACGTCGTGATCTGCACGACCGTGAACGCCCAGGACGACGCCGTCGTGGAATGGGGAAAGAAGGCGGGCGTCGCCGTGTTCCGCGGAAGCGAGGACGACGTCCTTCTGCGCGTCCTCGAAGCGGCGAAGCACCACAAGGCGGAAACGATCGTCGAGCTCACCGGCGACTGCCCGTTCGCGGACCCGGACATCATCGACGAGCTCGCCCGTTTTTACGGCGCGCACGACGTCGATTACGCGAGCAATATCCTCGTACGCACCTACCCGCGCGGCCTCGACACGCAAATTTTCTCGACCGCGACGCTCGCGAAGGTCGACACGCTCACCCAGGACCCGCCGGACCGCGAGAACGTGTCGCTCTACATCTACGAGCACCCTCAGGAGTTCAGGCTCGGCTGTCTCACGGCCCCGTCCGAACTGTACGGCCCGCAGATACGCATCTGCGTGGACCGCGTCGAGGACTACGAAGTGTGCGCGACGGTCTACGACGCGCTTTATCCGAATAACCCTCGTTTCACGAGCCGCGACGTGATGGATTTCCTCCGCGCGAACCCGGACGTCGCCGCCAAGAACGCGCACATCGCGCAGAAGGCGGTCCGATGAGCCGGAAACTGCGCGCCGCGATCGTCGGCTGCGGACGTATCGCGAGCGAGTTCGCGGCCGATCCCAAACGGAAAGGCGTCTCGACGCACGCCCAGGCCTATCTCGCCGATCCGCGGACCGAGCTCGCCGCCGCGTGCGATTTGGACGCCGCGAAGCTCGCCGCTTTCGGAAAAAAGTGGGGCGTACGGGCCCTTTATTCCGATCTCGACCGCATGCTCGAGGAGGTGAAGCCCGACGTCCTTTCGATCTGCACCTGGAACGGGACGCACCGCGCGATTTTCGAAAAGGCCGTGAAAGCGGGCGTGCGGGGCGTGATCTGCGAGAAACCCGTCGCCGACACGCTCGCCGCCTCGGACGCGATGGCTACGCTCTCCCGGAAAGCGAAGGTTCCGCTTCTCGTGAACTACACACGGCGCTACGTCGCGCTTTACCACGAACTCAAGCGCGCGGTTGACGCGGGGGAGCTCGGACGAATTCAGGGCACGTCCGCTTATTACACGGCCGGTGCGGTGAATACGGGAACGCACCTTTTCGATTTCCTCTCTTTTTTCTTCGGCGGCGTGGATTGGGTGTGGGCGGACCCCGCAAAGAAACTCGGCGACGCCGACCCGTCGTATTCCGGCTACCTTCATTTCGAGCGAGGCTTCGGCTGCACGCTCACGGCGCTCGACGTCGCGAGCTATCTCGTTTTCGAGGCGGACATCTACGGCACGAAAAAGCGCGTGCGCCTGGCCGAAAGCGGCACGCGAGCGGACGTCTGGGACGTCGTTCCGCATCCGCTTTTTTCGGGCTATTCCGCGCTGAAAGCCGCGAAGTCTAAAACCGGCGATCTCGGCGAGGGCCTGCCCGGGCTCGTCAAGAATCTCGTTGGTTCCGTCGAGCGGCGCGAGAAACCCATTTGCTCGGTGGAGGACGGCCGTGCGAGCCTCGAGATCGCAACCGCGCTCCGGTTTTCGTTCGAATCGGGCGGCAAGCGCGTCGCTCTTCCGCTCAAGAAACGCACCGTCCGGATGAGTTCGAGGTAACGTGCTCGCGATCGTCGACTACGGCATGGGAAACGTGCAGTCCGTGCGGAACGCTTTCGAGTTCCTGGGCGCGCGCGTGATCTTGACCTCCGATCCAAACGAGCTTGAACGCGCCGAACGGGTCGTTCTCCCGGGCGTGGGGGCCTTCGCCTCCGGAATGAAAAATTTGAACGAGCGCGGCCTTTCGGCGCCGCTTCGCAGGATGGCGGGAAAAAAGCCGTTTCTCGGCATCTGTCTCGGCATGCAGCTATTGGCGTCCGAAGGCGACGAGGGCGGGCCGACGGAAGGGCTGGACGTCATTCCCGGGCGAGTGCGCCGCTTGAATGAAACGGGTCTCCGGATTCCCCACGTCGGCTGGAACGAGGCACGCACGGCCGCTCCGAACGCGCTTTTCGCCTCCGATCCGCCGACCGATTACTATTTCGTCCACAGCTACTGCTTGGAACCCGCGTCCGCCGCGGACACGCTCGCGACCGCGGATTACGGACAGATTTTCGCGTGCGCGGTCGGTTCGGATAAACGCCGTCTCTACGGCGTCCAGTTCCATCCGGAAAAGTCGCACGGACACGGCTTGCGGCTCTTGAAGCGGTTTCTGGAGTTGCCATGCTGAAAAAACGCCTGATCCCGGTCCTGTTCCTCAAAAATGGGCTCATCGTGCGGAGCCAGACTTTCTCCGATTTCCGGGAGTTCGGGAATCCGATTAACCAGCTCGAGCGGCTGAACGACTGGGCGGCGGATGAGCTCATCTATATCGACATCACCCGCGAGGGGGAGCACGACCTGAAACGCGACGACCATAAGATCCGCGTGGACCGGGACGTTCTTTCTATCCTCAAAGAGATATCGCGGAAATGTTTCATGCCGCTCACCTTCGGCGGTCGCATCCGGGATTTCAAAGATGCCGCGCGAATCATCGCCGGCGGGGCCGACAAGATCGTGGTGAACACCGCCGCGTACCGGGACCTCGCGCTCGTCGGGACCATCGCCCGGCACTTCGGAAGCCAGTGCGTGGTCGTCGGAATCGACGTGAAAAAAGAGGGTAAATCGCATAGAATGTTTATCGAGCAGGGCTCCGAGGCGGTGCCGGATGACCCGGTTGATTGGGCGCGCCGCGCGGCCGAGGCGGGCGCCGGGGAGATTTTCCTGAACAGCATCGACCGGGACGGTACGGCGAACGGTTACGACCTCGAAATCGTCGACCGTGTCGCGAGCGCCGTCGGAATCCCCGTGATCGCCTGCGGGGGTGCGGGTTCGTTCGACGATTTCGAAGAAGTCCTTTCGCGGACGGGCGCCTCTGCGGCCGCGGCGGGCAACATTTTCAATTTCACCGAGAACGCGTACCCGCGCGCCAAACGGCGCCTCGCGGAGGCCGGGTGCCCCGTGAAGCCAGTAGACGCGCGTGCGGCACTAAAAGCCATCTAATTCAAAAGACCGCGGAAGGGAAAACGACCGTGAAGCCTCCGAAAATGCAGTACTGCGCCAAGTGCGTGTACCCGGGCGTCGCCGCGACGCCGCTGACTTTCGACAAGAACGGCGTCTGCTCGGGGTGCCGCACGCACGAGGAGCAGAAGGCCGTCGACTGGAAGCGTCGCCGGGAGATGTTCGAGAAGCTGATCGACCAGTACCGCTCGAAAAACAAATCCGGCTACGACTGCGTGATCGGCGTCTCGGGCGGCAAAGACAGTTTTTATCAGGCTCACGTCTTCTGCAAGGAGTACGGCCTCAAGGTTCTCTTCGTCTGCTACGCCGAGAACAACCACACCGACGTAGGCCTGCGCAACATTCAGCGCATGAAGGACCATTTCAAGGGCGACTTCCTGCATTTCACGCCCGAAGTCGACGTTCTTAAAAAACTGAATCGCCTCGGCATGACCCGTATGGGCGACCCCAACTGGCACACGCACATCGGCATCATGACATTCCCGATCATCATGGCCGCTAAGTTCGACACGAAGCTCTTCGTCTACGGCGAGCATGGTTTCATGAACCTGGGCGGCATGCACTCCTACGCCGACCTCGTGGAGTTCACGAAGAAATACCGCACCGAACACATGTGCCGGGGCTACGACTGGAGCGATTTCCTGGGTCCCGAGAACGAGGGCTTGGCGCCGTACGATTTCCTTTGGGCACAGTATCCTTCGGACGACGAGATCGAGCGCCTGGGCCTCCGCGGTATCTTCATCTCCAATTATTTCGGCTGGAACCAGCTCGACCATCTCCAAAAGATGATCGACCTCTACGGATTCGAGATGTACGACCGGCCTTTCGACCGCACTTACCGGAAGGATTCGAACCTGAACGACGTCCACGACAACGGCATTCACGATTACATGAAGTTCGTGAAGTTCGGTTACGGCCGCGCCACTGACCACGCCTGCCGGGACATCCGAAACGGCGTCATGACCCGCGAGCAGGGAATCGAGATGGTCCGCGAGTACGACCATGTCGTCCCCGGCGATATCCCGCGCTGGCTCGAGTACGTCGGCTGGAAACGCTCGAAGCTCGACGCCGAGATGGACCGCTTCCGGGACGCGCGCGTCTGGGTGAAGGACGCCGGCGGCAACTGGACGAAGTCCAATATTTGGGACGCCTCCTGATGGCCGTCGAACAGGAGAAGTTCTGGAAGGGTAATTTCGGAAAGGGATACGTCGAGCGGAATTCCGATTTCGATTACGCGGTCACAGAAAAAGGCTGGCGGCAGATGTTGCGCAAAGCTTCCGGCGTGCGCTCGGCCCTCGAATGCGGATCGAACATCGGCCGCAATCTCGTGGGGCTCCGGCGCGTCGATCCTTCGATGGATCTCGGCCTCATCGAGATCAACGAAGCTGCGTACCGAACCGCGGTCGAACGGGTGAAGCCGGTGCGCTCGTTCAACGGGCCTATCCTCCAGTCGAGTTTCGAGCCGGCGAGCTTCGACCTCGCGTTCACCTGCGGCGTCCTCATCCACATCGCGCCGGACGACCTGGCGGCGAACCTCGAGAAAGTATTCCTTTATTCGCGCCGCTGGATCGTTATCTGCGAATATTTCAACCGCACGCCGGTTTCGCTCCCGTACCACGGCGAACCGGACAAGCTCTTCAAGCGGGATTTCGGGAAATTTTTCATGGAGCGTTTTTCCGTGAACGTCGTCGATTACGGTTTCCTGTGGAGCCCGGAATTTGAGGCCGGGGGCTTCGACGACATGACCTGGTGGCTTTTCGAGAAGAAGACGGGCGTTTCGTGATCGACGGGGGCGTGTTCTTCGGCCGAAACCCGTCGACGGGCGCTGCGCTCGACGAAAAGAGGCTCGTTTCGTTCCTAGACGGTTACGGGTTGTCCTCCGCCGTGGTTTCCTCGTACGAGAGCATTTTTTCGGACGTGAAGGAAGGGAATTCGAAGCTCGTTGCGCTCGCAAGGCGCCATCCGGAGCGGGTTCTCCCGGCCGCGACGCTTTCGCCCGCCTCGTTCGACGCTTACGCGGACCCCGCGTATCTCGCGCGGTTAAAAAAAGACGGAGTTCGGATTCTTTCGGTCCTTTCTTCTCCACGCTATTACGAACCACGCTTCGGAAGCCCCGCGCTCGCTGCCGCCTTGAAGGAAGCCGACCGGCTCGGGTTCGCTTTTCAGCTCGGCGTCGACACGCCCGCGGAACTCGTCGAGATCGAGCGCGCGCTCGGATTTCTGAAGGGCCCCGTTCTGGTCCGCTGGATGCGGGGCCGGGCTTACCACGGTTTTTCGGACACGCTCGCGATCGCACGCCGGCATTCGAACTGGTTCTTCGACGTCGGGTCCCTCACACCGAGCGGCGCGATCGGGAGGCTCGTCGAAACGGTGGGGGCGGAGCGGCTTTTCTTCGCCTCGAACGCCCCGGAATCGCTCGAGCTCGCCGCACATTGCCTCGTTCAAAACGCGCTTTCCGGCGAAGCGCGCGAGGCGGTCTACGGAGGCACACTCGCGCGGGTGCTGGGACTGCCGAAGCCGCGTTCATTCGACGCCCGGGCCTGGGGCGTGCGCTTCGCGCCCGTGATGACGCCGGCAAAGATCGACACGCATTGGCACGTCGATGGCTGGAACCTCATTGAACCGGAAAAAGACGATCGCTTCTTCGCACGCGAGTTCGACCGCTTCAACTACACGCGCGCGCTCGTCTCTTCCATCCGCGCGTTGAACGGCGATCTCAAAGCGGGGAACCGGGGTACTTTTTCGCTCGCCGACAGGGACCCGCGCGTGGCCGGGCTCGTGGTCGTCGATCCGACCCGTCCGGAAGAATCGCTCGCCGAAATCGCCCGTTACGCGAAGAACCGTGCTTGCGTCGGTGTGAAGACGATCCAGGACCTTTACGGCCTCGGGCTAGACGCTCCCGCGTACGCGCCCATCCTCACAGAAGCGAAGAAGCGCAGGCTCACCGTGATGGCGCATATTCCCGGCATGGCGGCGGCGGCGAAAAAATGGAAAACTCTCCGGTTCGTCTGCGCGCACGCGACCTACAGGCGCGTGGGGCCGCTCTTCGCGAGCCCGAACGTGTTCTTCGACGTCGCGACGAGCCACGCCGACGTCGTCGAGACGCGTTTAGACGCGCTCGTGCGCGAGGCCGGCGACGACCGCGTGCTTTTCGCGTCGGACGCCCAGCTCATGAACCCGGCGTGGACGCTCGGCAAGATCGCGCATTACGGATTCACAAAAAAAACCCTCGTCAAAATTTTCTCGAGTAACGCTCTCGCCGCGTTCCCTAAGCTGAAAGGAAGATGAAAATGCCCCGTCACCAAAAACCGGCGATCCTCGGCGGCCCGAAGGCGAGGACGAAACCGTTCCCCCCGCACCCGGTCCTCGGAAAAGAGGAGCGAAACGAAGTCCTTTCCGTTCTCGAGACGGGCCAGCTTTCGGGATTCATCGCCAAGCCCGGCGACGCCTTTCTCGGCGGCCCGAAGGTGAAGGCGCTCGAAGCCCTTTTCAACGAACGCTTCGGCTCGCGCCATGCGGTCGCGATGAATTCGGCCACCTCCGCGCTCCACGCGGCTCTTTTCGCCGTGGGCGTTGAGCCCGGCGACGAAGTGATCGTGCCTCCCTATACGATGAGCGCGAGCGCCTCGGCGATCGTGATGTGCGGGGGCATCCCGGTGTTCTCGGACATCGAAGAGTTATTCTGCTGTCTCGACTCCCGAAAGATCGAGGAGCGTATCACGCCGCGAACAAAAGCGATCCTCGTCGTGCATCTTTTCGGCGGCCCCGCCGACATGGACCCGATCCTCGCGCTCGCCAAGCGCCAGAAGCTGAAAGTGGTCGAGGACTGCGCGCAGGCGCCGGGCGCCCTCTATAAGGGGAGGCCGGTCGGCACGCTCGGCGACGTCGGCGTCTTCAGCTTCAACCAGCACAAGACGATCACCACCGGCGAGGGCGGTGTCGCCGTCACAAACGACGCGCGCCTGGCGCTCAAGATGCAGCTCGTCCGTAACCACGGCGAAGTCGTCGCCGATCACATGGAAGCCGCCAAGGACGTGCCTTGCCTCGGCTGGAACTATCGCATGACCGAGCTCGAAGCGGCGGTCGGGTGCGCGCAGTTCCGCAAATTGGACCGGCTCACGACACACCGCGTGCAGCTGGCCGATTACCTCACGCACAAACTCTCCGTCTTTCCGGCGCTGACCCTCCCGAAGCCCCGAAAAGGAACCACGCACGTGTATTTCACGTACCCCGTCCGTTATGACGAGGTGAAAGCCGGGCTTTCGCGCGATTTTTTCGTCAAGGCGCTCGCGGCTGAGGGGATTCCGGTGGGCGCGGGTTACGTGAGGCCAATCTACCTCGAGCCTATGTACCGCAACCGGCGCATTTTCGCGAACTCTCGGTTTCCGTTCGACCTCCAGACCGGCCCCAACCTCCGCAATTACGAAAAGGGGAGCTGTCCGGTCACCGAGAGGCTCCACGATAAGGAGCTTTTCATGACCGGACTCTGCCGCCACCCGCTTACGACCAGGGACATGGACGACGTCGCGCGTGCGTTCGAAAAGACCTTCGCTTCGGCGTCTGCCATCCGGGAAGAGTTTGAAAAAAGCGGCCGTCGTTGAACGCATAGAGGACGCGGAGGCCGCCCGGCGGGCCGCCACCGATGACCCTGCGCTCGTCTGGGTATCGTCGGATGAGCGGACCGCGGAAGCGCTCCGCCGCGGGGGCGTATCCTGCCGCTGGCTGCGAGAATCTTTCGACGAAGCCGCCGCCGCGCGCGTGGAAACCGAAGCGTGGCGTCTGGCGCGTTCCTGGCACGCGCACCCTGCGGTTCGTCCGCTCGTCGAATACCGAGGCCGGAACGTGGGGGAACTCGCCGAACTCTACACCGGGCTTCACCTGACCTGGATCCTCACGACGCTCGTTTGCGCGCGGGCGTTTCAGGAGGCCGAAAGTCCCGCCGAAATCCTTTTCTTCGAAACGCCGCGCCCGCAGGTGAAGGGTTTTTTTCCCGCGCCGGGAGAACCCCTTTGCGAGGACGTCTTCCGCTTCCTCGGCGCGCGGACGGGCCGCCTCCAAGGCGGTGCGCCCGCCGCTTCCACCGAAAAGCCCCTGTCGAGTTGGAAATCTGCGCTGCGAGCGCCTCTTTTCGGCGCTTACCGTTTCCTCGTCCGCCCGTTCCAAGTGCGCTGCCGGGCGGACGTGCTTTTCGTCTCGGCTCCGAAGCACGTCGAAGCCGTGATCGCACACCTGGACCGCGGCGCGGCCTATCTGGACGAAGATTTCCGCTGGGCGAAGCTGCCATTCCTCGCGAAAGCCGGCGTCCCTTATTATTCGTATCCCGAGCTGCGAAGCCGGATCGGCGCCGAAGGCCGCGAACGGCTCGAAGCGTTCCGGAGGAATTTTCCTGGAACGGAAGAAGCGCTGCGGCGAACGGTCGAATCGGGGGCTTTTCGCTCGCCTGAAGGCGATCTGTCCCGGCTCTTCGAACCCCGCCTTCGTTTTTTCTTCGACCGTTGGCTTCCGGAAACGGCCGAGCGGGTGGAGGCCTTCGAATCGTTCCTCGCCGGAAAGCGCTTCGCCGCGGTCGTCGTCGACGAGGACACGGTGACCTTCCGGAAGACGTTGGTCGGCGAGGCGCGCCGCCTCGGGACGAAAACCGTTCAAATTCCTCACGGCGTCAATTTTTCCGATTTTCAGTACGATCTTTTTCCCGTTTCGTCGGAGGCGGTCGCGCTGGGCGGCGAAGGGATACGCGCCTATTACAACGCCAACGGCTCCCGCGCGCGCGTTCACTTGACGGGAATCCCGCGTTACGACCGCATCCGCGCGACGCAGGATCCCACGGCCCTCCGCCGCCGCTTCGGCACGGCCGGAAACCGGAAGCTTATCGTTTTTTGGGGAACGACGCTCTTTCCCGCCATCGAGACGCGCCGGAACCGTTTTTCACAGCGGCGCGCGCTCGTCGACACGCTGACGGTACTCGGGGGCCGCTCCGACTGCACACTCGTCGTGAAGCGGCACCCGCTCGACCTCGAGCCGGAATGGACCGAGGACGCGGTGCGCGCGTCCGGAATCGAGGGCGTGAGAATCGCACCCGCGGACGTTCCTGCGGGGGATCTCCTGGCGGCCGCCGATCTGACGCTTTCGTTCCACTCGAACGCGCTAATCGAATCGCTGGTTCTCGGGAAACCTTCGATCGCGCTGGATTACTTTCCTCTCTCGCGGACCCGGGTGCCCGTTTTCGTGGAAGAAGGATCCGCGCTCTGCGCCCGCGACGCCGCTTCCTTGAAAACTCTCGTCGACCGCGCGCTTTCGGGGGAACCTTCTTTCCTGGAACTCGTTTCTCGCGTCGGAAAAAGGCTCGAGCGGGAGTGGGTGGGCCCGCTCGACGGCCGCTCCGGCGCCCGCGTCGCCGAAGCAATCGGAAAGGAGGCCGGATGAAAAAAGTCTTCCTAGTCCTCTGGCCTCTCCTTGCGCTGGCGGCGTACCTCTTTTTTTTCGCATTTCCCAAATGGGCGGCCTATAGGGGAGCGCTCGGTGGTTAGTCTCGGTTTCTGGGCGCTCCTCACGATCGGATCGACCGGCGCCGCCGCGTGGCTCTTTGACCGCGCGGGCGTGCGGTTCCGCGACGAGATCGAAAAGCTCGCATTCTCCGCCGCCGCGGGACTCGGGCTCCTCGCGTACGGGACGTTCGCCGCCGGTTCCGCGGGGTTCCTCCGCCGCGAAACGCTTGCACTCATGGCGGTCGTCCTTTTTGCTTTTTCAGCTCGCAACTTCGCCGCGCTTGCGTCGACGATTTCCGCGCGCGCAGGAACTTCGCTCCGCGCGGTTTCGGGTTTCCGGCTCTTTCTTCTGATCGCTTGCGCTGTAGCCGTTTTCTTTGCGGTCGCCGGTGCGCTCGCCCCGCCGGTCGGGCAGGACGAGCTTTGCTACCATCTTATGCAGCCGAAGAATTACGTGCGGGAGGGCAGGATCTACGAGGTCCCGTATTCCACGAATTCGCTATGGCCGTACCTTATGCACATGCTCTTCACGCTCGGTCTCGTTCTCGAAGGTCCGGCGCTCGCGAAGCTTTTTCATGTCTCGGCGTACCTTTTTTGCGGCCTCGCCGCGTACGCGTTCGCGCGGCGAGGCGGGGCCGGCCGCGCGGCGCTTCCGGCCGCCGCCGCGTACCTTCTCGTGCCGGGAACCTACGTGCAGGCCGCCTTTGCGTACGTGGATAACGGTCTGGCGTGCTTTTCGTTCCTTTCTCTCTACGCGCTTTACGTCTACGCGACGGAAAAGGACCGGCGCTGGGCCGTGGTGGCCGGCGTTTTTGCGGGGCTCGCTGCGTCGACGAAGCTGATCGGGCTTTTTCTCGGTCCGATCGCTCTCGCGGTTCTGGTGCGGGAGCTTTTGCGTTCGAACACGGACCGCCGGGAGGTCGTGCGGGGCGCGGTCGCGTTCTTCGCCGCGTTCGCGGTGGCCGGAGGCGTTTGGTACGCGCGCGCGTGGATTCTTCGGGGTAATCCTTTCTTTCCGTTTTACTCGCAGTTCTTCGGAGGGAATGGCTGGTACGATCCGACGTACGTCGATTCCCACGGCCGTGGCGGTATCCTGGGAGTCCTCTTTCTTCTGTGGGACGTCACCGTGCATCCAGCGTGGTTTGGCGGCGAGCAGGTGGGCCCGCTCTATCTCGCGTTCCTTCCGGCCCTTTTCGTCCTGAGGCCGCTTCCGGCTCACGTCAAATTCTGCCTCGGGACCGGGGCGGTTTACGCGGCGATCTGGCTCGCGATCGATCCGAACGTCCGCTTTTTCTTTCCAGCGCTCCTCCTTTTCGCCGTTCCCGCGGGCCATGCAGTCGCGCGGATCGCCGACAGCTTTCCTCGCGCCGGTACTGCGGTCGTTTCCGCCGTATTCGCCGTTTCGGCAGCGTTCGCGCCCTACCACCTCCAGGACGAGGCTTCTCTTCTTTTTGGCGGCAGCCGCTCCGCCTATCTTGCGAAGAACGACCGAAGCTACGCCGCTTCTCGGGCGCTCAACCGGCATCTACGGCCTGGAGAAACACTGCTTTCGACAGGGGAGGTCCGCGGTTTCCATTTTGACGCGCCATTTACGCTCGAAGGGGATTTTTACGATTTCACGCACTACGGAGCCCTCGTGGCCTCGCCCCGGGATCTCGCGGCGTACCTTCGCGCGAAGGGTTTTACGCACGTTCTGTCATCCAATCTCGAGCCGGCAGACGTGTCAAAGGAGCCACCGATGCGCCTACTCCGGGTTTTGAGGGACCCAAAAATCGCCGTCGAGTTTTTCAGGGAGGAATTGATTGTCAACTCAGGGGATGTGCGCTATGTTCTATATCGAATTCTTTAAAAGGAAATCATGACCTCCTTAAACATGAACGATACGGACCAGAAGACGAAACAGGCTTGGGAGAGGAATTGGGACGACATCACGATCCCACAGATCCTCGAGATCTTCAAGTACGGCCGCGTACAGAAACAGCTCGAGATCTTCTTTCGCGTGCTTCCCAAGAACGACCGGATCCTCGAGGGCGGTTGCGGCCTCGCGCCGTACTTGATCCATCTCCGCAGCCTCGGTTACGACGTCGTCGGCATCGACTACAACGAAGGTCCGATCAAGAAGATCCTCGCGTACGACCCGACGCTTCCCGTGCGCGTGGGAGACGTGACCGCGATCCCGTTCCCGGACGCGCATTTCGGGGCGTACGTCTCGCTCGGCGTGATCGAGCATTTCGTGGAAGGCCCGGAGAAAGCGATCCGCGAAGCGCGTCGCGTGCTGAAACCCGGCGGCGTCTTCCTCGTCGCGGTGCCGGTCTTTAACGTCTTCATGGCGCTGACCGCGCCTTCGCGCTGGCTCAAAAGCCGCAAATTCCTGCGCAAACTAATGGGGAAGGGCGAGGACAACCATTACTGGGAGCAGTATTTCGACCGCCGCAAGCTCGCCGCGATCTTCGAGAAGGAAGGCTTCGAGGTCCGCGAGCTGCACGCGCTCGACCATTCGCACGCGCTCGTCTCGTTCCTGCCCTCGGTGTTCCGCGACAAAGGAAGCTACGACGAAGCCAACTCGCTCGGCCTTCGCGCCGGAGCGTGGTGCGTGAAGAATCTCCGGTGGGCGACCGCCGCGCAGATGACGTACGTCTGCTACAGGAAGCCGTGACCCGCCGCCTCAAGGTCGCGGTCCTCATCCTCAACTACAACGGGAAGGACCTTCTCGCCAAGTATCTTCCGCAGTTCCGCGCGGCCGTCGCGCGCTCGAAGCACGACGTGACGCTCGGCGTCGTCGACAACGTGAGCAAAGACGGCAGTGCCGAATACCTTCGCCGCGAATTCCCGGACGTGTGGCTCTACGAATCTCCGGCGAACCGCGTGCTTTGTTCCTACAACGAGGCGGCCCGTGCACTGGAGCAAGACGTGCTTCTCCTCATGAACAACGACATCGCGGTCGAGCCCGACTTCATCGATCCGCTCGTCGATCCGATCGCCGAAGATCCGGAAGTCTTCTTCGTGACGCCGAAATGCCTTTCGCAAAAAGACCGTTCGTACGAGGGTAGCCGCACGCGCGGCGTCGTACGTTTTGGCGTCTACTGGTCGAGCTCGATCTTTCCGGGGCACGAAGCGGGGATCGGCGTACCCGGCTTCACCGCGCACGGCGGCTTCGGCGCGTTCGACCGCGAAAAGTTCCTCGCGCTCGGCGGCTACGACGACCTTTACCTCCCTGGACGCCTCGAGGACGCCGACATCTGTTTCCGCGCGCAAAAACGCGGCTGGAAGTGCCTCTATCGTCCGGCGAGCGTCGTCTATCACGAGGGCGGCACGAGCTTCAACCGCCGCTTCGGCGTGAAAAAGACCCTCGTCATCAACGCGCGGAACACGTTTCTCTTCATGTGGAAGAACCTCTCGGCCGGAACACTCGTGAAATCCTTCTTCTGGCTGCCGCTGCGACTCGTCCATTCGCTCGTTTCCCTCAAGTCCGAGCTTTTTCTGGGTTTCCTTCAGGCCGTTCCGCGCGCCGGGGAAGCCTTGCGCCGCCGCCGCGGTCGCGCCGAGCGCGGCTCAAGCGTGACGGACCACGAGATTTTGGAGCGCGTATGAGCGCCCCGCGTATTTCCGCTGTCCTGATCGCTCTGAACGAGGAGGCGAACCTCCCCGAATGCCTCGATTCGCTGCGCTTCTGCGACGAGATCGTGCTCGTGGACGGCGGCAGCCGGGACGCCACTATCCGGATCGCGCGCGAGCGCGGCGTCCGCGTGACCGAGCGGCCGTTCGATGACTTCGCTTCACAGAAAAACCACGCGATGGAAACCGCGACCGGTGATTGGCTTTTCTTCGTGGACGCGGACGAGCGGCCGACGCCCGAGCTCGCGCGCGAGATCGTCCGCGAAATCTCGTTCGGCCGCCGGGACGCTTTCCGTTTCCCGCGGAAGAACCGGATCTTCGGTCGTTGGATGAAGAACGGAGCGAACGCCGCGGACCGTCCGGTGCGGCTCGTTCGCAAGGGGAAGGCCCGCTTCGAGGGAGCGGTGCACGAGCGGCTCGTTGTCTCGGGAAGCGTCGGCGACCTGCGGTCGCCGCTCCTTCACCACTCGACGCCGGACGTCTCGGCCTATATGCGGAAGCTCATCGCCTACACCCGGCTTGAATCGAAGACGCGCCGCGATCGCGGAGACGTGTTCCGCGAGTCCGACCTTCGCAAGAAGCCGCTCCTCAGGTTCTTTCAGATAGCTTTCCTGAAGAAAGGGCTCCTGGACGGCGTGGAAGGCTTCTTTCTCTGTGTCTTCAGCGCTTATTACGACTTCGTCTCGGCGGCCGTTCGGTGGGAAGAGGAAGACCGCTCCCGAAAGAGTACGAAAACCGACGCGCATACGCTATAATCGCCGGATGAAATCCCCGATCGCCGTCGTCTTCGGAACGCGTCCAGAAATCATCAAGCTCGCCCCCGTCATCCGCCTGCTCCACGCGCGGAAAAAACCCTATTTCCTCGTCCACACGGGCCAGCACTACTCGTTCGAGATGGACCGTATCTTCTTCCGCGACCTCGAGCTCCCGCGCCCACGTTTCGCGCTTAAACTGCGTTCGAAGACCGGCCGCCACGGCGAAGCGACCGCCCGTATGCTGGAAGCGGTGGAAAAGGTCCTTCTCGAGGAGAAGCCCTCGGTCGTCCTCGTCCAAGGCGACACGAACAGCGTCTTGGCCGCCGCACTCGCCGCGTCCAAGATAAACGGCATGCGCCTAGGGCACATCGAAGCGGGCTTGCGGAGCTACGACCGCGAGATGCCTGAGGAGCTGAACCGCATCGTGACGGACCATCTTTCCGACCACCTCTTCGCGCCCACCGCCGCTTGCCGCAAGACGCTTCTGGGCGAAGGGATTCCGGCCACGCGCGTGCACGTGACCGGGAACACGATCGTGGACGCGGTCTATCAGAACATCAAGCTCTCTCGGAGGAAAGCGCGCCCGAACCGTCCTTCGGACCCGTACTTCCTCATGACTCTGCACCGGCAGGAGAACGTCGACCGGAAAGACCGGCTCGCGTCCATCCTCGAAGGCGTCGGCCGCGTCGCAAGGGATCACCGCGTGAAGATCCTTTTCTCGGTCCACCCACGCACGGTCGCGCGCATGGAAGCGTTCGGCGTGAGCGTCCCGGACCGCGTCGAGATCATGAAGCCCGTCGGTTTCCTCGATTTCCTCGCGCTCGAAGAGGGCGCGAAGCTCATCCTCACCGATTCTGGAGGTGTGCAGGAAGAAGCGTGCATCCTCCGCGTGCCGTGCGTGACGCTCCGCACCACCACTGAACGGCCGGAGACGGTCGCGGCCGGCGGGAACGCGATCGCCGGCCACGAAGCCGGCGCGATCGTGAAAGCGGCGGCGCGCATGGTCCGCGCGCCTCGCCGCTGGAAGAACCCGTTCGGTGACGGCCGGGCAGCCGAACGCATCGTCCGCGTCTCGGAAAGGGGCCGCGCGTGAGGATCGCTTTCTTCACGTACCCGTCGGCGTTCCAAAACGTCGGCGGCGGCGAGATCCAGCTCCGAAAGACCCGGGAGTATCTTGAGAAAGCGGGGAAGCGCGTCGATCTCTTCGACCCGTGGAAAAGCCGCGTCGAGGATTACGACGTCCTTCACGTGTTCAGTTCCGTCGGTGACTGTCTCGGTCTCGCGCGGACCGCGAAGTCGCGCGGCGTGAAGGTCGTTACGAGCACGGTGCTCTGGTCCGACTGGCGCCGGGCGCTCCACACCGACGGCGGGACACGCGAAAAAGCCGATCTCGTCCTGCGGCACGCGATGAAGGTCGCGTTCCCGTATTTCCCGTCCGCCCGCCGCTCGCTCCTCGATCTCTCCGACCGGCTTTTTCCGAACTCCGCAGCCGAAAAGGACCAGATCGCGCAGCTATTCGCGATTTCGCCGGCGAAGATCCGCGTCGTTCCCAATGGGGTCGATCCGGATTTCGACGAAGGCGCGGACCCGGTGCTCTTCGAGGGGTATTCCGGCGAGAAGGGTTTCCTACTCAGCGTCGGGCGTATCGAGCCACGTAAGAACCAGCTCAACTTGATCCGCGCGGTGAAAGGTCTTTCGGGCGAGCGCCTCGTCCTCGTCGGCGATCCGGTGACGGGTTACGAGGACTACTTCGAGCGCTGCCGCCGCGAAGGCGAAGGCTTCACGCGTTTCGTTCCGATGGTTCCGCACGGAAGCGCGCTTCAGAAATCGGCGTACGCCGCGTGCAAGGCTTTCGTTTTGCAGGGCTGGTTCGAGACACCCGGCCTCGCGGCGCTTGAAGCCGCTCTCTGCGGTGCACGCCTGGCGGTGACGAGCGGGGGAAGTACGCGGGAATATTTCGAGGACACGGCCGAGTACCTTGATCCTTCGTCGCCCGAGGATATCCGCCGCGCGCTCCGCGCGGCAATCGCCGCGCCCGCGGCCCGTGCGACCGCGCGCGTTCGCGCGCGGTACACCTGGGACAAAGTCGCGGCCGAAACCTACGTCGGTTACGAAGAGGCGCTCGCCCGGTGACGGCACTCCTTCTAGCCGCTGGCGTCGCGCTCCGCGGCGCGATGCTTCTTTCGCCGAAATCCTTCTGGGGCGACGAGTGGTTCAGTATCGACCTCGTGCGAAACGGCTGGTTCGAGACTCTTCGCGGCGCGATGAACGACGTCCATCCACCACTTTACTTCCTCGCACTCAAGGCCGCGACTGTTCTTTTCGGCCACGTCGATTGGGCGTATCGCTTCGTTTCTTTCGCGGCTGGTCTAGGGCTCCTGGCCGCGATCCCTGCGCTCGCCCGCTCGCTGTTCGGTCGGACCGAAGCGCGCTTGGCGCTTTTCCTGACAGCGCTTTCGCCGTACTGGCTCCAATCCTCGAACGAAGTCCGGAGCTACAGCCTGTTTGCGTTCACCGCCGCCGCAGGCGCTTTCCTTTTCCTCCAGGCGCTCGACAGGCCGAACCGCCGGGCCTATGCGGCCTATGCGTGCGCCGCGGTGATCTCCGTCTACGTCGAGCACTACGCGTGGTTCTGGATCGGCGCGGCGACCGCATGCCTGGGCTTTCGCCTGGCCACCGGACGGGGACGCGACGCGGCCGCGAAGCTTCTGCCTTGGCATCTCGGTGCGATCGGCGTTGGGTTCTCATCCTTCCTGCTCGCCGCGTACCAGGCGATTTACCGCGAGCACGTGCTGGATTTGAGCCGCGTCGCCGAATACCTCTCGCCGCCCATTCTCGTCAAAAAACTGGCGGGAATTCCCTGGCATTTCCTCTGCGGCTATCGTTATTCGATGCTGACGGCCGAGGCAATTCGCGAACGCGCGTCGTCCGATCCGTTTTTTTGGCTCTCGGCGGCCGTCGCGGCCGCGGGCACTTTTTTGGCGGCGGCCGCGTTCCTACGGCTGCGGCGCGAGCGTTTCGACGCGTTCGTTTTCGTGGGAGGTGCCCTGGTTTTCCCGATCGCTTTCCTCATCGTCGTGTACCCAATCCGCCTCGACGCGCGTTATCTCGCGTTCGCTGCTCCCGTTTTCTTCGTCCTCGCCGCCCGCGGGGTCGCGCTCCTACCGCGGAACGCGCGCGCCGTTTTCCTCACGGCGTACGCGGCGGTCGCCCTGGGCGGTTCGATCACGTCGATCCTCGCGCCGACCGACCCGATCCACAAGGAAGATTACCGGGCTCTCGTCTCGCGTGTCTTGGAGGGCGCTGAGCCGGGGGAAGCGGTCTTTGGCCTCGAACCGCAGGCCGTCCATTACCAGGAGGCGCTCGGGAAGCGTTTCCGCGCCGATTATTTCCCAGACGTGTACGCCTTCGTCGGCGCCCCTCGAAAAGCCTACCGGACGGTGTGGGCCATGGAGAGTGTGAATATGCATCCCGAAGTGCGCGCGCGTCAGTTTCGAGAATTGGCGGCGCGGCTTGAGCCCGCCGGTTATGCGCCCGAAGGCGGGGACGAGCGTTTCGGCGGTCCCGACGCGTTGACCGTCCTTTACCGTTTCCGGTCCAAGGGAGAAAACCGTGCCTAAGCTCTCCGTCATCGTTCCCGTATACAACGAACGCGAGACCGTGCGCGAAATCATCGCGCTCGTGGCCTCCGTGCCCGTCGATAAGGAGATCATCGTGGTCGACGACGGTTCGACCGACGGAACGAGCCGGGTACTTCGCGAGCATTTTTCCGCGGCGCCCGGCGTCCGCGTGGCGTTTCATGAGAAAAACCGTGGGAAAGGGGCCGCCGTCCGCACGGGAATCGCGATGGCCGAAGGGGAACTCACGATCATTCAAGATGCCGATCTCGAGTACGAGCCCTCGGATTACCTCGCACTCATCGCCGCGCTCGATTCCCGCGGCACGAACGTCGTCTACGGCTCGCGTTTTCTCGCGAAAAAGCGCGTCACCGGCTCGCTCCACCGTTTCGTAAACTGGTTCCTGACTACGCTTACGAACGTGCTCTTCGGTGCGCACCTCACGGACATGGAGACCTGCTACAAGCTTTACCGCACGCGGACGCTCCAGGCGCTGCCGCTCAAGTCGGAAGGGTTCGAGCTCGAGGTGGAGCTGACCGCCCGGACGCTTAAGTCCGGCGAGAAGATCGTCGAGGTTCCCGTTTCTTACAAAGGCCGGTCGTATCACGAAGGAAAAAAGATCGGATGGACCGACGGCGTGAAGGCGGTGCTCGAGCTCGTGGGATACCGGCTGGGTCTTAAATGAAGTACGTATTCCGGAAAAAACGCTGGTCGCTCGTCGCCTCGGCGATCGACGTCGCCGGATCGCCGCTCAAGCTCACGACTCGCCGCGGTCCGAAGCTGCGCGATTTCAAGACGGCGCTAGTCGTTCGCCTCGATCACTTAGGTGATGTGCTTTTGGTCACGGGCGTGCCGAAGCTCCTCAAAGAGTCGTTCGGATGCCGCGTGATCTTCCTCGTTTCGTCTTCCGCCGCGCCGCTCCTCGAGAACAACCCTTTCGTCGACGAGATCGTCCGTTACGACGCGCCCTGGTTCGCGCGGGGCCCTGTCCGTCGCCGGCCGCTCGCCGTGGTCGCGCGCCAGCTACGCGCGAAGAACGTGGATCTGGCCGTCGCTCCGCGCGGGGATCTGCGGGAAAATTTCCTTCTCTGGCTTTCCGGCATTCCGCGGCGGGTGGGCTACGGCGTCACCGGCGGCGGTTTTTTCCTGACAGACGAAGCCGATTACCCGCATGCCGCGCACGAAAGCGCGCGCGCCGCGGCGCTCTTCGCGCAGTTGGGCGTACGAGCCCCGCTTCCAAAACCGGCGCTCTACTTCACCGACACCGAACGCGCTGCATTTCGCGAAAAGCTCTCGGCCTGGGGGCTGGGACGGGAGCCCTTTGTGGTTTTCCAGTCGGCTGCCGGGACTCCGGCCAAAAGCTGGCCTGAGAGCCATGCCGAACGTTTTCTTTCTCTTTTCGCCGAACGGTTTCCCGGCGCGCGCGCCGTCCTCGCGGCGGGAGCGGCACCGGCGGCGGAGTGCCGCGCCGCCTCGGACGTCGTCGATCTCCGCGGCAAGACGACGTTGCGTGAGCTCGCGCTTCTCGGGGAAGCGTGCGCCGCGTTCGTGGGGCCGGATTCCGGGCCCACCCACCTGGCCGCCGCCGCCGGAGCGCCCACGGTCTTTCTTTACAGCGGGACCAACTGCGTCGAGGAATGGGGGCCGTTGTCCGAATCCGCCCGGGTGCTCCGGCATCCGGTGCCCTGTTCGCCGTGCGCTCTCACGCGCTGCCCGGTGCCGGGGCATCCGTGTATGTCGGGAATCGGGCCCGAGGACGCGATCCGGGAACTCGAGGAAATCGCTGGGAAAAAAGGGCGGCAATGGTACACTCGGATTTCGTAAAAGGAGGAAGGTCTTTTGAGTAAACTTTCGATTTTGGGCGAGTTCTGGACTTTTCTTAAGGTTCGGAAGAAGTGGTGGCTCACGCCGATCGTCATGACGCTCGTTCTTCTCGGCGCGCTGATCGTCGCGAGCCAGGGCTCGGCGCTCGCTCCGTTCATCTACACGCTGTTCTGAGCGTCTCCCGTACGCCGTTGCGTGCCGGCGTCGCTTTCGACGCGCGCATGTGGGATCACCCCGGCATCGGGCGCTACGTCCGTGAGCTGACGCGCGCCGCGGTCCGCCTGGCGCCCGGAAGGCTCACGCTCATCGGCCATGAAGCCTCGCGCGGAGCGTTCCCTAAAGGGGTTGCGTTCCGTCCTGCGCGCGCTGGAGTGTATTCGCTCGCGGAGCAACTGGAGCTTCCGCGCGCCGCTTCGGGTTTCGGAGCGCTGCACGTTCCTCATTTCAACGTGCCCTTCGCTTACCGGGGCCGCCTCGTCGCGACCGTGCACGACCTCATCTACCTTCACGACGCGAAAGCGTCCAAGCGCCGCTTCGGCCACGCGGCCGCGTCCGCGCTTTTCGGCCACATCGCGCGGCGTGCGGCCGCCGTCATCGCGGTCTCCGAGGCCACACGAGCGGAGCTCGTCGAGCGGTTTCCCAGGCTCGCCCCGCGCGTCCGCGTGATCCATGAAGCCGCCTCGCCGGCGTTTCGCCGCATCGAGGACCCTGTGGCGCGCGCGAGCGAACGGTCCCGTCTGGGTATCGAGGGCCCGTTCGTGCTGCACGTCGGAACCTTGAAACCCCATAAGAATCTGCCGTTCCTGCTCGAGGCGATGGACCGCGTGCGCGAAAAGGGTCTGCCGCACGGGCTCGTCGCGGTCGGCCGCGCCGACGCTCAAGGCGGTCCGATCCTAGAGGCACTGCGGAAGCGCCCCTACGCGCGTCATCTCGGCGAGGTTTCCGACGGAGACCTCGCCTCGCTTTATAACCTCGCCGATGCGTTCGTTTTGCCGTCGCTCGTGGAAGGTTTTGGTCTCCCGGTCCTCGAGGCGATGGCCTGCGGCACGCCGGTTCTCGTATCGGACCGGGCGAGTTTGCCCGAAGTCGCGGGGGACGCCGCGCGGTTTTTCGACCCCCTTCGGGTTGACGCCCTTTCCGGGCTTCTATATACTGTCCTCGAAAACGGTGAATTGCGCCGCGCGATGTCCTCCGCGGGCCTCGCGCGAGCGGAGCGTTTTTCCTGGGAAAAGGCTGCCGCAGAGACCTTGAGGGTCTACGATGAGGTCTCCGCATAGGAAGGAATCTCTTTGAAAGTCGCTCTATCGCACGACTGGCTGAACGGAATGCGCGGGGGCGAGAAGTGCCTCGAAGTTCTTTGCGAGCTTTACCCCGGAAGCCCCGTCTTCACGCTGTTCCACGACAAGGGGAAACTTTCCCCGGCGATCGAGTCGCACCCGATCCGTCCGTCGTTCCTTCAGAAATTCCCCGGTGTTCTCCGTCATTATCGTTCGTACGTGCCGTTCTTCGCGGCGCCCGCGATCGAATCTTTCGATCTTTCCGGGTACGATCTCGTCGTCTCGACGAGCCACTGCGCGGCGAAGGGGATCCGCAAGGCTCCCGGCGCGGTGCACGTCTCCTACTGCTTCACTCCGGTGCGCTACGCGTGGGCGCTCTTCGACGATTATTTCGGGGACCGCGACCCGCTTTCGAAGGCGGTGATTCGCGGCACGCTCGAGCGATTTCGCAGGTGGGACGCCGAGAACGCGCGGAGGGTCGACCGTTTCGTCGCGATCTCCGAACACGTAAAAAAACGCATCCGCGAATGCTACGGCCGCGATTCGGAGGTCGTCTATCCTCCGGCCGACGTCGATTATTACACCCCCGCCGCGTCGGAGCCCGCACGCTCAGGGTATCTCGTCGTCTCCGCGCTCGTTCCTTATAAGAGGGTGGATCTCGCCGTACGCGCGTTCAACCGGCTCGGGAAGCCGCTGACGGTGATCGGAAGCGGCCCGGAGCTCGAACGCCTGCGCTCCGTCGCGGGTCCCTCTGTGAAACTGCTCGGCTGGACCGCCGACGCGGAGATCCGCGAGGCTTACCGGAACTCCCGCGCGCTGGTTTTTCCCGGCGAGGAGGATTTCGGCATCGTGCCGGTCGAAGCCCAGGCCTGCGGATTGCCGGTTCTCGCCTACGCCAAAGGCGGCGCTCTGGAGACGGTGGACGAAAAGACCGGGCTTTTCTTCCCCGAGCAGACCGAGGACGCCCTCTGCGAGACGGTCCTCGCGTTCGAGCGGCGCGCCTTCGACCCCGCCGCCGCCCGTGCCAACGCGCTGCGCTTTTCCCGCGCGCGTTTCAAGCGGGAGATCGCCGCCTGTCTCGAGGATGCCGTCCTCGGAAAGGCCGCCGTTTGATCACTCCGCAAAGACGTAAACGCGACACGTTCCTCCCGTGGATGCAACTTCTCGTTGACGTGCTCGTGTCGTACGCACTCCTCGACGCGGTGTTCTGGGTACGCTTCGAAAGCGGCCGCTTCGCGAGCACGCTTTCGCCGGCGGACTACCCGGTTTATCAGAATTCGTTCTGGTCGATCATCCTCGTCCTCGTCTTTTTCCTCCGGTCGAACGGGCTCTACGGCGCGGCCCGTCACGTCACGTTCGCTACCGAGACGGGCCGCGTGGTGAAAGCGGTCGCCGCCGCGACCCTCGCGATGACGGCCGTCACGTTCTTCGTGCGTGATTTCAGTTTCTCGCGCACCTTCTTCGTTACTGCGGGCGCGGTCCTCGCGTTCGGTCTTTCTGTTTCGCGTTTCCTGCTGGGACTGGCGGTGATGGGGGTCGACCGCAAGAGGGGAAGCCAGCGCAACGTTCTCATCGTCGGCTCCGACGACAACGCGCGCAAACTCGTGCGTTTCTACGCGCGAAACCCGCGCTTCAGCACGCGCGTCGCAGGCTATCTCGACGACACAGCTCCGGTGGGCACCGAGATCGATGGAATTCCGGTTCTCGGGAAGATGGGGGACATCGCGCAGTTCGTGCGTTTCCGGCGCGAAATCCACGAGGTCGTGCTCGCCGCTCCCGGAGCGTCTGCGGAGACGGTTCTCAAGATCATCTACGAGTGCGAGCGCGAAATGGTCACGTTCCGCTGGATCGCCGACGTCTTCGGGCTCATCACGTCCAAAATGAGCGTGAGCTACTTGGGGGGCGTGCCGATACTGGCTTTTTCCGACTCTCCGCTCAGCGAATGGGAAAACCGTGTCTTGAAGCGCGTCATGGATATCGTCCTCTCGGCCGCATTTCTCTTCGTCTGCGCGCCGTTTTTGGCGCTCATTGCGCTCTGGGTGCGCATGGATTCGCCTGGGCCCGTTTTCCTCGTCCAGCAGCGCGTCGGCCAGGACGGCCGCCGTTTCCTCCTGTACAAATTCCGCACGATGCGCGCGGACGCAGAGAAGGAAAGCGGTCCCGTGTGGGCGAGCGAGAACGATCCGCGCCGCACGCGTTCGGGCGCAGTCCTTCGGCGCCTTAATTTGGATGAACTGCCGCAGTTCTGGAACGTGTTCGTTGGGGACATGAGCCTCGTGGGTCCTCGTCCCGAGCGCCCGCATTTCGTGAGCCAGTTCAAGGAAGACATTCCGCGCTACATGGCGCGCCACTCGATCCGCTCGGGCCTCACCGGCTGGGCCCAGGTGAACGGCCTGCGGGGGAACACGTCTATCGAGGAGCGCACGAAGTACGATCTTTTTTACATCGAGAATTGGTCCGTGTGGCTCGATCTCAAGATCATTTGCATGACCGCCTTCCGTCTTTTCTCGAGCCCCAATGCTTACTGAACCGGGCCGCGACCGGGCGGGCGAGTGGGCGATGCGGGTGCTGCCGTTTCTCATCGTCGCCGCGTCGTTCTCGATCACGCTTTTCGAGGCGGTGGGCGCCGTGTTCGTCGTGCTCTGCGCGGCTTCTTTCTGGAGGACGCGCCGCCCCGGCCCCGTCACGGGGATTTTCGCGTGGCTCGCGCTCGCTTATTTCGCGTCGGTCGTTCTTTCGCTCACGCAGACAGAACACCTCTCGACCTCGATCCGCGGAGTGACCAAAATCGGCCGCGGTTTGATTCTCGCCGCGTCGGTCGCGTACACGCTCGACTCGGCCGAACGCCGCAAAACGGCGTGCCTGTGGTTTTGCGCCGCCGCATTTTTCGTCTCGGTGGACGCGTTCGTGCAGGCGGCCACCGGCCGCGAGCTTCTCGGCCGGACGATGACCGCTTATCACGGCGCGACCCAGCGCGTGACGGGCCCGTTCAAGCACGCGAACGATCTCTCTGCGTATCTCGCCCCGGTGATCTGCCTGTGGATCGCCTGCATGCCCCGCGCTCGCCGTCTCTTCGGCCGCTTCGCGCCGGCTCTCTACGCGGGTCTTCCGTTCGCGGCGCTCATTCTCCTTTGGACCTACTCACGTGCGGGATGGCTCTCGGCGGCCGCCGGCGTTCTCTTCTGGACCGCCCTCAGCCGCAACCGCGTGGCGATCGCGCTCGTGGCGTTCGTCGCCGTATGGGCCTTCTTCCTCTCGCCGCCGATGGTTCGCTTGCGCTTGAACTCGATGACCGACCCGCGCGGTTCGATCGCAGAGCGGCGCGAGCTTTGGGGCCAGTCCCTGCGGATGATCCGCTCGAGCCCCGTCTTCGGTCTTGGCTCGAACACCTACGCGAAGAATCAACCGCATTTCAAAAAACCGGGCTCGACGCTCGACGACCAGTACGCCCATAACGGTTATCTCCAGATCGCAGCCGAAACCGGCCTCACTGGCTTGGCCGCGTTCCTCGCGCTTCTCGGTGCCACTCTTTTCGGGGCGGCGGCGCGTTTCGCGCGGGCGAGGGATGACGAACCGGCGCTCACTGGGGCCGCGTTCGCGGCGGCGCTCGTTGCGGCCTGCGTGCATGGCTTCTTCGATACGAACCTGCAGTCGGTTCTCTTGGTCGGAAATCTTTGGATGCTCCTCGGCGCCCTCGCGGCCGCATCGCACGCGGCACGGCCCGCGCGATGAGGGAAATCCACCGCGTTCTTTTCGTCCGCACCGACCGGATGGGGGATGTCCTCATGAATCTTCCCGCCGTCCGGCTCCTGAGGCAGACATTTCCGAAGGCGTGGCTCACGTTCCTCTGCGACAAATCCGTCGCGCCTCTTTTGGAAGGGCATCCAGACCTCGACGAGGTGATGGCCGTCGACGCCGCGACGCTCAAGAGCGGTTTCGGTCCCAAGAAGAAGCTGATCGACGCGGTGCGGCGCGCAAAATTCGACCTCGCGGTCGTTTCGAACCCCGACAAGTTCCTGCACGCGCTCGTCTTCGCCGCGCACGTGCCTCACCGGGTGGGCTACGCGCGGAAGTGGGGTTTTCTTCTCACCAAGTCCATGCCGGACGAAAAAAGCGGAGGCCGGCACGAGATCGATTTGAATCTCGAACTCGCAAGCCTCGCATCCGATAAGGCGTGGGACGGTACGCTCGCGCTCCCCGAGGACGAAGGCGCGAAGAAGCGGGTCGAATCTCTTCTTGTGGGCGTAGCGACGCCGCTCGTGGCGCTCCATCCGGGGACGAGTAATCCAAAGAAACGCTGGCCCGAGGAGCGCTTCGCCGAGCTTGCGTCTCGGCTCTCCCTCGAAGGATGCGCCGTCGCGTTCGTGGGCGGCGCCGAAGAAGCGCCGGTGTCCGATCGCATCGCGAAGGCGGCCGGGGTGCGCGCACTCGATCTAACGGGCAAGCTTTCGCTCCGGGAACTCGCCGCGCTCTTTCAGTCAGGCCGCGTGCAGACCCTCGTCTCCACCGACAGCGGCCCCGTGCACGTCGCGTGGATGGCCGGGACCCCCGCGGTGGCCCTCTACGCGAAAGACGCCGTCGGCTCCGATCCGCGCCGCTGGGGTCCGCGCGACCGAAAGAGCCGCACGGTGTGGAAACCGATGGCCGATATCTCCGTCGAAGAAGTCCTTTGCCTCGTGCGCGAGACGGGGAGCGCGCGTTGAAGAAATTCCTCATCGTCAATCCGTTCGGGATCGGCGACACGATTTTCACGATGTCGCTTGCCGAAGCGCTGCGCCGCGCGGTGCCGGACGCGGAGATCGGCTTCCTCTGCAACGAACGCACGGTCGATCTTGTCCGGCTGCACGCCGCCGTCGATCACACCTACGAATTCAACCGCGACCGCTTCCGCAGGCTCTGGCGGAAGAACCCAAGGCTCTTCCTCACGAAGCTCTCCGCGCTTCTCGGGCTCGTCCGCGAGCCTCGCTACGACGCGCTAATCGATCTCTCGCTTGGCCGCCAGTACGCCTTCTTCGGGATGCTGTGCGGTATCCGTCGCCGCGTCGGTTACGACTACCGTAGCCGCGGCACGTTCCTCACCCGGAAAGTCCGGCTCGCCGGCTATGCGGGGCGCGGCGTCGCGGCGGCTCAAATTGAGCTTTTGGGGCTCCTCGGACTGCCTCCGGTTGCGCTTCCGGGCAAGCTGTCGATCCGCGTGCCCGCTTCCGCACGCGCGGACGTCGATGCGTTTCTCAAGCGCCGCGGGGTCGGTCCGGGGGAAAAGCTCCTCGTTGTCGCGCCGGGCGGGGGAAAAACCTGGGGAAAGAACGCGCACTACAAGCAATGGGACCCGGGTCGTTTCGGGGAGGCGGCGATCCGTCTCTGCCGCTCGCACAGTTTTCGGGCCGTTTTCGTGGGCAGCGCCGACGAGCGCGCGCTCGTCGAAGAAACCGCCGCCGCGTCGGAGGTGCCGTCGTCTGTCTTCTGCGGCGAGCCTCTTGAGCGGACGGCCGCGCTTCTCGAGCGCGCGTCGCTCGTCCTGGCCAACGACGGCGGTCTCCTGCATTTGGCGAACGCGCTCGGCACGCCGGTCGTCGGCATCTACGGGCCGGTGGACGACGCGGTCTACGGCCCCGCCGGAACCGCCGCGCACCGCGTCGTAAAACTCGACGTTCCTTGCCGTCCGTGCTACAAGGATTTCCGCTTTCCGGAGTGCCCGCACGCGCGCCGGTGCCTCGCCGATCTCCCGGTCGAAGCGGTCGTGAAAGCCGCCGAAGAAATCGCTTAATTTTTACCACGCCTTTCTATAAGATAACTTCCTATGGAGCCTAACGTTTCCGTCCAGAAGCCCGCGACCGCCGTGAAGGTGCCCGTATCGGTCGTCGTGATCACGAAGAACGAAGCCGGCCGTCTCGCTGAATGCCTCGAGAGCGTGCTTTGGGCCGATGATCTCGTCGTGGTCGACGACGAATCCACCGATGGCACGCTCGAAATCGCCCGCCGCTACGGCGCCCGCACCTTTTCCAGGCGCATGGACATCGAAGGCAAACACCGGAACTGGGCCTACGACCAGGCGAACCACGAATGGGTTTTCTCACTCGACGCCGACGAACGCGTCACTCCCGAGCTCCGTGAAGAAATGATCGCCCTCCTGGCAAAAGGCCCCGACTGCAACGGCTACGCGATCCCGCGGAAAAATTACGTCGGGGATTTTTGGGCCAAGCACGGCGGCATGTATCCCTCGGCCCAGCTCCGTCTCTTCAAGAAACGGGAATTCCGCTACGACGAGCTCGCCGAGGTCCACCCGCAGGCCTACATGAAGGACCCGCGCGGGAACTTGAAGGGCGACATCCTGCATTACACGTACCGGGATTTCACCGACGCGATCGCCAAACTCGACCGCCAGACCGACCTCGAAGCCAGAAAGTGGTACCGCGAGAAGCGCAAGGTTGGTCTTTTCTCCGTGATGCGCAAGTCGATCGACCGTTTTTGCCGGGCCTATTTCAAGAAGGAAGGGCACAAGGACGGCGTGGTCGGCCTTTTCCTTGCCGTGAATTCCGGAATGTATCAGTTCCTTTCGTTCGCCAAATACTGGGAAATGAAGCGCGCCGACGGAAGCTCGAAGCGATGAGCGCCGCGCGCGAGACGATCACGGCCGTCGTCATGACCATGAACGCGGAGGCGATCGTCGAGGGAACGCTCGAAAGCGTACGCGGTTGGGTCGACGAAATCGTGGTCTTGGACGGCGTCTCGACCGATCGCACCGTCGATATCTGCCGCCGCTACGGGGCGAAGGTTTTTCAGAACAAGTGGGACCGGAAAGCGTTCTCGACCGAGCGCAACCTCGGCACGTCGCACGCGACGATGGACTGGTGTCTTCACATCGATCCCGACGAACGCGCAACCCCGGAATTCCGCGACGCGGTCCTCAAGATGCTTGCCTCGAAGACGCCGCACGCGGCGTTTGAGTTCCGGAAGAAGAATTTCTTCATGGGCCACTGGATGAAGCACGGCGGCTGGTACCACTACAGCCTGCACCTTTTCCGCCGCACGAAAGGTCGCTACGAGGGCGTCATCCACGAGTCGCTGAAAGCGGACGGCACCGTCGGCAAGATCGATGCGCCCGTCGAACATTACCCGTTCCAGTCGTTTTCGCAGTTTCTTCAGCGCCACAACTGGTATTCCCAGCTCGAGGCCCGCGAAGAGCTCGAGAAGCGCGGACGCATCCCGGACGCCGAGGTCGAATTCAATCTGCGCAAAAAACCGATCAAGCGCTTCTGGAAATTCTACGTGAAGAAGGCCGCTTTCCTCGACGGCGCGCACGGGCTCATCTTCTCCGTGCTTTACGCGTGGATGCATTTCGTGAACTGGGCGAAATACTGGGAACTTTGCCGGAAGACGGAAAAAGCCGGATGAAGGGCGTCGTGTTCCTCGACCGAGACGGCGTCATCAACGCCTTCCCGGGCAAGGGACTCTACGTCACCGAAGAGGCTCAGTTCAAGTTCCTTCCGGGCTCGCTCGAAGGCATCCGGCTTTTGAAGGAAGCGGGCTGCGAGCTTTACGTCGTGACGAATCAGGGCAGCGTTGCGCGCGGCTACATCACGGAAGCTGCGCTTCGCGCGATGCACGAAAAGATGCTCGCGGAAGTGAAGAAGGCGGGCGGCGCGATCGACGGCGTGTTCTACTGCCCGCATCAGACGAGCGACGCCTGCGAGTGCAAGAAGCCGAAGGTGAAGCTTTTCCGGCAGGCGCTCGAAGGCCGTGAGACCGACTGGTCGAAGGTCTGGTACGTGGGCGATTCCGAAGAGGATATGGCCGCCGGCCGCACGCTCGGCTGCCGCACGATTCTCGTCCTCTCGGGCCGCCTCAATGAAGAAGACGTCCCGAACGTTCCCGCCCGTCCCGATTTCGTAAAAAAAGACCTTTTGGAGGCCGCCCGATGGATCATCCGCGAAAAATCCTGATCTATTACGCGTCGGCCGGACACGGCCACGAAAAGGCCGCGCGTGCCGTGGAAGAGGCGCTGCGCGAGCGTCCCGAGCTTTCGGTGTTCTGTCTCGACGCGCTCGATCTCACGCCCGGGTTCTTCGGAAAGAACTACAAAGGCAGCTATCTTTTCATGATCAAGAGCGCGACTTGGCTCTGGGGCTTCTTGTACGGCGCTTCCGACGTCCTCGCGCTGCGCCCCGTGATCCGTCCCGCGCGTGCGATCGTGAATTCCATTTTCGCAAAGCGTCTCGAAAAGATGATAGAGCTCGAGCAGCCCGAGACCGTGCTCGCGACCCACTTTATGCCCGTCGAAATCGCCGCGCGCTTGAAGCGGAAAGGGAAGATCCGGTCGAAGATCGTTTCCGTCATTACGGATTTCCTCCCACACGAGTTCTGGATCGCGCCCGAAGTGGATATCTACGCCGTGGCCCACGACCGCACCCGGGCCGAGCTCGTGCGTCGGGGCGTTCCGGAGTCGCGGATCCGCGTGACGGGGATCCCGGTGGGGAAGAAGTTCATGCTGAAGGCCGACGCGAAGGAGCTCCGAACGAAGCTCCGTCTCGAAGAGAGTGTATTCACAACGCTCGTCACCTCCGGTGGGGCCGGCGTGGGAGACGCTGTCGGTCTCGTCGAGCGTCTCAAAAAAATCGGAAAGCCCGTCCAGACGCTCGCGGTATGCGGCACGAACAAGGCTCTTTTCGCGAAGCTGTCGCCGTCGGCCGGGAAGTCCCTCAAGGTTTATTCATTCGTGAACAACATGGACGAGCTCATGCAGATTTCGGACGTGGTCGTCGGAAAAAGCGGGGGACTCACGGTCTCGGAGAGCCTCGCGGTGGGCCTGCCGATGATCGTCCTTCGTCCGGTGCCGGGCCAGGAAGAACGGAATGCGGTTGTTCTGGACGCGGCGTCCGCCGGTTTCGTCGCCCGCTCCACGGCCGAGGCCGCCCTGAAAGTGCGCGAGCTCGCGGAATTTCCCGAGGTTCTCGCGGCTTACCGGCACGCGGCGCGCGCGGCGGGCCGACCCTTCGCGGCGCGCGACGTCGCGGAGATTGCGTGTGAACGCTGATCCGACGGCGCCCGTAAAGGCGCTTCTTCAGTTCATCGAGACCGAGCGCGCTTTCGGCGCCACCAACTGGCCCGTCCCTGCGAAGGGCAAAATCGCGGACAAGGCTGCCGCTCTCGCGGCGCTCTACGAGGAGCGCAAAGGCTGCCTCGCGTGCGCGCTCGGCACGACGCGCACGAAATTCGTCTTCGGCGCGGGTGATCCGGCCGCGCGGCTTCTTTTCGTCGGCGAAGCACCCGGCTTCGACGAGGACCAGCAGGGCCTCCCGTTCGTGGGCGCCGCGGGCCAGCTCCTCACGAAAATCATCGAGGCGATGAAGCTCACGCGCGAGAAGGTGTATATCGCCAATTGCCTCAAATGCCGCCCGCCTCAGAACCGCAATCCGCTACCGGAGGAAATTCTCGCGTGCAACCCCATCTTAAAGGCGCAGATCGACATCATCCACCCAGAGATCGTCGTCACGCTGGGTAAATTCGCGGCACAGACGCTACTCGGTTCGGACGTCGCGATCACGCGCCTGCGCGGCCGTTTCTACGACTGGAACGGCGTGAAGCTCATGCCGACTCTTCATCCCGCTTATCTCCTTCGCAATCCCTCCGACAAGAAACTCGTCTGGGAAGACATGCAGAAAGTCATGAAAGAACTCGGCATCGCGTGACGGGCCCGTTCCTGATCGACGTGGCGCTGGGTCTTCCGGGCCTGGGTACGTTCCAATATTCCGTCCCCGAACGCCTTCAGCCGGGCGCGCAGATCGGTAAGCGCGTCGCCGTGAACGTGCGCAACCGCCGGATGATCGGCTACCTCGTCGCGTTTTCGGCAGCGCGCTTCGTCGACGAAGTCCGCGACATCGAGACGGTGGTCGACGACGCGCCGATCTTGTCTCCCGAGCTTCTCGAGCTTACGCGCTGGATGTCGGAATACTACCAGTGCTCGTGGGGTCAGGCGATCGAGGCCGCGATGCCTGCGCCGTTCAAGCGGGGCCGTTTCCTCATGAAAAGCCGCGCGAAAAAAACCACCGATTCCGCCGAGGTCGTGGACCCGGACGAGCACCCGCTGACCGCCTCGCAGGATGCCGCCTACCGCGCGATCGCCGAAGGCGTGAGGAGCCGGAAGCCGCACACGTTCTTGATCCACGGCGTCACTGGAAGCGGCAAGACCGAAGTTTATATGCACGCGATCCGCGACGCGCTCGCCCAAGGCAGGGGCGCGATCGTGCTCGTCCCTGAAATATCGCTGACCCCCCAGACCGTGGACCGCTTCCATTCGCGTTTTGGCGATTCGGTCGCGGTCATCCATAGCCGGCTCGCCCAGGCGCGCCGCGTCGAGGAATGGCACCGCATCCGAAAAGGGGAAGCGCGCGTCGTGGTGGGCGCGCGCTCGGCCGTCTTCGCCCCGGTGAAGGACCTCGGCGTGATCGCCATCGACGAAGAGCACGACGGCTCTTACAAACAGGATGAAACGCCGCGCTACGTGTCGCGAGACGTCGCGAAGAAGCGCGCCGAGCTCGAGGGCGCGTGCCTTCTTCTAGGCAGCGCGACGCCCTCACTCGAATCCTATTACGCGGCGGAAGAGGGGAAGATCGTCCGCCTCGAGCTGCCCGAGCGCATCGAGAAGCGTCCGCTTCCCGCGGTCGAGATCGTCGACATGCGCCGTCAGGGCGACGGCCGCGAGTCCGTTTTCTCGAAAGCGCTTGAGGAAGCGACGCGCGAGACGCTCGCAAAGAAAGAGCAGGTCATGCTCCTTCTCAACCGGCGCGGGTTCTACACGCATCTTCACTGCTCCGCGTGCGGTTACGTGATGACCTGCCCCAATTGCCGCATCGGCCTCGCGTACCACTTCGACAAGGCCGCCGCGTGTTGCCACATCTGCGATTTCCGCTCGGCCCCGGACAAGATCTGCCCGCAGTGCTCGAAGAGCCGAATCCATTACTTCGGCATCGGGACGCAGAAGGTGGAAGTCGAGGCCGTGAAATTCTTTCCCGGCGCGCGCATCGCCCGCATGGATACGGACTCCACTTCCAAAAAAGACTCGCATGAGACGATCCTTCGCGCATTCAAGCGCCGAGAGATCGACATTCTCGTCGGCACGCAGATGATCGCGAAGGGGCACGATTTCCCAAACGTCTCTCTCATCGGCGTGATCTCGGCGGACACCGCGCTCCACGTGGCGGATTTCCGCTCGGCGGAACGCACGTTCGACCTTCTCACGCAGGTGGCGGGCCGCGCGGGTCGCGGAGACGTGCCGGGCCGCGTGCTCATCCAGACGCACGTGCCTCAGCATTATTCGATCCAAGCAGCGAAGTCGCACGATTACCGCGCCTTCTACGATAAGGAGACGCAGTTCCGCCGCGAGCTCTCGATGCCGCCGTACACGCGGCTCGTGCGTCTCATCATTGCGGGAGCGGTCGAAGGAGAAGTCGCCCGGCAAGCCTACCAGCTCACGCGCTGGCTCGAGCACCGCCTCGGCGAGGGGTTCAAGGTCGTCGGTCCCGCGCCGTGCCTCATCGCCAAAGAAGGCGGCAATTTCCGCTGGAACCTTTATATCAAGGGGCCTTCGATCGAGGCGATCAATCCGCCGCTCAAAGCCGCGCTCTCCGAATTCAAGCGCCAGAAGGCGACCCTCACGGTCGATGTGGACCCCCAGTGAGCGGTTCGGTATAATAGCCTTATTCATCAAGGAGAAGAGATGGCCGTTCTGCCCGTCGTGAAGTATCCCGAAAAAGTTCTTTTGACCCGAGCCAAGGACATCGAGAAGGTCACCGACGCCGAGCGCAAGCTCGCCAAGGACATGATCGAGACGATGTGGGCCGAGCACGGCGTGGGCCTTGCTGCGAATCAGGTAGGTATCCTGAAGCGCATTTTCGTCGCCAGCGACGACCAAGTGAAGGGCAAGGAACAGGTCTACCTCAATCCCGTCATCGTCAAGCGCGAGGGAACCATCAAGGAATTCGAGGGCTGTCTTTCCATTCCCGAATTCTACGAGCCCGTCCAGCGCGCCAAGAAAGTGACGCTCCGCGCCATGACGCTCGAAGGCAAGCCCGTCGAAGTCCAGGCCGACGGCCTTCTTTCGCGCATTTTCCAGCACGAGGTCGATCATCTGGACGGCATCCTCTTCGTCGACCGGATCGGCTTCATGAAAAGCCGCTCCGCCAAGAAAAAGCTCACCGAAAAAAAGACCTCCCGTAAGTGAGACTGGCGTTCTTCGGCACCGGCGCATTTGGGCTTAAAGCCCTCGAGGCACTCGCGCGCTCGCCGCATGATCTCACAGCTGTGATCACCGCTCCCGACCGGCCCTCCGGCCGCGGTCTCGTCGCCAAGCCCTCTCCGACGAAAGCGTGGGCGACCGGGAACGGCGTTCCCGTAATCGAGACGCTCGATCCGGACTCTCCGGAATCGGAGGCCGCGATCCGCGCGCTCGAAGCGGACGTATTCGTCGTGATCGCTTTCGGCCGCATTCTATCGGCCCGTGCCCTCGAGATCCCCAAAATTCTCCCGCTCAACGTCCATGCCTCGCTCCTTCCGCGCTGGCGCGGCGCGGCACCGATCCACCGTGCGATTATGGCGGGGGACAGCGACTCCGGTGTCGCCGTCATGCGGATGGTCCAAAAACTCGACGCGGGGGACGTCCTCCTTTCGGCGAATACGCCGATCCGGCCCGACGACGACATCGAGACCCTCGAGGCGCGGCTTCGGGTGCTCGGCGCCGAAACGCTCGTGTCGGCGCTCGAGCTCGTCCAATCGGGTAAGGCAAGTTTCACGCCCCAGGACGATTCCCGCACGACCTACGCGAAGAAGCTTTCGAAAGACGATGGGAAGATCGATTGGAGGCGACCCGCCGCCGAACTCTTTGATTCGTTCCGCGCGCTCAAACGCTGGCCGACGTCCTATTTTTTCCTCCGGGGCAAGCGCGTGATCGTCAAGGACGCCCGGCCCGCGGAAGGGGAAGGCATGCCGGGCGTTTGTCTTGGTCTTTCGAGCTCCGGCGGCCTTCTCGTGGCGTGCGGGAGCGGCGCGCTCGAACTCCGCGTTCTTCAGGTCGAGGGACGCGTGGCTGTTTCCGCCGCCGATTTTCTGCGCGGACGGCCGCTCCGGCCCGGAAGCGTCCTTGAATAACCACTCTCGAATGTTATAATGAAAAAATAAATGTTTCTTCATTCCGTCGCCCCCAAAGAACAAATCCTCGCCGACTACGAAGTATTGAAATCGTACGAACGTCTCGATACGACGCGCGAGATCGAGGATCTGCTCCTCATCCAGTCGATCGAAGGCCGCGCGCACAACGGCGCCGGCGTTTTTCATAAGCGCACCTACGTGAATACGACCATCGACGACGTCGTTCGCGCGCTCGACCGCAACCCGGACGAGATCAAAGCACGCCGCCAGAGGCTCATTGACGACATCGCCGACTACGCCGCCGCCGTCATGAACGGCGAGAAGCGGGACAAGCTCCTGAACGGCAAGGGCGATCCGCTTTTGGGTATCCGGATGTTCCAGGATCGCCGGGTGAACGGCCGCGACATCCTGCGGGGCCTGTACATGGGCGGCCTCCGCGACAACCCGGATATCCGAAAAGACGCCGAGAAGCTTTACAAGACGAAGATCGGTGGCGGTCGCTGCTACATCGTGGATTTGAAAACGATGCTCGACATGAAGTACGACGCCGAGGTCCTCGCGCACGAAGCGCACGAAGAGAGAATTCCCGAATACATGCAGAAGGGACTCATTCTCGGCACCGAGGGCGTTCCCGACCCGAAGACCCAGCGCTATTTCTACATCCGGCACCGCGTGGGACCGGGCCAATCCGACGACGCCGCGCTCATCATGGCGGGCCTCCTGTATAACCCGGACGTCGCTCTCGGCGTGTTCCTTGCCGACGCGATCGACACTCTCGAAAAATACGCGCCGGTTTACGCGGATCAGGACGGGCAAATCGCTTTCGCCATCGCACGCGGCTTCAAGGAACTCAGCCTGACGATGGAAGACACGCTCGAGCTCGTCTCCATGTCGGCGATCCCCGAGGTAGAAGAGCACATGGTCCCGGACAGCTCGCTTCGCTACTTGCTCTCGGTCGACCAGCGTTCTCAGACCTGCGCGTTCCGGACCCATCTTGATTTCGTCGAGGGAAAGCCGGTCGTGCCGCTTCCTGTCAGCTTCAAGCGGATCCTATCGACGCAGTTCTATGAATACATCAACCGCCGTCTCGTGAACGTCCGCAAGCTCGAGAAGCTCGCCATGCCAAACGTGAAGGTCACCGAACTCGACAAGCCCGTAATCGATTTCGTGAAGAAGGATTTCGGCGTGATCTCCAAGGACGCGACGCTCCAGGACGTGATCCGCAAGTTCAAGGAAACCAAGAGCGAAATTCTCGTCGTGCAGGACAAAAACAACCGGGTGGTGGGCGTGATCCATCCGACCGATCTCCTGCCTTACCTCGAAGGAACGGGGGGCGCCCATGCCCGAGCTTAGACGCGACCCCGTCGTAGGGTATTGGACGATCATCTCGACCGAACGTTCCCAGCGGCCCGTGGCTCCGCGCCAGCGCGCGGTCTCGGACGAGCGCGAGTGTCCGTTCTGCGAAGGCCATGAAAGCCGCACGACTTCCGAGGTCTACGCCGCGCGCCGCGAAGGAACGAAGCCGAACGGTCCTGGGTGGGACGTGCGTACGATCGCCTCCAAAACCCCGATTCTTTCTTCCGACGCCGCGCTCGACCGCTACGGCGAAGGCCTCTACGACCTCATGGAAGGTGCAGGCCATCACGAGATCATCGTCGAAAGCCCCAAACACAAGCATGACCTAGACGAGCTCGCGCCCGCCGAGATCGAGAAAGTCGTCGGCGTGTGGGCGCGCCGCATCCTGGATCTCGCGAAAGACCCCCGCTTTAAATTCGCACTCCTCTTTAAGAATCACGGCGTGATCTCGGGCCAGGGGCAGGACATCGTGCGTCATTCGCGCTCCCAGCTCATCGCGCTCCCGATCATCCCGAAGCGCGTGAAAGAGGAGCTCCTCGCCGCCAAAGCGCACTACGACCGCCGCGAACGGTGCGTGTTCTGCGACGTCCTGCGTCAGGAGACGTCCGACCGTTCCCGCATTGTCGCCGAGAACGATTCTTTCCTCGCTTTTTGCCCGTTCGCGTCGCGCGCGCCGTTCGAAATATGGATTCTCCCCAAACGCCATTCGCCGGACTTCGGACAGATAGCCTCGACGGAGACACCCGCGTTCGCGTCGATCCTCAAGGACACGCTCTCGCGGCTCCGAAATCTCCTCGACGACCCGCCCTACAACACCATCCTTCATACCGCGCCGTACAGGCACGGCAAGAAAGAATACTGGAAGACGCTTGACGAGGATTACCACTGGTACTACCAGATATCGCCGCGCCTGACGCGTGCCGCCGGGTTCGAATGGGGAACCGGTATCCACATCAATCCGACGCCGCCCGAAGAGGCCGCGCGTCTTATGCGCGAAACGGCGCCCGAGGTGCGCTGATGCCGCAGCTCCGGAAGGACCCGGTCACCAACCGCTGGATCATCGTGAACGTCGAGAATCCTAAGGGCGCCGCCGAACTCCGGGTGCCGCCTATGGAGCGCTCCTCGAAAGTCTGCCCGTTCTGCCCGGGCAACGAATCGATGACGCCGCCCGAAATCGCCGCGTACGGTCGTCGCGGTAATCGGCCCGGTCCCGACTGGCTAGTGCGAGTCATCCCCAATAAATTTCCCGCGCTCCGCATCGAGGAGACGCCGGACAAGACCGCGATCGGCATCTACGACAAGATGGGCGGTTTCGGCGCGCACGAGGTCATCATCGAGACGCCCGCGCACGACCACGACCTCTCGGAGCTTCCCGTAGAACACGTCGAGCTCGTGCTTCGCGCGTACCGCGACCGCTGCATCGATCTAAAGAAGGATCCGCGTTTCAAGTACGTGCTCATCTTCAAGAACTACGGCGCTTCCGCGGGCGCGAGCCTCGAGCACCCGCATTCCCAACTCATCGCGCTCCCAATCGTCCCGAGCCGCGTGACGGGGGAGGTGAAGGGCGCCGCGCGTCACAGTGAGTACAGCGACCGCTGTGTTTACTGTGACGTGCTCGACCAGGATGCCAAGCCGCGCAAATTCACGGTCGAAGAACGGGGCGGATTCGTGTCGTTCGCGCCGTTCGCTTCGCGCTTCCCGTTCGAGACGTGGATTTTCCCGCGCGCGCATCGATCGAGCTTCGACGCGATCCCAGACGAGTCGCTCCGCCCCCTCGCCGAAATCCTGAAAAGCACGCTTCAGCGCCTTCGCGGGGCGCTCGGCGAAGCGCCCTATAACTTCATGATCCACACGCTCCCGCCCCAGGGGCGCGACGACGGGACCTACCACTGGCACATCGAGATCATTCCGCAGCTCACGCAGGTCGCCGGTTTCGAGCTCGGGACCGGTTTTTACGTGAATCCCACGCCGCCCGAGCTCGCGGCGAAGCTTCTACGCGACCAAGAGCCCAAGGGCTAGTCCCTTAAGCTTGCTTCCCGGCTTATCTCTGCTATAATTAAGAACTTATGAAATTATTCCTGAGGCTGGCCGTGAGCGTTTTCTTCATCGGCCTCCTTTTCTTCGTGATGCGCGACGAACTGCCCCGCATCGTCGAGACCCTCCGCGACGCCGACAAGAGGCTTCTGGCCCTCGGCACCGCCATTTTCTTCCTCGGCGTCCTTGTTTTGGCCGTGCGCCTCAGGCTTATCTTCGCAGCGGAAGACGTGAAGCTCAGCCTCGTAAACGCGGTCAACCTGACCTTCGTCGGCTACTTCTTCAATAACTTCCTCCCGACCTCCGTGGGAGGGGACATTGTGAAGGCGCTTTCGGCCGCGCGCGTCACCGGGCAGGCCGCCAAATCGGTGACGTCAGTCCTCATGGACCGGATCTTCGGGCTTTTCACGTTCGTTCTCATCCCTTCGATTAGCTTTTTGTTCGTGGCCAATGAGATCGGAAGCCGCATGGTGCCCATCGTGATCTATTCGTTCCTCTTTTTCTCGGTCTTTTGCTTCTTCCTCCTTTTCAACCGTGGTCTCGCCCGGCGGTTCTCGTTCGTCGAGTCCTTGCTCGCGCGCGTCCGGCTCGCCGACAAGGCGCGCCGGATTTACGACGGGCTTCACGCTTTCAAGAACCACAAGGCCACCGTCGTGGAGGCGATGGGGCTGTCGTTGGTCGGGCAGAGCATCAGCATCTACGTGCTCTATCTGTTCGCGCGCGCTCTCCACGCCGAGCCTAGCGCCCTCTACATGTTCATGCTCGTTCCTGTCGTGCACCTCATCAGCATGGTGCCGTCGCTCAACGGTCTCGGGATTCGCGAATGGGCGTACGTCGTCATCCTCCAGGCGCACTTGGGTTCACACGCGGCGGCCGCGCTCGGCATTCTGTGGCTCGGACTCCTTCTTCTTCTCAGTTTGATCGGCGGCGTCGTTTACCTGGTCCGGCACGACTACCACGTGCGTTTCGGCCGCACGGCGGAGGCATCCACATGAAGCGCATCCTCGTGATCCACGGCCCGAATTTGAACTTACTCGGCGAACGCGAGCCCGAAGTTTACGGGGCCGTGACGATGGCGAAGATCGACGCGCAGCTGAAAAGCCTCGCCGAGAAAAGCGGCGTCGCGATCGAGTGTTTCCAATCGAACCACGAAGGGGAGATCGTCTCCAAGATCCAAGAAGCGCGCTCGGCGGCCGACGCAATCCTCATCAACCCGGCCGCCTACACGCACACGAGCGTCGCGATCCGCGACGCGCTCGCTGCCGTGAAAATCCCGGCGATCGAAATTCATCTGTCGAACGTCCACGCGCGCGAGGAGTTTCGTCGCACGTCCCTCGTGGCGCCCGTGGTGAAGGGCCAGATCGCTGGCTTCGGCGACCACAGCTACGAACTCGCGTTTCTCGCCGCCCTGCGGCTCATCGGAGTCCACTCATGAACCCCCGCCTCAAAAAGCTCTTTGAATCGTTCGACAAGGCAGGCATCGACGCGCTCCTGGTCAGCTCCTGGCCGAACGTCACTTATTTAAGCGGTTTCAAGAACACCGAATCCTGGATCGTGGTCGGCCCCAAAGGACTCTTTTTCCTGACGGATTCCCGCTGCCTCGAGCAGGCGAAGAAGGAAGCGAAGGGTTTCAAGGTGCTCCTGCGCGACAAGAAGGGTATCACTGAGATGGCCGCGGACATCGCCCGTGAGACAGGAGCGAAAAAACTCGGCTTCGAATCCGAGATCGTGACTCACCAGTTTTACCTCGCGCTGGAGAAGCACCTCGGGAAGGACGCGCTCGTACCGACTTACGGTCTGGTGGAGGCGCTCCGCCTCTTCAAAGACAAGGGTGAGATCAAGTCGATCCAAAAGGCGTCCGACATCGCCGTCGACGGCTTTCATTTCATCCGCAAGTGGGCAAAGCCGGGGATGACCGAGCGCGAAGTGCAGGGCAAGCTCGAGCACTACACGAAAACGATCGGTTCCGAGAAACCGGCTTTTGATTTGATTATCGCCACTGGCGCACGCGCATCCATGCCGCACTGTCAGTCGAACGAAACGAAGGTCCGGAACAACGACGTCCTTCTCTTCGACATGGGCTGTGTTTATGGGGGGTACCACTCCGATTTGACCCGTCCGGTCTTTTTGGGTAGAATGAGCCCTTTGCACAAGAAAATCCGCCAGATCGTGTGGGATGCTCAGCGCGCGGGCATCGCCAAGGCGGGTCCGGGAGTACCGGCGAGCGAAGTGGACGCCGCCTGCCGGGAGCACATCAAGGCGCAGGGGTACGCGGAGTTCTTCGGGCACGGCACCGGACATGGCGTCGGCCTCGAGATCCACGAAGCCCCCAACGTTTCGCCGCGGTCGAAGACGATTCTGAAGCCCGGAATGGTGATCACCGTCGAGCCAGGCATTTACCTGCCGGGCAAATTCGGCGTTCGGATCGAAGACATGGTTTTGATAACCGAGAAAGGACGCGAGGTGCTGACGCGACGTTTAGAGAAATGAGCATGGTATCGACCAGCGAGTTCAAGACCGGGCTCGTGATCAAATATGAAGGCGCACTCGTCGAAATCATCGAGTGGCAGCTCGTCAAAATGCAGCAGCGCCAGCCGATCGTCCGCACGAAGATGCGCAACATCAAGACCGGCAACGTCCTTGAGCAGGCTTTTCGTTCGGGCGACAAGTTCGAGGAAATTTACCTAGAAGAACGCGCCATCCAATACCTCTTCCACGAAGGCACCCGTTACCATTTCATGGACACGCAAAGCTACGCCGAAGTCATCGTCGGCGCGGAGCTTCTCGGCGAGCAGGTGAACTATCTGAAAGACCAGTCCGAGGCCGTCGGCCGCTTCAACGACGAGGAGCTCATCCTGGTCGAGCTGCCTCCTTCGGTCACGCTCAAAATCATCGAGACCGATCCCGGCCTCCGCGGCGACACCGCCAAGAGCGGCTCGAAACCCGCCAAGGTCGAAACGGGCGCCATGATCAAGGTTCCTCTCTTCATCAATCCCGGCGAAATGGTTCGCGTCGATACGCGCACCGGCCAGTACCTCGAGAGGGCTTGACGATGAACATCAAGGAGATGAAGGAATTGATCCAGCTCATGAACGAGAACAACCTGACCGAGGTCGAACTCGAGAAGGAAGGTCTCAAGATCCGCCTGAAGAAAGGTTCTTCCGGGATCGAGACCATGGTCGTTCACGAAGCCCGTCATTCGGCGCCGCACCAGACCCGCGCGAACGACGCTCCCGCCGAGGCGCCGAAGGCCGCGCCCGCGAAGGCCGGCACGACGATCAAATCTCCGATGGTCGGCACGTTCTACTCTTCGCCGGCTCCTGACGCCGCGCATTTCGTCCAGCCGGGCGCGCAGGTGCAAGTGGGTCAGGTGATCTGCATCATCGAGGCCATGAAGCTCATGAACGAGATCAAAGCCGAGATCGCCGGTCGGGTCACCGAGGTCCTCGTGAACAACGGAGACCCGGTCGAATTCGGTCAACCGCTCTTCCGTATCGAGTGATTTCTTAATGTTCTCCAAGGTCCTCGTCGCCAACCGGGGCGAGATCGCGCTGCGCATCATCCGTGCCTGCAAGGAAATGGGCGTGCGGACGGTCGCTGTCTACTCCCAGCCGGACGAACCATCCCCGCACGTGCACCTAGCCGACGAGGCCGTCTGCATCGGTGCGGCACCCGCGTCCCAAAGCTACCTCAACATCCCTGCGATCATCTCCGCCGCCGAAATCACCGACGTCGACGCGATCCATCCCGGCTACGGGTTCCTCGCCGAGAATGCGCACTTCGCCGAGATCTGCGGTTCGTGCCAGATCAAGTTCATCGGGCCCAGCCCGGAGGCGATTCGCTCGATGGGCGACAAGATGGCCGCCCGTGAGACTGCACGTAAGGCAGGTGTTCCGATCATCCCCGGCACGGCGGAAGCGATCAAGGACAAGGACGAGGCTCTCCGGGTCGCCAAGAAGATCAAGTATCCCGTCATCATCAAGGCGGCGGCGGGCGGCGGCGGGCGCGGCATGCGGCCCATCACCAGCGATG
>CAYSKO010000002.1:0-112092 GCA_964431835.1 uncultured Planctomycetia bacterium | reverse complement strand
GTGTGCCACAACGAGGTGCGCCTCGTCTCTGCGCTCATGACGGCGCAGCACGAGGCCGAGCAGGCGTTCGGCAATTCGGCCGTCTACATCGAGAAGTATCTCGAGCGCCCGAAACACATCGAATTTCAGATCCTCGCCGATTCCCACGGCAACATCATCCATCTCCACGAGCGCGACTGCACGATCCAGCGCCGCCACCAGAAGCTGATTGAAGAGGCGCCTTCGCCGTCGCTCGACTGGAAGCTCCGTAAGAAAATGGGTGACATGGCGATTCGCGCTGCGAAGGCTGTTAATTACGTGAACGCCGGCACGATCGAGTTCCTTCTCGACGAGGACGGCAAGTTCTACTTCATCGAGATGAACACCCGCGTCCAGGTTGAGCACGGCATCACGGAACTCATCACGGGCATCGACATCGTGAAGGAACAGATCCGCATCGCCGCCGGCGAGAAACTCACGATCCGTAAGCAGGAACAGGTGCCGCTCAAGGGCCACGCGCTCGAGTGCCGCATCAACGCCGAAGACCCCGCGCGCGACTTCGCGCCGTCGCCGGGCATCATCGAGCGGTACAACGTCCCCGGCGGTCCCGGCGTGCGGGTCGATTCGCACGCGTACGCGGGCTACAAGGTCCTGCCGTACTACGATTCGATGATCGGAAAGCTTATGACGCACGGACGCAACCGCGGTGAAGCGATCGCGATCATGCAGCGCGCGCTCGACGAATTCATCGTGGAGCCGATCAAGACCACAATTCCGATCCATAAGGAAATTTTGAAGAGCCCCGTCTTCCGGCGCGGGCTGATGTTCACGGACTTCATCGCGCGTCTCATGGGCGAATGGAGCGGAGATAAAGCCGCTTCCGAAAGCGCGCTACAGACCACCGAAAAGGAGAAATAAAGATAATGAAAGTCGGCGTACTCACTGGCGGTGGCGATTGCCCCGGACTGAATCCCGTTATCCGCGCGGTCGTTCGTACGTCCATCCAAGAGGGTTACCAGACGCTCGGTATTCAGAACGGCTGGAAGGGCCTTGTGGAGAACACCGCTTTGCCGCTCGATCTTTCGTCCGTTTCCGGCATCATCCATCGCGGCGGCACCATTCTGGGAACGAGCCGCACGAACATCTTCAAGGACAAGACCCTGCTCGAGAAAGTGAAGAGCAACTGGAAGGTGATGGGCCTTGATGCTTTGATTGCGATCGGCGGGGAAGACACGCTCGGCGCAGCGTCCAAGCTTTATAAGGAGGGCTTCAAGGTCGTCGGCTGCCCGAAGACGATCGACAACGATCTTTCCGGCACCGACTTCACGTTCGGCTTCGACACCGCGGTCAACATCGCGATGGAAGCCATCGACCGCATCCATTCGACGGCCGAGAGCCACAGCCGCATCATGGTGGTCGAGGTCATGGGCCGCCACGCGGGCTGGATCGCGCTCCACTCCGGTATCGCCGGCGGCGCGGACCTCGTCCTGATCCCGGAGGTGCCGATCAAGATGCAGGAAGTCACCGACGTCATCAAGAAGCGGCACGCGCGCGGCAAGAACTTCAGCATCATCGTCGTCGCCGAAGGCGCGAAATTCGACGGCAGCGAAGTGACTCTCGAGTCGAAGCTCGACGATTTCGGCCACGTGCGTCTCGGTGGAATCGGAGAGCTCCTCGCCAAGAAGATCGAGGAGAAGACCGGCTTCGAGACCCGCGTCACCGTGCTCGGCCACATCCAGCGCGGCGGTTCAGCCACCGCGTTCGATCGCATGCTCGGAACGCGCTTCGGCGCGGAAGCCGTCCAGCTCGTGAAGCGCGGGGAGTTCGGCAACATGGTCGCGCTCCGCGGCAACGAGATCGTCGCTTGCCCCCTCGACGTCGCCGTCGGCACGCTCAAGACGGTCGATCCGAAGTTTTACGGCATGGCGAAGGCGTTCTTCGGCTGATGAAGGACAAGATCGCCGCGGACATCCGCGACTCGATCCGCGTTAAGGAGCTGGTTCTTTCCACCCAGCTCGACCTCATCGAGCAAGCCGCACGTATGATCCACGACTGCCTGAGGGCGGGGAAGAAGGTCCTTTTCTTCGGCAACGGCGGTTCGGCGAGCGACAGCCAGCACATGGCGGCGGAATTCGTGGGCCGCTACGAAAAAGAACGCCGGGGCTACCCGGCCATCGCTCTCACGACGGACACATCGATCCTCACGGCTGTCGGCAACGACTACGGCTTCGAACGCGTGTTCGAGCGCCAGATTGAAGCGCTCGGCGAACCCGGCGACGTGGCCATGGGCATCTCGACGAGCGGCAATTCCCCGAACGTCATCCTCGGTATCCAGAAAGCGAAGTCCAAGGGCCTCAAGACCATCGTGCTGGCCGGCAAAGACGGCGGCAAGCTCAAGTCTCTGGCCGATCTCGCGCTCGTCGTCCCCTCCTCGAAGACCGCGCGCATTCAAGAATCCCACATCATGATCGGCCACATCCTCTGCGAACGGGCCGACGAAATGCTTCCCGTCTAGCATGGGCAAGGTCCTTTCGCTCGCGGCGCTCTCCCGGGTTCTGGCCCGCGACCGCCGCGCCCGTCGGAAGGTGGTTTTCACGAACGGCTGCTTCGACATCCTCCACGTGGGCCACGTGCGCTACCTCGCGAATGCCCGCTCTCTCGGAGACCGGCTCGTCGTCGCCGTCAATGCCGACGCCTCGGTGCGCCGCCTCAAAGGCCCGGACCGACCCGTCAATTCTCAGAAGGACCGCGCGGAAGTGCTCGCGAGCTTGGCGAGCGTGGATTACGTCGCGGTTTTCATGGAAGACACGCCCGAGAAGACGATCAAGGTCCTCCGTCCAGACTGGCTCGTGAAAGGCGGGGACTGGAAGAAGAAGGATATCGTGGGCTCGGATTTCGTGGAATCCTACGGCGGCAAAGTCCGCTCGCTTCCTTTTGTCGAAGGCCGCTCGACCACCGGGATTTTCGAGAAGGTCCGGAGAGGCTGATCGTGGAGCGCTCGAAGCTCCTGCGTATCCTCGACGCGAATTTGAACCGCTCGCGCGAGGGTTTAAGGGTTTGCGAGGAGGTCGTGCGGTTCGCGCTGGACGACGCGCGTCTTACGAAAACGCTGAAAGCCGCGCGGCACGCGATTACGGCGGGCCTGAAGGCACTGCCGGTCCGCTCGTCGGAACTCGCGGCGGCCCGCAATTCGCGCGGCGACGTGGGGAAGAATCCTTCGCGGCTCGAGAAGAGCCGGGCCGACGAGCTCGCGCTTTTCCTGGCGAACGCCGAACGGGCGAAAGAGGCGCTGCGCGTCCTCGAGGAGGTATCCAAGCTCCTCGATCCGCGCGCGTCGGAACGGTTCAAAAAAATACGGTTCACCGTCTATGACATCGAAAAAAGAACTCTGCCAAAACTGGAAGCTTTACGTGATCACCGATCCGGCCGCCGAAGCTAAGCGCCCGCTGGCGGAGGCCGTGCGTCTGGCGATCCGCGGCGGCGCGAGCGTGATCCAGCTCCGGGACAAGACCGCGCCCAACCGCCTCCAAATCGAGCTCGCGGGCGAACTGCTCAAGATCACGCGTCCCGCCGGCGTCCCGCTCATAGTCAACGACCGCGTTGCCGTCGCGCTCATGGCCGGAGCGGACGGGGTGCATCTCGGGCAGGACGACGGTCCGCTTTCAGCCGCTCGAGAGGTGCTCGGCCCCGGCGCCATCATCGGACGTTCCACGCACAGCCCCGAACAAGCGCTCGCCGCCGAGGCCGAAGGCGCCGACTACATCGGCGTCGGGCCCGTGTTCGGTACGCCCACCAAACCCTCTTACGTTCCCGTCGGTCTCGATCTCGTCCGTTTTGCCGCCTCTCATTTGACGCTCCCGTTCGTCGCGATAGGCGGTATCGACGAGAGCAATGTCGGCGCGGTCCGGGAAGCCGGCGCGCGCACCGTCGCGGTCGTTCGCGCCGTCATGACCTCGGACGATCCGGAGCGCTCGGCCCTGCGCCTCGCCGGAGCCGGACGATGAATTCCCGGATCCTCGCGGTCGGCTCGATGGCTCTCGACTCCATCGAGACGCCCTTCGGCAAAGCCGAAGACGCACTCGGCGGGTCGGTGACGTACTTTAGCGCGGCCGCGCGCTTCTTCGCCCCGGTTTCGGTCGTCGCTGCGGTCGGTAAAGACTTCCCCGCGAAACATCTCAAGCTTTTGTCCGGTCTCGGGGTCGACACCTCGGGTGTCCGCATCGAAGACGGCAAAACGTTTCGTTGGAAGGGTCATTACGGGTTCGATCTAAACAGCGCAAAGACCCTGAAGACCGAGCTCGGTGTCTTTGCGACCTTCAAGCCCGAACTCGACCGGGCTCAGCGCCGCTCCAAAACCGTGTTCCTCGCGAACATCGATCCCGATATCCAGCGCGCGGTCCTCAAGCAGGTTGAGAACCCCAGCCTCGTCGCCTGCGACACCATGAACTATTGGATCGGCGGCAAGCGCCCGAGCCTGCTTAAACTTCTTCGCCGCGTGGACGTCATTCTTTGCAACGATGCCGAAGCCCGCGAGCTGACGGGCGAGGTCAATCTCGTGAAGGCGGCCCGCTGGATGTTCGCCCACGGCCCCAAGCTTTTCGTCGTCAAAAAGGGCGAACACGGCGTCATTTGTTTCGCCAAGAATTTCACGTTCCTCGCGCCCGCGTTCCTGCTCGAGTCTGTCTTCGACCCGACGGGGGCGGGGGACACCTTCGCCGGCGGCTTCATGGGTATTCTCGCGAAAGCCGGACGCCTCGATTCCGCCACCGTCCGGAAAGCCGTTATTTACGGCAGCGTGCTTGCCTCCTATAACGTCGAAAGCTTCAGCCTCAAACGCCTAATCTCCCTCAAACGCTTCGAAATCGAGTCCCGTTACCGCCAGTTCCGCAAACTCACCGAGTTTTAAGTGGCTACATTCTGGACTCGGTCCATTCCTATCGGTATAATGGCGGCCTGTCGCGGGTGTAGTTCAATGGTAGAATAGAAGCTTCCCAAGCTTCGGACGCGGGTTCGATTCCCGCCACCCGCTCCAAAAAAAGGAGCACATAATTCCTTCGAAGCAGGCTTTTTTGGCCGTTTTTTTTGTCGCGATTATTTTTTTGACGGGCTGCGCGGCGCGGCGGTATGATACACCGACTGAGCGGGGAATCGTGACCTTGGCACCGACCCCTTGGCCTGAGCAGCCATTCGCTTGGCCGCTCGAAGGCCGCGTGGTGGGGGCGTACGGCTCACGCGAGCGCGGAGCTGCTCTGAAGGGAATTTTGATCGAAGGCGCGGAAGGCGAGACGGCCCGGGCGGCGCTCGACGGCCGCGTGGCGTTCTCGGACGACGCGCTTCCCGGCTACGGCCGGACGGTGATTGTCGAGCACGCCGGCGGATTGACGACTGTTTACGCGCGCGGTTCGGAGATTCTGGTCCGGACGGGCGAGACCGTTCGACGCGGCACACCGCTTCTGCGCGTCGGAAAAGACGGAAAAGATTCGGCTCCACATTTATATTTCGAGGTCCGGCGGGGTGCAAGGGCGGAAGATCCGTCGCGCTTTCGTCCGCGTTAACGGCCGCACACCGGGCCATGAAAAGCTTCTTGAAGAAAGTATAACGAATGTTCAGCGATCCCGTCGTCGGCGACGACTTTTTCGGCCGTCAGGAGGTTCTCGATCTTCTGGCGAAGAGGGCGGGGGCCTTGAAGGCCGGTTACCGTCAGAACGTGGCCATCATCGGCCACCGGCAGATCGGCAAGACCTCCATCCTGCGTCAGTTCCTCCACGAGCACCGCGATCCGGACGTTCTCCCGATTTACGTCGAGATCAAGCTGCCCGCGCTCGATTACTTCGTGGACCAGTTCGTCCGCGCGCTCCTTTTCCGTTACCTTTCCGTTTCCGGCGTAGCGCCGGCCCATCCGACCGAATCCGCGGCGAGCTTGGCCGAGAAAGCTGCGCCGTCCATCCCGAAGACCGTCGCGCGCATCCACGAGATCTCGGCGCTCCTCAAGCACCGTCACGCGGGCGAGGCGTACTTCAAGCTATTCGAGCTCACTTCGATCCTTCGGCAGGAAACAGGCAAACACTGCATCGTGATTCTCGACGAATTCCACCGCCTGGGCGAACTGGGCGTTCGCAACGCCTTCTCAGATTTCGGAAAGCGCATCATGCTCCAGAAGGACACGATGTACCTTCTGGCGAGCTCCGCGTTTTCCGCAAGCCGCCGCATCCTCGCCGAGAAGCTGTCGCTGCTTTTCGGAAACTTCGAACGCGTGTATCTCGAGCCTTTCGATTTCCAAACCTCTTTCGATTACCTCAACAAACGTCTGGCCCCCCTCGAGGTGCCCGACGGCATCAAGCATTTCCTAGCGGCGTTCACCGACGGCCATCCATTTTTCCTCGCGACGATCGCCGATCGCGTACGCGAATGCGCTGCCGCCCGGGGCGAGACCCGCGTTTCGCGAACGTCCGTGGGCGAGGCTCTTGCAAGGCTGCTCTTCGAGTCGCAGGGTGTCCTTTATCAGTACTTCCTTATGCTCATCTCGCCATGGACGCAAGGGCATTCCCGCGGGGGTCACGTGCTCGTTCTCACGGAGCTCGCGAAGGGAAAGAACAAGTTGAAGGACCTTTCCCGCGCCGTGAACCGGAGCCAGTCCGAGGTCTCCGAGCACATCGCTGAGCTCATGGAGAAAGAACTTGTCGTCAAGACGGGCGTCTTCTACCGTTTCCACGATAAAATTTTCAAGTTCTGGCTCCACGAAGTGTACGAGCGTAAAGAGCTCTCTCTGGAAGGTCCCGCGGGCAAGGCCGAGGATTTTCTCAAGCGCATCGACACGCTCATCGCCGAACACGAGGAGCTACGCCGCATGGACGTTTCCGACCGCATCGGGAACCTGTTCGGCCTTTTCCGGAACGAAATCATCGAGTTGGGGGAGAAGCGCCGCCAGCTTCCGCATTTCACGGAGATCCTCCATTCCCGGGGGACTGGGCAGGCACCCGAGGGACGCACCCGCGACCTCATCGCCAAGGGCCGCGGCCGCTGCTGGGTTTGCCGCATCGTCGAGGAACGGGCCACCGAGCGCGAGATACTCGACTTCGTGCAGGGTCAGCCACGCGATTCCTCCCGCACGCCCGTTTTCGTGGCGCTCAAGGGCCTCGACGACAACGCGAAGCTGATGGCCAAGGAGAAACGCGTTCTGACGCTGGGCCTTTCTCGCATCAACATGCTGATGGATCTCTATGGCGCCGCGCCGATCGTCCGCGCGGACGGCTGACGCGGCCGGCGGCGCCGCCAAAGGCGCCCGGCCCGTCGATGAGGCGCTCCACCGCCGGCGCCTGGAGGACGAAGAGCGCCGCACGCTCGCGCCGTACGCGCTGAAAAGCGCCGAAACCCGAGGCCGCGTTCACGCGGAACCCGAACACCCCTACCGAACCGCTTTCCAGCGCGACCGCGCGCGCATCGTCCATTCCACCGCTTTCCGCCGCCTAGAATACAAGACCCAAGTTTTCGTGAACCACGAAGGCGACTACTACCGCACGCGTCTGACGCACTCGCTGGAAGCGAGCCAGATCTCGCGCGTGATCGCCTCTGCGCTGCGTCTCAACATCGATCTCGTCGAGACGATCACGCTCGCCCACGACCTCGGCCACACGCCATTCGGCCACGCGGGCGAGGACGAGCTGCGCGAGCTCATGAAAGACAGCGGCGGTTTCGACCATAATCTGCAGAGCCTGCGCGTCGTCGATTACCTCGAAGAACGCTACCCCACGTTCCGCGGCCTGAATCTCACGTACGAATCGCGCGTCGGCCTCTTCAAACACCCCGAACTCCTCGCGGAAGCGCATAAACGGGGGATGGGACCGTTCGATCCGTTCCATTCGCCTTCGCTGGAATCCCAGGTGGTGGATCTCGCGGACGAGATCGCTTACGACAATCACGACATTGACGACGGTCTCACGTCGGGTCTCATCACCGAGGGCGAACTCGAGAAGATCGGTCTTTGGAGCGAGATCAAGAAGAAGGTGGGCGCCGCGCGTATCGAGTCTCCCGAAGTGCGTCGGTACCAGATCATCCGCGGCCTCATCGATTTCGAGGTGACGGACCTGATCGACACTTCGCGCCGCAACTTCGCCGACGCGAGGCTGAAAACGCCTTCCGACGCAACGAACGCCGAGTGTTTCCGCGTGGCCTTTAGCGCCAGCGTGGCCGGCCGTCGCCAGGAACTGCGCGACTTCCTCCGAGCCAACCTTTACCGTCATTACCGCGTCGTTCGCATGACGGACAAGGCGCGACGTTTCCTCCGCGCGCTCTTCGAGGCCTACGTCGCCCGTCCGGAGCAACTGCCCTGGGGCAGCCAACGCCGCTTGAAGGGCGAGGGGACGCACCGCGTCGTCTGCGATTACATCGCCGGCATGACCGACCGCTACGCGCAGGACGAGTACAAGAAGCTGTTCGAACCCTTCGAGAAGGTCTGACGTGGCCTCGACGCTGATCCACGACCGCGAACTTTTCGACTGCCTGCGCCGTCACCCAGGCATGCGGCGCCTGCGCGGGTCGTTTGATTTTCTTCTCGGGCATCCGGTATGGTGGCTTTCGTTTAAGACCGGGGACGGCCAGAAGGCGTTTCGCGGTTTCCTCGAGGCGTCGCACGAGATCTGGCACGACCCGCGCCTTCGCGGGCAATTCGCGCATCAGGTTTTTGGAGCGGTCAAAAAGCGCTCCCGCGATCTTAAACCTTACGTCTTCCGCGCCCCGTCGAATGTCGCCGGCTGGTGCATGCCGCTCGTCCACGGCGAGCGGGTGATTGGCTATTTCGGCGTTTCCGGGATTCCGAAGGACACGCGCGCGGAAGTGCTCTCGCTTCTGGCCTGCCATGTCGAGCTGATTGTCGAGAGCTGTTCGAAGGCGGAGGAGCTAAAACGCCTCTCGGCGACCGTCCGTCCGCGCGCAATCGCGCTCTCGACCGTCCATACGGTGCATCGCATCATCAATTCCACTCTGAATCTGGACGAGCTCATTTCGCGCCTGGCACATCTCACCGCCCAGGTCCTTCGCTCGAACCGTTGCGCGATCTATCTCGTCGAAAAACCGAAGACGGGGGTCGAATCCCTTCCGGGGCGGCCGCCCAAGAGGCCGAGCGCGCTTCTTTGCCGCGCGATGGTCGGCTATCCCCGCAACCGGGACAAGCGCGAGCGCATCGCTTTCGGCTCCGCCGCCGAAGGCCGGGTCGCCAAGACCGCCCGCACGATCCTCCGCCGAAAATTCCTTTGCCTGCCACTCATCGACGAGGACGTGATCGGCGTCATCACGGTTTCCATCAAGAAGGACGGCAAAGAATTCACCCATTTCGACCAAGAGATCCTGACGACGCTGGCCGAGGAGGCCGTCATCGCGATCAAGAACGCGCAGCTCTACGAGGAGCAAAAAAAAGTAACACTCGGAACAATCCAGTCGTTGGCGGTGATTCTCGGAACGCGCGTCAACAACGTCGTCTCGCCCGAAGCGATCCTGCGCGTCGCGCTCAAAGTCGCCGAGGAGTTGCATCTGGGCGAGGAGGACACGCAGGCGCTTCATTACGCGACGCTTCTCAAGGACACTGCCAAGATCGGCATCCCCGACGAGATCCTCCGAAAGCCCACGAAGCTGACGGGCGAAGAATACCAGCTCCTGCGTGACCACCCGATCAAGGGCGCGAAGATCGTCCAGTCGTTCGAGAGCCTGCAGCCGGTCGTGCCGTTCATCCTTTACTCGCGCGAAAAATACGATGGCAGTGGTTATCCGAAGGGCCTGAAAGGCGAGGGTATTCCGATTGGCGCGCGCATCCTCGCGGTTATCAGCGCGTTCGAAGCGATCGTGATGGGCCGCCCGTACCGCGACCGCGCGTCGCTCGAAGAGGCGCTGGCGGAACTTCTGAAAAACGCGGGCACGCAGTTCGATCCGAAAGTCGTCGAGGTGTTCGTCCGCGTGGTAAAGCGCGAGGGCTCCGCGAAGCTTTTCAAGGAGACCGTCTGATGGCCCCCCGCCCGCCGAAACAAAAAAAACGCCCCGCACCTATGCGCACGAAAATTCATCGGAAGATCCTGACGTTTTTCGTGGAGAACCAGGGAAGTATCGACACCCCGCGCGGGGTGTCGACGTGGGTGAACGAGGGGCTCGGGCCGGTGCGCGCGGCACTCGAGGACCTCGTGAAAGACGGTTTCCTTAAGGCGCACCGCACGTCCTCGACCGTCGCCTATTCGTCCGCGCTCGACGACAAAGGTTCGAAGCGTCTGTCCGCGCGCCTCAAGAAACGCTAGTGCGGTCACGCCGGCCGTCCGCGCTCGGCCCGCCAATCTGGGCCGCAGCGGTTTTTATCGCCGCGGCTTCGACGGCGGCGCTCTCTTATTACGCCGGGGTGGAAGGCGCCTTCGTGGACGCCGCAGCCTCGGAAAGCGTGTCGCGTGCTCTCGATCTTCCGGTGCGCCTCCTCGAAGTGAGAGTCGACCGCTGGTCCGACGTGCGGTTCGGCATGATGACGCTCGATAACCCCGGGCAAAAGACCCTCGTCGCCTGCGGTCCGGGGCGAGCGCGCTTCGACGGCCTGCCGCTCGTCAAAGGCGAAGAACGCCGCGTTCGGCTGCGTTTCGAAGAAGTCGCGATCTTGGAGGAAGTTTTCAAGGGCTCCGCTCTTATTTCGTGGGCGTCGAAGCAGGCTTTCACGGATCCTATTTTCGTCCAGCGGCTCGACGCGGTCGTGCGCTACGACTCTGAATCCGCCGAGATCCACGTGACAAGGTTCGAGTCGGAGGATATCACGATCCTCGGCGGCGTGCGTTTTCTGGCCGGGCGCATCGCGAAAGCGAACGTGCTGGTCCTTCTTCCCAAGAATCGGTTCGAACGCGTGCCCAAGGAAATCCGCGCGCGCATGATCCGCCGGAGCGACGGCCGTCACGGCGTGCGCCTCGTTTACGCCGGAGGCTATCTGACGGTGGTGGGCGCCAAGGGGCCGTTCTTCAAAGTTCAGTGGAAATAGGGCACCGGATGCAAACCCGGTCGAAAGGTGTTATACTCGTACGCCATGATTGAGAACAGACCTCCGGAGACGCAACAGGAGCTCTTCCGGGAATTCTCGAGAGAACCGAAGAAACCCGAGCGCTTTCCCGGGATCCAGAAAGCCCACAAACCGATCCTGGTGAGCACCTCGGTGGAGCACGTGCTCCTCGGAGCGATTCTGCTCATCCTGGCCGGTTGTTTCGTCTTCTTTTTGGGTGTGTTAAGAGGGAAGTCGCTGGCGGGAGTCAGCGGCGTTTCGGCGGCACCTCCGGTCGCTCAGCGTCCGGCCGGGCCTCTTCCGGTGCGTATGCAGACGGTGCGCGTGGCCGCTCCCGAGACCGCCTCGGCGCCTCCGGCGGTCTCGCAGACGCCGCAGCCGGCCCGCGCGACCGAAGCGCGGCGGGATTCGGGCAAGCCCTACACGATTCAGCTCGTGACGTACAAGAAGAGGGATTTGGCGGAAAAGGAAGTCGCCGCCCTCCGCCGCAGCGGTTTTTATTCGGCGGTCATCCCCAGTGGGGATTATTACCAAGTTTGCGTCGGCCAGTATGCCGGTATGGACGACGCCAAGAAGGACCTGAAGCTTTTCGGGTCGCGTTACAAGGACCGGTTTTTGAGAAGACGCTAACGAAAGGGGTTTTCGATGTCGATCCACTCCAGCCTCCGCGGCGGAGGTAAGAACAAAAAGCACCGCTCGGTGCTCAAGCGTTACGAGAGACTCCGCGTGCTGAAAGACAAGAACCTTTGGGCCGACGGCAAGAACGTCATGGGCCTTCCGAAGGTCAAGCAGCAGAGGCTCAAGGTAAAGAAGGAAGCCAAGGTCGCCGCTGAGGGCACCTCGGCCGTCGCCGGAGTTCCTGCGAAAACAGCCGCTCCTGCTGCGAAAGCCGCCGCACCGGCTAAAGAGAAGAAGTAGTGACCGTCCCGATCGGCGAGTTCAAGAAGATCGAGCTCAAAGTCGCCCGGATTCTCGACGTCCAGGAAGTCCCGGGCGCCGACCGGATCTGGAAGCTCACGATAGACGCCGGTTCGGGACCGAAGGAAATCGTGGCCGGCATCAAGGCCGTGTACACCAAGGAACAATTGGTGGGCCGCAGCATCGTCGTCGTCGACAACCTCGAACCAGCGACGATCCGCGGCGTGCAGTCGAACGGCATGCTCCTGGCGGCCAAGGACGTCGCGGGTCTCGCGCTTCTGGCGCCGGACCGCGACGTGCCTCCGGGGACCCTGGTCGGCTGATGAAGGCGATCGGCGTGCGTCTCGGCGAGCGATCCTACCGGATCCTCGTCGGGCGCGATCTCCTCTCCCGGGCGGGCGCGCGCATCAAAGAATGCGTGAAGCCCCGCCAGGCGGTCATCGTCACGCAGAAGACCGTCGCGACCCGGTATCTCGCGCCGCTCGAAGCGTCGCTCTCTCGCGAAGGAATCTCCTCCACCGTATTCACGGTCCCCGAAGTCCCCAGTTCCGAGGCTGCCAAGTCCGAGGCTGTTTTTTCTAAGCTCATCCGCGCGCTTGCCGCGGCCGACGGCAAAAACCGCGCGCCGTTTCTCATTGCGCTCGGCGGTGGCGTCATCGGCGATCTGACCGGTTTCGCCGCTTCCGTCTACCGCCGCGGCGTCCCTTACGTCCAAATCCCCACGACGCTCACGTCCCAGGTCGACTCCGCCATTGGCGGAAAGACCGCGATCGACCTCCCTGAAGGCAAAAACCTGCTCGGCTCTATCTATCAGCCGGCCCTCGTCCTGGCGGACGTTTCGACGCTCTCGAGTTTGCCCGAACGGCACTGGAGCGACGGATTCGCCGAAGTCATAAAGTATGGGGTAATCCGCGACAAGATTCTTTTTGAAGGCCTCGAGCGTCATGGTCTTGAAGGCGCGTCGAAGTCGCCGCTTCTCGAGCGGATCATCGCGCGATGCGCGGGTATCAAGGCAGGCGTCGTCGCGAAGGACGAATTCGACAAAAAGGGCGAGCGCGTGATCCTTAATTTTGGGCACACCGCCGGCCACGCGATCGAAGCGGTCGCGGGTTATTCCGCGCGGTACACGCACGGCGAAGCGGTTGGGATCGGGATGCTCGTGGCGTGCGACTTGGGCCGCCGGATGGGGACGCTGAAGGACCCGGGTTTGACGGAGCGCCTGGAAAAGACCCTGATTAAATTTAAGCTGCCGCTTTACTACAAGGGACTCGCGACCGAGAAGATTCTCGAATCGATGGGGTACGACAAGAAGGCCGAGGCGGGGACGAACCGTTTCGTATTGCCGGTCACGCTGGGGAAGGTGACCGTCGTCCGCGGAGTCCCCGGCGAGACGATCGCCGAAGCGCTCCGCGGCCGAAAAGGCTAAAAAAATTCCTTAAGCTTCCTTCACGGGAAGTACGATCCTCTCACCCTGGAATTCTAGTTCGACCGTGTCCGGCGTCACGCGCGTCAGGCGCGCGCCCTGCACGGACTCGCCGACCTTCACGACCCTGTCATTCAGAATGCAGTACGAATCGTTTCGGCCCGAAACCATCACGCCCGTGAGGGCGAGGTTAGGCCGGGGATAGAGCGCGGGCATTCGGGGAGCTTCCTCGATACCGAACTGTCCGCGGCGCGTGCCTGTTTCCTCCGCGGGAACCGAGGCCAGCTGTACCCCGCGCTCGAGCGCGATCGTCTGCCCGGCGGCGATCTGACGGGCCTCGGCCGGAAGAGCGGGAACTTCGGAGCGCCGGAACGGTACCGACAGCGCCGGCGCCAGGACGGGGGCGCCGATCAGAATAAGCACGAGCACCACGACCACGGGTCCCCAATTGAACGCGTTCCGGCGTTTCTCGATCTGCACCTCGAGGTTCCGCGCCGCCGGGGATGGGGAAGAGGGCGTGGTGTCGCCGCGTTCCTTCTGCGCCTTTTTCAAGGCTTCGTTGATGATGCTCATCTTTAAGACCCTCCTTCTATTTCGTTGATGCACGAGCGGACGATGTCCGCATCGATCGACCGCTGGTCCCGCACGTACCCCATGAGAAGCGTTTTATCGCAGAGAACGTTGATGAGGCGCGGGATGCCGCCCGAATAACGGAAAATTTCCTGCATCGCTTCGTCCGAAAAAGCGGGCCCCGAACCGTTCGCCCCGGCGAGCCGCAGGCGGTGCGCGATGTAGTTGCCCAGGTCGTCGAACGAGAGCGCCTCGATGTGGCAGCGGACTGCAATACGCTGGCGCAGTTGGCGGAGGTCGGGGGATTTCAACTTTTCCCGGAGCTCCGGCTGGCCGACGAGAACGATCTGGAGGAGTTTCTGGTTATCCGCCTCGAGGTTCGACAACATGCGGACTTGTTCGAGCATTTTCTTGGAAAGGTTTTGCGCTTCGTCTATGATGAGGACGACGTTGTTGCCCAGTGCAAGCTGCTCGATCAGGAAGCGGTTCAATTCAGAGAAGAGACCGCCCGGACCTTTTTTAAGAGGCGCGATTCCCAGGTCTTCCAGTATCGTCTCCATGAGCTGCTTGCCGGTCAGGTTCGAATTGAAGATGAACGCGGTCTTCACGCGGTCGTCGAGCTGATTGAGGAGCGCGCGGCAGATCGTGGTCTTGCCGGTTCCGACTTCGCCTGTGATTTCTATGAAACCGACGCGTTCACGGATGCCGTACTGCAGGTGAGCGAGCGCTTCCTTGTGTTTCGGACTGAGGTAGAGGAACGAAGGGTTGCTGGTGATGGAAAAAGGCTTTTGTTTGAGGGAGTAAAACGTCTCATACACGATGTTTATCCTACCAAAGTGCCCAGGGAGTGTCAAAAGGAACCGCCCGGGCCCGTCCCCGAGCAAATAGACGTTGACAATCCGGGGGGCAGTCGATAAGATACGGGCAGGATTTAGTATTTCTTTATCAGCTCTATTCATTTTTTTACAGGAGAACACACGGAATGACAAAAGCCTGGATCAAGCGCTGCGGCATGATGGTCGTCGCGGCTCTGGTTCTCTCGGCGACGCCCTGCTTCGCAGAAGAGGGCTCGGATGCGTTCACGAAACTCGGCCGCGGCGTGGCGAATACGCTGACCGGCTGGGTCGAACTCCCGAAGAATGTTTACTCGACGAGCCTCGAGGACAACGCTTTCACGGGTATGACGCTCGGTCTGGCGAAGGGCGCGGGCATGACGCTCGTTCGCACCGGCGCAGGCATCTACGAGGTGGCTACGTTCCCGTTCCCGCTCCCGGAAGATTATAAGCCGGTAATGGAACCCGAGTACGTGTTCTAAGCGAAAAGCACTCTCGCCCCGAGGGCTAAAAAGCCCTCGGGGCTTTTTTGTTGTCTATAGGACGCTAGAATAGTTAAAACTTGATGGCCTTTTTAACTCAGCTTAACCAATATATTATTGTATTGACATGTTTATGCTTTCTTGATTAAATAAAGCTCCTTTTCACCTATAAGGAGCGTGTATGCGTAAGCGGATCGCGAAGGAAAAAGAAATCGACAAAGCCCTGACCACCGAGGGGGCGTGCGATTTTTTGAGCATCAGCCGGCAGACCCTTTACAAGCTTGTTCGCTCCAAACGGATTCCCGGCCGTAAAGTCGGCGAGAACTACCGTTTCCTGAAGAGCGACCTCGTTCGTTATTTCAAGAGCGACTGACCATGGCGCCCGCGAGAAAAGAGAAGGCGGCCAAGGCCAGCAAACGGGTGACCGTAAAAAGCGAGGGCAACATGTCAGAACGCCGTAAGTTCATGCGCTTCGACGCCGCTCTGGACGTCGAGTACCGTACGCTGACTCTGAATCCCATCTTCGGCAAAGCGCTGGCGAAGGATTTGAGTCGCGAGGGCATGCGTTTCGGCGCCAAGCACGAGCTGCCGCCGGGAACGCCGGTCGAGATCTGCCTCAACGTACCTGGTGACAATCTGCCGGTCTTCGCCACGGGCAAGGTCGCTTGGGCGGACGGCTTGGACGCGGGTGTAAAGCTCACCAAGATCAGCCATCAGGACCGCGCACGCGTGCTCGAATACGTCTATAAGGAATGGCTGAGAGGTTCCGGTAAGAAGGTTGCCGGTTGAAGAAGTATCCGCAGGGGATGAGGGAGAACCGGCGACATATCCGGCTCCACGCCCCGATAGGCCTTATCTATAAGCGCACGCTGAAGGGCAAGCGCCCGAAGCCCCAGCTGACGCTCGTCCGGAACCTGAGCGGCGGGGGCCTGAGCTTCACGGCCAAAGAAACGCTGCGTCAGGGCGAGCTCCTGGAGCTCGAGATTCAGGTGCCACATCTTACAGAGACGATCCAAGCCATGGGAGAAGTGGTCTGGTTCACGCCCAATCACCCGCTCGGTCCGGAAGCGGGGATTCGTTTTAGGGACATCGAGCCCGAAGACCTGAAGCACGTCCTTGAGTACGTCCATGCGATCGGTATCGGCTGATGAGCGACGCCCACGATTTCGTCGCCCGGCTCTCACGTATCCTCAAGCGCGACAGGCGTTACCGTGAAGAAGCTTATCTTTTCCTGATGTCCGCGCTCGGAAGGGCCATCGAGGACCTTAAAAAACCCCGCCATCTCACGGGGCATGAGCTTCTGGACTGGGTCCGGCTCGAGGCTGAGGACCAGTTCGGCCCCATGGCCGTCACGGTGCTCGAGCATTGGGGCGTTAAAAATAGCTTGGATTTCGGGCTCATCGTCTTTAATATGGTGGAGGAAGGGATTCTTTCCAAGACGGATACCGACACGCTCGAAGATTTTCGGGATGCCGTCTTCTTCCAAAAGATCTTCGATGACGCTTCCGGTTACCGCCTCCGCGACGAGGGGATACTGCCGAAAGAAGTCCCTTCGAAGCAACCGAAGCCGCTATAACACGAACGGAGAAGAAATAAGAAATGGCCGAAACCGCCGAAAAGAAAGCGGACGCCGCGCAAGAGACCGCGGGACGTCCCCCTAAAAAGAAGAAATCTCGCCCCACCAACTGCGTCCAGTCCAATAAGCGCATCCGGCGCAAGGATTGGTATTATCGCAACGGTAAATACTTCGCGAATAAGCAGGCTTTCAAGCTGTACGAGAAGCAGGAAGCCGAAAAGAAGGTGAAGGCCGCCGCCGAAGCTGCTGCAAAGGCCGCGGAACCCAAGCCGGACGAAAAACCGGCTTCTTGAGATCCGGACGATGCGAGACGGAAACTGCCTCTTCTGTAAAATCGTCGAAGGCAAAATCCCGTCGGACATCGTCCATCGCTCCGACCGGGTGGTCGCGTTTCGCGACATCCAGCCGCAGGCGCCGGTCCACGTGCTCTTGATTCCCACGGAGCACGTGGCCGCCGCGAGCGAGATCCGAGAATCGAACGCCCGCATCGCGGGCGATTTATTTGCCGCCGCGAGCGAAGTCGCCGAGAAGCTCGGCGTCGACCGCACCGGCTACCGTCTCGTCGTGAATAACGGCGCGGACGCGCTCCAGACTGTCGGACACCTCCACCTGCACCTCCTCGGCGGCCGCCCCATGGCGTGGCCTCCTGGCTGACATGAGAACTCCCAAGCCTATCCAGGATCGTCGCCGTTCGGTCCGTATCGTCGAGTTCCTGCCGTTCAAAATCGGCCACCAGGGTTACGATATCCAGGCGACCACAACGAACGTCGGTTATCACGGCGTCATGTGCGCGATCGACCAGGATATCCGGCTCATGACACAGCTTTCGGTCGCGCTCACTCTTCCGCCGGTGAAAGGAAATGGACCCGGAAAGACGATCACCGCCAAGGGCGTCGTCGTTCGCAAGGAAACGAATCCCGATACCGGCAAGTGCTACATCGCCGTCTTTTTTTCGGATATCAAGCCGAAGGACGAACAGCTGCTTAAGGATTTCATCGACCGCCGCCTGGCGCGCTGATGGAATCATCCAGAAGCCCCGAGTCTAATTCCCGCCTTCAGAAAGTCGACAAAGTAAGCCTTCTCGGGCAGTGTCCTCTTTTTACCTCGCTCAGCCAGTGGGAGCTCAAATCGATCAGTCAGCTCATGAGACTGGTCGAATATAAAAAAGGGGAGACGGTCTACGAGGAGGGGGGTGAAGCCGACGGCTTTTACGTCGTCGTGTCCGGTCGGTTCGAAGCCACGGTCCAGGCGCTGGGTAAAAAAAAGATCCTCGCCTATCTTCGCCGTGGGGATTACTTCGGCGAGATGTCGCTTCTTACGAAGCAGCCCCACTCTGCCACGCTCAGCGCGCTTTCGGACTGCCTCACGCTTTTCCTGAAGAAAGACGACTTCGAGAAGACGATCGAGCACAACGCGATCATCTCGCTCGAGCTCTCGCGCCGCCTCTCCTCGCGCCTGAAGGGCGCCGACCCCCGCTCGCGCACGCTTCTGCGAAGCGACGTCGTGTCGATCTACAGTCACCAACGCCAAATCGGCCGAACCGCTTTTGCGATCAATCTCGCGGCGAGCCTGATCCAGGAAACCCACCAGAAGACCATTCTCCTGGACATGAGCCCGTCGGGCAACGAGATCGCCGCGCGTCTTCATATGGCGCGCAAAGTGCCGCTCACGCGCTTCCAGGGCATCGAGAGCGGAACGGCGGAGGCACTTTCCGACTTCATCGTGCGCCATCCCGTAGGCTTCGAGGTCCTTTCCGTCGCGCACGACGAACGCGACTCGTTAGGGGAATCGATCATTACGCCGCTCCTAAACCACCTCGCGATCGATTACCGGTTCATCCTCATCGACCTCCCGAACGGCATCGACGGTCTCGTGATGAAGGCGTTCTCCCAGTCGGATTCCATTTTCTTCGTTACCGACAGCCATATCACGAACGTCACCGAGACGCGCGAGACCATCGCGGACCTCCAGCGCGGGCTCTCGCACCCGGACGAAAAGTTCTCGATCGTGATCAACGAATCAATGTTCGGTATACGGGCGACGTCGGCAATCAAGAAAGAGCTTTTCGGCTCGAAGAACTGCTACTCGCTACCCGCGGTCGCCGGGCTTAAGGACCACGGCCCCGGCGAGGACGTCTTGCCGTACGTCGTGGACGAACCCGAGGTCGATTACTCGCGGGTGATCCGCCACGTCGCGCGCCGCCTGTCGAACAACCTCGTCGGAATCGCGTTCGGCAGCGGGGCCGCTTTCGGGCTCGCGCATGTCGGAGTGATTAAGGTTCTCGAGCGGGAGCGCATCCCCATCGATATCGTCTCCGGTTCCAGTATCGGGTCTCTGATCGGAGGACTGCTTGCGATCGGGAAGACCGCGGCGGAGATCGAAGAGGCCGCGATGGAGATCAATTCGACACTTAAGCTCGTGAGGCTTCTGGATTTCTGTCTCTTTCCGTGGCGCGGCCTTTTCCACGGGCAGGTCATCATGAAGCATTTTAAAAAACATTTCGGCGTGAAGACCTTCGAAGATTGCAAAGTGCCGCTCAAGATCCTGGGAGCCAATCTTTCGGCGCGCCAGGCGATCACGTTCGATTCCGGTTTCGTGCTCGACGCGGTGCGCGCTTCCATCGCGATTCCGGCGATCTTCAAGCCTGTGCTCATGAAAGGCGACGTCGTGGTCGACGGGGGGATCTTAAGCCCGCTCCCGGTTCGGGCGCTGCACGAGGCGGGCGCCAACAAGGTGATCGCCGTCAACGTGTTCCCGACCACCAAGGACACGCTCGAGCGCCGGCTTCTCCTGCAGGAAGCCGAAGAGAAGGAAGAACGCGCGATGCGTCAGGCCAACGCGTTCTACCGCGGCGCGTGGCATCTGCGACGGTTCCTCAGGAAACGCATTACGCCCAACCTGTTCGACGTCCTCGTCAGCTCGATTCAGACGATGGAATCCGAGATCGCGGAGACCGAGGGCGAATCCGCCGACGTGCTGCTGCGGCCGGTGGTGCCGACGGCGAGCTGGGTCGAGTTCTACCACGCCGAGCGTTTCATCCGCCGCGGCGAAGAGGAGGCGATGCGGCTCCTCCCGAAGATCAAGCTGCTCGTGTCGCAGCAAAACATCTAGGAGGCGAAGGGTGACCGCAAAGAATCTGGGTTCAATTTTCCTCGAGAGCGGGAAGCGCTTACCCGGCAAACGGGCGTTTCTCTACAAGGTGAAGGGCCATTACGCGCCGATCACCTGGAACGATTTTTTGAAAAAAGCCTCGGCGGCGGCCTGGGAGCTCGAGCGCCAAGGAGTGCGGGCCGGGGACAGGGTGGCGATCCTGTCCGAGAATCGTCCCGAATGGGCCGCCGTGGACTGCGCCGCGCAGTGCCTCGGTGCGGCGACCGTGCCGATCTACACTTCGCTCACTTCTCCCGAGATCGAATATATCCTGCGTGATTCCGGCGCGAAAGTCGTCGCGGTATCGACGCCTATTCTTTTCGACAAGGTCGTCGCGATCCACCGTTCGGTGCCGTCTCTCGAGGCGATCCTCGCATTCGATTCTTCCGTGTCCGTCTCGAAAAATCGAGTCAAACTACCGTTCTCGGTCTTCTCCGATATCGAGCGTGCGGCGCCTCCGGATTATCCGCTTGAGGCCCGCGCGGCGGCCGTGGACGGCGAGAGCATCGCAAGTGTGATCTACACCTCCGGCACGACGGGCGCCCCGAAAGGCGTCCTCCTTACCCACGCGAATTTCCTCGCCAACGTCGAGTTTTCGGCGAAAACCCTGCACATGAGCGAGTCCGACGTTCATTTATCGTTTCTTCCGCTTTGCCACGTTTTCGAGCGGATGGCCGGTTATTATCTGATGGTGAAGATCGGGGCGACGATCGCTTATGCCGAGAGCATGGACACGGTCGCCGCGAATCTCCTCGAGGTCCGGCCGACCTTCGTCTTGGGCGTCCCCCGGTTCTTCGAGAAGATCCAGTCGCGGGTGCTGGAGGCGGTGAAGTCGGCCGGCCCCGCGCGCAAAGGCCTTTTTTTCTGGGCGAAGGAACTCGGCGAGAAACGCCGCGCGGGGAAGCGGGTAGGTGCTTTGGAGTCCGCCGCGGCGAACGCGCTCGTGTACAAAAAGTTCAAGAAACGGCTCGGTGGTCGCGTGCGTTTCTGCGTGTCGGGCGGCGCGCCTCTCGCGCGCGAGATCGCCGAATTTTTCCACGATCTCGGAGTCATGATCTACGAGGGTTACGGTCTGACGGAGACATCCCCGGTCATCAGCGTGAACAGGGAAGAAGCCTGGCGTTTCGGTTCCGTCGGTGTGCCTCTCGAGGGCTTGCGTGTGAAGATCGCCGAGGACGGAGAGATCGCAACCGCGGGCGCGTGCGTGATGAAAGGCTACTTGAACCGTCCGGAGGACACGGCGGCCGTGCTGAAAGACGGCTGGTTCCATACCGGAGACCTCGGTAAGATCGACAAGGACGGTTTTCTTTGGATTACCGGCCGGAAAAAGGAGCTGATCGTCACTTCGGGCGGAAAAAAAGTGCCGACGCGGACGATCGAGGAGCTGATTGAGGCAGACGACGCGGTCCTGCGATGCGTGCTCTTCGGCGACGGACGGAGATTCATCACCGCGCTCCTCGTGCCTTCGAGGGAGCGCGTTCTCGCGTTCGCGAAGGCCGAGAAGATTGCTTATACGGATTACGGGGAGCTTCTCAAAAATCCAGCCGTACGGCGTTTCTTCGAGCGGCGCGTCGAGGAGCGGCAGGCGAATCTGGCGAGCTACGAAAAGATCAAATACTTCGCGTTTCTCGAGAACGATTTCACTCAAGAGGGTGGCGAGCTTACGCCGACGTTGAAAGTGAAACGTGACGTCGTTCTTTCCCGCCACAAGGATGTTCTCCTTCCGTTTTACGAGAAAGACAAGGACGCGTCGTAACGCGGATGCCGACCGAGCATCGTTTCGTTTCCACGGGCGGCACGCCCATCTTCCATCGCCGTTACGCCCCGGTCGTCCCTCAAGCCACGGCGATCATCATTCACGGAATGGGCGAGCACGGCGGACGCTACGCGCACGTGGCGGAGCATTTGGCGTCGCACGGTTTTGAGGCCCTCGTTCCCGACCTTCGCGGATTTGGCCTCTCCGGCGGAAAGCGCGCCTGTATCCGGCGTTTCGAGGAATTCCACGAAGACCTGGACGCGCTCGTGTCGTTGGTGCAGGCGCGCACGCCGGGACGCCGCGTTTTCCTGCTCGGACACAGCTTTGGCGGGCTCATTGTTTCTTCTTACGCCGCGTTCCGGCGTCCTTCGGCTCCGGCGGGAGTAGTCCTTTCGTCTCCGATCTTCGGCTTGGGAATTCGCGTACCCGCATGGCGGAACGCGCTTGCCCTGACGCTCGCGCGTTTTTTTCCGGATTATTCCGAGCCGAACCGCGTACGGCCCGAATCGCTCACGCACGACGCCGAGATCCTCAAGGCCTACGCCGACGACAAACTGAAGTACCACCGCATCAGCGCCCGGCTCTACGCAGAACTCACACGGAACGTCGCGAAAGCGGACTCCATCGCCGCCTCGCTTCGGTGTCCCACCCTCGTTCTTCAAGCTGAAAAGGACGTCGTCGTACGACCCGACCGGACACGCCGTTTTTTCGAACGCCTGGCCGCGGCCGACCGGGAATACGTGGAATACCCCGGTCTTTATCACGAGATTTTGAACGAAACATCCCGAGAGACGATCTTTTCTAAAATTTCTTCCTGGATGAATGAACGAATCATAAGTAATTAGAATTAAATGACTTATAGGCACCCAGGTATACTTACGGTATAGGGTAAGGGGAAGGAGGTGGTGCCTATAAGGACTTCGTTCGGCCTGTCCCGAATGGAGGTGAGTTCCATGGTTAAACACGACCTTCTGACCGGTCTCCTGATCGGCGTCATTCTGGGGCTAACGTTCACCGCCCAGCTGGCTCCGCATCTCGCGGTCATCGTAATCCTTGCCGTCGTATTCGGCGGTAAGATGATCAACCTCCGCTAACGCGGCGAAAGTAGGCACGTTCTCTCCCCGGACCACAAGTCCGGGGAGAGCTTTTTTTGTGGCGGTTTCGGACGTATTTCGTTATAATCCCGTCATTATGTTCCCCTTCGAATTCAACCCAAATAAATACACCTTCACCGGAATCGTCCTCGGCGTGGTTCTTGTCGCGGTTGTCCGGGCTTACTTCGGAATCTAAAGCCGAATGACCCGGCGCGAAGTCGCCGGCGCCGCCTTTTTTTTCGCGGCTGGCACGGCGTGTCTGGGGTCCCTTCCTTTTTTTTATTTTTCGGCCGTCGCCGAATTCGCCCGCACCGAACCCTACTACGCATCGCCCGTACCCTCGACATCTCGCCGAGTCCCCATCCGTAACGATGTGTTCGGAAAGGGGCATTACGCGGCGTCTAGAGGGAAAAATAAGAGCCGTCTGCACAAAGGGATCGACGTCTATGCGCCGTCTGGGGAATTGATTCGCGCCTCCAAGAGCGGCCGCGTGCGGCGCGCCGAATTCGACAAAGGCTACGGCTTATGGGTCGAAGTGGTGCACCCGGACGGCTTGGCGAGCCGCTACGCCCACTTGCAAAAGATTCTCGTCCGCCCAGGGGAATGGGTGGCGCGCCACTCGCCCGTCGGCTTGTGCGGAAAAACGGGCAACGCCGACGAACCCCGCATCGTGCCGCACGTGCATTTCGAGATCCGCTGGCGCCACCACGCATTGAACCCCTCGGACGGCCTTCTCGAACCCGATCTTCGCTTCGTTCCCGCCGGAAAAAACTGACCCCCGTCCCCTTGAAATAGGGGGGAGCACCATGTAAACTTATTTTAGTGATTTAATAAGTTTGATCGGATTTGCTGATTTTTGAATACTTTGTTAAAAAAGGCAAACTGCCGGTAACGGCAGGACGCAAAGCCACGGGCCCTCGAATTTGAAGGGCAGCCGGGCCGCTGACGAAGATGAAAAAAACCGTACTCGCCCTCATGGGTTTCTGCGCGCTCTCTACGTCCGCTCCGGCGGAAGAAGCGCGCGTCGCGCATTCCGCCGTTACTCCCTTGGCGGCGATCAACCTAAGCTACCCGCAAGAGTCTGAGCCGCTCAAGATCCCGATCCGCGAATTCGAAAGCCTGGTCCACGGCTGGAAAAAAGGCGATAAGCTCGTCGTCCGGGCGTGGGTCGAGTCGAGAGACGGCACGAAGACGGCGCTCTGCGACCGCGACGGCAAAGATTCATGGACCGTCCAATTGGGCGGAGGGGGCCGGGGACTCCTTTCCATTCTTCCAGCCGTCGATTCGTTCGCGGGGCGACTCGTTGTGACCGCAGGCGGGAAAACGATATTTCCGGTGCGCGGCGAAACTGCGACGCTCGAGAAACTGTACGAATACCGCTTCGACGACGGCGCTCGCGTCCGCGTTCATTTCACCGATCAGGCGCTCGCGGAGAACGGCGAGCGCGTTTCGTTCGCTCGCGAGGTTCTCGACGCGGCGGTGCAGGCGTACCAGACGATCACCGAATTCCAGGGTTTCTCCACGAAGGGGTACTCCTTTGCCTCTCCGGACAAAACGTACGCTTACGATCCGGACGCGACGATCGATGTGTATCTTGGCGGCCCGTCGGACGACGGGCTTTTCCGCGCGCGCTCACGCGACCTTTCGTTCAAGGACGCCCCGTGCTTCGACACGCTCGCCGGCGGGGGCAATCGCTACGACGCCGTGATCCTCGTGCCAGCCAATTACCGCGAGTTCATTAAGAGTTGGGAGCGCATAAACCCCTCGTCGCTCGGCACGCGCAACGCGGAGGTCGATCTCCGCGGCACGTTGATGCACGAGATGCTACACGTCATCCTTTTTTACTACAACCGCAACCTGAGCCACGGCGACCAGCACTCGCACGGTTCGGAGGCGCCGCGGCGGAAGATCGACTGGTACGTCGAAGGCCTGGCGCGTTATTTCGAAACCTTTGCGGGCGCGCGTCACGACTTCTATTCGCAGGGTTTTAAGCAAACGCTGCCCGACAAGATCCGTTTCTCGCGCGGCGGCTCAAACTACTTCATGCGGTATCCGGACCAGGCCTTCACCGATCTGCGGTACGAGAACGCGCTCTTCTGGCGTTTCATCGACCATCGTTACGGAATGCCCGTCATCGAACGTTTGTCGCGCGATTTCCGCGGCGGTACCCACGACGATTTCAAGGCGGCGCTCGAAAAGGCGACCGGCGTTTCGTTCGACGAGTTGCTCAAGCGTTTCGCGCTCTCGATCCTGACGAGGGATTTCGGCCTGAAGGACGACGCGCGCTATCTGAAGGAGATTGCCCGCACACGGATGGTCTTCCGCGGAGGCGCGCTGCGTCTGGTCGACGGATTCGGCGCCGAGCGGTCGCTAGGCCGCCGCGCTTCCGTGGACTGGATCGGAAGTTGGGATGACGCGGCCGCGCGCCTCGGAGAACCTCCGGCCGGCGGCGACAACACCGAAAAGAGCGACGTCTCGCCGTGGGCCACCGATTTCGTCGAGATCGGATTCGACGGCCGCGAGAAACTCCCTTGGATGGGGATTTGGCACCGGCAGGGAGGTTCGCCGCTCATCGTTCAGATGGTCGTCGAGACGCGCGCGGGATCGACGATCCGCCGGGAACTCGAGCCGGTCCGCGTAGGGGCGGCCGCCGGCCTGTCGCTTTCGGAGCTCGCCGCGTCGAACGGGCTCGGCCCCGCAGACATTTCCCGTGTGTTTTTCTTGGTCACCAACACCGACAGCGCCGCCGTCTCGGATTACGAAATAGCCGTCTCTTAAAGCGCTTCCCGCCCGTTTCTCCTTGACTTACCGGAAGGCCATTCCTATAATGACTCGAAATCTTACATAACAAGGAGGCTTTGCATGTCCAAGCACCGCAAGCAGTTCGCCGCCGCCGCGCTCGTCGTCCTCGCGCTCGGCATTTCGACGCCCGTTCGCGCCGAAGAGCAGAAGGGCAACGCCGTAACGGATTTCTTTCGCCGCCTGTTCAATTATCCGGGCAAAGCCGTGAAGGGTACCGCGGACACGACCGCACACACGCTTCACAACACCGGCAACAAAGTGGTATCGCAGACCGGCGAGAACACCGCCGCGGTGCTCCAGGGAGATCTTTCGCGTACCGGCAATCTCGTGGTCGATCCGGTCGTCGGCGCCGCCGAAACGACGGGCCAGACGGTTTCCGAAACCGCGCAGATCCCCGTTCAGGCCGCACAGGACCAGACCGCTCAGGCTGAGACGGCCGCGCAGCAGTAAGCTGAGCCGCTCGTAATTCGGAGGGGAGTTCGTGGTCTCGCAGATCACGAGCTCCCCTCGTTCTTTTTCTTGAAGGAGAAAAAATGTCTTTGATCCAGAAGATCGATCAGGATTTAAAGCAGGCCATGATCGCCAAGAACGAGGGAAAAGTCTCGGCTTTGCGGATGCTTAAATCGGCGTTAAAATACAGTGCGATCGATAAAAATTCGGGAGAGCTTTCGGACGCCGACGCGCAGACAGTCATCCAGAAGCAGATCAAACAGCGTCGCGAATCGATCGATCAGTTTTCGAAGAACAACCGCCCCGAGCTGGCGGACAAGGAAAAAGCCGAAGTGGTGGTGCTCGAGGCCTATCTTCCCCAGCAGATGGGCGACGCCGAGCTCGAGAAGATCGTCGCCGATGAAGTGAAGGCGCAGGGCGCAACATCGAAAAAAGATTTCGGACGCATGATGAAGCACTTAAACGAGAAGCTCGCGGGCCGTGCAGAGGCGCGCCGCGTGAGCGAGGCGCTGACGAGGGCGCTGCCGCAAGCATAAAGGAGACCGTTTTGAAACCCCGCAAACCGTTCGTCGCGGTGATCGGTGCCGGAAACGTCGGCGCGACATCCGCCCAAAGGATCCTCGAGAAGGGTATTTCGGACGTCGTTCTTTTCGACGTCGTCGAAGGAATGCCGCAGGGAAAGGCGCTCGACCTGAACGAATCCGCTCCGGTCGAAGGCCATGACCGCCGTATTTTCGGCACCAACAAGTACGAAGACATCGCCGGCGCCGAGATCGTCGTGATCACGGCCGGCATGGCCCGGAAACCCGGAATGACCCGCGAAGACCTCCTCGGACTGAATGCGAAAATCATCAAAGACGTCTGCCAGAACGTTAAGACGCACGCGCCGAACTCGGTGGTGATCGTCGTCACGAACCCGCTTGACGTCATGACCTACCTCGCGCAGGAGACTCTCGGCTTCCCGAAGAACCGCGTGTTCGGAATGGCGGGCGTGCTCGACACCGCGCGGATGCGTTTCTTCATCGCGGAGCGGCTGGACGTCGTCGGTAAAGAAGTCGAGGCGATCGTTCTCGGCGGACACGGCGACCTCATGGTGCCGGTCTCGAGCCACACGAAAGTTTCTGGCAGGCCGGTCAAGGACCTTATCCCCGCGGACGAACTCGCCAAGATCGAGCAGCGCACCCGCGACGGCGGCGCGGAGGTTGTGGCGCTCTTAAAGACCGGCAGCGCGTTCTACGCTCCGGCCACGTCGGTCTGCGAAATGGTGAAGGCGATCCTCAGGGACGAAAAGAAGGTTCTACCGGTCTGCGCGTACCTGAACGGCGAGTTCGGCATCAAAGACCTGTATTTCGGCGTTCCGGCCGAGCTCGGCAGGGAAGGCGTGCGACGGGTCGTCGAAATCCCGCTCGCGGAAGCCGAGAAAAAGCAGATGGAGGCCTCCGCCGCAAAAGTCCGTCAGGGCGTCGAGGAAATCCTCCGGGTGGCGAAGGTATGAAGATCCAGGAATCGAACGGAAAGAAGCTCTTCGAGCAGTACGGCATTCCGACCTCGCGCGGCGAAGGATTCACCGATGCCTCGCAGGCGGCGGAAACGTTCCGTCGTTACGCCAACCCCACGTGCATCGCGAAAGTCGAGGTGCTGATGGGCGGCCGCGGCAAAGCGGGCGGGGTGAAGCGCATCCAAAACGCCGACGAGGCGAAAGCGTTCGCCGAGAAGTTCCTCGGTCAGCCCTTTTCGACCTACCAGTCCGCGGGTGAGTCGAAGATCGTCCGGTCGATCCTGTTCACCGAGGACATCCCGATCGACAAGGAGTACTATCTCGGGGCGGTCGTCGATCGCTCCACGCGCAAGCCTGTCCTCCTCGTCTCGAAGGAGGGCGGTGTGGACATCGAAGAGGTCGCGCGTACGAACCCGAACGCGATCAAGAAGATCCACTTCATGCCCGAGAAGCTTCCCACGGCCGACGAGACGTTCGCCGCGATCAAAGGCGAGTTCGAAGACGACGTCGCCCGGCAGATCGCCGAGATGGCGGTGAAGCTTGCGAGGCTCTTCGTCGAGAAGGACGCGGCGATCTGCGAGATAAATCCGCTCGCCCTCTCGAAAGAAGCCCAACCGCGCGTGCTCGCGCTCGACGCGAAGATCGTGTTCGACGACAACGCGCTCTTCCGCCACAAGGAACTGCTTGAGATGAAGGATCCCGAAGAAGATGACGCGCGCGAGAAGAAAGCCAAGGAATTCGGCCTGAGCTACGTGTCGATGAACGGCAACATCGGCTGCCTCGTCAACGGCGCTGGCCTCGCGATGGCCACGATGGACATGATCAAGCTCGCCGGCGGCGAACCCGCAAACTTTCTCGACGTCGGCGGCGGCGCGACCGCCGACCAGGTGCGCGAGGCGTTCAAGATCATCCTACAGGACGACCGTGTCGAGGCGATCCTCGTGAACATCTTCGGCGGCATCATGAAATGCGACGTCATCGCCGAAGGCGTCATCCAGGCGTCCAAGGAAGTCCAGCTCGCGGTGCCGCTCGTCGTGCGGCTCGAAGGAACCAACGTCGAAGAGGGCCGGAAGCTCATTCAAAGCTCGGGGCTTCGCATCCACTCCGTCGTCACCATCAACGAAGCCGCCGCCGCGGCGGTGAAAGAAGCCGCCGAATACAGGAAATCCAAATCCCATGCCCATTCTGGTCGATAAGAATACCAAGGTCATCTGCCAAGGTATCACCGGCAAAGCGGGTAGTTTCCACGCCCAGCAGTGCCATGCGTACGGAACGAAGCTCGTCGGCGGCGTCACGCCGGGTAAGGGCGGTCAGAAAGTGGGCGAGATTCCGGTGTTCGACACCGTGGCTCAGGCCGTTTCCGCAACCGGCGCCACCGCCAGCATGATTTACGTTCCGGCGCCGTTCGCGCTGGCCGCGATCAAGGAAGCGGTCGACGCAGGTATTCGGCTTCTCATCTGCATCACCGAAGGAATTCCAGTGCTCGACATGGCCCGTGCGGTCGAATACGTCGACGCACATGGCGCCCGTCTCATCGGCCCCAACTGCCCCGGCATTATGACGTCCGAGGAGTGCAAGATCGGAATCATGCCCGGCTACATTCACAAGAAGGGCCGCGTGGGTGTCGTGTCTCGCAGCGGCACTTTGACCTACGAAGCCGTGTGGCAGCTCACGCAGGCTGGTCTCGGTCAGACGACCTGCATCGGCATCGGCGGCGATCCGATCATCGGCACGGGCTTCATTGAAACGCTCGAGCTTTTCGAAAAAGACCCCGCGACCGAGGCCGTCATGATGATCGGTGAGATCGGCGGAAGTCAGGAAGAGGAAGCCGCGCGTTTCATCCATAAGAATATGAAGAAGAAGGTGGCCGCGTTCATTGCCGGCGCCACGGCCCCCAAGGGCAAGCGCATGGGCCACGCCGGTGCGATCGTCTCGGGTTCGAGCGGCACCGCGCAGGAGAAGATGGCGACTCTCGAGGCCGAAGGCGTGACCGTCGTCCGGAACTTAAGCGACATCGGCGTCACCTTGAAGAGGTTGCTCTCGTAACCGTGTCCGTTCAAAAGCTCTCCGACGCCGAAAAGTGGGCGCTACTCGCCGAGTCCAACGCGTCTCAGGCGGCCACGGAACTCGCCGATAAATCCACCGAGAAGGCCGCCGCGATCACGGGCGATCTAGGCGTGGCTTACATGGTCGAAGTCGTGAAGCAACTTCGTTCCGACGCCGCCGCGGACCTCGTCCGGGGTCTCCCGGCCGACTTCGCCGCGCAGGTGCTCACGGGGCTCTCGCCGATCCGCCGGCAGCAGATCGAGGAAATTACTTCGTTCCCCGAGGGCTGCGCCGGTTCGATGATGGCAAAGGAGTGCCTCAGCATTCCGGTAGGTACGAACGTTGCGGACGCGATCGAATACCTGCATTTGACCCCGCACGAGAAGAAGGGTCGCAATCCGTACATTTACGTCTTGGAAGCGACCGGAAAGATTGTGGGCGTAATCGAGACGCAGGACCTCATCCTCAATCCACTCGACCGTCCGGTCGAGGAATTCATGACGCGAGAAGTCGTCATTCTGCCGACGAGCCTTCCGAAGGCCGAAGTCACGAAGACCATGCAGTCCCATCGGCATTTAGCGCTGCCGGTTGTCAACGGCGCCCGGCGCCTGGTCGGGATGATCTTGTCGGACACCGTCCTCCAAGCCGTCAAGGAGCAGGCCAACGAAGAAATCGCCAAGCTCGTCGGTACGGACGCGGAGGAGCTTAAGGATCTCCCGGCCCGGAAGATTATCCGCCTCCGCCTGCCGTGGCTTCTTTTTAGCATCGCGAGCGGCCTCTTCTGCGCATACATCGCCGAGGCTTTTCAGCACGGCGGCAAGACGCTCGCCGTCCTCTTCATTTTCGTTCCGGTTGTCCTCGGAATGGCCGAGTCGATCGGTATCCAGGGCGCAACGATCGTCGTGCGCCGTTCGATGCTGGGCGTGCTCGACACGAAGAATCTGTGGCCTCTCTACTTGAAGGAGGTATTCGTCGGTCTTATTCTGGGTATCATCTGCGGCGCTCTCGCCGGAACCTTCACGTCAATCTGGCAGGGGAACCCTATGCTCGGCGTGGCCATCGCCTGCTCGATCCTGACTTCGATCCTCATCTCGGCGGTGGTCGGTCTCACGCTTCCGCTTTTCTTCAAGATGATCAAAGTCGACCCGTCCGTGGCGTCCGGGCCGCTGGTCCTCGCCCTCTGCGACATTCAAGCGCTTTTCGTGTATTTCAATCTAGCCAACTTCATCCTGACGAGGTAACCGTGGCCAAAGATCATTCGTTCGACGTCGTATCCGAAGTGAACTGGCAGGAAGTCGACAACGCCGTTTCGCAGGCAAAGAAAGAGCTCGACCAGCGCTTCGACTTCAAAGGCTCGATGAGCTCCATCGATTTCGACAAGACGGAGAAGCAGATCGTCCTGAAATGCGAGAACGAGTACAAGCTGAAGGCCCTCGTCGACATGGTCCAGACCAAATTCGTGAAGCGGGGCGTTTCGCTGAAGGCCCTCGATTTCCAGAAGATCGAGTCCGGCATGGTCGGCGGCTCGATCAAGCAGGTGGTCAAAGTGAAAAGCGGCATCGAGTCGGACAAGGCACGTGAGATCGTAAAAGGCGTGAAGGATCTCAAGATGAAGGTCCAAGCATCCATCGAAGGGGACCAGATCCGCGTGAAGGGCGCCCAGCTCGACGACCTTCAGGCCGTGATCCAGAAGATGCGCGCCCAGGATTTCGGGGTAGAACTGCAGTTTGTTAATTTTCGTTAAGAATACATAAAAATACTTGTACATCTATTAAGCCGTATGCTAAAGTTTACTCACAGCCTTTACAGTGGGTTGTACTTACAACATATAAGGAGGAACGTAGAGTGAAGAAATCTATCGCAATGGCGGTTCTTTTCTCGACGGCCATCGTCGCCACGCCGGCTTTTGCCGACGGCGAAGCCACGGCCTCGGGTACGGAACAGATCAAGAACGTCAAGTCCGGTGCTCGGAACGTCTCCACCGGCTGGGTCGAAGTCATGGACAGCACACACCAGGAAGCCTCGAAGGGTAAGACGGCCGGCGAGCAGCTGACGGGTGTGGCGGCCGGTGGCGCGATCGGCGTTCGCCGTACCATCCACCGCATGGGTGCCGGAGCGATCGATCTTCTCACGTTCTGGATCCCGAAGAAGCAGCCCCTCATCACCCCCGAGAAGGCTCGCCTCCAGTAATAGAGACCAAAAACCCCGCTTCCGGCACGCCGGGGGCGGGGTTTTTTTATTCGTTGTAGGCCCGTTCGAACCCCCTTATAATTGAGCCCTATGAAGAAAAAGAACATCGAAGACCTGACACGTGATCTTCTAATCGCGCTGGGTGAGCATCCCGAGCGGCAGGGCCTGCGCCGGACCCCCAAGCGCGTGAAGGCCGCCTACGCCTATTTGACGAGTGGGTACAAGCGCGACGTCCGCGAAGTTTTGAACGGCGCCATTTTTGACGAGAGCTACGACGAGATGGTGATCGTGAAGGACATCGACGTCTACAGCCTTTGCGAGCACCATCTTCTCCCGTTCTACGGTCGCTGCCACGTCGCTTATCTGCCGAAGGGTCGTATCATCGGCTTGTCCAAAATTCCGCGGATCGTCGACATTTTCGCGCGCCGCCTGCAGGTGCAGGAGAGGCTCACGCAGCAGATCGCCAACTGCCTGCAGGAAGCGCTCGATCCACTCGGCGTCGCCGTCACGATCGAATGCGTCCATCTTTGCATGGCCATGCGCGGAGTCGAACAACGGAACGCCACCTGCGTGACAAGCTCGATGCTCGGCGCGTTCAGAACGGACCGCGGCACCCGCATGGAGTTCATGAACCTCACCGGTAAGAAGTAGGCGCGCCGCGCCTGCCGCGATGACCCTCCTCTTTACGAAGCAGTTCCCGTTCAGCGCGAGTTACGCCAGAGGGGAGAAGGTGCTCGGCCGCAATTTTGTCCTCGAAGCCGCCCTCGAAGCCCCCGCGGACGAGGAAGCCGAGACACGTTTCGTGGAGACGGTAGAACGCGAACTCGTTTCGAAGATCGAATCGCGCGACCTCGGGATCCATGTGGATTTCTTGAAGGGGACTTCGATTGATGACCGCTCTCTCCTTGCCGCCTTTTGGCCGATCGTAGAACGCGCCGCCGCACCTGCGCGCCTGCGCAGCCTGTCTCTCGAGCGGGATTCCCGCACCCGCACGACCCTGTCCCTGTGAAGCCCCACGCCCGCTTCTGCTTGGCCCAAGCCAACGCGACGGTCGGCGACCTGGAGGGCAACTTCCGGAAGATCGCTGACGCGCTCGGCGTCGCGCGTCGCGGCGGCGCTTCACTCGTCGTCTTTCCAGAGCTCGCGCTTACGGGATACCCGCCGGAAGATCTGTTGTTTCAGGGCGGCTTCGTGTCCGCGAATCTCCGCGCTCTCGCACACCTTGGCGTCCATACCCGGCGCCTGTCCGCGCTGGTCGGTTTCGTCGACCGGGGGCCGGACGACCGCCTTTACAACGCCGCCGCTTTTTTCCGAAACGGACGCCTCGAGAGCGTCTACCGTAAAAACCAACTTCCGAATTACGGCGTGTTCGACGAACGCCGCTATTTCCATCCTGGCGCAGAGCCGTTGGTGGTGGATATCCAAGGCTTCCGCGTCGGCGTGACGATCTGCGAGGATATCTGGCAAGAGGAAAGTTTCGTCTACCGGCCGGAATACGCGGGTTCAGTCGACGTGATCGCCAATCTCTCCGCGTCGCCGTATCACCGCGGCAAGCAGTCCGAAAGGGAAAAGCTTCTAAAAAAACTCGCGGCGCGTACGCGCGCGACAGTTCTTTACGCAAACTTGGTCGGTGGGCAGGACGAGCTCGTGTTCGACGGTGGCAGCGTCGCGATGGATCCTGAGGGACGGGTTTTAGGAGCGGCAAAGCGGTTCGAGGAGGATCTGATCTGGGTGGACCCGCGGAGCAAGCGTGGCGCGCGCCCGGAGCGGCCGCTTTCGGACGAGGACGAGGTCTACCACGCGCTTACACTTGGCACGCGCGATTACGTCCGGAAGAACGGTTTCTCGAAAGTGGCGATCGGGCTTTCGGGCGGAATTGACTCCGCGCTCGTGGCCCGCATCGCCGTCGACGCGCTCGGCGCGGAAAACGTGCTCGGCGTCACGATGCCTTCTCCCTATTCGTCCAAGGGCACGCTGCGCGACGCGTGGACGCTAGCGAAATCGTTCGGAATCGAATGCCGCGAGATCCGCATCACGCCGGTCTTCGAGGCTTTTCTCGCGGCCCTCGCGCCGGTGTTCGGCGGGCGGAAGCCGGACGCAGCCGAGGAGAATCTGCAGGCGCGCGTCCGCGGGACCCTTCTCATGGCCCTTTCGAACAAATTCGGTCATTTGGTGCTGACGACTGGAAACAAGAGCGAGATCGCGACGGGTTACTGTACGCTTTACGGCGACATGGCGGGAGGTTTCGCGCCTCTCAAGGACGTTCCCAAGACGCTCGTCTTCCGGCTGTCCCGCCGAAGGAACGCGCTCTCGAAGAAGGGAAGGATCCCGGAATCGATCCTGCGCCGCCCTCCGACCGCCGAACTTCGCCACGGACAAAAGGACCAGGACTCCCTACCTCCGTATCCGGTGCTCGACCGTTTCATCGAGGCGTTCGTCGAACGGGACCGCCCCGTGGCGGAGATCGTGCGCACCGGCGTCCCGGCATCCGTCGCAAAAAAAACCGCGCGGATGATCTACGCGAACGAGTACAAACGCCGGCAGGCGCCTCCGGGAGTGAAAATCACGCCGAAGGCCTTCGGCCGCGACCGCAGGATGCCTCTTACGAACGGGTACCGCCCTTGAGCGCGCGCGAACGGGTCCGGTTTCTGTCTCTCGTTCTTCTGCTCGAAGCGGCAGTGTGGCTGTCCGTGCTGAATCAAGAAGCCGCGCGTCCCATTCCGCTTCCGGCAATGTCCGCCGCCCCGGTTCCCAAAGCACCGCCTCCTCCTGCCGTCGACCCCTTCGAGGTCGTGAAAACCTTTCCCACCGACACGCCCGAGGCGCTTAAAAAGTGGGAGGAGAAGATTTTTAAGGGGAAGTCCTCTTATAAGGTGGTTACCGAGGGCGTGGAAGTGTACCTGAGCGCGACGAGCTCCAACGCGTCGTCGGGTCTCTTTTATCGGACCGAGTTCCGCGTGGAGCCGGGGGTGTTCCTTTCGTGGCGGTGGCGGGCGTTGGAATTCCCCGATAAAAACAGGCCGGAGCGCCTATCCGACCGCGGGCAGGACGACTTCGCCGTGCGTATTTACGTGGTTTTTCCGGGTAGCACGTTTTTCAATACGAACGTGATCGAGTATATCTGGGACGAAAGTCTGCCGGAAGGTACCGTTGCCTCGAGCCCGTTCTCCGGCCGCGTGAAGCTTTTCGTGATCCGCAGCGGAAAGGCAGGCTCCGAAGCGGGGGGATGGAAGACGGAGCTTCGCGATCTCCACGAAGATTACCGGACTCTTTTCGGAGAGGAACCCCGCCGTTCCGTGGGCGCCGTCGCCGTGATGAGCGATTCGGACAACACGAGGACGACGACGCGCGCGGATTTCGGGGATTTCACGCTGAAAGTAAAAAAGGAGACTCTCGGCTGATGGCCAGAAAAAAATGGTTTACCGGGCACCCGGTGCAGGCGAAATACATGCGGTTCGTCGCGCTCGCGATGGCCGTTCCCGCGCTTTTCCTAGGGGCGTGCTTGTACTACGTCGTGTTCGAGCTCCTGGCGCGCCAGATGGCTTTTCCCGAGGCGATCGCGGCGAACCTCGCGCCGGTCATCCGCAGGGTGAATGGGGTGCTTCTCGTGGGGCTACCGCTCGTCGTGGCGGCCATCTTAAGGATGGCGCTCGTCGTTTCGCACCGTTTTGCAGGACCTGTCGCGCGTCTCGAAGGCGAGCTCGACCGCATCCTGGGCGGAGACGCGGACCGCCGGATCCACGTGCGGGAAAACGACGACCTGAAAGGTGTGGCCGACCGAATCAACGCGCTCCTGGCTAAAAAGACGAAGTGATTCCTTATATCAACGAGACGGAGGCGGCCGCCGCGCTCGGCGAGCCGACGGCATTCCGGCTCGCCGAAGAAACATTCCGTCTCCTAGCGGCCGGCCGCGTTCGCATGCCCGCCAAGATGTACCTCACGCTCGCCGGTGGCGACGATTTTCGAGCGATGCCGGCGGCCTACTCGTCGCCCAAGGGGAGTGCTGCGGGCATCAAATGGGTGAGCGTCCACCCGAAAAATCCCGCCAGGGGTCTCCCGACAGTGAACGGAACGATCCTCCTTAATTCCGCCGAAACGGGCGAACTTCTGGCCGTGGTTGCAGCCAACGGCATCACAGCTCTTCGCACCGCCGCCGCAGCCGCGGTTGCCGCAAAGCACCTCGCGAATCCGAACCCCGTTCGCCTGGCGATTGTCGGGGCAGGCCTGCAGGCCCGTTACCAGCTGCGCGCGCTCGAGGCGATCTTCCGTTTCCAATCCGCTTCCGTGTGGGGATTTCTGCCCGGCGAAGCCGAGCGTTTCTGCGGAAAATACGGCTCCGCCTCGCTCCGTTTGACCCCGGCGAGGGACGTGCGCCGCTGCGTGGAAGACGCCGACATCGTCGTCACGTGCACTCCGTCGCGTCGTCCTCTTGTCCGCAAAGCATGGATCAAGGCCGGCGCCCACGTGAACGCGATCGGCGCGGACGCGCAGGGGAAGGAAGAGCTCGAGCCCGCACTCGTCCTTTCCTCTAAGGTGGTCGTCGACGATTGGGAGCAGGCCTCGCACAGCGGGGAGATCAACGTGCCCGTCGCGAGGGGTCTTTTTAAGAGGCACGATCTCAAGGCGGATCTCGCGCAGGTCGTCGCGGGAAAGAAGAAGGTCCGCACGCGGCCTTCGGACGTCACGATCTTCGACTCGACGGGAATCGCCGCGCTGGATCTTTATTTCGCCCGTTACGTCTACGACGCCCGCTCGCGCAGGTAGCCCCGCCCCGCCGCAAAACACTATTAACACCCCCGTTACATCCTGTTAACATTACCCCGCTATGATTGGCACGTCGGTTCAAAGAAGAAGAAGGCGACCGTAAATGACGCCGCGGAAGGAGGTGGGGAAACCCTTAAGGCTCACGATCGCCGGCCGGTGAAGACCGGTTCCTGAAGCTCTACCTAAAATAGACCATTAAAAGGCAATTTGGAGGCACACTTGAAGGCATTCAAAGCTATGTTCGTTTTCGCGCTCGCGCTGGCCGTTTCGGCTTCCGCGTTCGCAGAAACGCAGAACGTCAAGGTGTCGGGTTCGCTCGACGCTTATGCGATCGCCCGCGATAACTTCGACCTGAACAGCGGGAACGACATCGGTTCGCTCGCTCCGGGCGCCGCTCTCACGGGCGGTACGGCGACGCAGCGTTCCGACGGGGACACGTACTTCATGAGCATCACGCAGGTGCAGGTGAGCGCGGATCTGACGGACAACGTCTCAACCGTCGTGAACGTGATCAACCAGCGTGATTGGAACGCCGATGTGTTCAGCGCCGGCGGCGCCAACGCGACCCAGGAGTTCGACTTGATGCTCGATTTGGCCTACGTGCAGATGAAGGAGATCTTCTACGCTCCTCTCACGCTCACGATCGGCCGTCAGGACATCGTGTTCGGTCGCGGCTTCATCGTCGGCTGGAACCCGCAGGATCCCGCGAACTCGATCCAAGCGGACGAGTTCACGCAGATCCAGTCGTTCGACGCGATCCGTGCGACGCTTGATTTCAACCCGTGGACCGTCGACCTCGTCTACTCCAAGATCGACGAGAACTCCCACAACCCGGAAGACGACCGTGACCTGTGGATCGCGAACGTGAACTACAAGTTCGCGGAATACAACGCGGTGGCGGAAGGCTACTGGGTCGGTGACATCGATCGCGCCGGTCCCAACGTCGGGGGTGCGACGCGTACCAGCGACACGCACACAGTCGGCGGCCGCGTGCAGTTCGACCCGATCACGCAGATGACCCTGGGCGCGGAACTCGCATACCAGTTCGGCGATTACGCCGCGACGACGGGTCCGATCCGCGATCGCTCCGCGCTCGGCATGGATATCTTCGCCGAGTACCGCTTCGACTACGTCTGGAAGCCGATGCTCGGCCTCCAGTTCGTGCACCTGTCGGGTGACGACAACCTCGGCGCGACCACCGAAGAATACGGCTCTTGGAACGGTTCGTTCCGCCTGCCGGTCTACGGTTGGATCCACGACTACAAGGAGACGTACTTCCAGACGGCGCAGACGACGGATCAGGTCGCGGGTCAGAACCAGAACCACATTTCGGTGTATGGTTCGATGAATCCGCTCGAAGATCTGAAGCTGACGGCCAACTGGTGGTGGTTCTGGAACGACGAGGACGTCGCCGGAGCCGGCACTTCGACCCTGAACGAGGATATCGGCACCGAGCTCGATCTCGCCGCCATTTACTCGTACACGGAAGACGTGACTTTCACCTTCATGGCCAACTGGTTCTTCGCCGGCGATCAGTACCTCTCGCCGAACGACGATACGGCTAGCGAATACATCACCGAAGTGAAGGTGGTCTTCTAAGAACTTCCCGGTAAGACGTTAGTCGTATTAAAAGGCCCTTCTTCCGACCCGCATGGGGAGGGAGGAGGGCCTTCCCTTTTGAGTCAATTATGGTATACTTTTAATTAGGATTATACATGTCTTAATAATTATTGATAATAATTGCATATGCGCCTAAGAACCTCTCAAACGGGAACGAGCCTAGTCGAACTCATGATCGCGGTGACGCTTTTCGCGATCGGAATAGCCGCGCTTCTGGGGGTTTTCACCCAGTCCGTGACGCTCGCCCGACGCGCGGAAATGGCTTATACCGCGTTCAACCTGGCCAAAAATCACGTCGAACGCTTGAAGACCACTGACTTTTCTTCGCTCGCGGACGCTGGTGAAGCGTCTCAAATCCGCATCAATCAGGACGGAGAGTCCGACGCCAACGGAACATATTTGCGCACCACCACGATCACGACGAGTTACAATTCCGATCCGCTCTTGACGCGTGCCGACGTGAGCGTCTGGTACGAATTCAGGGGAACTCAAAGCCCGAGCGCCATGGAAGTCACGACCGTGATTTACAACGGAGGATGAAATGCGCTTGAATCGATCCGCTGTCGGTTTTTCCCTCGTCGAGGCGATGGTCGCCCTCGGACTGGGCGGCGCCTTCCTCATGTCGGTTATCAGCGCCTGGACGTATTCCACGAAGATATGGAAGGAGGAGAGCGTCCGCAGCACCCTTCGGGTTCAGATCGAGAGCGCCATGGAGAGAGTGAAGGAGGATACGCGTCTTTCTGATGGAAACGGGATCCTTTTTTATCCGACGAACACGACACCCTATACCGGCATCAGCCTTCCGCGCGCCACGCGGAACGGAAACGGGTTTTATACGATGTCGAGCGGACAAATCGCGTGGGATTCGACAATCATTTACCACATTTTCGTGAACGGCTCGCTTACCGAATTCCGCCGGACGGTCCTTCCGACATACAATTCGAGTTCTGCGACGCGTCAGACGCAGCTCGATACCGCGGTCACGACCGGAACGGTAAGTGGCGGCACGACCCGCACGCTTTTCAAAGCCGAAGACATCACGCTCGAGATCGTTCCCCAAAGCCCGACGTTCGACGGGTATGCCGCGAGTGTAAGCCGCAGTTCCAACACCAATTTCGGTAGCGTGCGCCTGACGTCGGGAACGCACCTGGTGCGCTTTGAAGTAACGGGCAAGAATCCGTCGTCGAGCAGCTACGGAATCGGAATCGATTCGATCGCGCTGACCCCCAGCAGCGGCAGCCGCGAAGCTGAAGCTTTGACGGTTAATTCCTCGTCCGGCGCCTCTCCGGCCGACGAGCTCATGACCCCGTACACGACCGCTCTCTGGGGCGGCAATTACAGCAAAAATTTCGCGTGCACGGCCGTCGGGAACCATATCACTTTCGACGTGCCTTACGACTCCTGGCTCGAATCGAACTTCGACAACATGACGCACTCGAATACGGAGATCACGAGCACAAATTACGTTCTCTCCCTGGCGAGCCGGGAAACGCAGGGACTTACGCCGAATTGGCAGGCGGACTCGCAGACGATCTCCGGCGCTCAAGGCTCGGAGACCATCAGCGGCCAGCGCACGGTGCGTACCGTGATAAACGGCCAGTATATCCAGCGCGCGGCGAACATGATCCGCGTGAAGTTCGTTGCGTCCGCGGGCTCGGACCTCGTCATCAATTCCGCGTACTTCGGCGTTCGCCAGGGCCGCGAAACGGACGGAACCGGTGCCGAGGATTTCTCGGGCGGCGCAACCCAGCTCTATTTTGACAACGCGACGGTCATTTTGGGCAATGCTGATCCCGTGGGCGCGGTGGGGGCCGGCACGTTGAGTACGAAGACCGTGCCGGCGGGCCGACATCTCTGGAGCAACTGGTTCGAATACGCGATCACCCCGGGGGCCGCGTGCCCGGATTATCTCGTCAGTATGAACGTCGCGTCCGGAAGCGGCGGCGAGACCTGGCTCGAAGCGGGCGCGTCTCCCACTTATTCCTACCGTAAAGACGACACGGGCACGGACGTCACGTCTTCATGGCTGCCGGCGACCTTTGATTCGGACGACCGCGTGTTCGCAGCCGTCGAGGTGGCCGGCTGGGTGGCGAGCGGCGCTGCGACCTCCCAGGTCTACGACACGATGATGACCGCTCCCGCGTACACTACGATGACGTTCACCCGGACTCTACCCGCCAGCGCGAGCGTTCTTCTCAAGGCGCGCACGTCCGCGAATTCCGACATGACCGGAGCGACGGCGTGGACCAGCATCGCGGGTTCGAGCTCGTCTCCATACGCGCTCGCCGGCATCGGAAGCGGTCGTTACGTGCAGTTCCAGGCCACGATGAACGGCGCGTCCCCCTACGCCACTTATCCCACTATCGACAACGTCGACGTCCGGTGGCCCGGACAGACCGCGCTCGTTGAACTGAGCGGCTATTACACCTTAAAGCCGAGCTACGGGCAGTTCCGAGTGCTCGTCGACGGCGAGGAAACCGTGAAGGGCATCGAAATCAAACTGACGGCGTCCGACGAATACCGGGGAAGGACTTACGAAGCGTCCCTGAACGCCGAAGAGACGGCCCGGAACACGGGTAAATGACGACAACCGGGAGGGGAGGGGGAGCCATGCAAGTGAGTCGGTTTGCACAATCGGAAAAAGGGACCATCTTCATCACCACGATGGTCTCCCTCTTCATGATGGTTCTCGTGGGCTCCTCCATCTTCAGCCTCACGTCGAAGGACATGCATTTCGTGAAGCGCCTGAACAAATCGCTCCAGGCCAAACACCTCGCCGACGCAGGTTTGGCGCGCGCGCTTTCGAGCCTCGACTCGACTTTTGCGACGAGCTCTTCGTTCGGAAGCACATCTCTGGGGGAAGGAACGTACAGCTATACCGTTTCCACGACGGGCGGACGAACGCTCGTGAACGCGACCGGCACCGTCGACGGAGTGGTACGCACGTCCACCGCTGAGGTTCAGGCGCCGGGCATTGGCGCCTTAGATTACGCGATCGCCGCCGGTGGCAATGCGACGATCGATACGGGGACGGCGAGCTCTCCGGGCGTCATCACAGGCGACGTCTATTCGGGAGGGAACGCGAGCCTGGACGGGGCGTCTAACGGCCCGCTTCTTACCATCACGGGCGCCGTCGATGCGGGCGGCAGCATCACGGCTTCGGGGAGCGTCTCGGTCTCCGGAGGGCAAGCGCCGAATTTTTCGGGCTCGGCGAACTTTCCTTCGGTGAGTTACAACTATTACCAGACAATCGCGCAGGCCAACGGTTTTTACTACAACGCGAACCGGAGCTATACGAATGCCGCGCCGATCCCGGCCGCTCCGGCCGGCGGCGTGATCTTCGTGAACGGCAACATAGACATCACCGGCACGCAAAGCACCACCTCCTGCATTGTGGCGACTGGAAATATCACGATATCGAAGAGCGGCAGCACGTACCCGCGCATGACTTTCACGCATTCAAGCACTTATCCCTCGGTTCTTTGCCAGGGAAATTTCACCTACTCGAGCAACGGAAACGGTGGCGCGTACCTCACGGTCGACGGCCTTATCTATACGGGCGGTAATTTCACTTACTCGAACGGAAACCACAGCGATTTTACTTTGACCGGCGCGTTGGCCGCCCAGGGCAACGTGACGATCAGCCCGACCGCTCATAACGACCTTGTCGTCACGTATTCGGCGCCCAATCCGCCGGGTTTCACTTCCACGGCCGCCGACTTCGAGGTGCTCAGCTACAATCGCTAATAAAACCATGCGAATCAACCTGAGATCGCAACGGGGCTCCGTCTTCATTACGACGATGATCGCGATATTCATGACGACGCTCATCGGCGGCTCGCTTTTCAAGTTCACCTCCCAAGACATGTTTTTCGTGAATCGTCTCAAGAAATCGATGCAGGCCAAATATTTGGCGGAGGCCGGCTTGGCGCGCGCGCTTTCGACGCTCGGCGCCGACTGGGACAACCGGCTGACGCCCGGAAATTTTCCGTCCACCGCGCTCGCCGGCGGCGCTTACGACGCTTCGGTAGCCACGACCGGCGGACGTACGCTCGTGAGCTCCGTCGGGACCGTGGACGGCGTGGCGCGCACGGTGACCGCGGAGGTCGAAGAGCCGACGATCTCGGCGCTGAACTATATTCTGGCCGGCGGGGGAAGTATGGATCTTCGCCTGACGGCTCATTCGACTTGCAATATTACCGGGGATATCTACGCGACGGGCAACATCGAAATGCGCGCGAACGCGTCCGGTGCGGTAATTAACCTGACGACTCCCGGAAACGCTTATGCAGGCGGAACAATTTCCTCTTCCGGGGGCGGGATCAACGTCGCGGGGTCGCTCAATTCGAACTACGGAAGCGTCGTGGGTTTCCCCGTCTTCGATTACAATTATTTTCAGACGATCGCGACCACGAACGGTTACTATTACAATGGCGACAGGACGTACAATTCTTCGACCCAGCTGCCCGTCAATCCGTCCGGCGGCGTGATCTTCGTAAACGGCAACGTCAGCATCGCGGACGCTCAGTCCACGACTCAGCTTTGCCTGGTCGCTACCGGCAACATCACGATTTCGCGCGGTACGACCACGCTTCAGCAGTTCGCCGATTACCCGGCCATGCTCTCTCAAGGCAACATCACGATCCGGAGTACGGGCAATTCGGCCCAGGGGAGGCTGGTCGCGACGGGCTTGGTCTACGCGGGTGGTAACTTCTCTCTGTCTGGAAACCATAATTCGGCCGTCGTTACCGGTTCGATCATCGCCCGCGGAACCCTGGAAGAAACGGGAACGCAGTGTGCTCTCACCATGACCTACGTGGCGCAAAATCCTTCCGGAATGATCTCGTCCGGCGGCTCGGGAATGGCCGTCGAAAGCTACAATCTCTAAACTACTTTAAAGCCCGCCGCGTCCGTCACCGACAGCCTTAAAACAAGCTTAGCTGGGTCTGCCCTCTCTACTGTACTTTACATAACTTACATTATAGGACATTGGGAGGATAAAGGGGAGTTATCCCCAGGATGTTCGGCGGGCCCGCGTTAAACGACTCTTTTGATGATACGTCAAAGGATACTCAGTTTCGGAGTTATCCCCGGTCTTCTGGGGATAACTTTTGTTTCGGAGGGCTTTGTTTAGGGTTAAACGGCGATCTTCCAGACCGGGATGTTGATGTGCTGACGGAAGGTCTCTCCGGGGATCAGCTCGACCTTGCGGCCGGCCAGGTCGCCGCGGTCGCCCAGATGCTGCTGGAAGCGGCCGAGGACGTCCGTGGAAGCCAGGTGCAGCGTGTGCTTGCCGAACCGGGCGTTGACCTGGTCGGCCACCATCGACAGCCGCCGCATGGCCTTGGCCCGGCAGCCGTCTTCGAACAGGTCCAGCTGGACGTCGCCGTCGGCCGTGAGCCGGTTCATCGCGACGCCAGTCTGACGGTACCGGACGTTCTTTTTGAAGATCTTAACCAAAAGCGCCGCGGCCACCGCAGCGACCTCGAGAGTCGACGACGTCGGCCGGGTCAGCTCGGCGCCCGCGTAATAGCCGCGGAAATCGGAATCCCTAAGGAATACGTAGATGTTCGACGTGCGCAGGCCGTGGCGGCGCAGCTTGATGAACGCGGACTCGAGATTCCGTAGAAGCTGAGCGCGCACGAATTCCGCATCGTCGGTCGGCGGCGTGAATGTCTTCACCTTGCTGAGTGAAGCCTGCGGCGGCGGGGCGGCCGTGGAAACGGGGTAAACGTACTCCCCTCTCAATTCCCTCCACAATTCCGAGCCGATCTTGCCCATCAGCTTCCGGATGACGGGTTCGGGGCGGCTCACGTAATCCAGCGCCGTGTAGATGCCGTGCTTGCCCAGGAGCGCGGTCGTGTTAGGGCCGATGCCGCAGACCTGTGAAGCCGAAACCTGGGCCAGGAAGCGCGTGAGGTCGTGCTCCCCTCGCACCGCGTAAAAACCGTCCGGCTTCTTCCATTTCGAGCAGATCTTCGCGATCGTCTTGGACGAACCGAGGCCGATCGAGACCGGGATGCCCAGCTCGTTCTTCACCGTTTCCTTCATCTTGAGCGCGATCTCTTCGTAGGTCATGCGGAGCGGCCGCCTGAGGCCCGTGATGTCCGCGTAGCCTTCGTCGATCGACGCTTCCTCTACCTCCGGCGTAAAGCGCTTCAGGATCGTGAAAAGACGCTTCGAAACGAGGCTGTAGGTTTCGTAGTCGTTCGGCAGGATCACGCAGTCCGGGCAGACGCGCTTCACTTCGCGGAGCGTCATCGCGCGCGTGACGCCGCGGCGTTTGGCCTCGTAGTTCATCGACGCCGCGATACCGCGCTCTTTGCCCGTGATCACGGGCTTGCCCTTCAGCGAAGGATCGAGCGATTCCTCGACGCTCGCGAAGAACGCGTCGCCGTCGACGTGCAGGATCGCTTTAGCGGTATTTTCGGATGACGGCAACGACGACCCCTCCGACGGTGAGTTCGGATTTCGGCCGGATCGGCGGGTATTTCTTGTTGGCGGCGATGAGGACGACCGCGCCGTTCTTTTCTTTCTCGTAGTACTTCATGGTCCAGTTCCCGTCGACCTGCGCGATGACGATGTCGCGGACCTTCGGCGCTCGGCCGCGCTCGACGACCACCAGATCGCCCTCGTGGATGCCGGCGTCGATCATCGAATCGCCGGTGACCTTCACGAGGAACGTCTGTTCCGGATGCTCGATCAGGAAGTCGTCCAAGCTCATCGTGTCGACGAGCTCTTCCTCGGCCGGACTCGGGAAACCCGCCTGTACGCTGCCCAAAAGCTTCACGCCCATCAGCGTGTCGAACAGGAGCTTTCCCTTCGAGTCTTTCTTCACGTAGCCGCCCTCGGTCAGGCGCTTCACGAGCCAAAACGCGGCGTTCTTGGATTTGTAGTTGAAGAGCTTGCGGATTTCCTCGAAGTTGGGCGCGCGCTTGTGGCGGCGGTAGAAACCGCGAAGCCGTTTCAGCGTTTCGGGTACGTCGATTTTGTCGGTCATGCGCGCTCCTTGTGGTTGTTATGGCGAGTATATTGAACGACCGTTCAATTGTCAAGGCGTAAAAAAACCCCCGCGGGTTTCGCGGGGGTTTTTTCGCCGCTTTTACTTCGCGCTCTCGAGCTCCGTGAGGATCTCGCGGACTTCGCGCGAATCGCGCTGTTCCTGCGTGAGAAAGCAGACGCCGATGTCGTAGGAGCCGTCCTTCGGATCTTCTTCGACGCGGACCACGCGACCGAGAACGCCGCTCTGGAACACGATCGCGCGGGATTCGATTTCCTGGCAGATTTTGAGAGTCCGGAGGTCGACGTTCATCCAGAGGATGCTCGAAAGCTGCGGCGGATTCATGCCGGTCTGGAAAAGTATCCCGGACTGGCTCACGTTTTGGGTCGTTCCCTGCACCGGAGTGAAGGCCGGTTTCTTGTCGGTTTTCGGCGAGTAGGATTTGAACTCGACGGGCGTGTTGAATTTAAGGCGGAAGAATTCCCTGCGATTCTGAAAACCCGAGGCTGCGGACTGATCTATCATGCTTGGAGTGCTCCTTCCTAAAGGTTGGGGACACGTGGGGGAAGTATAGCACCCCCCTCCACCCTTTTCAAGGGAAGCCCCCATGGAATTGGAAGGACAGGAAGAGAGTCGCGCCGGGCACGAAAAAGCCCCGCAAAAGCCCTCAAACGGGCCTTTGCAGGGCTTTAGGAAAAGGGTTAAACCTTACGGACGGCCGCCGCCTGCTCCCCTTTGGGTCCCGGCGTGACGTCGAACTCCACCGCCTGGCCCTCGTCGAGGGTTTTGTAGCCGTCTTCCTGGATGGAGCCGTGGTGGACGAACACGTCTTTTCCGCCGCCGTCGGGAGTGATGAAGCCGTAGCCCTTCTGGTTCGAAAACCACTTCACGATACCTCTCATCGCGCGATCTCCTGGGGATGTGGGCGGTTCAAACGGCGGAACTCCGGTGGATCAAAGAAAAGGTTCGGCCTCTTCCTTGCAGGTTGGGCAAGCGCGGTACCCGGCGGCTTTGGCGTCGACGCGCGAACGGAATTTCACCGTGTGCGCTTCGGCGATACGTTCGAGCTCGGGGGAGGTCGGGAAATAATAGAGCTTCGTGTTCTTGTCGCCGATGAATTCACTGCGAATGTAAGGATTGTCGGGCTCCTCTTTCCAGAGTCCCTTTTTCTGGCGGCGCGCTTCGAGCTCGGCCTTTCGGATCGCGGCGGAGAGGCGCATGTTCGGCGGCAGCGGGTACGCCTTGGCGTGGCCCTCGCGGGCGAGCGCCTCGTTCACGAACGTGCCATCCTCGAGAAAGACATAGCCGAGCAGATTGTTGTGCTGGTCTCGGATCTGCGAGTCCCACTCCACCTGCACGGTCTTCCCGGCAACGAGCTTCGAATTGAAATCGCGCGCCTCCTCGCCGTATTGGCGAAGGAGCGGCAGGCGGCTCTGGAGCGGAGGCGCGGCGATGCCGATGTAGCGCACCGTCTTTCCGCCCTTCAGGCGGATCGTGTCGCCGCTCAACGCTTCGGTGACGACGCCGTTCTGGCGTTCAGGAGCGGCGTGCGCCGAAACCAGCGCGAATACGAAAAGGAGCGAGAGGAAAAAGAGAGCGGGTTTCAGATCAATTTTCTTCGAGGATCTCGAGCGTCTGCTCGGCGTCCTTCGTTTTGATGACGAGACAGCCGTGATCCTGGCTCTTGGTCGCGGTGCAGTACGCGTATTCGATGTTGATGTCGGCGCGGAAGAGTTTTTTGGCGATGGCGGAGATGATGCCGGGCCGGTTGTCGGTCGAGAGCACGACGACGTCCTGCGTGACGATGTAGACGCCTTCTTCCTCGAGTAGGATCAGCGCCTTCGTCGGGTTGTCCACGATGAGGCGCACGATCGCGTGATCGACGGTGTCGTGGACCGACATCGCAAAGATATTGATGTCGGCTTCGGCCAGCATGCCGCAGATCGCGGAAAGCCGCCCCGGTTTATTGTCCATGAAAACCGAGAGCTGCTTTTCGATCGGCATCGGGCGTTATCCGAGGAGCTTCTCGCCCTTGGCCCAATTCTCGCGGTCGACTTCGTCGAACACGAGATACGTGGAATCTTTGGGTTTCCCGGCGTGTTTCTCGAGAGTTTCCGCGAACTCTTTGGCGATCGCGTTCTTTTGGTCGCGCGTGAGCTTTCCGGCGACTCGAAGGCTGATGTAAGGCATGGGAATCAGTTTACTCCGTGAGAGGAGCGGCGATCAAGAATTATCCGCGGGCGGCCGCACCCGCACGCAGGAGGCCGTGGCTTCCGCAAGGATCTCGCCCGCCGCGTTCCGGGCTTCGGCGCGCCCGCGAAGGACTCTCCCCTCGCGGTTTTCGAGCCGTCCTTCGAAGCGGATCGACTCCCCCACCGACGCGGGTTTTTTTAAGCGCACCGTGAGTTCTCCCGTGACGATTTGGAAGCCCTCGATCCAGCCCACGTTGATCATCATTTCGTCGAGTACCATCGCAATCATCCCGCCGTGCACGATTCCTTTGTAGCCCTGGTGCTCCCGCTTGAACGTGTACGTCGAGGTGAGGACGCCGGGTTCAGGTTGCTCGAACGTCATTCGGAGGCCTGCGGGGTTATCCTTCCCGCAGACGTAGCACATCTTGTCGTCTTCTAAGCGGAGGGACACAGTTTGTCTTTTCCGAGCGGCGTGACCAGACGAGACAGAATCTTTTGCAGCTCGCCGTGGATCACCCCGTTCGAGGCGAGCGTGTCGCCGCTTTTCAAGTGGTCTTCTTTCCCCCAGAAATCCGTGGCTTTCCCGCCGGCCTCGGTGACGATGAGCGAGCCCGCCGCGATGTCCCACGGCGAAAGATCGAGCTCCCAGAAGCCGTCGAAGCGGCCCGCCGCGACGTACGAGAGGTCGAGCGCGGCGGAGCCACAGCGGCGCATGCCGGCCGACGAAAGCGAAATGGTCTCGAACGACTTCAGGTACTGCTGAAAGCGGTCGTGGGCGCGGAACGGGATGCCCGTTGCCATGAATGCGCGCGCGAGTTTGGGTGTTTTCGTGACGCGCAGGCGCTTGCCGTTCAGGAATGCGCCCTTGCCGCGCCGCGCGGTGAAAAGCTCCTTATGGAGCGGATCGTAAACAACTCCGGCGGTGAGGCGGCCGCCTTCCATCACGCCGATCGATACCGCGAAGAGCGGAATCTGGTGGATGTAGTTCGACGTGCCGTCCAGCGGGTCGATGATCCACACGCGGCCGCCGCCGGGGGTCACGCCGCCCTCCTCGGCTTGGATCGCGTCCTCCGGAAAGCTTTTCCGGATCGCCGAGACGACAAGCTTCTCCGATTTCCGGTCCAAGTCGGTCACGAAATCGTTCTTCGATTTGGAATGGATTTGGCCGGCCGAGAGTTTTCCGTACGACCCCATGAGCAGTTTACCGGCAGCCAGGGCCGCCCGGACCGCCGTGTCTAGAACGTCCGCGCGTTTCTTCATAAAAGGGAGAGCTCCTTAAGTTCGCGTTCGAGCGCCGCCGCGTCGCCGCGGTAGGTGTGCGAACGGATGCCGAGTTCGGACGCGGCTTCGGTGAGGTCCTGCCGGTCGTCGATGTAAAATGCCTCTTCGGGTTTCGCGCCGGCGTGCCGAAGCGCGGTTTCGTAGATGTGCGGGTCTGGTTTGCGCATCTTCACGCGGAACGAAAGCACGTGGCGGTCGAAGACGTCGAGGAAGCGGTACTTCTTATGGATGTAGGCGTAGTGCATTGCGTTGGTGTTGGAGACGAGGACGAGCTTGCAGCGGCCCTCGAGGCGCTTGAGGAGCCGGATCGTGTCCGGCTTCGGCGTGAAAATGCCGTTCCAGATTTTCTCGAACTCCGCGTAGCCGATCCGAAGGCGCAGGCCCTTCTTCACTTCGGAGAAGAAACGGCGCGAGGATATCTTGCCGCCGTCGTAGAGCACCTCAAGCCCCGAAACGACGAAATAATCTTCGATGTCCTTGGGCGTGAGGTCGGTGTGGCGGGCCAGGCGTTTGAACGCCGGTTCGAAGTTGAAGTGGAGAAGCACCTTCCCGAGATCGAAAAGCACGACTTTGATCTTTTTCGCGTTCTTTTTCAGAGGCATGCGGGGTATTATACAAGAAGAGAGCAAACCGGAGGAAGAATCTTGGCGCCCGAGAACGCTATCGTTGTCGAAGGACTCGTCAAAACGTACGGAAACCTGCGCGCCGTGGACGGCCTTTCTTTCGAGGTTCGCCGGGGCGATTTCGTGGCTTTCCTTGGGCCGAACGGCGCCGGGAAGACCACGACCATTCATTCGATCACGGGCCTTTCCAATTTCAAGGAAGGCTCGATCCGCGTATTCGGACACGACGTGGTTCGCGACTACCGCAAAACGCGGCCGATGATTGGCCTGTGCCCCCAGGAATTCAATTTCGACCCTTTTCTTTCGATTCGCCAGCTTTTGATCTACCAGGCCGGTTATTTCGGGATGCCGAAGAACGTTGCGGCCGAGCGCGCGGACCGGCTTCTGTCCGAGTTCGGGCTCTACGAGAAGCGGGCCCAAGATTTCCGGAAACTGTCGGGCGGCATGAAGCGCCGCCTCCTCGTTCTGCGCGCGCTCATCCACGACCCCGAGATACTGATTCTGGACGAGCCGACCGCGGGCGCAGACCTCGAGGTGAAATACCATATTTGGGATTTCCTGAAGCGCGTGAACGACGCAGGAAAAACAGTGTTCCTCACCACGCATTACATGGAGGAGGCCGAAAAACTCGCGAAGACCATCATGATTCTCGACAAAGGCCGGCTCGTCCACCACGGGCCGAAGGACGAGCTTCTCCGCGACAAAAGCCTCGAGCACCGGTTCCTCGAGCTGACCCGGGAGAAATCCGAATGAGCGGCAACCCGATCGGCCTTCGCACGCTCGCCAAGCGGGAGGTGGTGCGGTTCTTTATCGTCTATTCGCAGACGATCCTTCCGCCGCTGGTCTCGTCGTCGCTCTTCATCTTCGTGTTCGGTCTTTCAATCGGGCGAAGCGTCGGCGCGGTCGAGGGCGGCGTCCCGTATCTCCAGTTCATGATCCCCGGTCTCGTCATGATGCATCTCATCGAGGCGCCGTACACGAACACGTCTTCGTCGCTTTTCATCTCGCGCTGGCACAACATCATCCAGGAGCTCCTCCTGTCTCCCTTGTCGTACTTCGAGATGGTGCTCGGGCTTCTGGCAGGCGGCATCTGCCGGGGGCTGATCGCCGCGGGAGGGGTTTATCTCGTGTCCCTCTGTTTCACGCGATTCGCGTTCCACGATCCGTGGATCGTCCTCTATTTCGCGGTGACGGTCACGTTCGTTTTTTCGTGTTTGGGCCTCATTGTGGGGCTCTGGGCGGATGGATTCGAGAAGCTTTCGTTTTGGAGCACGTTCGTGATCACGCCGCTCATCTATTTCGGCGGCGTGTTCCACAGTATCTCGATGGTTCCCGAGCCGCTTCGCATCGTGACGCGGCTCAACCCCATCTTTTACCTCGTGAACGGTCTTCGCTACGGGATGATCGGCGTGTCGGACGTGGATGTGCGCGTCAGCATGGCGCTGGCTGCGGCGATGGCGGTGGGGCTCTTCATTGGGGTCGAGCGGCTTTTCAGGATCGGGTATAAACTGAGAAGCTAGGCGATCGAGGAGTAGTCGAGCATCGCCGCGAGGCGGTTGTCGGCGTCGACGCCTTTGGCGAGGCGCTGGATGAGAAGTTCGGCGGGATTCTTTCCGCGGCGGATCATGTGCTCGAGAGGCTCAAGGTAAGTCGCATCCTCGGAAAGATCTGGATCTTTTTCGGCGAGGCGGTCGAGGCCCATGCGCGCGAGTGAGACGAGTTCCCGCGCGGTATCGAGTACGGTCGCGCTGCGGATGGGCGTCGCAAGCCCGCTCACCGGGGTTTCATGCGCGAGCGCGAGGCGCTCCTCCGCGGTCCAATCCTTCATGAGATCCCATGCGCCCGCACGCGCGTCCGCGTCATAGAAAATTCCCTTCACGAACGCAGGCACCGAAAGCCCGATTTCCGTCTTTTGACAGTCGACGCTCCGGATTTCCACGTAGGTTTTGAGCCGTGCCTCCGTGAAAATTGTGGTTAGATGCAGCTCCCAATCATCGGAAGTCGCGCGGTGACCTTCGAATCCGTTCTTGAGGAATTCGCCGAACGGCCTTCCGCCGAGCGGGATCCAGTTTCCGACGCGGCGGATAAAAAGCGCGGGCACCGTAAGGAGATGCTCGACGTAATCCTCGATCCCAAAATCCTCGCGAAAAACGGAGGGGATCACGCCGGAGCGTTCGGGCGCCGTGTCGAGCCATACACGCGCGCGTTCGGAGAGCGCGCCGGTCAGACGGCCGTCCGCGAAGGGCGAATTTCCGAAGACAGCCGTAAAGACGGGCGCGAGCGCCATCGCCAGGCGCAGTTTTTCTGCGGCGTCCCGCTCCCCCGTATAGTCGACGGAGATTTGGATGGAAGCGGTCTGCTTCATCATGCGGGGCGTCGCGGCGCCGGCGGCGAGAACCTCGTGCATGATTGCGTAACGCTCTTTGGGGACCCATTCGATTTCTTCGAGCGGGCTGAACGGCTGATGACCCGTGCCGAGCCAGACGATACCCAGACGCGAGGACACGGCGTGAATTTCGGAGAGGTGCACGTAAAGCTCGGTCGCGTTTTCGTCGAGCGAACGCGCTTTGCGGCCGGAGAGTTCGATCTGGCCGCCCGGTTCGAGCGTAATTGAAGACCCCGCCTTACGGAGGGCGATCGCGTGGCCGTTTTCAAAATCAGGCTCCCATCCGAAGCCGCGCGAAAGCTCACCGAAGATCGCTTCAACGCCGCGGGGGCCGGAATACGGGATCGCTCGACCGTTCTCGCGAAGGACACCGATTTTCTCCCACTCGACACCGACTTGGAGATCGGAAGGATCCTTCACCCCATTCAGGAAATAAGACGCGAGATCCTGCCGCGAGACAGGCAAAGCGGCCTCGGGCCTGGATGCGTTGGGGGTGTGGGACATCGAAAGGGCTCCTTCACGGCGCGGAGCGCGCCGAATGCCAGTATGTTATAATAAAATTCACTTTTTAGCAAGAAAGGAGCCCGAATGAAGATCGGTTTTTTGCTCTATCCCGTTTCAAAAGTGAAGGTTACGGAAGACACCTCGTTTTGGATCATGCACGAGTTGTCTTCGCGGGGCCACGACGTCTTCCACTTCGAGAGCCATGAGATGGCCTGGCGAGACGGCGCGCCGCGCGCGCGTCTCTGGAAGGCCCGTACACACGCTTCCAAGGGCTTCCTGACCTCAGCTCCCCCGCCGCCCAAAGCCGCCAACCTGCGCGCTCTGGACGCCGTCTTCGTACGGAAGGAACCCCCTTTTGACACCGGCTATCTGCACGCGCTCCAGCTCCTCGAGACCGTGAAAGACCGTGTCTTCGTGATAAACGACCCCGCCGGGATTGCGATGGCCAACGAGAAACTCGCGATCCTGAACTTTCCGAAACGCATTCCCGAGACGCTCGTCACACAGGACCCGGCGGAAGCGAAGCGTTTCGTCCGGGATCTGGGCGGGCCCGCGGTACTGAAGGCGTTGAACGGCAAGGGCGGGGCGGGCATCTTCGCGACGGCGTCGACGGACCGCAATCTCCCCTCGCTCGTCGAGGCCGCCACCTCTTTCGGTACGCGCGCGGTCATGATCCAACGATTCGTCCCGGCCGACCGCTTCGGCGACAAGCGCCTCCTCGTCCTGGACGGAAAAATCCTCGGCTCGTTTCTCCGGCGGCCCTCGGCGGGAGATTTCCGCGCGAATCTCGGCGTAGGCGGAACCCTGCATAAAGCGCCACCCACCCGGGAAGACCGCGAACTCGTCGAAGAAATGGCGCCGTGGCTTTCCAGGTACGGCCTGCATTTCGTCGGAATCGACGTGATCGGTCGCTGGCTCACCGAAATCAACGTAACGAGCCCTTCGGGGATCGCCGACCTCATCGCCCTCGGGCAAGGACACCCCGAGCGCGCGGTGGCGGATTTCCTCGAAAAGAAAACCGGAAATTAATTAAATCAGGAAGCGGGCGCGGCGGGCGGCGGAGCCGTCGGCGGCGCAGGCGGAGCGGCGGGTTTGGCGTTCTGCACCGCGAGCGGCGGAACGACCGATTTCGGGCCGTACGAATCGCCGAGCGCGTCCTGCCCGCAGACCGAGCGGAGCGTGACGACCGGGGCGTATTTCAGGGCTTCGTCGTGGCCGAGCATGTCGATGGTGTCCCAAGGGCAATTCTTTGCGCAGAGAGAGCAGCCGATACAGCGGTCGAGATCCACTTCGACGACCTGCTGGACCTGGGGCTGTTCGACGCCGGGAACGATCTCGATGCAGTCGACCGGGCAGAATACGATGCAGATTTCGCAGCCGGTGCACCCGTTCTGGTTGATGACGGCGAGTTTCGGCGGCGCTTTTTTCCGGGGCAGCTTCGCTGGAACGGCTTTGGCGATCTCCTCGGCCCGTTCGGACGAGAAGACGCTTTCGAAGCGCGTGTAATTGTGTTCGAGTTCGCCCATCCTCAGTACACCCCTTTTTAAGACTTCGATTATACCCGACGAGTCAACGCGACGCCAGCTGGCAGGCCAAGTGCCCCAGATAGAAGACGACCACCGAGACGACGAGGATCGTGATCGCCTCGGACTCGCTCCGCCGGATCTCCCCCGCCCAAATCGACGCCGGAAGAAAGAGGAGTCCCGCGATCTGCAGTCCCCGACCTATGTAATAAACGGGTCGTTTCATCAGGCGGTCGGTACGCTCACGCCGTCCAGTCTCAGCCATTTCTCGGCCTTGAAGACGGGAATTCCTTCGAGGTCCGTGGGGATCATGTCCACGACGTCCGTGGCGTCGAAATCCACGGTCTCGCGGTCGTAAACCCCCAGAAGCTCCTCACGGTCGAGGATGAACACATTTTCCACCCGTCGTCCGTCACGAAGCACGGCCGTGACGAGGTGGCCCTTGAATTCGTATCCTTTTTTCACGGTCTCGGGGACGTTCTTCAGTTTCTTCGACGCCTCTTTCGAAAGGACGCGGCGGGAATCTTCGAGTTTGGTCGAGCGGAAGCTGAAGCCCTTCCGGGCACGGTCGAACGCTTCGCGTTCGCGCGCGATGCGGGCATCTTCGTAAGCGCGGTCCACCTTGTTGTACATGACGACGATGAGCGGCACGAGGAAGAGCATCCAGGTGCCGAACACGGCCCCTGTCCAAACGGCCGGAGCCCAGGGCTTTTGCATGGGCCCGAAGTGTTTCGCTACGACCGGAGTCCAGAACCAGGCGGCGACGAAGAATGTGAGGATCGTGAGCGCCATCCACCCCATCCACCAGAGCACCGACGCCTGCGTGTCTTTCGCTTTCGCCATAAACCCTCCCCTTAGCTCTTGTCGGCCATCATCGCGACGATGATCGCCATCAGATAAAAAATCGACACCGAAACGAAACTCTTTGCGCCTTCCATCCGGCGGAAAACCAGGCGTGCGGCAAACGCCGTCAAAACGACCCCGAAGAAGGCGGCGGAGACGAAGTACGCCTCGCGTGCAAGGCCCGTGAAGGTCGGGAGCGTCCCGATGGGGATCATGAGGACCGAGAAACACAGGATGCGCCAGGCGATCCGTCCGCCGTCCGGGTCCTCTCCCGTGATCATGCGCAGGCCACCGTTTTTGTAATCGTCGCGGTATACCCACGCGATCGCATAGAAGTGCGGGATCTGCCAGACGTATAAAAGGAGAAAAAGGGAGGCAACTTCCACGCCGAGTGCCCTTCCCGAAGCCGTCCATCCAAGCACAAACGGCAGCGCGCCCGGGATCGCCCCCACGAAAGTGTTGAAGTAAGTTTTTCGTTTCATCGGTGTGTAGATGAGGACGTAGCTCACCAGGGTGAGCACACCCATCGCCGCCGCCATCGCGTTCACAGCAGCGAAAAGATAGATCACGCCCGCAGCCGACGTCGCCAAGCCGAAAACAAACACGCTCATCGGCGAGAGGCGTCCGCTGGGAAGCGGACGGTTCTCCGTGCGCTTCATACGCGCGTCGACGTCGCGCTCGAGGTATTGATTGAGCGCGTTCGCGCCCGCGCCGACGAGCGCCGCACCGAAAAGAACGCCCAAGAGCGCGCCGTGGTCGACGGGACCTCGCACGCCAAGGAAGAAACCGACGAGCACCGTCGCCAGCGCCAGCGAAAGGAGCCGGGGCTTCACGAGCTCCAAGTAGTCCGAAGCGCCGCCGCGCATCACGGCACCCTCGTGAAAACGGCCGTAGACTCCGTCTCGCGGTCCCTTCGAAGCAAACGGTAGGCGCGGAGTGTCAGAAGGAAGGACGTCACGAGAATAAGCGCACCGAGCGTCTGGTGCGCAGTCGCAAAGAGCACCTGCCCCACCGTCGCGGGCTCGCTCGCGAGCATTCGCGTCATGATGAAAGCTCCGAATCCGAGAAACACCTGGAACGTCACGAAGATTCCGAGCAAGGCCGAATGACGGAAAAGGGCCTTCTGCACGCGTTCTTCGCGGGCGATTTTAAGTAGGATGAAGATGGAGTGCATCGCGATGAGGAAAGCGTTCACGATGTGGAGCTTCACGCTGGCGTTCGTGTGGCGAACCACCGCGCCCAGAATGAGCTGGAGGTACACGAGTGCCGTCTCGGCCACGAGGAGCCGCTGGATCGAGCCCGCGTAGACAGCGTCGATTCGTTCTCCTCCGCGCCACTCCCGCCCCGTACAGAGCGCGAGCGCCGCGACGAGGCAAAGAAAGGTCTGCGCCAGACACGCATGTGAGACGGAAATCCAGGTCGGAAGAAGGTATATCACGGTGAGCCCGCCGAGGACCGCTTGCACGACCACCGCGACGAGTGCACCGAGCGCGAGATGTTTTACCCACCGCCGCTTCTCGCGCAGCCATACGAGTACGGTCAGAGCGAGCGTGAGGATACCCACGAAACCTGCGATCATGCGGTGCGAATGCTCGAACCGGATGCCGCCGACCATGGGAGGCATGAGTTGACCGTACGACAGCGGCCAATCCGGGACGGAAAGGCCGGAACCGGTGCTCGTCACGAGCCCGCCGGCCAGGATCAATAGAACCGTCGTTGCCGCCGTGAAGATCGCGAAGCGGTGAGTCAGCCCGTCCCCCATACCCTCTCCTAAAATGGTTAACCCCGCCCCGGAAACGCCGGAGCGGGGTTAACGAATGATACCGCGTTCGCTAGGCTTCGATCAAGCCGCTTTGAACGAGAACGCGAGGTCCTGCGGCTGGTCCGTGACCGTGATCTTCTGGGTCTGGGTGCCGAACTTTTCGTGCCACGCTTCGATCTCGTACGAGCCCGCCGGAAGGTCCTTGAGGTCGAATTTGCCGTCGTCGCCGGTCACGCCGAAGTGCGGGTGGTCCACGACGCCCACGTAAGAGCTCATCCACGGATGCACTTCGCACTTCACTTTGATCATGACTTCCGCCTTCGTGAAAGCGCGTTTCAGCTTCATGCCCTTCACCGGCATGCCGAGGTTGAATTCCTTGCTGTTCTTCGGGAGCGCGTGCACGTTGTGAAGCGTCGCGTCGCTGTTGATGATCTCGATCGACTGGTTGGTCTGCGCGCCGAGGACCTTCGGGACGTACATACAGCCCTGCTGGTCGAGCTTGGCAAAATCCTTCGGGGTCTCGAACGTCTTGCCTTCGAGGCCGGTCTTCACGTAGACGAACACGTTCTTGAGCGTTCCGTCCGCGTTGACGAGAACCGAGTCGTCCTCGACGCCGCCCGGATGGTGGGCCTTGCACTGCGGATCCGCGTCCGCCTTCAGCTTCTGGGCCGCGGGTTTCTGGCCTTCGAAGGTGACCTTGCCGGTCACGGGGGCGGCATAGGCGGCCGTCGCGGCGAATAAGAACGTTAAAACCGTCAACAATGTGCGTTTCATGGCTCGGTGTCTCCGTTTAGGTTGGCTGGAAGGTTCGAGAATAAAACTTTTTTTATTCATTCACGAAGGCGGTGCAGCTTTCCCGCCGGAAAGACCTGATTAGCTATCTATTTTAGACTCTTTACTGAGTGTTTGCAATCAAATTTTTGGAGGAATCGTCCTGCGGGGAGGCCTTGGCGTCCCCCTTTTGGTAGACGAAGAGGTAATCGCGGATCGCCTCGATCTGCTTCCCGGCGTCGCCTTCGAGGACGTCCGTTATCGGCGAAGGTTCCCCTTCGGTGAAGAAAGCGGGCATCATCGTGCCGGGCTCGAGCTTTTGCGGATCGGCGACCCAGTCCTTCACCCACTCCGGCTTGAGGCGGTTCTTGGTGAGGTTAAGATCTGGCGCAAGGAAGGACGTGCCCATGGCAGCGCTTTCGGCGCTCACCTGGTGGCACTTCTCGCACTGAAGCTTCTCGACGAGCGCGCGGCCCGCCTCGATCTTCTCGGGAGTGGATTTCGGCGTAGGGTGGCCCTGGTACGAAAGCGTCTGTTCGTTCAGGTGCGCGAAGTAATGGACCATCGTGCGAAGCTCCTCTTCGTCGAATCCGAACGTGGGCATGCGGTACGTGAGCCACGGACGAATGGTCGTCGGGTGCGCGAGGAACGTATGCAGCCAGTCCTCTTGGACCTTCGCGCCCTCGTCGATCAGCGTCGGAGGAACGGAGCCGGGATCCTCGGCGTTCAAGCGAAGCGCACCTTCCTTGCCGTCGAGCGTATGGCAACCGACGCAGTTCAGTTGAGAAACGAGGAGGCGGCCCTTCTCGGTTTCGAGATCCTTGGAGTCGAGGCGTTTCTGCATTTCGAGCGGGATTTGTTCCTGGGTCAACGACAGAACAAACGTTGTCAGCGCGTCAATTTCCTCTTCCGAGAAATTGAACTGCGGCATGCGGAGCTTCTCGTAATAGGCCTTTTCCTTGCCGAGGTCGAATATCCGCGGGTCCTTGATTTTTTGATTGATCCAGTCGTGCCGCGTGTGGCCGATGTTGTGCACGAAGCCGAAGTCGAACTGATGGATGTCTTTCGCGCCTTCGTTAGAGAGATCGGCACCGATGGGCTTGGCGTCCTCAAACCCCTTGATCTGGTGGCAGGTGTAACAGCCCTGGTGGGCGATCGTCTTCTGGCCGAGGAACTCAAGCTTCATCTCGGGAGACATTTCGTTCAGTTTAGCCTCGGCTTCGGAGCGACGCAGGGTGCCCTGAAGGTTCTCAAGAATCATGGCGTCGACCACCTTGGGGTCCGCCGCGGGAAGCTTCTTGGCCTCGAACTTCTCGTTTTTCTGAGCCAAGAGGTACGCGGCGATGTCGGCGGCTTCCTGGTCGGAGAGGCGTAAAGAAGGCATGCGCGTGTCGGCCAAGTGCTTCGGGTCTTTGAGCCAGTTGAAGAGCCACTTCTCAGTGACTTTGCTACCGAGACCGTTGAGATCGGGGCCGAAGCTGTTGATTTCCACACCGGCGACCGTGTGGCAGCCCGTGCAGCCGACGGTCTTCACGAGTTTTTCGCCGTTCCCCGCATTCCCCTTCACGGGAGGCTGTTTCAGCTCGATTTCCCCGGAATGCTTCATGAGGTAGGCCGAAATCGAATGGATGGCCGCGTGGTTGCGCTTCACGTCCTCGGGCGAGGAGGTATTGGTCAGATGGAAAACGCGGGGCATCTGGGTTTTGGGACGGAAATCGCGGGGGTCGTCGACCCAGCGGGCGATCCAGTCCCCGTCGAGCTTCGTCTTTACGTTCCGGAGGTCCGGACCGACCTTGTAGCGGTTCTCGAAGCCGTCGATCTTGTGGCAGTTCATGCAGCCGTGGGTTTCGGCGATCTTACGGCCCCGGTTCAATTTGTCGGCCTGAGGAACCTCCGCCGCCCCATGATGGCACTTCGAGCAGGACGCCTGAACGTGATCTTTCGGGAGCATCTTGTGCTCCCATTTCTCGAGTTCCTTCCAATTGTACTTCTTCGCCCATTCCTCCGCCTGCTTCTTCGAAGAGGGCGTGTGGGCGGAATCCTTGAAGCTGACGGAGTGGCCGTTGCCGCTATGGCAGGTCGTGCAGCCAAATTTCTCGACGGGGTGCGGCGAGTCGGCTCCGAGATAAAGCTCCATCTTGGGGTGAGTTTTGAAAGGCTGGGGCGCGTCCTCGAAACCCTTCTGGTCGATACCCAGATGGCAGGTCGTGCAGCGATCGACCTTCTGAGCCTTCGCAAAATGGTAGTCGTCGTACAGGTTATCGAGAACGATCTGCTGGACCTCGAGCGTCGGCGCGATGAAGTCGAGCATAGGCGCGTTCAGGACGTCCTTAACGACGCTCGGCTTCGCGCTTTCAAGCTTGCGGTCGGCGCGGCGCTTCTCGTCGTACAGATTCTCGATCTCCTTCTCGAGCCTCTTGCTCTCGGCGAGGATCGCCTCGCGTTCTTTCTCTTTAGCCTCCAGCTGTTTCTCGAGTTTTTCGAGTTCGAGCCTGTCGGCCGCGACTTTCGGACGGATCTCGTCGAGCTTCTTTTTATATTCCGCGGCCCGACTGTCGTGGTGGGAGGCGTATTCTTCGTAGTAGTAGCGGTAGGAATCCTCGAACTGCTTGCCGTTCTGAGAAGATTTTTTAACTTTTGAGGCTTCGGTGGAAAGGCGACCGATCTCGCGTTCGAGAGCCTTCAGGTCGTCACGGCGGCCTTGGACGGCTTTCTCGGCCGCGGCCTGCTGCTTGGTGAGCTCCTCGAGACGCGCTTTGTCGATCTTCCCCTCGGCCATTTTGAGTTCGGCCTGCGCCTTGTCGGACTTGAGCTTCATGAACTTCTTCTGCCAGTCTTTCCACTCCCGCTTGTAGTCGGTCATCACGATCGCCGCGAGCGAAGCCGTCAGAAGAAGGCTGATGAGCCCGAACCAGACGAAGGTCTTGGAAATGCTGTAAAGAGTGGGGTTGGGTTTAGGGGGCATGCTAGATGTTGAAGAAGAATTCAGGGATCGCGACGATGTATTGGAGATTCAGCGCCCAGCGCAGGTACATCTTGATGGGCAGAGCGAGCATCATGAGGATCAGCATCACGAGGATGCTGTAGCGCGCCGCGCCGAGTTTCTTGTAGACGTCCTTGAACGCGGTCTTCGCGAGAATCGCCGGCGGGATCATGAGATACGCCCCGACGAGAAGGATGCCCGGAAGCTCGCGCACGAGCCAGAACTTCGGTAGGCCCACGTTCATGAGCTTGATCCAAAGGAGTTCCGAAAGATTCACGTTCATCAGCGGGACCACCTTGTGGACGTCCCATTTTTCAAACGGACCGAAGAAGTTCCAGTTCGGGCCGCGCATGAACGTGCCCATGATGATGAGGAGGTTCCAAAGGATCCAGAACCCGAAGAGGTACGCCGTGATCGCAAACTTGCGCTTCTTGAAGGAGTAAAAACCCGAGGTGGACGGGTCGCGGTCGATGAACGGGATCGCGCATAGGCCGATGATGATGAAAGTCGGCAGAAGAACGCCCGCTATCCACGGGTCGAAATAAACGAGCATTTCCTGAAGGCCGAGGAAGTACCACGGCGCCTTTGAGGGGTTGGGCGAGACGGTCGGGTTCGCCGGCTCTTCGAGCGGCGCTTTTAGGAAAATGGACCAAACGACGAGGCCGACCGCGTACGCGAGCGCCACGACGAACTCGATGAAGATGAGGTACGGGAAAACGAGAACCTTCTCGTTCGCCTCGGCGGCCTCCACCGTCGGCTCTCCCCGCTCCATGCGCATGTCGTTCACGACGGCCTTGCGCATCGAATACCAGGTGAAGAAGCCGAAGATGAACATCATGCCCACGATCGGCACGTTGTCGGGGGTGCTCACGATGCCGCGGAAGTGCTCGTCGGTCAGGCCCACGCCGAAGAAAGCGAGCGAGAGCGCGAGAATCGCCAGAGCGACCGGCGGCGAGGTCATCACACGCGGGAAACTCACGAAGACCGCGAAGAAGATCGTCCCCGCCGTGAAGATGGTGACCGGGGACGAGACGGCGTTGACGAGTGCCTTGAACGAGTCGAGCATCAAAGCGGGCCGCTAATGCCGCCGTCCTTGCGGATGCGCCAGAAGTGCACCGACATCAGGATGACGAGCGCGGTCGGGATCGCCACGCAGTGGAGGATGTAGAAACGAAGGAGGGCACCCTGTCCGACGAAGCGCCCGCCGAGAAGCGCGAAACGCACGTCGCTGCCGGAGGTCACAAGCTGAATGTCGCCGATTGCGAGCATCTGGGCGCCGGGACCCTCGTGGCCGAGGAACGGGGTCGCGCGGGCCATGTTCGAGCCGACCGTGATGGCCCACATCGCCAGCTGATCCCACGGAAGCAGGTAGCCGGTGAAGCTCAAGAGCATCGTCAGAACGAGCAGGATGACGCCGATGATCCAGTTGAACTCGCGCGGCGGTTTGTAAGAGCCGGTCATGAACACGCGGAACATGTGCAACCACACCGTGATGATCATCGCGTGCGCGCCCCACCGGTGCAGCTCGCGCATGATGCCGAAAGGAACGTGCTCGCGCAGCGCCATGATGTCGTTGTACGCATGCTCGACCGTGGGGCGGTAGTAGAACATGAGGAGGATCCCGGAGACGACGAGCGTGAGGAAAACGAAGAACGACAAGCCGCCCGCGCACCAGGTGAAACCGAAACGCGCGCCGGATTTGCGGACCTTCACCGGATGCAGATGGAAGAAGACGTTCGTCATAACCGAAAGCGCCCGGTCACGGTCGGAGGTGGAGTAGCCGTGCCGGAACATCGACTTATAGACCTGAGTCTCGGTGACGTATTTCCCGAGATTGAATTTTTCTTTCTTAGGCTGCGGGGGCGTGGGGGTCGGGTTATCGGCCATGGCGTCTGTCCCTTATATAGGAAGGAACGATTCGGAGCTGTTCCACTCGCCCTTTTCCTGCTGGAATTTTTTGGACTTGTCGATCATGATTTGGCCGTCGTCTGCCAGCTGGATACGGTAGCGTTCGAGCGGGCGCGGCGCCGGGCCCTCGAAGTTGATCCCGGTCTTGTAGAAGCCCGAACCGTGACACGGGCACTTGAACTTGTTTTCGCCGCTCTGCCAGTTTGGCGTGCAGCCAAGATGGGTGCACGTCGTGGAGAGCGCGTACATCCCCTCCGCCGTCTTGACGAGCCAGACGCCGAACTTTTCCTTCCAGCGTTCGTCCACGATGCCGATTTCGTAATCCCCGGGAAAGCCGGCCTTGAAGGAGGTCGGCGGTTCGAACACGACGTTCGGAAAAAGGTAACGGAGGAGGATGGAAAGGGCGCCGCCGGTCGCCGCGGCGAAGCTGAGCCAGGCGAAGCCGAACCAGGAAAAGAAACCGCGGCGATCCATTTTCGCGCTGCCACCGGCGTTCGGTGTCGACGGTACGGCGGCGACGGCCGGTTTCGGCGTCGCGGGTACGGGCTGGACGTTCGCGGGAGGTGTAGGTTCGCTCATGCCTTTTCGGAAGTCCCCATTTTACCAGAGTCCTGATTCTTTTGATACGCCAACGCATCCATCGCGGCCTGCCGCACACGGAGATTCTTTTCGCCGCGCGAAACGGATTCCAAGATTTTAATGGAGTCGGCCCCCGGAATCAAGGCTAAACCTTTGACGGCATTGATCATGACGCGTTCCACGCGGTCTTCGGGAAGACTCTTTCCTTCCAATTGAGACCGGTCGAGCATCGCGACGAGGACCGGAAAGCCGGAAGGGTCCCCGAGACGCGCCAGCGAGAGCGCGGCGTTCCAGCGGACGTCCAGCGCCGCGTCGTCGAGCATCACGCGGAGCGGGCCAGTCGAAGACGGGTCGCCGATGGCGCCCAGCACGTAAACCGCGTTGACGCGCACCGCTTCGTCGCCGCTTCGAAGGAGCGAGAGGATGTCCGGGATGGCCGCCTTGGAACCGATCGTCCCGATGGACCAAAGCGCGTAGAAACGGACCTCGGAGTCCGCGTCCGCGGAAAGAGCGCGGCGGAGTGCTTCCTCGACCCCGTCCTCCCCTTTGAAGTGGCCGAGTGCGGCCGCCATGTAGGAGCGAGTCTTCGCGTCGTAACGCGCGGCGTCGCCGAGCATGAGGATCATGTCGCGGGCAAGAGCCGCGTCGCGCGGACCGGGTTTACGGCGGTTCAGCTCGTTCGAAAGCTCGCTCGCCTTCTGCCAGCGCTTGCGTTCGGAACCGGTCTTGATGGCGGCCACGAGCGACTCAGGGGTTTCGTCCTCGTGCGTAAGAAGCACGATCGTCAGCACCATCGCGATCATACCCGCGACGATGACGAGTGGAAAAACGAAGAGTCCGAAGAAAAGCTTACGGCCGCTGTCGGGTTTGGGTGTTTGGTCGCTCATAGGGTTGCGGGATTATGGCAAATGCGCGGGTTCGGTGTCAACATTCGCGCGCGACCCGGCGAACGCGGCGCTCGCGGCGACCATGAAAACGAGCAGGCCGGCGGTCAAAAGAAACGGCAGGCGGAAGTGAAGGCCGTACAAAAAGCCTCCCCATCCCGGACCGACCGCGCGCCCAAGCGCGCCCATCGCCTGCGACGCGCCGAGCGTGGCGCCGTAGAGCCGCGCGTCGGAACGTTTCGAGACGAGGCTCGTGAGCGTGGGCAGGACGAGGCTCCATCCGATCGACATGAGTCCGATGGAAACGAAGAGACCGGCGCGGGAACCCACGACCCCGATCGCCGCCAAGCCCGCGGCCATGAGCGCGGAACCCGTGACGAAGAGCGGATTTTCACCGAACCGTTTCACGAGCGGGCGGATCGCGCCGCCCTGAACGAGCGCGGAAAGGACGCCGACGAACACGTATTGGTAAGCCACGTCGCCCAGCGAGAGGCCGAGTTGTTCCTTGCAATAAAGCGGAAACGCGCCGTAGATGCTGGCTTGCCCGAACGTCGCCATGAACATGCAGAAGAAAAGAAGGGGCAGTCCCCTCCCCCCGCCGAGCACGAGCTTCCAGAACGCCGGGGAAACGACGCTCATTTTGACGGGGCGCGCGGCGTCGTTCTTAGCGGCCCGCTGGACGGTCTCGGGAAGCACGAAGACGACGAGGAAAAAACTCGCAAGCGAAAGGGCTGCCGCGAAAAATCCGACCGGAGCGTGCGGGAACCGCGCGACGAGCTCTCCGTCGAAAGGCACGTGCGCGAGCGCCGCGCCGATCGCGGGGCCGAGCACGAAGCCGACGCCGAAAGCCGCCCCGATGAGACCCATGCCGCGCGCGCGGTTCTCCGGCGTGGTGACATCGGATACGTACGCCTGCGCGGCCGAGATATTGCCCGCCATGGCACCCGCGAAGATGCGGGACACGAAGAGAGCCACGATGCCGTTCGAGAAACCCAGAAGAACGTAGGAAAGCGCCGAGCCGAGCGTGCTTACGATCATCACCGGCCGCCGGCCGATGCGGTCCGAGAGAGAGCCCCAGAAGGGCGAGAAGAAAAGCTGAGCGACCGAGTAGCTGCTGTACAGGAGGCCGACGACGACCGGAGACGCGCCGTAATCCGACGCGAAGAACGCAAGATTCGGGAGGATGATCCCGAAGCCGATGAGATCGATGAGAACGGTCACGAAGACCGCGAGGAGGCCGCCTTTCCGGGAATCAGTCAAGGTAGATCGTTTCCTCTTCCTCGCTCTCCTCGACTTCGACTTCGTCGTAGACGTGATGCGGGAGCTCGAGCACGAACGCGGATGGCCGGCTGATGATGGTCCCCGCGCTGTAGTCGAACCGGGTCATAGGGTGGATCAGCGTGAGCTCTTCTTTCGCGCGCGTGACGGCGACGTAGAAAAGACGCCGTTCTTCCTCGAGCTCGTCTTCCTTCTCCATGGACTTGGCGTGCGGGAAAAGACCTTCCGAGAGCCCGATCACGAAAACGGCCTTCCACTCGAGGCCCTTCGCCTGGTGGATGGTCGAGAGGATCAGTTCGTCCGGCTTTTCTTCGGGCGCCGCCTCGAGGATGGTTTCTCCCTTGAAGCTGTCGCGAAGCGTCACGTCCGCGAGAAACTCTTTAAGGCTCTTGTAGGTGTGGGCGAAGTTCACGAGCTCTCGCAGATCTTCCAGACGGTCCTTGGCGTTGTCGAAGTTCATGAGGACGTGTTTGTTGTAGCCGTTCTCAAGCACCTGTTCAACGAGCGTGTCGGGACGCTCCTCTTTGTCGTCACGCAAGAGAGACCGGACGGTTTTCTTGAAGCCGTTCAGCCCGTCGCGTACTTTCGCGGGCAGCTGCTGCCCGAATTCGGGCGCCACTGCGATTGTCAGGTCCCCGCCCGCTTGTTCGACGAGCCGGAAGATCTTCTCGGCGTATCCCCCGCCGATCCCCGGCTGGAGCGTGAGCGCGCGCGTCCAGGAGATCTCGTCCATCGGATTCACAAGGAGCTTAAGATAAGAAAGCACGTCCTTGATGTGCGCTTGTTCGAAGAAGCGGACGCCGCCGCGTATGACGTACGGGATTCCCCGACGCGCCAATTCCATTTCGAGCTCCGCCGCCTGGTAGCGCGCCCGGAAAAGCACCGCGACGTTCGCGAAGTCGACGTCGGCTTCTTTGAGCTCCAGGATGCGCTGGGCGACGAAGGCGCCTTCCTGACGCGAATCCCGCACCTTCACGAACTGCGGTTTTTGGCCCTCGCCGTGCACGCTCTTCAAGTTCTTCGGGAATTGGTGCACGTTGTGCTTGATGCTGTGATTGGCGAGCTCGAGGACGGAACGCGTCGAACGGTAGTTCGTCTCGAGCTTGCAGATGGACGCACCCGGAAAAGTTTCTGGAAAATTGAGGATGTTTTTCACGTCGGCCGCACGGAACGAGTAGATCGACTGCGCGTCGTCGCCGACGACGAGGAGGTTCTTGTGGCGCGAGGAGACCACGCGCACGAGCTCCTGCTGAAGGCGGTTCGTGTCCTGGTACTCGTCGACCAGCACGTAACGGAACTGCGACGACAGGCGTTCGCGTACGGCTTCCGACGTCGTCACGAGTTCGATCCACCGGACAAGGAGATCGTCGAAATCGAGATTGCCGGTCTTCCTCTTCTTCTCGTCGTAGAGCGTCTTGATATTCTCGAAGTCTTTCACGTACGGTGAAAAATAGGGGTAATTGCGGTAGACGACGTCCGTGACGGGCATCTTCGCGTTCACCGAGAAGCTCAAGATCGACTGAACGACGCCGGGCTTCGGAAAACGCGCGTCTCCGGTGCGAATATCGAGCGACTTCACGCACGCTTTCACGAGATCCCGGCTGTCCTCGTCGTCCAGGATACCGAAACTCGGATGGAGTCCGATGTGCTGACCGTGCATGCGAAGGATCCGGTTTCCGATGTGGTGAAACGTCCCGCACCAGAGGCCCTTCGCCTTCCCCTGCAGAAGCGCCTCGACCCGGGTGCGCATTTCGTGGGCTGCCTTGTTCGTGAACGTAACGAGAAGGATCTCGTCCGCGCGGGTGCCGCGCTCGAGGAGGTACGCCACGCGGTAAATGAGCGTCCGCGTTTTGCCGCTTCCGGCGCCCGCAAGCACGAGGCACGGCCCCTCACCGCCAGTCGCGACTCCGAACTGGGCGTCGTTGAGCTCTTTTTTGTAATCGATGCTGAAGAGGCCGGGGTCGTGCGTGCCGCCCTTCAGGACGTATTTTTTCGTTGTCATGGTCGGTATTATAACGCCCGACGGCGGGAGTGTATAGCCTTAGGAGTCGCCGAAGCGGAAACTTTCCGCCAGGCGTTCGAAGTTCGGAGCGTGAGCGGCAAATTCGCGGCGATCGGAGGAGAGGATGAGTTCGTAAATCCAGCCGCCGCGCTCGAAGAAGACGGTCCGGCTTTGCACCGGAACAGGGATGGGCTTTAGAGGTTCTCCACGCGCCGGTTTGACGCGCAAGGGCGGCACGACGTACGCGACCGTGAGGTCGATCGCGGGCTCCCCTGCCACGCGCGACGCGCGGTCTGCCACGACGGAATGGCCGGTGTACAGGTGGCGGCGGTAGTCGGCGGCGAACTCACGTGCGCCAGCGAACTTGCCGCCCTTTGAAGCGGACGGCGTGGCGCGCACGACGAGGAGGGCCGAATAGGTATCGTCGGCGTTGCGCGGGCCTTTCACGAGCACCTGCTCGAAACGCTCGATACGGCCGCGGTCGAGCGCCAAGCGCCACCCTTCGGGGACGTCGAACGAAACGTGTAAAGGCTCTTTGTCGCCGCGCCACCGGATGTACGACTGGGAATCGGACTTGCCGGGAAACGAAGGCCAGAAGAGGGCGGCGAGCGAAAAGAACCCGAGAAGAACGAGCGCGGCGGCGGTGCCGACGATCGCGGTCCGACGCGTCACGGGTAACGCGCGTCGATGAGAGCCCGCATGGCGGCCTCGCCCAGGAGGGCCGTCTGGTAGATGAATTCCAAATCCTCTTCGAGGTCGGTGTCCGCAGGCAGCTGCTCGGCGCGGACTTCTTTCCAGTAAACAGCCGAATTCCAAAAAGCGGTGAACTCGATGTCGATCACGTCCAACTCGTCGTCGAAGAGAGTCGCGTCGAGATACTGCTGGAGGTGAGTGCCCTCGTGGACGAGGATCGCGGCGAGCGCTTCGGGTTCCTCATCGACGTAATCCGGGTTGAAGAGAATCTGCGGCAGTGGAGCGGGCGTATCCGGCGGCACCGAAAGAGGAGACGGAACAAAGCAGGCGTAAGCGAATTCGCAGGGCGCGTCTTCCAAGAAGAGCGCCGCCGCGCCAAACGAAATGGACACTGCTTTTCGGAAAAGATCCGCGGTCGTGGCGGAAGTCGACGATTCGTTCTGTATCAGCGTGAAGGCCTCGAGAAGCGAGGCTTCACCGACGGGACCGTCGACGTTGATCTCGTTTTCGTCGGGCCAGTTGTCCCAGACGTCGAGACCCCGCGGAATGTACACGAGCGGCCGGTCGCCGCCGGCTCCCGGCACGTTCCCCGCCGCGCCGCTGACCGAGCCGCCACCGGTGCGTCCCGTGGCGCCGCCACCTCCGGTTTGGCCGGAAGGCATGCCACTGCCGCCTCCGCCTCCGGACGAAACGCCGCCGGCGGACCCGCCGCCGGACGTCGTCGGACGGACTCCGGGAGCTTCTGGCACCGCGGGCGGCACCGGTGCTCCGAATATTTCCCCGCTCGGTGCCATCGCCAGCAGAACCGGCAAGCCCTCGTCCCCCAGTGAACCGAGTCTCTGGGCGACGATCCGGAAATCGTTGTCGGTGGCGTCGACCACGCTGTAGGAATAATGATGCTCGGTGATGCCGAGGCCGAACTGGCCGTTGATCGCGGCGGTGTCGCCGGCGTTCGCGTAGGTCCCGGTCGCCTCGTGCTCGAGGAGCTCGGCGCGGCGGATGGCGTCCATGTTGATGAGCGCCTCGGCGCGAATCGCGTTCTCGCGGTGGCGGAAATAGGTGATGGACGCCAGAGCCGTCAGCACGCCGAGCACCGTGACGGCGATCAGAATCTCGACGAGCGTGAACCCGCGGGCGCGTTTCACGCGTTCCCCGCCAGCGTACGCAGATTCCGCGAGGCCGTCCCGTGGCCCGCCGCGACGCGGAGCGCCTTCTTGTAGAAGCGCTCGGCGGCCGCACGGTTGCCGAGCATGCCATGCGAAGAGCCCAAGTCGTTCAGAAGATCGGCGCCGCCGCCGGAAAGCCTCAACGCCTCGCGCCACAAAAGGAGCGCGGCTTCGAATTCGCCTTTGGCGTAGGACGCCGCGCCGCGTTCGCGGAGAGCCGCTGCGAGATTGCGCCGCGCGGCCGCATGGGAAGGATTCTCGGAAAGGGCCCGGCGAAATTGCGGCACGGCGCGGTCGATGTTCCCCGCCTGTGCCCAGGCCGTGCCTGCGTTGTTCAAAAGATCGGCGCTCGCCGTGAGTTCGGCGGCACGCTCGTACGCTTCGGCTGCCACGACCCAATTCCCCGCTTCGCGTGCCAGCTCGGCGCGCTCGTACTGAGAGGCCGCGCGGCGTTTGCCCTCAATTTCCTCGTCCGTGCCGCGGACCGTCCATTCGACGTCTTCCGGATCGAGCTTTACGACGCCGCCGGCGATCGCAAGCGCGAGCGTGCCGTCGTTGGCCTTGGAAACGGTTCCGGAAAGGTCTCGCCCGTTCTTGAGGCGGACGACGTCCGCGAAAGCGGGCATGGAGACGCAAACAAGAGTAGTGACGGCCGCGAGCGCGGAGGCTAAGGGGGGAAGTTTCATCTTAAGAAGTAAACCACGAAAAAGGGCGCCGGACAAGGGAGGCGGCCCCGGACTTTAGGAAAACCGGCTAACCATGTCGCCGACTTTGATCTCGTCGCGCGTCCATTCGGACATCACCGTCGCGGCCGAGATGTCGGGGCGTACCTTTTGAACGACCGCCTTGCCGATGAGCTTGTTCCCGCGGACGATGTTCACGACCGAATTCGCACGAAGACCGTCCTTCGCGCCGGCGTTGATGACGATGAATCCGTAAAGTTTGTCAATGTGTTCGACCCGCGCCGCGCGGCCGGACGATTTCTGAACCACGATCTTGCCGAGCTTCACCGGGTTCACCTCGGGCGCGCCGAAATCGCCCGTCACGGCGGGACGCTCGTCTCCGGCAGGGACGGCTGAGGAAGCGTTCTCGGTGGCCTTCGCGGTGGCCTTCTTGGAAAGGGATTCGAGAAGGTCCGTTTTGTCGGATTCAAGAGTGCGCATGCGGCGGGTCAGGTCGGACATCTTCTTGTCCCGCGCGGATAAGTCGCGCTTCAGGGTTTCGTTCTCCTCGAGCACCGCCTCCATACGCGCCGCAGCGGCCTTGGAGTTTTCCTCATAATCCTTGATGGTCGTCTCGAGCGAGGCGATCTTGACGTGGAACTGTTCTTCGAGATCGAGCTTCTGCTTGAGGAGAGTGGATATCTGCCCCTGCTTCTCGGTGAGCTCCACCATCTTCTTGGAAAGCTCGACCTCCTTCTGGACGCGGATCTTCTTCTCGGCCTCCCGGCTGTTATAAAGGAGGAAGATGGTGAATCCGGTGATGAGGAATGTGGTGGCCGCGAGAAAGACGGCCCATGTCCGTTTGCTCAAGAGTCCTTCCGTTCCGGCGAGGTGCTTAGGCGGGCGAGCATGCGATTAAAGTAAAGGAAATCCATGTGGTTTGCAACAGGTTTATTAAAGGTTATTATTCGAAGCCCGTAACCTCGACCGGGCGCACGCCCGTCGCTGCATCCAACGCGCCGATGTCCACGCGCACGTCGTCGTCGTCCGTTCGTGCGGTGTGGACGGCGTTCGCGTCGAGATCGATGAAGTAAGGGGCCGGATTATAGGCGGCGTTCGTGAACGTCCCGCCTCCCCCGATGTCCGCAGTCTGGTCGTTCCGGATGCGCCAGCGAGCCTCCACAACCCCTCCCCTCGCCCGGTAATAGGCGCGCACGTGCCGGGAGCTCAATTCGTCGGAAAGGAGGCGCTGGTTCGCCGCCAGGCTGAGGACGGCGGCCACAAGCCCGAGCATCATGAGGATCGTGATTACGACGATCGTGAGGACGAGCCCGGAATCGCTCGAGGGTCTCGGTTTCATCTTTTGGCGCCCCCGCCCACGGCGGTGTCGGTATGGATCACGACCGTCTGGGACGAGCTGCCTCCGACGGTTTCCAGATGCACATCCACCGTGGTCGCCGCACCTTCGGCGTTGCCGCTCGGGCTTGAAAGGCGGAACACGGAATTGGCTCCTAGCGTGAGAAGCGTGTCCACTTCTTCGTCAGCGGTCGTGACGTCGGCCGTGACGCTCGCGTCCTTGCGCGTGTAAAGTCGGTAGGTCCCGGAACCGCCGGGATTCTCGATGATCTTGTATTTCACCCACGTATCGTCCGCGGTGTTGGAAGGCGTGTTGAGCGGCGTCCAATCAGCGAGGGTGAAATCCCAGCGGATCTTGATCTGTTTACCGGTCACGTAGTTCAGGCCATCCGCGTCCAAGGTCGACGCGCCGTTCGAGGAGCCCGAGTCGTTCACGATAGCCTCACTCGCGACCGCGACTTTCCGGACGACCGTCTCGGCGGCGAGAAAGCCGTAAACCTGCGGCGACTTGTCGCGGACAGCGTTGAAGAATTTGAGTGCGGTCACGTAGACCGTCGTCGACCCGAGGAAGATCACCGAGATGAGGAGAACCGCGATGACGATTTCCACCAGCGTGACGCCGCGGGAAGATTTTAAGAAGGCCATTGGACGGTCACCTTCGCTTTGCGGTAGGGCCTCCCGGTCACAGCCTCCACGTCGTAGTCGCGCGTGTAGGCGACGGCGTTCAACGTGAGAGCTTCGGACGGCGGATCGTAATCGGGATGCAGGCGCCGAGCCGCGTCGTCCCAACGGTCCTGGCGGACCTCTTCCAGAAGATTCTCCAATTTCTCGCGCGCGAGGCCGTGAGCGATGTTGTTCTCGGGAGAAATCCATTTACTGGCGTTTACGAACGCGTTCAAAAGAAGCGCCATGACGGTCGAAATAAGAAGAGCGGATATCACGATCTCGACGAGCGTAAGACCACGCGCCGAGGAGAGTTTCACGGCCGCGCCTTTCGGGCCGCCGCTTCCGCTTCGAGCTTTTCGAGACGGGTCTTGAGCACGTCGTTCTCGGTCTTCAGCGCTTTGAGCGCCGCCGCGGCGTAGGAATACGCCTGGCCAAGGTCCAGGCCTTTGCCGCTCGCCGAGCGGATGGCGGCGGGGAGGTCCTCCGCGATCACGCCGGTATGCGGCTTGGCGTTCACGGGCTCGCTCTTAAAGCGGTAGCGGACCACGTCGAGCCGGGAGATCGCCTCGAGCGCGCCCGCCTGCGCGGCGGCGTCGAACGGCACGATGTCCTTCTTATACTCACGCGAGCTGAAAACCCGCCAGTTACTCGCCGCGCCGCCGGTCGGCTGCGGCGGCTCGTCTGGAGCACCGTTTATGCCGGGGATGCGCTCGGGATCGGTGGGGTCGGGATCGGTCGGATGGCCCACCTGAAGGAAAATCTCAGGTTCCGGCGTATCGACCGGATCGAGCCACATCTCGTTCGTGCCGATGATGACCCGCTCGAGCATTCCTGTAAACCAAGGATCGGAGGGGTTTCCACGTCCCGTCGGTACGTTCGGATCGTACTGTGGGCCCATTTGCACTTCTCTGCCGTCGATGCGGAGAGGCCCGTACGTTCCGGCGGCGGGATCGATGATGTTGCCGCCGGCGACAGGACGCGACGCGAAGAGCGCTTTGCGCTGGAGATGATAGGAACTTGCTGAAGTATCGAGATACCCCTGCATGAGCCCGTACACCGTGTGTGTGTCCGCGGGATCGCCGTACGCGTAAAGTCGGCGGCCCTTCAGCGTCGTATGGGACTTTAGTTTGGGCGGATTCGCGGCCGGCAGGACGACGTTGCTGCCGATCGAAATGCTTCCGTTGGGGTGCACGCGCAGGCCGTCTTCCTGGTAAGGGCCGTGCGAGGGGGCGATGCGTACGAGGCCGTTCGTCGGCTTCGTGATGACGAGATCGCCCACGATCGAGACGTCCCCGAAGACGTTCGTCGAGGCGCCCTGCGTGAGAGACCCCACCGTTAGAGAGCTTTCGGTGTCGGCGTTCGTGTGTTCGCCGAAGCGGTTCGGATAGGTCGTTCGAACCGTCACGTCGTCCGCCAGCGCCGGCAAAGGCGCTGCGATGAATGCGGCAAGAGCGATCGTTGCGAAAAAGCGCGCGTTCATGATTTTTTCAGCCTTTCGACGCGGGCGCGCATGTCGTCCTGTTCGCCCCTGAGCGCTTTAGCGGACGCCAGGAGAAACGCGGCCTGCTCGCCTAGTCCGATGGATTTGCGGTCGGACTGCGCCATGTCCTCGGGCACGTCTTCGGCGATCAACCCGACGTGCGGTTTCGTCGTGCCGCTTTCCGAATGGAAACGGTAGCGAACGACATCCATCACCGCAAGCGAAGAGAGAATCGTGCCATACTCCGCGGGCATCAAAGGCACGATGTCCTTTTTGTACTCGCGGGAACTGAACTGATACCACTGATGGGCGAAGGCCTGCGGCTTCGGCAGCGCCACGGGATAGTCGCCCTGATTCGGATCCCCGTCTCCGTCACCGGTAGCCTCGTCGGGATCGGGGTCGAGGACTTGGTTCTGCTGGGGTTCTCCCACAACGAGAATCACTTTCGCGTCGTACGTGACGTAGCCGACGGGCATGCCGTTTATGATGAGCTGGCCTCGGCCCAAGCCTCCCAGCCCCATCGCACTCTTGTCGATCGATTGGATCGCGATCGGATCGCCGTCGATGTGCATCGTGCAGAAACGGTATCTATGCGGGAACGTCTGGTTCCACCAGTAGCCCGCCCCGAAGCGCTCTGGCGTGACCTCGGTGTTCATTTCCGCGTACGGCTGGGTCGGGTCGAGCGGAGACGCATACGCGAAGAGGTTGATCGCCTTGGCTTCGCCGCGCACGTCGAGCGCCGCTGCGGGCGCCCGCGTCCCGATGCCGACGCGGTCGGTCGTCGCGTTCACGTAAAGAAGCGAGATCCCGAGGGCGTCCTGAATGTCGAGATTTCCCGTGACCGTGAGCCCTCCGCCGCGGCTCGCCCCGAGGTGCCCGGGAATGTCATTGTTCCACACGTTGAAGCCGCCGAAGAAAGCGGCCGTGTAGCTTCCGGCGCCGATCAAAAGAGGACCCGGATCGGCGTCGACGAGCCCTGCGGCGAGAGTGCCGGAGAGCCGGAATTCTTTGTAATCGCCGAAAGGGGCGTCGTAATACGTGGTAACGTCGATTTCGGCCGCGCGCGCGTCCTGCGTCAGTGCGAAACCCAAGAGGAGGATGAAAGCGAGCCGCCTCACAAAAGCCTCCCCCCGGCGGTTTCGAGCCGCTCGATCTCGGTCCGGAGCGCGTCGTTTTCGGCTTTGAGGCCTTTGATGGCCGCCAGCAGGAAACCCAGCGTGTCCCCGAGGCTCACGGCTTTGCCGTCCGGTGAGAGAATTTCATTTGGAGCTTCCTCGGCGATGAATCCGAGTATTTTCTTGTCGCCTGGCTTGTCCTCTTTGTAACGGAAACGAACGAGGTTCAGATCCCCCACTCTGTCGGCGGCCAATCTGTAATCGGCGGGCGAAAAAGGGCGGATGTCGGTTTTGTAGGCGCGCGAGCTATAAATGTCCCATGAATGCGCGATCGCCTGCAGGCCGGAGCCCGGATCGCCCACCTGCAGAAGATAAGTGGGATTCGTCGTGCCGATACCGACGTTGGCTCGCGAGTAGCCGTTCAAAACGAGCATCGGATCGGCACGGAAATAAAGCGTGCTCATGCCGTGCGCCCACTGATTGGCGTCGATCATGCCTGTCTTGGCCCGCATGTCGAGCCACGAGACACCGCTTACCTTCGTTGGCCCGAAATGGACGCGCGTGTCGTTTTGATCGGGATACCTCTGGGAAGCGCGATACGCGTAGGCGTGAATGTCACCGTTGACCTGGAATTCGCTGCCGCGGCTGTCACCAGTGACGGCACCGGGGACATTCACGGCAGTCCAGTGGCTATTGCCCCACCAATTGAGCGGAACGACGCGGAACGTCGTGCCGTCCACCGTCAGCTTCTCGTCGATGACCACGTCGCGAAGCGGTACTGTGGCTCCGGCGCCGCCGTCGGTATCCAGGGGCACGTAAGGGACCGGCGGCTGCGCGTCCGTGAGATTGAGATCGAGCGGATGGATATAAACGTTGCCGTTGATGGTCAGGGCCGCCTGGGAGGCGGTCGCCGGATTTGCCGTGCCGGCGTTCGGGGTGTGGGCGTCCACGTCGGGAACCGCGGCCGTGGGAATTCCCATGCGGAGGTAGCGAGAAACAGTGATCCCGTCGTAGATGCCGGACGGCACGGGATATTCCGTGGATTTATCCACGTCCGTCGCGAGGGCCGCGGACACCGCGGAAAGCATAAAAAGCGCCAGGATCGGCGCTTTCGGAACAGCTGGGACTTTCCTCATAACGGCTCCCTTAGAGCTTGATGACGACGCCGGATTCGTCTACTCGGTATCTGCGGGTCGAGTCGTTCGAGCGAGTGGCGGTCGCTGTGTAGTCGGTGGTGCTTCCGCCACCGGCGGTTTCGATCTCGATATTATAAAAATTCGGGGAAATATCGACGTTCAGCTGGGTCGTGATTTCGGTGAGGTCGGAGGTCGTGGTCTTCGTCCCGCCGCCGACGGGATAAAATTTCTTCGCCGAGTTGCTCTCGCGAAAGATTTTCTGCGCGAAATGGAGCGTGCTCAAATTCGCCTTCGCTTCGCTCGAGCGGGATTCCTCGACGGTTTTGAAATAACTGGGAATCGCCAGGCCCGCCATCATCACGAGGATCACGGAGACGATCGTGATCTCCGTCAAAGTCATTCCATCTTGACTGTTTCGCACGCTTCGGGCCCTCAAAAAAGAAAAGCCAAGCGGCCTGTAAGGACCGCTTGGCTTTCCGGTTTCTTTAGACTTCCGTGATCGTTCCCGCCTCGTTGACTTCGAGGTAGTACGCGGCCGGCGGCGTAGGCGCCGTCGAATTACGCGTCGCACGAACCGTGAACGCCGTCGCCGACGCCGCAGGGAACGTGTAGTCGTAGTGCTTGGACACGCCCGCCGCTACGGCGTTCGGGTCGTATTCGAGCAGACCCGTATCGTTGGTGTACGCGTTGTAGGCCGCAAAGTAACGCTGCTGCGCTTCACGCGTCGCCGCCAACTGCTGGTAACCTTCTTGTTTCACGGCTTTTTCGCGGACGGCCGAATACACCGGAATGGCCAACGCGGCGAGAATGCCGAGGATGATGATGACGATCAGGATTTCAAGCAGCGTGAAGCCTTTTTGGTTGCCCAAGCGCTTGGATCCGAGCAGGTTAATCATAACTTTCCCCCTTTATGTACACCCCAACAAAACTTAGTATTGGTTATTCTTTCTACTTGTTAGTATATCACTCCAGCGGAGTTGGCGCAACAGTTATTAAAGGTTTTATTTAACTCTTTAATCGGTTTCGACGCCTTCATTTAACGATTTGACTGAGACTGAGTATCGGTAAGAACATTGCGATAACGAGAAAAGCGATCACCCCGCCAATCACGACTAGAATCAAGGGCTCAATGAGGACACCGAGCCGGCCGAGAAAAACCTCGACCCGGTCCTCATAGTAATCGGCGAGTTTTCCGAGCATGTCGGAGAGCTTTCCGCTCTCCTCTCCGATCATCACCATGTGGACGACGATCGGCGCGAAGAGCGGACTCTCCGCCATCGAGGACGACATCGCCTTCCCCTGCTGAAGGTCATTTTTCGTGCGCTCCAGCGCTTCACGGTAGAGCGCATTGCCGGCGGCCTTGGAGGTGATATCCACCGACTGGATGATGTTCACCCCGCTTCGCACGAGCGTCGCCAGATTGACCGTGATGCGCGCCACGATCACGTCGCGCATGAGGTTCCCGAAAACCGGCAGGCGCAGAAGAAGCGCGTCCATCGCTCGGCGGCCCGTCGGCGTGGCGATCCAGCGCTTGAAAAGCCACGAAGCCACGGCCACGGCGACGATGAACCAGACGAAATATTTCTGCAGCGCGTGACTGAGATTGATGACTACCTGCGTCAGAAAAGGCAGCTGCGCGTTCATGCTCTTGAAAAGATCGTCGAACACCGGGATGATCTTGAGGAGGAACACGAATATGGCGCCGACTGCGACACAGATGAGGACCGCGGGATACGCGAGCGCCGACACGAGCTTCTTCTTCATGCCGATGCTCGTCTCGAGATGCTCCGCGATCTGGCTGAGGACGAGCGTGAGATTTCCCGAGAGCTCGCCCGCTTCGAGTAGATGGACCCAGAGACCCGGGAATATTTTAGGGTGGTGCGCGACCGCGTCTTTGAACGTCGACCCGGCTTTGATGTCCGTGATCATCTGGATGACCGTTGTCCTGAGTTTCGCGCTTTCGACCTGTTCGGCGATGACCTCGAGCGTGCGAAGGAGCGGGATGCCTGCTTCGAGAAGCGTCGCGGTCTCGCGCGTAAAAACGAGGTAATCTTCCTGTTTGATGCGTTTGCGGAGGCGTTTTTTGCGGCCCGTCGAATGAGCGTCGGATGGCTGGCCGATTTTCGTGATGGTGAGTCCCCGCGTCTGGAGGATCTTCACCGCCTCGGACTCGTTCGTGGCTTCCTGAAAGCCCGTCAGCTGGCCGCCGCGCGAATCGCGCGCGGTATAACTGTAAGTCGCCACTCTTTAGCCACCGCTCATCGTCATGCGGAGAATTTCCTCGAGCGAGGTGTCGCCGCGAAGCACTTTTCTGTAGCCGCTTTCTTCGAGAGTCACCATTCCTGCGGCGCGCGCGGCCTCGCGGATCTCGGCCATGCCGGCGTTTCGAAGAGCGAGCGTCTCGATTTTCTCGCTCATGGACATCATCTCGAAAATCGGGATTCGGCCGAGGTAGCCGGTGTTGGCGCAGGCGTCGCAACCCCGGGCCGTGAACACGGTCTTCGCTTCGTCCTTAAACGGCGAAGGAAGCCCGGATTCGGCCGCGGCGACCGGCTCTTTGCATTTCGGGCAAAGGCGCCGGACCAGACGCTGCGCGACCGTGAGAAGCAGGGACGACGTGACGAAAAATGGCTCAATACCCAAATCGATAAGGCGGTTGATGGCCGTCGGGGCGTCGTTGGTGTGAAGGGTCGTGAAAACCAGGTGGCCCGTGAGCGCCGCGCGCACGCAGATCTGCGCGGTCTCGAGATCGCGGGTTTCGCCGACGAGCATGATGTCCGGATCCTGACGCAGGAACGCGCGGAGGCCGCTCGCGAACGTGAGCCCGATCGACGACTTCACCTGGACCTGGTTGATGCCCTGGATCTGGTACTCCACCGGATCTTCGATGGTGACGATGTTCTTTTCGCCGCTCTTCAGTTCGTTGAGAGCCGAATAAAGGGTGGTCGTTTTGCCGCTTCCGGTCGGGCCCGTCAGGAGAATCATACCGTAGGGCCGGTTGATCGCTTTGCGGAACATGGCGCTCTCGTCCGGCGAGAAACCCAGGCCGTCCAGCGTGAGACTGAGGGACGAGCGGTCCAGGATACGAAGAACCATCTTCTCGCCGTGCACGGTCGGGATCGTCGACACGCGGAAATCGATCGCGCGGTTCTCGATCGTGGCACGGAAGCTCCCGTCTTGGGGAAGACGCTTCTCGGCGATGTCCATCTTCGCGAGAATCTTCACGCGCGAGATGAGCGGCAGCATCATCGACTTGTCCGGCGGCGATATTTCGCGCAGGACGCCGTCGATGCGGAAGCGGATCGCGATCTTGTTCGCGAACGGCTCGAGATGGATATCCGAGGCGCGTTCTTTGATTGCCTGGCGGATGATGAGGTCCGTGAGCTTGATGACCGGCGCCTTCTCGGCGCTGGCGACGAGGTCGTCGAGCGAGATTTGAGAGTCGAAGTCCTCCCTTTCGCCGATCAGCTCCTTCGCCTGAAAGGAGGCTTCGATGGCGGTTTTCAGCATGCCGCCTTCGCCGTAGAACTGGCCGATCGCGGCGTCGATCTCCTTCTTCGTGGCGATCACGCGGTCGATCGATCGGGCCGTGATGCGGTTCAGGTTGTCGAGAAGGACGATGTCGGTCGGGTCGATCATGGCCACGCGGAGCGTATCTCCGGCGAGCTGGATCGGCAGCACGGAATGGCGGCGGGCGAAATCCTCGGGAACGAGTTTGTTGAGCTCCTGATCGAGCATGGGGATCAAGAGGCCGTTCGCGCGTGAAACGTAAGCGACGCCGAGCTGCTTCGAGAGCGCGATCGCGAGATCCTCGTCGCTGATCGCCCCGAGCTTGACGAGGATGGTGCCAAGGAAGGTTTCGTCTTTTTTTTGGAGCTCGATCGCGCGTTCGATGTCGGCGAGGGTGACTTTCCCCTCTTTGATCAGCAGTTCGCCGAGCCGAACGTGGGGTTTACCCAAGGTTACTTCGCGTTCTTTTGGCTGAGCGAATCGAGCGCGCGGCTCATTTCCTTCTCGAGGGAGGGTGCGACCGGGCGCTTGGCGCTCTGCTTGAGCATCGCCTTTTCCTGGCGGTCGATCGGAAAGCGTGCCGCACCAGCGTCCTCGAGCGGGTCCGTGGCGAGCTCCATTTCTTCTTTCACGAAGTAATCGAGGGTGCGGCGTACCGCCGTGTCGCGGCCCGGCGCGGTCGCGCTCTGCGCGGCCAGACTGTCGTACCCTTCCACGATGTGGGGCGTGATAAAGATGATCAGCTCGCGGTCGGCCTTGCCGCGCTCTTTGTAGGCGAACGCGTTGCCGAAGAACGGAATGCTTCCGAGTCCCGGGATCCGTTTGTCGGTAAGTGAATGGTTGCGGTCGATGAGGCCGCCGATCACGAGCGTTTCATGGTCCTTTACGCGAGCCATCGTCCGCACCGACCGGGTGGTGGGGTCGAGGAAATCCGACGGGAAGAACGTCGACGCCGCGACCGTCGTCACAGAGGGCTCGACGAAGAGCGTGATCGTGCGGTTTTCGTTCACCTGGGGAGTCATGCGCAGGCTGATGCCGACGTCTGTCCGCGAGGCTTGGCCCGTCTGGAGCGTCGTAATGCCTTCGGACGCCGTGATGGTCGAGGTGCGCGCGATCGCCGCGCTCGTGACGAGACGGATATTGGCGGCTTCGTTGTTCAGGGTGAGCACGCGCGGACGCGCGAGGATTTTCGAATCGGACTGGCTCGTGATGAAGCGGAGCGTTGCGCTGAAGTTTTCTGCGCTGACCGTTCCCATCGTGATCGCAGACTTCGGCCGGGTTGCGGCGCGAAGCTCGGAGCTGTTCGTGAAAATGCTCTCCGCGAAAGGAAACGCAGTCGAGCGGTCGGCGCCCTCGAACGCCAGGAGCGCGCCGTTCGCGCCGCCCCAATCGACGCCGTGGTCATCGAGCACCGTCTTTGAGACCTCGATCAAGTGGCACTCGATCATGACCTGACGCGTGGGTACGTCGATCTTCTCGAGTACTTTCTCGATCTTTGTGAGGACGGCTGGGGCGTCCGTGACGATCAAGCTGTTGGTGTGGATGTCGACCGTGACTTTTCCGGTCTCGGAAAGGAGCGTCGCGACGATCTTATCGACGCCGCGTTCGGCGACCAGCGCAAGTTCCGTGCCGGTCGACTCGGCGCCCGCCGCTCCGGCGCCCGCTGCCGCGCCCGCGCCTCCGGCTGATGCCGTGATGGCACTGACTTCTTCGGGTTTGAGGAGATCATTAATCGCGCTCTGACCGCCCACGTCCAGAGGAGAAATCGAAAGACGCGTGTAGCGGAGCATGAAGACGCGCGTCTGGACGCCGCCCGAGGTGTCTTCCGCGGCGGAGACCTCAAAGACGTTGGAGCCGGGCTTTCGTTCGTAGCGGAGGGAATTCGCGCGCACGATGCTCTCAAGTGCGTCGCCGACAGGAACGTCCTCCAAGAGAACCGTCACCTTCTTCGATTCGACGTCTTCGCTCGCCACGAAATTAAGGCCGGACTGCTGGGAAAGAATCTTCAGCACGTCGCGTAGCTGCGCACCGTCAAAGTTCATCGAAACGAGATTGTCTTCGCCGCGCACCGCCGTCGCGACGTCGGCCTCGCCCTCCGCTTCTTCCAATTCTTCCGCGAGGATCGCGCAAGGGTTCGCGACGGTTGAGAAAACGATTAAAAAAACGTTTATAAACTTCCTCAAATTACGCATTTAATTTTGTCCCCTAGGCTTAAGAAGAAGCTCTTTGCCGTCTACGCGCATTTTAACACCTTTTTCATCGATATCCAAAATTTCCGCGTTGTCGAGCTTCGAGCCGCGCTCGACGATCTTTCCGTTCACGATCGCCTGCGGACGGTCGGACATCCAAACGATCCCTTCGAGCGTGTAGCCCGTCTGTTTCGGCTTGTCGGTCTTTTGGACCGGCCCAGCTCCTGAAAAATTGAATGGGTCTCTCACCGCCCGGTCGAAGGACGCGGTCACGGCCTCGACTTTCGGCGCGGCGACTTTGGCGGCGTCGGGTTTTTGGGCGGCGTGGGGTTTTGGGGCTTCCGCCGCGAAGGAGACGGAAGCGAGCGCGATAAGCGCTGCGGCGATCGAAAAGGCGCGGCGCATCAAAGCGGCTCCGACGGGCGCAGAACCGCGAGCGTCAAGGAGACGCGTAATTCGTCGGCCGTCTTCAACGGGTCGCCTGAGCCTTCGATCCGGAGCGATTCGACGCGGATGGTCGGCGTGTGGTTCTCGACTGCCTCAAGAAACGCCCCGAGTTTTCCATAGGGACACGTCATCTCGATGCGCAGCGGAATACGCTCGAAGCTTTCGCCGGCGACGCGCGGAAGCGGCGTCACGAGAGAGAGGTTGATCTCCGCGCGATCGGCGATCTCGTTGAGCGTTTCGATGAACCAGCTCGACTCGCGCTTCTCGGCTAGGCGAGCCCTGTAGGATTCGAACTTCGTCTCCCCTTCGGCGATGCGGCGGACGATATCCGTCTTCTCGATGTCTCCGCGGCGCGAGACCTCGAGCTTCTTGGCCGTCGCGGATTTCGGACGGGCGACGAAATTCCAACCAATGAACGCCGTCACGAGCGTGACGATCGCTCCCAGCGCGATCAGCTTCTCTTTGGTGTTTCTGAATTCGATGGCCATCAGCCACGCACCTCCACGGGCACGCAGTCGACGCTCACATAACCGGGCCGCGCGGCGACTTGGTCCTGAGCCGGAACGCTCTTGCGGACCGCCGTCAGCTTGACGTCCGCGAATCCGCGCGTGAAGGCCTCGTTTTCCTTGAGCGCCGTGACGAACCGGTTCGCCAGTGCGAGCTCGCTCCCGGAATTGCTGAGCGAGATCATCCCCTCGAGTTTCATGGTCGGGAATGACTTGCCTTCCCTGTCTCCGGGATCCGAATAATCCAGCGAGGAGAGGCGGACTTCCTCGGGCAGCGCGCGCGCCGCCTCGACGAGTTTAGAGGTGACCAGAACGCGCTTTTCGAAGACATTCGAAAGGAAAACCAGCTTCTTATTGATCGCGGCTTCGCGCTGTTTCAACTGATCGGGCGACATGCCCGCGTTGGCGGTGGCCGCGCGCGCCGGGGAGCGGCGGGCCGCGTCGAGCTTCTTCTTGCGGTCGTCGAGCTGCGCGCCCAGCGCGAAATGCAGAGCCACCAGCGCCACCAGGCCCGCGATCGCGAAGCGGATGGCCCATTTCTGCAGGACTTCCTTCTCCTCTTCCGGGGAAAGCGACTGGCTCTCGACCCGCTTGGCGGTCGTGTGCGGAAGCAGGTTCACCTTCGCATCGCGCATCACCCAGCGGAGCGCCGCGCCGATGGCGACGGCCATACCCGGGGAAACGGTCTTCGTGCGGCCGAGCGTATGGATGGCGTTGATCGTCGAAACGGGTAGCCCGAATTCGCGTTGAAGCAGCTCCTCCCAGCCGATCAGCTCCTCGCCCGGATCCACGCTCACGAGCATCCGTTTGATCGGCTCACCCTTGAAGCTTTTGGAGAAATAATTGAACGCCAGGCGGATTTCCGCGACGACCTCTTCCGAGGGCGCGGTCGCGGCGACGCCGAGCGGCGCGGGACGCGGAGCGCTCGAGCGCGACATGAGAATCGACTTGCCGCGGAAGACGACGGTCGTGAGCGCGCCGTCCCGGTCGATCGACACGAGCGCCTGGACCTCGGTTTTTACGGCCGCCGGAGGAAGTGTGCGGATGAGCGCGACCGATACGGTCTCGACCGCCGCGATGCGGACACCCATCTGCTCGAGATTGTGCGCGACGTCGTCGACGATCTTCTTCCGCGAGGCCAGGAAAGCGACACCCATGCGTTTGTGGCGTTTGTCGGGAAAAAGTTCGTAGTCGGAGTAAAGATCGCGGACGTCGAACGGGAGGTATTTTTGGGATTCGAAACGGATCGCCGCCGTCTGTTCTTTTTTCGGCAAAAGCGGCATGTCGAAGTAGCGGACCATGATCTCGCGCTCGGGGAGCGCGATTGCGATACTGCGCGACTGGATCTTCGTGCGGTCGAACGCCTGGCGGATGGCTTCCCAGGTCTCGGGGCCGAATTCATGGAGCATTCCGGATGCCGGAGGCGGGACGTCGATCTCGGCGGAACGGGAAATATGGATTTCGCCGAACTCCTTGCGGAGCTCGACCAGATAGACGCGCTTGGCGTCGAAGTAAAGCCCTACCCCTTGAGCGCCCACCGTCAGTGGACGGGCGCTTCAGCGCTCGTCATCTTCTTCCTCTTCGTCTTCGGTTTCCTCGTCATCTTCCTCGTCCTCGCCGAACGCGGAGAAAGCCTTGAGATCGGGGCCGTCCGCCGCGGGAGATTCTTCCAGAGTCTTAAAGAACTCTTCCGAGGACATCGTCTTCAGCATGTCCTTGAACTTATCAACGTCGTCCTGCGTAATCGAGCCGTCGATCTGGGGGCACTTGTTCAACACTTTCTCGTCGATGAAAATCGGGCAGTGCACGCGCACGGCCAGCGCCAGGGAGTCCGACGGCCGCGCGTCGATCTCGATCGTCTTCCCGTCGTGTTTCACGAAAATGATCGCGTAGTAGCTGTTGTCGCGGAGATCGCTGACGACGACCTTCTCGATCTCGGCGCCGAGTGTCTTCAGCATATTCACCATGAGGTCGTGCGTCAGGGGGCGCGGAAACTTTTCGCCCTGCATCTCGAGCGCGATGGCGTTCCCCTCGTTCACGCCGATCCAGATAGGGACGAGCCGTGTCTTCTGCACGTCCTCGAGCACGACGACGTACTGCGGCAGCGGAAAAAGAGAAACTACCGAGGAAATTTTGGCTTCTTTAATCATAAAGGGACCTTTTTGAGGACATTTTAAACCCTTTCGTCCCAATTATCAAGAAGACCCGCGCCCGGCGGAAGACGCCTCGAGGCTCCAAATGCCCTTCTTGGCCTTCTTAGCCGCCTTTTGAGCCGCTTTCAGTTCCTCGCGGTGCTTTCCGTTGGGCTTGTAATAGCGGCTTTTGGCGAGTCCTTGGGCGACGATGCTCTCGTTCACGAAGGTCCCGTCAGGAAGATACACGTACGCGAGCGTCCGGCCGTACTTGTCCTTGGGTTCCACGTCCCCTTCGAGGAGCACCTTCTTCCCGGTGAGCGTTTTTTTGGCAAATTCCGACGCTTCCTTGCCGAACGGATCGATCTTCCGGCGATGCGGCTGGTATTCCGGGGAATCGATGCCCAAAAGGCGCACCCGCTCGCCATCGGAGGTCTGGAACGTGTCGCCGTCGATTACCCAGGAGACGATCGCCTGACGGCGGCCCTCTGCTCCCGCCGGCGTTCCCGTCAAAAGCGACAGCGCGAGGAAGACCGCTCCTAGTCGCTTCACGACGGCAGACTTTGCGCGCGTTTCACGCGGTTCGAAATGGACGGGTGGCTGTAAAAAACGAATTCTACGAAGGGGTCGGGGTCGGTGTCGGCAAGGTTCTTCGACGCCAGGCGGCGCATCAGCGATTCGAACGTTGCGCGCGAAGGGAAAGCTTTCAAGGCGAACGCGTCGGCTTCATACTCCATGCGGCGGGAGAACGCGTTCTGCGCGGGAACGAACGCGAGCGCGCCCAATGTAGAAAGAAGGGCGACGGTTGGAAAAACGGCGAGATCCCAAAGAGCGTATCCACCCGCAGCGCGTACGAGGGGGCCGCCGATCCGGTCGAGAAGAAAAAAACCTGCTGCGGCGGCTACGGTATGGAAAGCGAGTCCCTTCGGAATGTGGCGGAGGACGTGATGTCCGAGCTCATGTGCGACCACCATCCGTGTTTCATCGGGCTCGAATCCGCCAAGAAGCGTGTCTCCAAGGTACACGCGGCGCGCGTTTCCGATCCCCGCAAGCATGGCGTTGGCTTTCTTCGTTTTCTTCGACAGCGCGAGTTCGTAGACGCCCACGAGGCGGACTCCGAAACGCGCGAAAAGCTCGGCGATCCGCTCGCGCAACTCACCTGTCACGGGTTTCACCGGGTAAAAAATAGGAATAATCACGGTCGGAAAGATCGTGGAGACAAAAAGCGTGACGAGCGTCCATCCTGCCGCGGCCGCCATCCACCAGGAGGATCCGCAGGAATCCATGACCCAAACGAGTCCCGTCATCGTCGGCACGAAGAACGCGAGGCCCAGCACCCAGCGTTTAAACTCGTCGAAGAACCACGCTCCGGAGGCTTGGGTGGAGAGATTCCATCGCCGCTCCACCACGTGGCCCGCGTAGAAACGGAGTGGAAGCCCCGCGAGCCAGGGTCCATGGAAGAAAACCAACATGTAGAGGGCAATTTCCGCGAGCCTGAAGGGAGCGCCGGCGGCGGCGAGGGCTACCCTTTCCGAAGCGCCGGTCGCCTGAAGGACGAGGAGCGCACACAGATCGACCGCGACTCCGAGAAAATAAAGCCGCAGCTTTTCCCTCTGATACCGCTTGGCGTCGTTCATTTCGCGCCGAACCGCGCGGCCCAAAGGAGCGCTACGAGCGTCTTTCCGTCGCGGATCTTTCCGCTCCGAGCCAGAGCGACCGCCCGTTCGAGCGGGATTTCGAAATGCTCCAGAAATTCGTCGTGATCCAGATTCTTCCGGCCCGGCTTGAGCCCGTCGGCACGGTAGAGATGCATCACTTCGTCCGAGATACCGGGCGCGGGATAGAAGCGCGTGAGAAATTTCCAGCGGCTCGCCCTGAAACCGGTCTCCTCTTCAAGTTCGCGCTTGGCGCAGACGAGCGGGCGTTCGCCGGCTTCGATGGTTCCGGCCGGCACCTCGACAATGTCGCCGCGGGTCGCGTAGCGGAATTGGCGCAGGAGCAGGATTTTCCCCGGAGCCGAGAAAGGAAGAATCACGACCGCGCCCGGATGACGCAGCACCACGCGCGTGACGATCTTGCCCGGCGCGCGACTCAATTCGAAGCGGTCCTTCACGAAGGACGCGCGGCTACCTTTGTAAATGAGGTTCGATTCGAGGAGGCGGAACGTGGGCTTGGGCATGAGCCCTATTTTAATCGACTTCGAGGACCGAGTCGACCCCGCCGTACGGATTGGGTTCGATTTCCTGGTTTCGGGGATCGGTGGTCCAACGGCCGTCCACGACGAACTTGTAGCGGTAGCGCCCCGGTCCGAGATGGACTTTCTTCTGCCATACACCCTCTTCTTTCTGCCAGAGGAGCGAGTTCGTCGAAACACGCCAGTTGTTGAAGTCGCCGACCACATGCACTTCACGCGCGCCCATCGCCCGGAATGAGAAGTCTTTCAAACGGTCGGCAGGCGTCACCGCGGGAGGCGCCTCTATCTGCGAGGCGGCGGCCGAGGGAAGCTTGTTTGCGATTTCCTGTGCGAGGACGAGATAGTCGATCGCGCCCTTCGATTTTGGATCGAGAGAAACGACCGGCCGGCCTGCGGCCTGCGATTCGCGGATCGAGATCGTCTGGCGGATCGCGCTGTTCAGCACGTGCTCCCCGAACGCCCCCCGGATTTCGTCCATCATCCGGCGCGAGAAGCGCGTGCGCATGTCGATCATCGTCGGCAGGGCAAACACGCGCGGCGTGTGCTGTAGCTTCACCTTCAGAAGCTCGATCATACTGAGAAGCTTACCCACGCCCATCAAGGAGAACGAAGAAAGCTCGATAGGCACGATCACGGTCTCCGCCGCACGGAGGGCGTTGAACGTGAGGAACCCGAGGGAGGGCGGACAGTCGATCACGACGTAATCGTACGGAAACGACAGGCTTGAGAGGAGTTCGCGCAGGCGCTGGATCGATTCGTCTTTGGTCGTGAACTCTTGCTCGATTGTGCTGAGAAGAACATGCGAGGGCGCCAGGTCGAAGCACGCCGAAACCGAAACGATGACGCTTTCGAGGAAGCTCTGTCGCTTTCCTTCCTGCTCGGTTAGCACGTTGTACATCGAGAGCCTCTGCGGTTCGCCGCGGAAACCCAATCCGAACGTCGCGTGAGCTTGCGGGTCGAGGTCGATCAAAAGCGTGCGGCGGCCGAGCGACGCCAGCGACGCCGCGAGATTGATCGCGGTCGTCGTTTTGCCGCACCCGCCCTTTTGATTGGAGACCGCGATGACGTTCATGAGTCTTAGACGATCCTCAAGTCTTTCACGTACACGGTGTCGCCCGCTTTGTTGTCGACGTTGGACCCGAATTCAAAGCGCATGCTGATCACCTTGCGCGGATTGAATTCCTTGGCCGTGCCTTCGAGCGGTATTTCGGCCCGGCGCCATTCGGTCGAAAGGCCGTCCGGAAACGGATACACCTTGCCGCGTTCGAACGCGGAGTTGTTGTTCTTGTCCTTCAGGGAGAAACCGAGCTTCTCCCCGCCCCGTACACCGCGCGCGTAAAAGACGATCTTGCGGTCCGAGAGATCCGTCGGAGCCATCTGCACGCTCGCCCGCGCGAAAGGCGCAACCGACGTATTGACCAACATGAGCCCTTCGTTCGAAAACTCGCTCTTCAGCCGGCCTGCGCCTTCGAGCATCGCCCCGCGCATCGAAACCTCCGTCGCGCCGGGATCCACCGGAGCCTCGGGCTCCACGACGGCAGCTGGCGGCTCCGCAGAGGCGAAATAGCCGCTTTTTTCGTCGATTACCTTGATGTCGACGAAGACGCGTTTGGTGGAAAAAAGGCTGAACGCCGTTATAAGGAAGGCAATCGAGGTGATAATCCAAGGGATCACGCTCGCGATTCCAGGCCGTTCGATGACTTTGATGATCATCGGCGGCGGAGACTGCGGCTTCTTTTCGGCGGCGGAGAAATAGATCTCGGCTAGCTGTTCTTGAGTCATTTCGTAATCAGTCTTGACGGGTCGTGCGCCGGTCTCTTCGGAGACGGCGGGTTTGTCTTTGGCGCTCGCTTTCAGCGCCTCCATAAGCTTACTCATTAAGTAAATTGTTCTCCCTCAACGTTTGTTCCGTATCGAGTATCGCCTTTTTTAGCTCCAGGAAGCGGGACACGTCGATCGACAGTCCTTTGCCCGTCGGAATCATGTCCTCGCCTTCCCCAAGCGCCGTATAGACCCGGATATCGACCAGATCGTACCCTTTGAGTTCTTTGACGTGCACACGCACTTCCTCAAGCTTGTTCTTCTGGAATGCGGTGACGAGCTTGTTCATGAAAGGCCCTCCAGACGGACGACCGAGTAGAAAAAAACTTTTATAATGGAAGATGGAAATTCTGGAGCGGGAAAGGTGGCGGGAGCACCCGCGGAAAGGGCGGTCGTTTCAGGGCCGGAGAATCGCTTCACTATCTCCTAGGACGAACTTAAAAGTCCGGTAGGTGCACCTAAAAACTTCGCGTTCCGTGACGGCACCAATATTATCAGCCGCCTACGTGAAAAGCAAATAATATTATATAGATTATGGTCTTTTATCTAAATCTTAGCGGGTGGGATGGGCTCATTCGGGGCCGGAGCGGGTTGGGAAGGCAGGCGCATACGCGTCTCGAGTGGAAGGAGCGGTTCGGTTTCCTTAAGGCGGCCTCCGAGCGTGCGCGCCTTCTCGATCTGCGGCGCGACGCGGCGATCCCAGGAAGCGAGCGCTTTTTCCCAAGATTCGGCCGTCTTATCGACGCCGTCGCGCATCGCCGACAGATGTTTCACGAAAGTCGCGAGGCGGTTCCCAAGCTCCTCCACGGTGTCGCCGAGTTCCTTGGCGTTGGCGGCGAGCTGATGCTGCTGCCAGGCGTAGCCGACCAGATGGATGAGCGGAATGACGGAAAGGGGGCTCGCGAGATAGATTTTTTTGTCGCAGGCTTCGCGGAAAATGGTCGGGTCGTGCTGAAGGACATCGCGGAGGGCGGATTCGTTCGAAATGAACATGACCACGAAAGGCAGTGCCTGGTCTTTCATTTGCGAGAGGTAGTCCCGCTTGCAGAGACGCACATAGTTCGAGCGGATGTTCTGGGCGAGTTTGTCGAGGTGTTCCCTGCGTTTGGACGGATCTTCGGTCTCGTGAGCGAGAACGAATTCACCGGCGACTTCTTTAGAGTCGATGATGAGCTTTCTGTTTCCGGGGACGTTCACCACGAAATCGGGCCTCGATTCCCCGTCGTCCCCCATCCGGACTTGCGTCTCGTAATGAACGCCGTTGACGAAGCCGTTGTCCTGCAGGAGCTGTTCGAGAATCATCTCTCCGAACGAGCCGCGCGTTCCGGCGCTGGACGTGAGCGCGTTCCGGAGCGCGCTGGTTTCCACGCGAAGCTGTTGTTCCGTACTCAATATCTGGCTCATCGACTGCTCGAGCCGTCCGTAAAGCTGGCGGCGTTCGCCCTCGAACGAGCGAATGGACGTCTGGCACTCCTCGAGCCGCGCCTTCATGTCGGCGACGCTGACCGAGATTTCCGCGCGGTTCTTGTCGATGTTCTGATCGGCCTCTGTCTTAAGCCCGCGCATTTTTTCTTCGGCGAGCGTGAGGAAGCCGCGGTTGTTCTGGGCCAGCGCCTCTGCGGCGAGGGATTTGAACGCGTCGGCGAGTTTGGTTTTGGATTCTTCGAGGAGAGCGATCTGGGCGGAGGCGTGCGTTTCGACTTCCGCGGCGTGGGTTTCGGCCTTGATCCGGCCGGATTCAGAGGTTTCCAGCTTTTCGCGTAGCCCATCGAAGCCTTGGCGGGCGGAGTCGACCTGGCGGCGGAGTTCTTCGACGCGGGCTTCCGCTGCCGCGGCGGCCGAACGTGAACGCGCGGCGCCCAGGAACCAACCAGCGGTTCCGGCGACCGCACACACGGCGGCTGCGATCAGGAGGAAGGAAGTTTCCACGTCAGGAAGACCTTACTTAGAATTTCCTGCGGTTTTTGCTGCTGCGGGCTTTGCGCCGCTTCACTTCGCTGGGCTTCTCGTAATGCTTCCGGGCTTTGAGGGCTTTCAGGATGCCTTCGCGCTCGATTTTCTTCTTGAAGCGTTTGAGAGCCTTTTCCAGCGGCTCGTTCGGACCGACTTCGACTTTTGACATGCTTGAGACATTCACCCCCTTTCAAGGTTTGAATAATCGTGAAATTATAGCCGTATTCCCTCGAGCTGTCAAACACGCTTCGGCGGCCGGGCTGGGGTCCGGAGCCGGATCCGGAGCCGTTGTCTCTCTTTCGCTTCTATGGGACTTCGGATACGTCGTCCCTCGTACGAAGCGAAAGAGAGACAACGGCTCCTCACCCGGAAGCGATAAGGGCAAAGCGGCGGAGGGTAGGGTTTTCGTCCGTACGAGGGACGACGCATTCGGGGTCCCGTAGGACGGAAACCCTACCCTCCACCGCTTCTGCGATGCGCATCTACTCAATCCAAAGTTCGAGCGTTTCGGAAGTACGGCGGGCGGTGATGCCGGAGGGGAGGTTGGCTTGTCCCCTGCGAGCGGCCACGAGTGCGTTAAGAGCTTCGAGGTGAGCCGCTCCGGGGCCGTAGGCGGTGCCTGCGCAGAGAGCGAAAGCCTGCGCGAGCGCTTCGGCACGTACGGCGCGGTCGAGCCGGGCCAGGGTGGCGACACGGAGGGTCACCCGGCCCGGTCGCGGGCGGCCGACGGCTGCGCGGCGTAGCGCGGCTCGGGTCGCTTTCTCCAAGAATGCCTGTGTATCGCGAGCGGCGTCGGCGAGCGCGGCGAGCGCTTCCGAAGCGCGCGGGTTGAATTCGCATTCGAGGAGCGGGATGAGTTTCGCGCGCACGCGGTTACGAGTGTGCGCAGGATCGGCGTTGGAAGGATCGCGGCGGTACGGAACGCGGGCCTCGCGGAGGGCAGCCTCGAGATCTTTTTTCCGGCAGCCGATCAGCGGCCGGACGATGCGCAAGTTCCCGTCTTGACGCACGGGCGGGATGCCGCCTAAGCCTTTCGTCCCCGTTCCGCGGAGGATCCGGTGGAGCACGGTCTCAGCCTGATCGTCCAACGTGTGCCCCACGGCGACGGTGCGGGCGCCCGCCTTTCGCGCGGCGCGACGGAAGAACGCGTACCGCTCCTCCCGCGCGGCGTCTTCAAGGGAGCGGCCGGCGCGTCGCGCCTTCGCGCGCGCGTCGATCGATTCCGCGACGAGCGGCACGTTTAATGCGCGGCACAGCTTCTCGCAAAAAAAAGCGCGGCGGCGGCCCTCGGACGAAAAACCGTGATCCAAATGTGCGGCGGTGAGGCGCAGTTCGAGCTTCTCGCGCATTTTCACTAGAAGATAGAGGAGAGCGACCGAGTCCGGTCCGCCGGAAAGCCCGACGAGTATCCGGTCGCCCTCCTTAAGGAAGGCGTTGCGGCGGTTCGAACGTTCGACGTCGTTCAGGAGGCGGCGGAGGGCTCGCATAGCGTCCAAAAAATAACGCGGGCGGGAAGGTTTCCCCTCCCGTCCGCGTTGGAAAAATTCCGGTCGATCAATAAACGAAGATGTAGGTGGCTTTGCTCGTCGTGGGGTCGTACTCGACGTCCACTTCCGTGCCCGCGGCCAGCGACTTCAGATCCCGGTCCTTTTCGCCGTCGGTGATGTCGGTCGAATCGTCCACCGAGACGGTGAGGAGCTTGTCGTTGGCATCGTTCTCCGTTTCGCCGTAGAGCTTCACGGTGACCTTCTTCGCGGCTTCGTCGGTCGCGCTGACCTCGCCGGAAACGAACTCGAGATTCTCGGCGATGCCGGTCGGCGCTTCGACGGGAGCGGAGACGTCACCGACGGGCTGCGCGGCGGCGGCAGGAGCAGCGGCGACGGGAGTAGCTTCGGCGGCGGGAGCCGCAGCCGGTTCGGCTGGAGCGGGAGCAGCGGCGTTCTGTTGCGCGGCGGCAGGCGCATCCTCTGCGTGCGAAACACCCTGCGAAGCGATCAGACTCAGTCCCAAGAACAGCCAAACGTACTTTTTCATGTTTTGCTCCGTTGGATGGTGAAATTCCCCGTCCCGAAAATCAGTTCCCCAATTATACCAATTCGCGACCAAATGTCAAAATCGCTAAAGATCGCTGAAATCAAGCCCTGCTCAAAGAGGAAGATCGACGAAGAACGTGGCGCCTTTCCCCGGCTCGCTGCGGGCCGTCAATTCCCCTCTGTGGCGGTCCACGATCTTCTGGCAAACCGCAAGGCCGATGCCGGTCCCCTCGTACTCGTCCTTCGTGTGCAGGCGCTGGAACGGCTTGAAGATGCGATCAGTATACTTTTCGTCGAACCCGATGCCGTTGTCCTCCACCGCGATACGGACCCTGCCCGCGTTCACCACCGAAGAGAGGCTTTCCGCGCGGATCACCACGTGAGGCTGCAAGTCCGTCCGCGCGAATTTGAGAGCGTTCGAAACAAGATTCTGGAAAAGCTGGCGCATTTGGGCGGGATTCGCCGTCACGAGCGGCAGCGGGGTCACCTCGATGCGCGCCCCAGCCGACTGGATCTTCACTTCGAGGTCGCCCAACACCTCCTTCACGATCTGGTTCAGGTCGGTCGTCTCGAACGACTTCTCCTTGGAGGTGATGCGCGAGTAATTGAGGAGGTCCTCGATGAGCGTCCTCATGCGCATTGCGGCCTTCTGCATCCGGTCGAGATACTCCTTTTCGGCGTCCCCTACACCCCAGCACTGTTTGCTCAGACGGTCCGCGAAGGTCATGATCTTGCGAAGAGGTTCCTGAAGGTCATGCGAGGCGACGTATGCGAATTGCTCGAGATCCTTGTTGGACGCCGCGAGCTCCTCCGCGGTGCGCTTCAGGCGCTCCTCGGTCTCGAGCCGCTTGACGAAATGCCCGATATGGCTCCCCGTGGCCGTGGCTAGAGCGAGGATTTCGTCGCTGGGTTTCTCCGAGTGGCGCGAGAAGAATTCGGCGACCCCGAGCACCTCCGTGCCGACCGAAAGCGGAAACGCGAACGCTCCTTGAAGGCTCGACTTTTGCGCGGCGGCAGCCCTGGGAAAATTCGCGTCGAACGCCACGTCGGGCACCCAGACGGGACCGTTCTTTTTCCAGGCGCGGCCCGGCAAGCCCACGCCTTTCGTGAAAAGTGAGGTCAGGGTGGCCCGGGCCATGTCCGCGACTTGAAGATCCGGGGCGCTCCACATGCCCGCGCACCGCAGCACCTTGAGCTGAGAGTCGATCACCCAAAGCGCAGCGACGTCGGACTGGAGGATCGCGGAGATGGCGCGCAGGATTTCGGGGGCCGCCTCCGAGACGCTGGCGGCTTCGGCGAGCGTTCGGGCGATCAAATACTGCATTTCGATTTTCTGCTGGGCCCTCCTGCGCTCGAGCGAAGCCATCGCCATTGAAAGAATGTCTGCGAGCGAAGTCGCGAAGGCGAGCTCTTCGGCGGTCCAGTGGCGGGGCGAGCCGACATGTTCGAGACACACGACGCCCGCCAGCCTCCCCGCGTAACGGATCGGGGCGTCGAGCATGGATCCGATTCCGAGAGGCTTGAGATAAATGTCGGTGAATTCAAAGGTTCGCGGATCGGTGGCGGCGGTGTCTGCGGCGATCACGCGTTCGCTTTCGAGCGCGTTGAAGTAGGCGGGAAAAGCGGTAGTGCGGAGCTCGGATCCGCGTTCGTGTGAACGCGAACTTCGTACGTAGAGATCCTCGGAGCGTATCGAGACGTAGTCGTCGTCACAGAGCCAAACGCTCGCCCGCTCGACGTCCAGCGCCTCCGAAGCGGCTTCGGTGACCTGGCGCAAAGCCTCGCCCCATTCGACGTCCGCCATAAGCGCCGTCTTCGAAAGACGGAGGATGGTCTCGTTTTGCATCTTGAAGCGACGTTCCGCTTCGACCATCTTTCGCTCGAGCGCCTCGAACAGCACGCGCGGGACCGTCTCGTCCGTCATCGGCGTCTCTCCTGGCTGACTAAGCCAATAGTATACACCAGAAGTGCAAGCTATAAAAGTACTTAGGGGATTTTGAGAAAAGAGCGCGGAGGCGTAGCAGGCTTCTTCTAATGAGAATAAACAGGGTGGCGGTGAGTGGACTCGAACCACTGACCTACCGGGTATGAACCGGACGCTCTAACCAGCTGAGCTACACCGCCTAAAAATCAATTTTGGGAGAGAGTCTCTATCCAGCCGCCACCCAGCACGCGGTCGCCGTCGTAAAAAACGGCCGACTGTCCCGGCGTCACGGCTTTCTGCGGCTCCGCGAAACGCACGGTCGCCCGGGAACCTTCGATCGACTCGACGCGCGCCGAGGTCTTCTCATGCCGGTAGCGAATTTTTACTTCCACCGGACCCGTACGCGGCTCGAGCATCCAGTTGACGCGAGCAACGGCCATTCCGCCGGCGTAGAGCTCCTCTTCGGCGCCGATCGTCACGCGATTGGTCTTGGCGTCGATGCTCGTCACGAAATACGGCTTGGGCGCGGTGACGCCGATGCGCTTGCGCTGACCGATCGTGTAAAGATGGCTGCCTTCGTGCGTTCCCAGGACATTTCCGTCGCGGTCCACGAGTTCACCGCCGCCAGGAAGCCGGTCCGGCGCGTAACCTTTCACGAAATCGCCGTACGAACCCTTCACGAAGCAGATTTCCTGGCTGTCGGGCTTCCCCGCCGTGCGCAGGCCGAGCTTCGCTGCGATCTCGCGCACTTCGGTCTTCTTCATTTCGCCGATCGGCAAAAGCGTCTTCGAGAGCTGCTCCTGCGTCATTCCGAAAAGAACGTAAGATTGGTCTTTCGTCGGATCGGCGCCCTCGCGCACGAACCAGCGACCCGCCGCCTCGTCGTAGCCGCGGCGCGCGTAATGACCGGTCGCCACCCACGACGCTTCAAGCTCCTTCGCCTTCTCGACGAGCAGGCCGAACTTGATGTGGCGGTTGCACTCGATGCACGGGTTCGGCGTGCGTCCCGCCAGATACTCGTCGACGAAGTTGTCGATTACCGACGTACGAAAATCAGCGGAAAGATCCATGACGTAATACGGGATATCGAGCTTCCGTGCGACCGCGCGGGCGTCGTCCACGTCCCGGAGCGAGCAGCAGCCCTTGGATTTCTCGTCGCGGCACTCGTCGCCCGACCAGGTCTTGATCGTGACGCCGATCACGTCGAGGCCACGTTCCTTGAGGAGGTACGCGCAGACCGAGCTGTCTACGCCGCCGGACATGGCGACGACGACTCGGCCCTCGCGGGGCATCATCTCGCGCATCCTTCCCTTACTTGCCGTCCTTACGGCCGGGGTCGTCGGAAGCTTCGCGGATGGTCTTTTTGAATTCCCGGATTCCCTCGCCCAGGCTCTTGCCGATCTCCGGAAGGCGGTTGGCCCCGAAAAGCAGCAGGCAGACGAGCAAAATAACGAGCAGTTCTGAAATACCGATTCCAAACATGGCTTATCCCTCGGTGGAGTAAGGCAATAGAATAGACGCTCGCCGCTCGGGTGTCAATCGCCCCTCAGCGGGCACGTTCGACGCAGTGGGTTGCGAGGCTGGCGAGGCTGTCCCGGTACGGGGAAGGCTTAAGGACGTCGATGTCAGCCACCGCGCCTTCGATATACTCCCGGGCTTTGTCCATCGCCCGATCGACGGCGCCTTTGCGGACGGCGAGGGCCTTCACGCGCTCGAAAAGACCGTCGCCGCCGGCGCGCATGCCCGCGAGAAGGTCTTCTCTTTCGGCTTCCGGAAGATCCCTGAAGAGATAAAGAAGCGGCAGCGTAACCTCGTTTTTGTAGACGTCGAGACCAGCGGTCTTGCCGAGGCTCTCGGTTTCGCCGGTGAGGTCCAGGCAGTCGTCCACGATCTGGAAGGCCATGCCAAGCCGGTACCCGTAATCGCCGAGCTTTTCGATCGCAGCGGGTCCCGCGCCCGAGTAATAGGCGCCGCCCATGCACGCGGCCTGCATAAGGGCAGCCGTCTTTTTGTGGATGATTTTGAGGTAATCGGGCTCGGCGAGAAGGAAGCTTTCGCGTTTCTCGATCTGCTTCATCTCGCCTTCGCAGATCACGTGCGCGCACGCGGCGAAGGCCTGGTTCACCCAGACGTCTTTCAGGGAGGCTAGCAGCATGAACGCCTTCGCGTAAAGGTAATCTCCGGAGACGATGGAAATTTCGCGGCCCCACTTGAAGTAAATCGACGGCTGATTCCGGCGGAGTTCCGAGTCGTCGATCACGTCGTCGTGCACGAGTGTCGCGGTGTGGATGAGCTCGATCGCGCACGCCAGACGGATGGCGTCGGGGTTTTGCTTGCCGTCGACGCGCGAAGACAGAATCGTGAGCGCTGGTCGCAGGTATTTCCCTGCCATCTTGAGAAGGTGTTCGTGAATCTCCTTGATGAGCTTGTCTTCGGAGGAGAGTTCGCGTTTCAGCGTCTCGTGGAATTCCTTGAGATCCGTGTCGATCGGCGCGTAGATTTCGGCGAGGGCGGGGCGGCGGACGACGGTCACAGCTGGATATCCGAAAGACGCGGCGCGGGAGCGTTTGAGGATTGGAGCGCAATCGCGCCCCCCTTCTCGCTTAGGCACACGGCGGTCGCTCCGCACGATTCCGCGGCTTCAAGACCCTTCGCGGCACCCATCACGAACGGCGCTTTAGAAAGGGCGTCGGCGAGCGTCGCATCGTGGGAAACCACGGTGACGCTCACGACTCCGGTTCGGACGGGGCGGCCTGTCTTGGGATCAAAAATGTGGGAGAACCTTTCGTTGGAACGGATGAAGTAATCCTCGTAATCGCCGGACGTGGACACGGACGCGTCAGCCGGAACTTCCAGCACCGCCGCGATCTCTCCAGATTTTCGCGGATGCGCGATGCCGGTTCGCCAGAAACCCCCACCGGGAGGCGCTCCCACGTACTGCGTGTTGCCGCCGCCTTCGACGAGCGCCGAGCGGATCCCGTGGGAACGCAAGTAGCGGGCCGCGCGGCCGACGGCGTACCCTTTTCCGATCCCCCCGAGATCGATCTGCACGCCTGGGCGGGCGACGGTGAGCGTGCGCGTTTTCTCGTCCAATAGGATATATCGCCAGCCGACGCGGCGTAAAGCGTTTTCAAGCGCGTATTCGGTCGGAAGCTCGCCCGAACGCTTGGCTTCCATCCAAAGACGCTTGAGCGGCCAGACGGTCACGTCGAAAGCGCCGTTCGTGCGGCGGGAAACGTCGAGAGCCGTCCGGAGAACGTGGAACGTGTCGGGATCCAGGCGGAACACCGTACCCGCCGGCGCCGCATTGATCCGGCCGACGAGCGAATCGTCGCGCCAACTCGTGAGCTTGCGCTCGAGGGCGCCGATACGGCGGAACGCGCCGTCCGCGAGCTGGGCGGCCCGCTCCGGTGCGAGTCCGGGGTCCCGGATCTCGATTCGGAAGCCCGTCCCCATGAAACGGCGCGCCTCCTCGAACGCCGAAGCGTCAGACACCGAGAAAAAAGCGGCGAGCGCCAGAAGCGCCGGGAATAGGCCTCTCACGATGAGGTCGCCGCTTCGGCAGTGCGGTTAAAATCGGCGGGTGCGTGCGCCGCCGAAACGAAGCAAGCTTCGAACGCTGACGGAGGCAGGTAGATCCCATGCGCGAGCATGGACCTGAAAAAACGCGCAAAACGCGCTTTGTCGCAGCGCGCTACTTCGGAGAAATTCCGCGGAGCGCGGGGCGAAAAGAAGACCGTGAACATGGACCCGACGCGTGGGATGGAAACCTGCACGCGGCGGCGGCGGAAAGCCGCGGCCAGAGCGTCCGTGAGAGTTTTCGCGTTTTGATCCAGCTTCAAGTACAGCTCCGGCTTGAGCGAATCGAGCACCGCCCGGCCGGCGGCCATCGAAAGCGGGTTTCCGGAGAGCGTGCCGGCCTGGTAGACACCTCCCTCCGGCGAGAGTGCGCGCATGATCGAGGCCTTCGCGCCGAACGCGCCCACAGGAAGGCCGCCGCCGATGATTTTCCCGAGCGTCGTGATGTCGGGCTCGATCCCCAAGAGGTGCTGCGCGCCGCCGTAACCCACCCGGAAGCCGGAGATCACCTCGTCGAAAATAAGGAGCGTACCGTTTTTCTGGCACAGGGAACGCAGCGTCTCGAGAAATTCCCGTGAGCCCGGAACGACTCCCATGTTCCCCGCCACCGGTTCGACGATCGCGCACGCGGGCCTCTCCGTCCGGAAATACGCGCGGAGGGCGACCGTGTCGTTGTAAGGTAGCACCGAAGTGAGATTCGCAAGCGCCTGCGGCACACCCGCCGAATCGGCGCGGCCGAAAGTGGCGAGGCCGCTCCCGGCCTTTACGAGCAAGCTGTCGGCGTGGCCGTGATAGCAACCTTCGAATTTGAGTATTTGATCGCGGCCCGTGACGCCTCGCGCCAGACGGATCGCACTCATCACGGCCTCGGTACCCGAACTCGTGAAACGAATGCGCTCCATGCGGGGGAAAGCTTTCTGGATCGCCGCCGCGAGCGCCGTCTCGTATTCGGTCGCGGTGCCGTAGCTCGTCCCCTTCACGCACTGGCGGCGGATCGCCTCCAGCGAGATTTCGGAGGCGTGTCCGAGGAGGATCGCTCCCCAAGACATACAGTAGTCGACGTAGCGCGCGCCTTCGACGTCGTAGAGATACGGTCCGAACGCCTCCGCGGTGAACACGGGGGTCCCCCCGACGGCCTTGAAGGCCCGGACGGGACTGTTCACGCCGCCGGCGAGCCGCGAACGGGCCTCGCGCCAAGCGCGTTTCATGCGTCCTTTTTCCTTTTTCACGATTTATTCCTCTTTTGCCAGCGCGCGATGTCCTTGGCCCAGTACGTGACGATAAACGAAGCGCCCGCGCGCTTGAACGAGAGATGCGTCTCGAGGACGACCTTCTTTTCGTCGATCCAACCTCGCTCGGCGGCGGCTTTCACCATCGCGTATTCCCCGCTCACGGAGTAACAACCGATCGGGCACGCGGTGCGGTCCCGCAGCGTCCGGATCATGTCGCCGTAGGCGAGTGCGGGCTTCACGAGAAGCATGTCCGCTCCTTCGGCGATGTCCGCCGCGGCTTCCCGGATGGCTTCCGCGGCGTTTGCAGGATCCATCTGGTAGCTCCGGCGGTCGCCGAAACCGGGCGCGCTCTCGGCGGCCTCGCGAAACGGCGCGTAGAACGCCGAGGCGTATTTCACCGCGTACGAAAGTAGCGGCAGTTTCTCGAAGCCGTTTTTGTCGAGCAGGCGGCGGATCGCCGCGACGCGGCCGTCCATCATGTCGGAGGGCGCGACGACGTCCGCGCCGGCTTCGGCGTGGGAAAGCGCCGTCCGCGCGAGCGTCTTCACGGAGGCGTCGTTCATCACGCTGCCGCCGTCGACGTGGCCGCAGTGGCCGTGGCTCATGTACTCACAGAGACAAACGTCGGTGATCACGAGAAGTCGCGGCGCGGCTTTCTTAATGCGCGACACGGCACGCTGAATAACGCCTTTGGAAGCGAACGCGGCCCGGCCCGTCGAGTCTTTCTTGGCGGGTATTCCGAATAGAATGACGGCGGGCACGCCGAGCGCCTCGAGTTTCTTCGCTTCTTCGGCGGCGCCGGATTCGGTCCATTGAAACTGGCCCGGCATCGAGAGGATAGGCACCGGCGCGGAAATGGACTCTTTGACGAAAAGGGGCTGGACGAGATCCCGTGCCAAAAGCTCGTTTTCGCGAACGAGCGTCCGCACTTTCGGATTTTCGCGCAGGCGGCGGAGACGGACGTCGGGATAGCTCACAAGGACTCCTTCAGCGACTGGACGAGCCCGGTGAACGTGTATTCGCGCGCCTGGGCGGTGGGCTTGAGCCCGTGGCGGCGAAGCTCGGCCGTCGTGACGGGGCCAATGCTGTAAAAGCGAGTTTTCCGGGCCGCCCGCGCGACGGCCGCCTGGCCGACGAGCCGCACGAAATTCCGGACGGTCGAGGCGCTCGTGAAAGCCACGGCGTCGAACGCGCCGGCGGCGAGATCGCGCCGGACGTCCGCTGGAATCGCCTTGGGCAGAGCGGTGCGGTAAGCATCGACGCGGCGGACGGAAGCGCCGAGGCGCTCGAGGCCCCGCTCGAGCTCCGGCGTGGCGACGTCGGCGCGGAGAAGCATTACGCGGCGGCCCTTCATGGTGCGGAAACGTTTTCGGAACTCCTCGACGATCGCCTTGGTCTCGAAGCGCTCAGGTTCCAAGTCCGCGCGAAGGCCGCGCTCGGCGAGAGACTGCGTCGTGGCCGATCCCACGCTCGCTATTTTGAGCCCCGCGAGACAGCGCGCGTCGAGACCCCTCGCGTCGAGGCGCTCAAAGAGCGCGCGCACGCCGTTCACACTCGAGAAAACGATCCAGTCGAAGCCGCCGAACGCGTCGATCGCCGAATCGAGTTCGCGGGGCGGCGCCTTTTCGATTCGGATCACGGGAAATTCGACCACGTCCGCGCCCAGCGCCGAAAGGCGTTCGAAGAGCGTGCTCCGACCGTCGGACGGTCGCGTGAGCGCGATCCGTTTTCCGAACAGGGGCAGGCGCTCGAACCAGCCTAATTTTTTCCGGAGGCCCACGACCTCTCCGATAACGATGAGGCATGGTGGCTTGAAAGCGCTCTTACGCACGATTCCCGTGACATCGCTGAGGACACCCGCCACGCTTCGCTGGCGCGGCAGCGTTCCCCATTCGATCACCGCGACCGGGGTGGACGGCGCCAGACCCGCGGCGATGAGCTTCCGGGCGATACGCTCCAAATTGAAAAGACCCATGTAGATCGCGATCGTGCCTCCGAGCGCGACGATCTTTTCCCAGCCGATAGAATCAAGCTTCGCGTCATCCGCGCGGTGGCCGGTGAGAAAAGTGACGGCCGCGTTGTGGTCCCGGTGCGTGAGAGGAATGCCCGCGTAGGCCGCGCACGCGATCGCGCTCGTGACGCCGGGCACGACCTCGAACGGCACGCCTCGTTCGGCGACGTAAAGCGCCTCTTCTCCGCCGCGGCCAAAAAGATAAGGGTCCCCACCTTTCAACCGTACCACCGTGCGCCCTTTGCGGGCTTCCTCGAGAATCAGGCGGTTGATGCGGCCCTGCGAAAGCAGTTTGTGCCGAAAGCGCTTCCCGACGCAGAGCGTCTTCGTACCCGGACGCACGTGCTTCAGGTGCTCCGGATTCGCAAGATAGTCGTACACGACGAGGTCGGCTTCTTCGAGCGCACGTTTGGCCTTGAGCGTAAGGAGCCCGGGGTCCCCGGGACCCGCGCCGACAAGATAAACTTTTCCGGACTTCTTCTTCACGCTTCACCCGCCGAGCGCGCTTCCCTCATCAGGCGGGCGGCGCCCCGACGAAGAAGATCGGCGGCGAGCGCGCACGCGACGGCGTTCGCGCGGCCGAGCGCGCCGGCTCGTTCGCCGCGCACCGCGCCCGGGCCCTTCACGGAGAAAACCGCCGCTGAAAAACGGATTCGCCCACCGGAAATCCTCGACGCGATCCCGACGGGAACACGACAGCCGCCGCGGAGCGCTTCGAGGAACGCGCGTTCGGCGCCGGTTTCGATCTCCGTGAGGCGGTGGTTGATCTTTCGGAGCGCTTTGAGGAGGGCGGTGTCCGTGGCGCGCGCCTGAATGCCGAGCGCCGCTTGTCCCACCGCAGGAAGCATCGTCTCAGCGGGGATCGGCCGGGCGTACTTCATGTATTTGCCGAGCCGCAAGAGCCCTGCCTGGGCGACGACGATCGCGGCGAGCTCGCCGGAAAGGACTTTTTTTACGCGTGTATCGAGATTGCCGCGGATGTCGCGGACGGCGATATCCGGCCGGGCGAGAAGGATCTGGCGCTTGCGGCGCGGGCTCCCGGTGCCGACCGTAGCGCCCGCCGGAAGATCGCGGAGCGAGAACCGCCGCCGGCTGACGAGAACGTCCGTGGGAACGAGGCGCTTGGGGACGGCCGCGAGCGTGAGGCCGCGCGGAGATTTCGTGGGGAGATCCTTCAAGCTGTGAACAGCCGCGTCGATCCGGCCCGCCAGGAGCTTCTCCTCGATCGCCTTCGTGAAGAAACCGGTTCCGTTCTTTCTGAAAAGTTCGACCGACTGGAATTCGTCGCCTTCCGTGCGAACGACGACGAGGCGGAACCGCACTCCGGGATTGGCTTTTTCGAGCCGTCTCTTCACGTCTCCGGCTTGCGCGAGCGCGAGTTTCGACCCCCGTGTGCCGATGCGGACGACCTTCGGGAGCGTCATCCTCAGACCCTTACGCTCGCCGCGTCGCGCGCGCCAAATTCCTTCTGGAACCAGTCCATGAAAAACTGGGTCTGCCGGCCGACGAGGCCGAGACAGTCGGCGAGCTGGCTTTCGCGGAGCTCGCGATTCTTGTCCGTGATGCCGTGGAGGTCGTCGATGTTGTAAAGGTAGACGTTATCGATTTTATCCACTGCGGCTTCGACGTTACGCGGCACGGCGACGTCGACGATGAAAAGCGGACGTTCGTGGCGAGCCTTCATCCAGGACTTCACCTGCGCCTCATGCACGATCGCGCGCGGAGCGGCCGTCGATGCGACGAGGACGTCCGCCTCGGTGATGCGCAGCTCAAAGTCGTCGAAGGCGACCGCTTCTCCGCCGAGCTCCGCCGCCATTTCGACGGCACGGTCGTGATGCCGGCTCGACACGATCATGGGTTTTGCGCCCTTCGAAATCATCGCGCGCGTCACCTGCGTCGCCATCTCGCCCGTGCCGAGCACGAGCACCCGGGAGCCGTCGAGCGATTCAAAAATTTTCCCGGCCAGATCGACTGCGACAGATGCGACGCTCACGCGTCCCGAACCGATTCCGGTTTGCGTGCGCACTTCCTTAGCGACTTTGAGCGAACGCTGGAAGAGGGCGTTCAGGACCTTTCCCGTCTGCCGGTTCTCCAGTGCGGAAAGATAAGCATCCTTCACCTGGCCCGTGATTTCGGTTTCGCCGAGCACCATCGAATCGAGCCCTGCGGCGACGGAAAAAAGATGGGCGACCGATTCGGGCTGACGTAGGACGTAGAGCTTGTCCTCAAAAAGCGAAAGGTCGGTGTTCGAATATTCGCTGAGGAACTCTTTCGCGCGGCGAATCGAGTCGACTCCGGTTCCGACGCCGTAGATCTCCGTCCGGTTGCACGTCGAAAGAAGAAGCCTTTCGTCGAAGATACGCTTCCCCGCGAGCGTCCGGAGGAGATCCCCGGCCTTCGAGGCGGGGATCGCGAGCTTCTCGCGGACTTCGACGGGAGCCGTTTTGTGGTTCAGGCCCAGAACGACGATTTCCATCACGCCGTGTGCCCCACGGGACAGACGTAGGTCGTGAGAAGCGTGACGACGAGGAAAACGAAAACGACGAGCGTGCCGACCGCGATTTTGTGTCCGCGGCGCAGTGAGGAGGCGCGCACGACGAGCACCGCCCAGTAGAGCCCGCACGAAAGGAGCGACAAAACGACCGTCGGGTCCTTCGCGAAACGCGCGAGGTCCGCGAGGCCCTTTAGACGAAATAACCCAGAGAGGAGGCCTGTTGAGAAAAGGATGAGTCCGAACGAAAGCGCGCGGAAATGCAGGCGGTCGAGCCGGTCGAGAGAAGGCAGTGCGAAGAGGAGGCGGCCCGGTTGGTGGCTTTTTAGTTGGCGGGATTGGAGCACGTAGAGAAGCGCGCCGAGCACGGAAAGCGCGATACCGGCGAAACCGGCCAGAATAAGCCCCTGGTGTAGCGCCCTGAACGTCACTTACAGCCTCCAGCCCTCGAGCTGTTCCTCGGAAGCGGCCGACGCCTGGAGGGTTTCGACGAAATCCCCATAGCGGTGTTCAACCGGAACCGCGGTGCCGGGCACGGCGTCGCAGTAGCGGGCCGCGATGGAGGCGATCATGCGGATCTCCTCGGGACCCGCTTCGCCGCGGAACTCCGCGAGGACGTGCGCCGAGGGATAATCCGCAATGCGGAAAACATGGCGGCCCTTCTCGTAAACTTTGAGGAAATTGTTCTCGCGCTCGTTGCGACCCACGATCACGCGCGCTTTCCTGGAAACGCGGAAATGGCGCCCGACCTTGAGCATAATCACGTGTTCGTGCGTGAGCTCGTACTTCCCTTCGTGGTCGAAGAAATCCTTGAGCTTCGCCGCGTACTGCGGATCGGTGAGGTAGCAGCAGCCGCCGGCCGGCTGAGGGTAATCCTCAAGGCCGTTGGCCTTCGCGAGCGCCATCTGGGGCTTGCGGGAGCGGCCGGAGAGCGCAAGTAGCTTGTCACGGTCTACCCAGCCCTTCACTTCGGGAATCGTCGGATCCAGGAGCGCCGCCGAGAGCGGCCGGAGGACGAGACCGGACAACCCGCTGTCTCGTTCGATGGTTTTAAGCGCCTCGCGGTGTTGCGACATCGGACGCTGGCCGAGGACCTCGCCCGTGAACATGAACTGCGCGCCGAACTCGTCCATGAGCTTACGCATGCGCTTGAACATAAAGATACGGCAATCGATGCACGGGTTCATGTTCGCGCCGTATCCGTACTTGGGATCCTGGACAACGGGGAGGTAATCCTTCGATACGTCGATGATGTGCAGTTTGAATTTAAGTTCGGACGCAAGGCGCAGCGCCTCGTTCGGGCGCAGCGGCTTCTTTTCGTCTTCCTTCTTGAAGTTGCGCGTGTGTTCGGTGACGCAAAAACCGGTCGAGAAATTGACGCCCTCGACTTCGACGCCCATGTCGACGAGAAGCTTCGCCGCGAGCGTAGAATCTAATCCACCCGAGAGCATTCCCAGCGCTTTTACCGCCATATTTTCGCCTTTCCCTTGACCGCATCGACCGCGTCGCGGAACGCCGCGAGTTCTTCGGACGGGATCGCGAACGTATGCTTCTTGCGCGGGTATTTGCCGGTGGAGACTGCTTTCACGTAGCGGGAGGCGGCCTTTTCCATGGACGGATAAAGATACGCGTAACGCTGTACGAAACGCGCGCGGAAGCTCGCGTTCATGCCGGCCACGTCGTGGAAAACGAGGACTTGGCCGTCGCAGCCGCGACCCGAACCGATGCCGATCGTGGGAATTTTGAGTGTGGAAGTGACGGTTTTGGCGACCTCCTCGGGCACGCACTCAAAGAGAACGCCGAACGCGCCCTCGGTCTCCGCGACGTGGGCTTCGTTGAAGATGCGCAGCGCGTCGTCCGCCTTCGCGCCCTGTACTTTGTAGGCGCCGATCGTCTGCGGCGTGAGGCCGACGTGGGCCATGACAGGGATGCGGGCCTTGCGGAAAGCGGCGAGGATCGCGGGCGCGTCCTTCACCCACTCGAGCTTGACCGCTTCGCAGCCGGCTTCGTTCATGAAACGCCGGGCGGATTCGAGCGCTTGTCTCGGGCCCCTTTCGACGCCCTTGAGGGGCAAATCGCCGATAAGGAGGGACTTCTTCACGCCACGGCGAACCGCCTTCGCGTGATGGATCATCTCGTCCATCGTCACTTCGCGGGTGGACGGATAACCCAGGATCACCATACCCAGCGAATCGCCGACGAGCGTCATGTCGACGCCCGAACGATCGACGATGTCCGCCATGGGACAGTCGTAGACCGAAAGCATGGTGAGCTTCCGACCGGTTTTTTTGGCTCTGAGGATCTCGGGAATACGCAAAAAAAGCCTCCTAGGAACGAACGCTTATTATACGCGCTAAACCTAGGATTTTAAAGAGGTTTAGGAGGGTTTTATACCGGCTTCGGCGACGATCGCGGGGAGTAGATCCTCCCATCCGATCGCCATGAGATGGAAGCCCTGGACGTGGGGCTTGAGCTCCCGGATAAGCTCCACCGCGAGCTTTACGCACTCGGCCTTAGGGTCCGAGGCTTTTTCGAAGCGTTCGATGAGGGGTTTCGGAATCACGATACCGGGGATCTTCTCGTTCATGAAATTCGCCATTTTGGCGGACTTCACGAGAATGATCCCCGCAAGGATCGGGGCCTTGAAGCCGGCGTCGCGGTAAAGCGAAACGAATTTAAGGAAACGCGCGGGATCGAACACGCCCTGGGTTTGGAAGAACTGGGCGCCGCTTTCCAGTTTTTTGCGGGTTTTCGAGAGCTCGGTTTCGACGTCGTCGACGCAGGGGTTCATCGCGGCGCCGATCGAGAAACGGGGCGCGCCGTCCAGTTTATTGCCCCGAATATCGGTCCCCGCTCCCATGCCCCGGATGGCGGCCATGAGCGCGGCGGCGTCTAGGTCAAATACGGGCTTCGCGTCCGGATGGTCACCGATGTGGATCGGATCGCCCGTAAGCACTAGAACGTTCCGTATACCGAGCGCCGAGGCGGATAGAAGGTCGGATTGGATCGCGATGCGGTTCCGGTCCCGGCAGGTCATCTGCATGACGGGCTCGATTCCAAAATCCTTCAACAGATGGCATGCCGCGAGCGAGCCGAGCTTCATCATGCCGGCCTGCCCGTCCGTGACGTTCGCCGCGTGGACGTTGTCTTTGAGATGAGCGGCCGCTTTGAAGAACGGCTCCATGTTCGTGCCCTTCGGCGGCCCGAGTTCGCTCGTGACGACACAGGGGGTTTTCGAGACGAGCTCAGAGATTTCCATCGGCTTCCTTCCGGAGATCGTAAAGTTTCAAAAGGTTTCTCACGAGCATGGCGTTCGTGACGGGCCCGACACCCCCCGGCACAGGGCTGATGAAGGCGGCCCGCTCGCGCGCGGCCTCGAATTCGACGTCGCCGCAAAGTTTGCCCGCGACCCAGTTTTCTCCGACGTCGATCACTGTCGCGCCAGGCTTCACCCAGGCGCCTTTGATGAGGTTCGGTTTGCCGGCCGCGGCGACAACGATATCCGCTCGCTCGACGTGCGCGCGCAGATCGCGCGTCTTTACGTGGCACACGGTGACGGTGGCGTAACGGTCCAGAAGAAGGATCGCAACGGGCTTCCCTACGATGTCGCTGTGGCCTACGACAACGGCTTCCTTACCGGTCAGGTCTTCACCCGTTTCTTCGAGGAGAGCCATCACGGCCTCGGCCGTCGGCGACAGCACGCGGCGGCCGTTTCCGTTCAGCACGCGGCGGCCTTCGACGTCTTTCAGTAGATCCACCGCGTTGAGGACGCTCGCGGCGTGGAGGTGTGCGGGAAGCGGCGCGAAGACGAGAATGCCGGTGACGAGCGGATCGTCGTTGAACGCCTGGATCTTCGCGACGAGTTCTTCCTGGGAGATCTTTTCCGGCGAAACACTAGGGACGTGATCGATGCCCGCCTTGGCGAGAAGCTTCCCGATAGACGCCGCGTAAAGCTCCGTGTCTTTGGCGTGGCCGACCTGAATGGTCGCGAGCGCGAGACGCTCCCCGCCCGTTTCGCGGATCCGCTCGACGCGCAGAGCGGATTCCGCCATACGTTTTTTCGCCGCTTCGTGGCCGTCGAGGAGGTTTTTTGAGCGGGCGTTCATGCGCCAGTGTCCGTGACGGCGGAGAGCCTTGCGGCCGCGCTCTTCTGAAACGCGTCGAGCCGCGACGTGGCCTCTCGGACGAAGAGCTCGTCGTCGAGCTCCTTCAGGTTCACTTCGACGTTGAGGCGAGCGGAACGGAGCGCCGCGTCGAACAGGATGGCGGCCTCGAGCACGTCCGAAACGAGCCACTTCCCGGTGCGGGGCCGTTCGTCCGCGCAAAGCTCGAGTGCGCGTGCGGCCAACCCGCAGATCTCGAGAGGAACGGACGCGCCGTTTTTAAGCGCTTCGCGGTAAGGGGCGCCTTCGCGGGATTCGGCGGATCGCCGGGCGATCTCTTCGAATGCGGCCGCATCGAGCGAGGCGAGCTCGAGGAGGCGGTGCCGAATCTTTTCCGCCTCGCCGATGCGCGCGGGAGCGCCGGGGTCGGGCGACCCGGATTTTTTCTCGATGCGCTTGGCGTTCAGTCGGGAGGCCATCTCGAGGAGGCCCGCACCGAGCGCGGCGGTCATCGCGGCCGCGGCGCCGCCGCCGGGAGCCGGACTCTCGGAACCTAGCTCGTCCAAGAAATCGCGGACAGGAAACCGGCCGAACTCCTTCATCAGAAGAGGCCTTTGACTTCCCCGTCGTCGGTCACATCCATGCCTTCGAGCATAGGCTCGGCCGGAAGACCGGGCATCAGCATCATTTTCCCGGCGAGGACGACGAGGAAACCCGCGCCGGTGTACGGACGGATGCCCCGGACGCGGAGCTTCCAGCCGGTGGGAGCTCCTTTGAGCTCAGGGTCGTCCGAGAAGGAGTAAGGGGTCTTCGCGACGATGATCGGCAAGTGATCGAGCTTGAGCTTATGGATGCGGTCCAGATCTTCTTTGGCGTCGTCGAGATACGTGACGCCCGCGCCGCCGTAAATTTCGGTCACGAGCTTTTCGATCTTCTCTTCCGTCGGAATATCGAGCGGATAGATCGGCGCGAAGCGGCTCGGTTTCTCGGCGATCACCTTAAGAACCTTCTCGGCGAGTTCGACGCCGCCCTTGCCTCCCAAGCGCACGACGTCCGAGACGGCGTGTTCGACGTTCTGGCTTGAGAAGTAGTCGCGCAAAATCTTGATCTCGTCGTCGGTGTCGTTCGGGAAACGGTTGATCGCGATGACGGGTTCGACGCCGTATTTCCGAATGTTCGAAATGTGGCGCTGGACGTTCGCGAAACCTTCTTTAAACAGGTCCCAACGGAACATGTCAAGTCCGGAGGCTGGCGCGAGAGCCTTTGCCCCCTTCTTCTTGGGCACTACGGGGACGGGTGCGTGCGAGCGGAGCGCCTTCACGGAAATGACGAGGACGACGACGCTCGGCTTGAGATCCCCTTCGCGGCAGAGGACGTCGAACAACTTCTCGAGACCGAGGTCCGTGGCAAAGCCCGATTCGGTGACGACGTAATTAGCGAGTTTCAGCGCCATCTGCGTGGAAACGAGACTGTTGTTGCCGTGAGAAACGTTCGCGAAAGGGCCTGTGTGCATGAACACCGGCTGGCCCTCGAGCGTCTGGACGAGATTCGGCTTCATCGCGTCTTTAAGAAGAAGTGTCATCGCGCCGGAGGCCTTCAAGTCCTTCGCCGTAATCAGGCGGCCGTCCTTGCCGAGGGCGACGGAGATTTTTGCGAGTTTCGCCTTCAGCGTGGCGATGTTGGTCGAAAGCGAGACCGCGGCCATGACTTCGCTCGCGGCTGTGATGTCGAAGCCGGTGCGGACCTTCTGGTAATTGGTGGCCTTGGAGAGACCCGTCACCACGTCCCTGAGCTGACGGTCCGCAAGGTCCATCGCACGCCGCCAGAAGATGCGGTTCGTATCGATTTTGAGGGCGTTGCCCTGGTGGATGTGGTTGTCGAGGACAGACGCGAGTAGATTGTGTGCGCGTTCGATCGCGTGGATGTCGCCGGTGAAATGGAGGTTGATGTCCTCCATCGGGACGACCTGCGAATAACCGCCGCCGGTCGCGCCGCCCTTGAATCCGAAGATCGGCGCCAGCGACGGCTCGCGAAGGCAGAGCATGACGCTCTTTTTCAGGACGCCGAGGGCCTGCGTGAGACCGACGGACGTCGTGGTTTTGCCGTCGCCCTCTTTGGTCGGCGTCATGCCGGTGACGCAGATCAGCTTCCCGCTCGGACGCGTCGCGCGGCGCTCGAGCGCGGCCAGCGAGACCTTCGCCTTGTAATTGCCGAAGACCTCGAGCTCGTCGAGACGGATCCCCGCTTTGTTGGCGACCGCGAAGATCTGCAGGGGCTTGGCCCTGCGCGCGATGTCGAGCGTGGAGGGGCCGCCGGAGACGTTGGCCAAACCTTATTTCCCCATTCCGACGCGCTGGGCCTGCTGGAACACTTTGCCCTCGGTGCGGATGGAAGGCGCGATCACGAGATCGATGTTCTGAAGCTCGCGGATGTTCATTGCACCTACGTTTCCCATGCACGTCGTGAGAGCGCCCATCAGGTTCTGGCTGCCGTCGTCACGGTTCGCCGGGCCCCAGAGGATTTCCTCGAGCGAACCCGTCGTTCCGACGTGGATCCGCGTGCCGCGCGGTAGGTTCGCGTGCGGCGTCGCCATCCCCCAGTGATAGCCGCCGCCCGGCGCTTCCTTCGTGCGCGCGAAGGCGGAGCCAACCATGACCGCGTCCGAACCCGAGGCGAAGGCCTTGCAGATATCCCCGCCGGTGGACATGCCGCCGTCCGTGATGATCGGGACGTAGCGGCCCGTGCGCTTGTAGTAGGTGTCGCGCGCGGCGGCCGCGTCGCAGGTCGCCGTAACCTGAGGCACGCCGAGGCCGAGAACACCGCGCGAGGTGCAGGCGGCTCCCGGCCCAATGCCGATGAGAAGACCCGCTGCGCCGGTGTACATGAGCTCGAGGGTCGTCTCGTAGGTGACGCAGTTGCCCAGGATCACGGGGATTTTCATCGAGCCGCAGAATTTGCCGAAATCGACGGTCTTATACTCGCTCGAGATGTGACGCACGGTCGTGACCGTGGACTGAACGATGAAGAGATCCGCGCCCGCGTCCTGCGCGATCTTGCCGAACTTCTCGGCGCGCTGAGGGATCGAGGACACGCAGGCGGTGCCGCGAGCTTTCTTAATCTCTTTGATGCGCTTAGCGACGAGCTTTTCCTTTACTGGCTGCTTGTACAGCGCTTGGATGAGGACGCCGGATTCCTCGACGCTCGCGCCGGCGATTTTCTTCAGGACTTCCTTCGGATTCTCGTAGCGGGTCTGGACGCCTTCGAGATTGAGGACGGCGATGCCGCCCAGTTTCGACATCGCGATCGCGAAATCGACGTCCACGACCCCGTCCATCGCCGACGCCATGATCGGAACGCGGTACTTCTTGCCGCCGATCGACCACGAGGGATCGACCTCGTTCGGGTTGATCGTGACGTTCCCGGGAACCAGCGCGATCTCGTCGAATCCGTACGCCCGGCGCGCTTTACGCCCTCGTCCCAGCCATTCGCTCATGAAAAAAATCTCCCTCGGTATGTGACGTTAAAAGATGCGGCGGACTGGAAAGTTTAGAATTCGCTCCGGACCTGTGAATCCGCGTCCGTGAGGACCGCGCCGGTCGTGTCGGTGGTGGCGCCCGCGACGCTCGAGACCGCGCCGTGGACGGGAGCGATCGGCGTCGTGATGGTTTTCGCCACTTCCCCCGTACCGACAAGCGCGTCCTGGACGACCTGGCCGAATCTCACTTTATCTTCGGGAGCGGCTTCACCGGTGACGGAAATTTTTTCGATGCGCGCGTCTCCGCCCTCTTCCACGAATTCGAAATCGACGAGGTCGCGGCGCTCGAGAGGCTTAAGCTGTTCCTTCGACGCGACGAAATCGGTGTCGGCGGCGGCGGCGAAACCCTTGATCGCGCCGTGGCGGATCGTGACACGTCCGTACGGAGGATCGACGGTGACGACCTCTCCCTTGGCGGAGTAACGGCGTTCTTTCGCCGAGGCGGGCTGCGCCGAGGCGGCGAAAATCACGAGGGCCAGGATCGGGAGGATCAGAAATTTCTTCATCCGGAAAACTCCGTTCTTCTTTAAAGGGTTAAGGATATAAAAAAACGACCCGACCGAGCTGAATAAGGGCTTATCTTAGCAAAAGCCGAGGCCCACGGACAACAAAAGAAAAACCCGGACCCCCTTGCGAGGATCCGGGTTTCTTGCTTATTTTAGCTTCGGATCAATACATCCCGCCGCCGCCCATGCCGCCCATCCCGCCGGGCATCGCCGGAGCCGAAGGTTTCTCCTCGGGGATGTCCGTGATGAGCGATTCGGTGGTCAGGAGCAGGCCCGAGATCGACGCGGCGTTCTGAAGCGCCGTGCGAGTGACCTTCGCCGGGTCGATGACGCCGGCCGCCACGAGATCCTCGTACTTGCCGGTCTGGGCGTTGTACCCGAACGAGTCTTTGTACTCGTTCTTCACCTTATCCACCACCACTTCGCCGACCTGGCCGGCGTTGCGGGCGATGTGCTTCAAGGGCTCTTCGATCGCGCACTTGATGATCTTCGCGCCGATGAGTTCGTCGCCCTCGAGGTCCATCTTGTCGAGCGTACGCGCGCAGCGGATGAGCGCCACGCCGCCGCCGGGAACGATTCCCTCTTCGACGGCCGCGCGGGTCGCGTGGAGAGCGTCCTCGACACGAGCCTTCTTTTCCTTCATTTCGGTCTCGGTCGCCGCGCCGACGTTGATGACGGCCACGCCGCCTGCGATCTTCGCGAGGCGTTCCTGGAGCTTCTCCTTGTCGTAATCCGAGTCGGAGTCCTCGATCTGCTTCTTGATCGTCTGGATGCGGCCGTTGATGTCCGCGGTCTTTCCGGCGCCTTCGATGATCGTGGTGTTGTCCTTGCCGACCGACACGCGTTTGGCGCGGCCGAGATCGGTGATCTGGACGTTCTCGAGCTTGATACCGAGATCCTCGGTGATCGCCTTGCCGCCCGTGAGAACCGCGATGTCGCCCAGCATTTCCTTGCGGCGGTCGCCGTAACCC
>CAYSKO010000001.1:211300-235456 GCA_964431835.1 uncultured Planctomycetia bacterium | reverse complement strand
GCTCCGTCCAGGTCAGCTGCACGATTCCTGCGCTCTTTCAGTTCAGCGCGCCCCGCGCCTCTTCCGCGCCGAGCGTTAAAAACGCCCTTTCGCTCGACGTGAAAACGAACCTCATGAAGCACTCGATCGTTGAGACGCTCGTTTCAACCCCCGGCAGCGTCCGGAAGCTCGTCACCGTCACGGCGCGCTAAAGCGTCCCGGCCGGTTCTTCCTCCCTCGCGCTCGCTGTTTTAAGCGGGCGCTTCCGTTTTTTCCGCGTTCCCTTCGGTCCGGCGGGCGGCTTCGATTTCTTCGGGCGACAACGTGCGAACGGCGGGACCCGAGCGCACCGCGAGCGTTTTGGGTAGCGCGATGTTGCGGTCCGAGATGGAAACGGGTTCGGATCCGATCTGGATCGTGACGGGCTCGGGCAGGCGGTATCCGGCCGGAACGGTCTTCGGATCGACGGCGAGCGTGAGACGTCCCGTCGGAACGTCGTCGAAAAGATAGTACCCCTCCGCATCGGTGAGGACGGGCGCGTCGCCAAGGAGGACGAGAATATCCGCCGCTCCCTTCTCCGCGGGACCCGGCTTCCGGTCGGCGTCGTCGTCCAGGAACACCCGGCCCGCGACTCCGCGCACGGCGCGAAGCGGGAAGCTCTTCTCGAAGCGCACGCCTTCGAACACCGTCACCGCCTGCTTGAACGGTCCCGACGGCAAATAGCCTTCGGGCAAGGACGATACGTCGAGCGTTATCGTGTGGGCCCCGGCCGTCACGTCCCCGAAAGAATAATAACCGTTCGTACGCGACGAAGCGCTCTTTCCGTCTTCCAGGATGAGATTCGCCTTGTGGATGCCCGGCTCTCCGTTGTCAAAGCGGCCGTTCTTGTTGAGATCATTGAAAACGACGCCTGCGATCTCCGAGCGGGGCGTCACGCCGAAATCCACCTGCTCGACGCCGTTCGGTTCGATCGCGGCTTCCCTCGAGGGAGACGTCGTCGGCACGTACCCGTAAGGCAGCACCGAAACGTCGAGCGTGAGCGTCGTTTTCTTGCCGCCGATCTTCTCGAGTTCGTAAAAGCCGCGTTCGTCGGTCACCGCCTTCTTCCCCTCCGCTGAAACGGTCATCCCCTTGAGACCCGGCTCGTCGGGAGTGCGGGAGCCGTCTCCGTTCAAATCCTTGAAAACGAAGCCTTCGAACGAACCGGTGGGCGACCAGCGGATGCCGGTGTCGAACGTCCCGCGCATTCCGGTCAGGAACTCGGCTTCGACGCGCGGGTCCTGGACGGCGAGGCTCTCAGGACGGTAGTTCTCGATGCGGCCCGTCAGGAAAATCTCGAAGTCCTCGGTCTCGCGGTAGGTGACGCCACCGGAAAGCTCGGTCGCGTCCTCTCCCGACATGAAGCTGTTCTGCGACTCGGTTTCCTCCTCGTCGCGGTGGCTGAAGCGGGCATTCAGGTGAAAAGGGGTATTCTCGATCTGCCGGGAATAATCGAGCGAGTACGTGGTGGCGTGCGGCACGCTCGACTGGTTGATGTTCGGCTCGCGGAGGAAATTGTACTCCTTCCGCGCGCCGAAAGAGATTCCCCAGAAAAGCGGCGTGTTGAATCCGAGGAAGAACTGGTCCACGACGTAGTTGACCTCGGAATTGGTGAGGCTCCGGTAACCGCGGTTCTCCCAGCGGCCGAAAAGCGCGTACCGGTGGCCGTAGAGCTCGAGCGTGCGGTTGTAGGCGGCTCCGACCGCGCGCTGCTTCGAGGGGCCGACGCGGCCGGTTTCGTCCAAATCCCTGTAGTTCAGCGAGAGGCTCGAAGTGAAATCGGGCGCGATGGTCCAGTCGAGCTCGCGGTGCACGTTGAAGCGGTCAGGATTCGCGGGATTGGGGATCAGGCGGTCGCGGAAGATGTCGAGTGCGCCCGAGAACGTCTGATTCTCGAAGGGCTGCGCGCTGAAGTCGGCGCTGTAGCCGAGCTCCCCCTGCTGGGCGGGCGCGCCGACCAGCGTGTAGAACTTCTTCGACACGTCGCGCCACTGATTCCGGAGACGGAAACGCTTGAGCTTCACGTCGACGTTGTATTTGTGCGCCACGTGCTCGCTATCGAAATCGACTTCGGGCTGGAAGCGGACGTTCGGGGTCAGGTCGAAGCGGCCGGCCACCCCCATCCCCCGGCGGTTCAACTCGTCGCGGCGGGCCTGTCCGTGGCCCACGAAATACCCGCCCTTCACGCGCGCGCGGTCGCTGAATTCGTAATCGGCCGTTCCGCCGCCCAAATAGGAGCTCACCGAACGCTTCGACACGACGCCCGGCGTGAGAAGCCCAAGGATACCGGATTTTTCGCGGCCGTAAAAACCGGACCAGCGAAAATCCTCGTCGGTGGTTTCGTTGTCCAAACGGAGACCGCGGATGCGGGCCTCGGGAAATACCATGAGTCCGGGAACCACGCTCGTGTCTCCTGCGTGAGCATCGAATCCGGAGAATGGCCCGATGCGTGCGTCGAGGAGCCGCGCACCCGCGTCGGTGATGATCGTCTTGTCCGCGGCCTTCTGCGCGACTCCGAAACCCGAGAGCGCGCCGTAGGGCGTGTCGCCTTCGATCGTCGCTTGCTGGATCAGCGTCATGTCTCTGCGTTCAAGCTCGCGCGGCTTGAGCGCCTGATAGGAGGCGGCCCGCGTAACTTCGTACCCCACGCGGAAAGGACGAAGGCCCTCCGCGGCTTCGAGGTTGCGAACCTGGTTGTTCGTGAGCGTGTAGGTGGGCGGCGTCACCTGGATTTCGAAGGAATGACGTCCCGCCGCGTCCCAGACGTGGACGAACGTTGGGCCTATGCCGATGGCTTTGATGAGGAGCGTGTTCGGGTCGGCCGTCGAAAGCACGACGCGTCCGGCGTCCGTCGCGAGGTATTTCAGGATGCCGTTCGCCGAAACGAGGAGCGAGCGTTCGAATTCGAGCTCAACGCGGGATTGCTCGATCTGGGAGAGCGTGCGGCGTAGCGGCGGGGAAACCGGTAGGGATGAAACGATGGAGGCGTCGCTTCTTTGGATCGCGCGGGCGAAGCCTTCGTCCATCGCGTCTTCACGGCTCTTGCCGGTGGCGGCGGCTTTCTCCCAGCGGTCGTTCAAGCGATAGAAATTAGCGTCTGCGGCGAGGCCGGAGCCGGCCATTGCCAGCGAGAGAAAGCCCGTGAGAACGGAGATTTTCTTCACTCGACGACGAGGGATTTTTCCTCTACGAGCGATTTTCCTTTTCCGAGGCTGTACGTGAGGAGAGCCGTGTAGCTGCCCTTCGGAACGCGACCGACCCACTGGGTGACACCGCGGGCCGTCGTGCCCGGCATCGAGTAGAGCGGAGCGAGCTCGCCGCGTGCGGCGATTCCGCCTTCGGCGTCCATGAGGACGAAGTTTCCGGTGAGCGGCGTGTGTACGTTCCCGGTGTTCCGGTAAGCCGTTTCGATCTCGAGGGGTTTGTTGCCCTGGGAAGGACGGATGTCGATCGACTCGATGACGCCGTCGCGGCGCTGGCTATTCTTGGCCTCGATCAGAAAAAGCGCGCCGATGCGACCGGCGACGTCGATGGCGACGCCGTCCTTGTCCGGCACCTGGCCGATGATCGTCTCGAAGAAAATAACGGAGTAATACCCGCCCGACGCTTCTTCCGGAAGACGCGCGCTGTAGCGCACCGAAGCCTTGCCGTACGCGGGCAGGGAGATATCGGTCGGCGTGAACGTGAGCCAGTTGGACGCGGAATAGGGGCCGGTGCCGGCCGCAAAAAAATTCTTCTCGCCGGAAGGGCCTGGAAGATAGGCGAAATCCTCGAGATAGACACGGATCGCCGTAACCTGATCGGTTGGGTTTTCGACGGTGATTTCTCCCGTCACGGATTCCCCCGGCGTGAGCTCGAGCTCGACCCTCGGGGTGTTGATCACGATCGTCGCGGCGAAGGCGCTCGCCGAAAACGTGGCGGCAAAAAAAACGGAGAGGAGGATGGCTTTCTTCATCATAACCTCATGCTAACAAAAAGGACGGTGGGGGTCAAAAAAAAGCGCCAGAGGGAATTGCTCCCCTCTGGCGTTTATTTCGAAGTACGTCTTAGATGGTCGTGATCGTGAACTTCAGCGCGGGCGCCGCAGTGTACGTGCCCGACGCCTGGTCCGGCGGAACCGGCTGCCAGCCCGTGAAGGGCGGGGTGCCGTTAGCGTTGCCACCGGAGATACCGTACACGAGCTCGATAACCGCACCGCGACCCTGGTTATTGCTATAGATCGCCTTGTCAGTGCCCTTGGCGGACTGCGCCGTGTCGGCCGGGAAAGTGCCGCCCGGAACCGCCGCACCGCTGCCGTTGGTCACCGAGACGCCGTCGAGAAGCATCGCATCCGGAAGGATGACGCCGTTCGCGTTGGTCAGGTTACCCAGCGTGGACGTGATGTTGTAGTTACGGCCCGACGTGTTGGCGCCGAGGAACACGTGATACGCCGCATCGCCACCGAGCGCGTTGGAACCGCTACGCGTCATGGTGAAAGGCATAGACGTGAGGGTCGCGGGTCCAAGCGTTCCGTTCACGTTTTCCTTGGCAATCGCCATGTCCAGCACGAGGATCGAATCAACCGCGGCCGTGACAGGAACGTTCGCCGTGGAAGCAGTTTCAGCGGACGCCAGCGAAGGCGCCAGAAGACCGGCGACCATCAAAACGGTCATGAATTTCTTCATGGTTATAGTCTCCATTGTTACGTACTTAAGTTCTTCTCCGTCCAATATAACCCAATCAATAAAAAAGCCGGACAGCGAAAGAAGCGAATTTCAGCTTCTTTGGCGGCCCGGCGAACCCTTTTTAAGGTCCCGTAGCTTTGCGTCCCACCCTTGCGGATGGTTTGCCCCTAATCTTTTTTAGCCCGGCTTTTCTAAAGAACGACGATAAACTAGCTGACCTTCATTGCTCGTTTATGTGTGGAGATTATACGTCGAATCCCAGCAAATGTCAAGACTATGGAAAAATATTTTTAAATGTCTTAGTTTCTTAAGTCTATTAAATACAACAGCTTAAGAAAATCAAAAAAATTATTAACAATTTTTTGAAAGTCTTTTACAAAGTTGTGATTGAATATTTAATGTCGGAATTGTATGAACCTGCGGAGGTATCTTTAGGGATGATAAGGGAGTAATGAAGCTTTACGGATTCAGTGGTTCCCTTGGCATCCGACGTATAAACCACGTCTTCCCCCTCCCGAACGGGAGTCGGCGTCGTCGAACCTACTTTTCCGCCTTGGGGTTCGTCGGCGAAATAAGTGAAAATCTCCTCCGGCAGCGGCTGGCCTTTTTCGTTCACGAGGCGGCGCGAGAGGATCTGCGAAACTTGATACGGCACGCCCAGATTGGAGCGCGCATCCAAAGTCACCGTACGTTCGCGCAGGTCGTCGGGACGAAACCGCCCGAACGACAGACCCGTTCCGCCATCTGCTTTCACTTCGAGGTAAAGCACGGGTTCGATTTCAAGGCGTACCGGCACGCGAAACGTCTCGGTGGGAGCGAGGCTGGATGAGGACTCGACGCGGAAGAGAAGCGTCCCCGTGTAGATGCCCGCGCGCAGCGGCTTTGCAGACTCTCCGGCGCTCGTCGCCGCGCTTTCGGGCAGGACGGAATAGCGAAGCTCGAACGCGTCCCCTGAGCCCTCCTGATTGGTATAAACGACCTCTTGGGACTCCGAGACGGTGCGGGCCTGGCCGCTCACGGCGAGTTCGCCGCGCGACGCGCCGACTCCCTCGAAGATAAAAACGTTCGGAGAGATCACGAATCCGGTCTGGGACGTCAAGGGTTCGGCGAGCTCCTGCGTGATCCGGTAGCGCGAACCCAGGTTCGCGTCGATGCGCACGGAGAGCGCGCCTTTCGCCACTGGACGATTACGGTCGATGCGGCTCAAGTCGAGCCCCGTGCCCCCGCCCGAACGGCGGATGTCGATCTTGAAGGTTGAGCGCAGTTCCACGCGCACGTCAAGATGAACGACCCGCGTCGAAAGCGCCGTCCCAGCGTTCGTCGGTTCGAGCATGTAGGTCAGGCGCGTCTGGTAAACACCTCCCGGCAGATTCTCCGGCACGCGGACGTTGAACACGAGAAGGAACGAATCCGACTCCCCGCTCCCGTTTGAGGTGTACAGATTGGTCTGGCCCATGTAGATCGCGGTCTCCTGTTCCACGCGGAGGTTCCCGAGCGGCGAGGACGGGGAGAACACGATGAACGCACCCTGCGGAATGACGTCGCCGCGTTCGTTCGTGAGCGGCTGGTGGGAGGTTTGGGTGATGCGGTACGGCTGGCCTTCGTCAGTGGTGACGGCGACCGTCACTTCCTCGTTCCTCAAAAGACCGGGCTCGGACGGCGACACGTCGAACCGCACGTTCTGCCCCCCGTCGCGCGGCGACACCGAAAGCTCGAAGATCGCCCAGGCGTCCGCCGGAACGAGCATGCAGAGGGAAAGAAGCGTGAGAGCGAGGAGCGGTTTGCGGGGCAGGACCATGGCGAACCTCCGTTTCAAAACTTAGAAATCACCCGTTAAAGATACACGCAGCAATTGTTCGGCGTCAAGGGTGGGCAGGGCGAAAGACGTCGCGCTGTAGGGCGTCACCTGTGGCGAATCGTAGCCTAATCCGAATACGCCGTATTCGGCGCGGAGCACCGTCGAGTTTCTGAGCTTCCAGTCGACGCTCGCGTACACGTTGTGGTGGCCGCGGAAGTCGTGTTCCGAGTAATTGGTCGCCACGAGCTTCGGCAGGTCGATCACGTTCGAATGGGTGTAGTCGAAGAAGAACGTGAGGTTCTTCGTCGCGTCGAACTCGAGGCTCACCCCCTGGTGGTTCACGTTGTCGTCGATCGACGCCGCATGCTTGTAGCCGTTCTGCGCTGCGTGGAACGTCACCTTCGCTTCATCTTGGGGTTTCCAGATGAAGCGCTGGCGCAGGACCGTGAAGTATTCGTACGGCGGCACCCCGCCGAGAGGCCCCTGACCGTACAGGAAATTCTGCAGGCGGTCGATCAAGATGCCGTCCACGCGCTGGGACGCGTCCCGGAAGGTGCTGTTCAGAAGTCCGCGCGGGAAATCGGGAAGGTCGTTGGACCGCTCGACGAAGCCCTCCGCCGTCCATTTTTCGTCGAGCTTCCACTGAAGCGCGCCCGCGAACGTCCAGCGCGACGGATCCGCGCCGGCCGGCACCGCGACGTTCTGGAACGTGAGCGAGGACGGATCTTCGGAGCCGATGAAGTAATAATCGGAAACGAAAGGCTCCACGTTCAACTGGCTCGTCGGCAGCTTGTGCCAGCGGACGAGACCTTTCGCGGTAACGTTCGGCGTGATCCGGAACGTCGGCTCGTCGCGGAAAACGTTTTCTTTGAAACCGTCGTCGGAGGCGCGGCGCACGTGACGCACGTCGAACAGGTTCTCGAATCGCTCCTGAAAGAGCTTCTCGCGCCAATGAAAACGGTACGTCCGGCGGTTGATGTCGACGCCGTCGCCCAAACGGAACGGCTCGAGATCCGGCATGTCCGCGAAAGACAGGTGCTTTCCCCAGAAGCGGTCGTCGCGCGTGTTCGAATAGCGCGAGAGCGTGGGCTGGAACTTTTCGTCCATTTGCGTGAACGAAAGTTCGGCCTCGGTGCGGCCGTCGGCACGGTGGTCGAATTTCGTCTCGACGGCGAGCTTATGCGCGTAATCCTCAAGGCTCCTCTCGAACCGCTGGTTGGTCATGAGCTCCATCTCGCGGCGCGAGATCGCGGTCTCGGCCTTCCAGGTCACGGTCTCGCTCTGCAGATAGCGTGCGTCCACGGCGAACACCTGACTGCGGTCGGCGACCGAATCGTTCACGAGGCCGTTCCGGAAGGTATAGGTGCTGCCCAGGATCAGCCGGTCGGTCGCTTTGTGTTTCAGGCGGAACGCGCCGGGGACGTTGTCGGCCGAGAGGTATTCTTCGTCCCACGGCGTGTATGGCGCCGCAACGGTTCCCGCGAAATACGTGCGGCCCATGTCCGCCTCGACCGAAGCACCGCGCAGGAGGACGAGGCGGTTCCCTTCGCTGTCGCGGGCGTAGAAGGAGAGCGTGTCCGAGTAATAGCCGCGCTGGATCGATCCATCCGTGAAGAACTGGACGGGCACGTACTGGTAAAGCCAGGGGCTCTGCTGCCAGTAGTCCTTGTGGTTCGAGAGGCCGAGAGGGTCGTCCGTCGTGAGCGCCTGCGTCTGGTCGGCGAGCGCGAACGCCCGCACGTGCCAGTCGTCCTCGGCGTAGTCGACCCAGAGCTTGCGGATCGGACGGAATTCGTAATCGATGTCGAGCTCAGGGATCGTAAACGGCACGCCGCCCGTGCCGGGGCTAAAATCGAAGAAACCGTGGACCACGTTCCGCGTGGTACGCCCGTTCTGCACTTTGATCACCGGAAACCCGATCGAGTCGCCGTTGTTCCCGCGGTAGATCTCGGCGATCGTCGAGTTGAACGCGCCGAAATATTTCAGGTTGTACCGCACGTTCGCGGTTCCCGAAATGTCGCTCTTTTGGATTTGCTCGCCGGTCGTGCCGACATAAGACCAAGGATCAGCCACGATCTGCGTGTGGACGTTCCATTTATCCTTGGGCTCGAAATCGACGTTGAGGAGATACTGCGAGTAGATGGCGGGGTCGTACGTATTGTTCAGGCGCTCGCCGAATACGTAGCGGTAATTCCGCTCCTGCAGGTCCGCGTTCGAATCGTTGACCACGAATTCCTCGGAGTCGACGCCAAACGCCAGGCGGTAGCGCCCGGACATCTTCACGCGCCCGAGGTTCGTGCCCCCGAAGGACGCGCCCGGACGGTCCGCGTAGGAAACCGCCGAATCAGGAACCGGTTCGGCGGCAGCGGAGACGGCGAGGGTGCAGAGGAGGAGAAAAGAGACGGAAAGGGGCGCGAGGCGCTTTCTCATGTCCTCTTGGGCGCGGCAATCCGCCGCAGATCATTCAGAACGCGGGCCGTGCGGCGGTCGCGCATCCCGTAGACGATCGGGATCGACCAGATCGCCATGTTGCGGTAATAGGAATCGCCGAACACGTAGCGGCCGTTGGCCGAATCGATCGTGTCGGGCTGGTTCCAGGGGTTTTTCTGCACGGTCGTGACGTTGGTCCACAATTTCTTGGCTTGGTGCATCAGCTTCGGCATCGCGACCCCTTCCGAAACGCAAAGGCTCATGAACGCGTAGTTCATTCCGGACCAGATGTTCTTCGAGTGATCGTTAGAACGGTCGAGACGGCCGTCGGCCATGACCGAGTTTACCATGCCGAACCGGGATTGGCTTCCGTTAAGGCGCAGCACCGTCGAAAGCGCCTTCCGGATCTTCGCGCGGTCGACGATCGGTCCCAGCTTCAGAAGATTCGCGTACCACTGGCCGTTTAGCTGCGAGAGCGCGCAGTACTCTCCGAAATAACGCCCGTTCCAGAGCTCCCTCTCGAAGCTGCCACTCCCCTTTGCGTGCGCCGCGCGGCATTGCCGCGAGAAAGCGGGGTCGTCGAGGATCCGGCCCATCCGGTCACACGCCAGGAGCGCGGCCAGATAGATGCTCGACGTGTACGCGTTCGTGCCGTAGAAGCCCCAAAGATCGAACGTCTGGTCGGCGCCTTCGTTGTCGGGGAGCCCGTTGCCGTCGTGGTCGGTTCCCATCGACCAGGCAAGCGCCTTTTTCACGTTGGGATAGAGGCGCTTCAGAAACGCGCGGTCTCCCGACCAGAGATAGTCGCGGTAGACCATGAGGATAAATTTCGGGTTGAGATCTTTCCAGAGATGGAACGTCGTGCCGTCGGAGGGCATATCGAGGCGGTTCTTGCCGAGATCGTGCGGAATGTACCCGTCCATGCGCTGGACGCCGGCGAACTGCGTGATGAGCGACTTCTCGAGCTCCGGGAAGAAGTAGCTGAGCGGGATCGATCCGTAAAAACCGACGTCGAGCGTCCCCATCAGCGGACACACCACCGGCGCCTCGTAAAACGAGAACCGGCCGTCTTTCACGAACCAGCTCGAGGCGTTGAACGGCGCCAAATTCGCCAGGAGCGCTTCGTTGAACCACTGCGGAAAAGGCAGCGAGTAGACGGTGCTCTCCACCTTAGAGACGGCCGACTCGAACGATTCCTTCCGGGGCAGCGTGTACCGGGCGACGTCGCCGGCGCTCTTGAACCACTTCGCGTAGCGATGGCCGAGCGGATGGCGCGGAAAGAACCACGACGCCGTAAAATGGAGTTTGGCGGTGCGCCCGGGCAGGAGCGTCCGGCGCGTCGCGATCGCGCCGCAGAGCTCCTGATTTTCACCCGTGACGGTATGGCCCGGGCGAGAATTCGGAAGCGTCGCTTCGCGGGCGAACGGCGCCCACGCTTCGAGCGCAATGTTCTTCGGGCCGAACGAAAAATTCTGCGTGATCGCGTTCCACGATTCGATGTAACTCGTCCCCCAGCCTTCTTTCTGGAAACTGAAACGCAGCGACCCCTGCCGGACGTCGCGCGCGGAGGGATCGGCGTTGGAAAAATCCAGATGCAGGACACGCTTTTCGTCGTGCACCCGGTTCCGCCGGCCGACACACCACTTGCCGCACGTGTTCCGGCCGATGAAAAGGAAACCAATCTCGGCTGGAGTGCCGCTAACGTTCCGCGCGGTGAGAGTGAAGAACGCCGAAGGCAGGCTCGAATGCTTGAGATCCCCGGGAAGCCACGGGCTGAACGCCTCGAGCGTGACCTCGAGTCCCAGCGACGGTTCGCGGTACTCCAGCCGGACGCGTGGGAACACGCCCTCGTAGGAGATTTCCTTCACGGTGGGGACTTTAAGCACCGGCGCGGTCTGCAGTAAGAACGCTTTGGGCGCCTGGTTCCCCTGCCGGACCCAGATGCCGAGGTGATAGCCCAGGACGCCCGGATATTCCTCGTTCCCCTGCGAGGGCTTCGACCAGTTGTTCTGGAAAGTGAAGGCATTGAAGACGCCGCTGGGGAGGATCTCCATTTTGCCGGCTCCGATACCGCCGAGCGGCACGCCTGATTTCACGTTCTCACGCGACGAAAAATGGGTCACAGATTTTTCCTCCCTGGGTTTTTCAAATCGAACGGATTGTATTCGGCCCACGCGAAAAGCGCGTACGCGGTGCCGGCGACGGAACCGGTGCGCGTTCCGCGCGGAGTCCTCCATCCGTGGCCGGTATCCACGTTGTCCGCCGACGCGTACGGCAGACACCCGCTGCCCTGACCGGTCCGCGACGGGCTCGTGATCAGGAATTTCTGAAGCTCGTTGCGGTAAAGCTCGGCCTTGCGGCGGTAAAGATCCGCCTTCTCCGCATCCTTCAGCGATTCGAAATGGCGCGCGAGCACCTGGTAGGTGACGACGACCTGCGCGGTCCATTCAGTGGAGACGATTCCACCTCTTCCAAGGTTCTGTGCTTTGGCGAAATCGAACCCGCGCGCCTTCACGCTCTTGCCGTCGGGACGGTTGAACGTGATCGCGACCTCGCAGTGCTTCTCGGCGAAGGCCATGATCTCCTCGGCGTCGAACCCGATCTCGGCAAGCTTGGCCGGGCCGATGGCGGCGACGGCCCAACTGAACGTGTCCGTGGCGATCGTGGAGTCGCCTTTTCCGCGCTGCATGCGCCGTTCCTTCATGCTGTAAGCGTATTTTTTGATCCACGTGAGAGACCGGTCGCGCGCCGAGGCGTACTTCGTCTCCCCGGTCTCTTCGTTAAGCATCGCGAAGAGCGCGTACGCGTCGAGATTATGCTCAGTGCTGTACCACGGGGTTTTCGGGCCGCCGCGGATGCCGCCTTCGGTGTCCATAAGGCCGATCGCACGGTCGGCGATCTCCCGCGCGAGAGGCAGGAAGCGCCCGTTCTTCGCCCGGTGCTCGTGCTGCACCGCGGCGAGGCCAATCCAGACGTTCGGACCGGTGCGTGTGAGATTTTCTTTCGGAGTGCCGTCGACGGTGTCGTAGGCGTTGAAGAACCAGCCGTCCTCGCGGACGGCCCTCGACTTGAAGAACTCGAGGATGGCCGACGCTTCACTTAAGTCGCCACCCGCCAAAAAAGCCTGCACGGCCAACGACTGGTCGTACGTGAACGCCCAGTCTTCCAACTCGGCGTCTCCCTCATAGCTCGCGACGAGCCCGGTCTTCACGTTCCGATGCGACTTGAGCCATTCGTACATCTGGCGGCCGGCGTCGGGCGCATCGTCGTCCTCGAGGGTGCGGTAAGCGGCTTCGAGGCGCTCCTTCCCCTTTTGGAGGCCCGCGATCTCTTCGCTGACGGTCTTCTGCCGTTCGATCGCCGCGTCGAGCGATTTCTGGTAGGCCCTCCTTTTCGCGTTGTCGGCGGCGAGCGACGCCATGGACGTCTCGAGGTTGCGTATGCGTCCGCGCGCTTTGGCGAGATCGCGGTCGAGCCCCATCTTGCGGTTCTGAAGCTCGTAGAGGTCGGAGGCGACTGAAGATTTCTTCTCCGCGCTCTCGACGATTTCGACCACGAGGCGGCGGTTTTCGGAGTTCAATCGGCGGCTTTCGACGACCGATCCGGCGAAAAGAAACGCCATCACCAGCAGAGCGGCGAGGGCGAGACGGGGCGTCCAGATGAGGCGGCGCGCATAATCGAAGATGCGGCGGCTGGCTGCCGGATCGATCTCGACGTAAGCGACGCCGATCTGCCAGCTTAAGTTCGCGGGATCGTCCTGATCCTTGCGGAGCCACGCGATGCGGGCAGTGGCGTGGATAGGCTTGCGGGAAAAGGTGGGGTTGATGACGAGCGAGAGGCGGGCCCCCGCCTCGAAGAGTTTCTCAGTCTCTTTGGCGAAGCTTTTAAGTTCAACGCACATCCCGCCCGGGCCTACGTCCCTCGTAAATCCTTGCATGAGGTCCGAGGCCTTCTCTCCCGACGAGCCGAAGATCTCAAGCTCGACCGGGAACACCGTGTTCATGCGAACGTACTGGCGTTTATCGGAGGACATGCGAACGGACCGCCGAAGCGGCCCGCGAGTGCGACTTCCTTTCTATTCGACTTTCCAGGCCTGCTTCAACGTTTCGAAGGCTTTTTTCGGTACGCGCTTGTCGAGGCCGGTTTCGCCGGACTTCGGCTCGAGCGACACGATGCCAAGCCATTCTTCGTTGATGTTTTTATGATCCTTCACTTCCGCGTCGAAATAATAGGAGGGATTCCCCCATTGGCCAGCTTCTTCGTGGACCGACCAGGTGTGCGGAAGGTTCTCGTTTCCCTTCCACCATTCGTCGTTCCACTCGAACACGATGCCGCCGAGCGAGTTGCCCTCGCCCTTGCCGCCAGCCTCGTTGCGCGCGATATCTTTCCACTGCAGCTTCAAGAACTCGGCCTGGCTCTTCTCGTCCGGCTCGCGCTTCAGCGCGTTGAAGCTGTCGCACCCGAATTCGATCATGAGGACAGGTTTATCGAATTTCTGTTCCGCCTGGCGGTAGAGGTTACCGAACGTCGGCCCGCGGTAAGCGATCATGCCGATCACGTCAACGTCTTTAGCGTACTTGCCGGCTTCCGCAAGACTTGCCACCTCGCCGACGCCCATCACGACCGGATGCTTGGGGTCGATCTTCTTCACTTCGCGCGCGAGTTCTCCGACGAACGAATAATAGATACGCGCGCGCTCCAGGCGCTGGGCTTCGGGGTCGGGCAGGGCGTCAATCGCGTCCGTCGTCCAGCGGTTCACCGGAGGATTCAGGTCGAAGCTATAGTTATTTTCGTTGCCGAGGACCCAGACGAGCAGCCCGGGCGTGTCTTTATAGAGGCGCACGAGCTCGAGCGTCTCCGTCCGAACCTTTTCGCGGAATTCCGCGTCGGCGTAGTTCGGCGGCGGCCAATCCCAGAAACCGAGGTACGTTCCCATTGCGGTGCGGATGCCGAACTTGCGGTATAGATCGGTGACTACGCGGCGGACTTCCTCGGGGTTTTTCCCCGGGCGGTAGAAGCGCACGGTGTTCACGCCCATCTGCTTCATCAGCTTTCCGTCGACGATCCACGGTTGGGCCGGGTCGCCCCAGAAATTGTATTCATAGTCCTTACCGATGGCCACGGGACTGTAGCAGACGCCTTTCACGAAAAACGGCTTTCCGTCGACGAGGAGGCGCCAGCCTTCTTCGGACTTCGCGATCGAAACCGCGCCGGGGCCGGAAGCGCCACCGCGGAAATACAGGAACGCTCCCACGCCGGCGCACAGAAGAAGCAAAAGGAGGATCAGCGCGTTTTTTTTCTTTTTGGAGTTGTTGCGGTTTTCAGAGGTCAAAGGGGGCCTTTGGGTTAAACGGGGAGCGTTAAGAGCGGAGAATCGCGTTCCCCGTCCTTAACGCTCCTTAAACGCTTACGGACTTATTCGTACCTGATGTCGTCGAGGAAGAACGTCGCGCCCTCGGGGTTCACGTCCAGGTTCGTGGCGTAGCAGAAACCGCCCGAGATGGACGAGAGGTCTTTCCCCTCGAGATCGATGGTGAACTGCTGCCACTCCGTGGTCAGAACAACCGGACCGATGCCGGCCACGTCGGAGTCGGCGTACTCGCCGGTGATGCCGCCCATCTTGAACTCTTCGATGCGCTCGCCGCCCTTGTCGCCGCGGGCCCAGAAAGTGAGCTTCTTGGCGCCGGTCAGGTCATAACCGCCGGGACGGGTTCCCCAGTTATTCGGGGGGTTCTGCCAGTAAATGCCGTTCCAGCGTGCGCCCTGCGTCGCTTTATTGGTGAAAGCGACTTTGAGCGAGGTTGTGCCGCTGTGCGGGTTTTCCATGTGCTTGTCGTCGTACTTGATGTCGCCGTAGTCGCCCATCCAGCCGGACGGGATGTAATGGTTGTCCGGCGATTTGGCGTCGGTGTAGATCTTGAACATCTTGAAAGCTCCACCTTCAGAGACCGGAGCGCCCTTGGGGACCTCTTCGGCATACGAAAGCGTCGCGGACAAGAGAAGTGCCGCGCTTAAAAGAATCGACTTCTTCATACGTCCTCCTTTTTACGGTTTAGGTACTTTATCACTCGTATTTAATATCGTCCAGATAGAACGTCGCGCCCTCGGGGTTCACGTCCAGGTTCGTGGCGTAGCAGAAACCGCCCGAGATGGACGAGAGGTCTTTCCCCTCGAGATCGATGGTGAACTGCTGCCACTCCGTGGTCAGAACAACCGGACCGATGCCGGCCACGTCGGAGTCGGCGTACTCGCCGGTGATGCCGCCCATCTTGAACTCTTCGATGCGCTCGCCGCCCTTGTCGCCGCGGGCCCAGAAAGTGAGCTTCTTGGCGCCGGTCAGGTCATAACCGCCGGGACGGGTTCCCCAGTTATTCGGGGGGTTCTGCCAGTAAATGCCGTTCCAGCGTGCGCCCTGCGTCGCTTTATTGGTGAAAGCGACTTTGAGCGAGGTTGTGCCGCTGTGCGGGTTTTCCATGTGCTTGTCGTCGTACTTGATGTCGCCGTAGTCGCCCATCCAGCCGGACGGGATGTAATGGTTGTCCGGCGATTTGGCGTCGGTGTAGACGCGGAAAGGCAGCCGCTGGGTCGGTGCGGCGTCTTTGACGGGCTCGGTCACGGCCTGCGGCGCCGCAGGACCCTTCCCCGCCTCGGCCGTTTCGAGCGCGCGATCCGCGGTTTCCGTGGCGGCCGTGGCCGGGATCTCCGGCGCGGCTTCCGAGGAAATGGCGGGTTTATTGGAATCGCAGCCGTTGAGCGCGATCACACCCAGCATAGAACAAGCAAAAAGAGCGAATAAGACAAGACGCTTCACGGTGTTTTCTCCTTCGAGATTAGGAATTCCAGGCTTTCTTGAAATAATGATAGGCTTTCCGGAGCTGACGCTTGAAGGGCGAATGCTTCCCGTCGCCCTGGCTCATCAGACCGAGCCACTCTTCGTGCATCCAGCCGTCCGGGAAATTGGCGGCGAAGATACCAACCGTTTCCTGCTCCGTGGCGCTGAACTTGGGCGGAACGCCGCTCTTCCACCATTCATCGACAAATTCGAACTGGACGCCGCCGATGGCCGCGCCGGTGCCGGGACCGCCGGCGGAGTTCCAAAGCATATCCTCCCAGTTTCCTTTGAGGTATTCCATCTGCTTCTCTTCGGCGGTGTCGGCGTCGCGGCCGATCATGTAGGCCGGGCAGCCGTATTCCGTGAAGAGCACGGGCTTGTCGAGGTGCTTTTTCACGTCGCCCCAGAAACTCCTCCCGAATCCGGTCGCGCCTCGGTAGACGTTGCAGCCGAAGACGTCGATGTTCGAAGAATGCTTGGCGAGGATGTTGATCGTGACGACTTCGCCGTTGGAGAACCCGACGGGCCGGGTCGGATCGAGCTCCTTGATTATGCCCGCGACCTCGTTCACGAACGCGTAGTGCTCTTCCGGCTGGTGCTTGGCGTTGGAGCCGAACCCTTCCTTCATCGATTTCGGATCGGGATTGCCGACTTCGCCGTAGTTCGACTCGTTGCCGAGCATCCACATCAGCACGTAGGGTTCGTCCTTGTGTTCCATCACCATCGTGCGGACGCTTTCGCGCATGTTCCTCTTGTGCTCTTCGTTGGTGTAGTCTGTACCGGCGTACCATTCCGCCTTCGAGCCGGCCGCGTACATACCCAGCATGTCGCCCATGATCACCCGGATGCCGTAGTCCTTGTAAAGCTTGCGGAGGAGCTCCTTGTCGGGCGCGTGATGGTAGAGGCGGATCGTGTTCACGCCCATTTCCTTCATCAACCTGAAATCGCCGACCGCTTTCTCGTCCGCATCCTGCTCGTTATTCTTGTTCTTGTCGACCCACGAATCGAACGGACCGTCCGCAAGCCCGTTCTCGTTGGCGTCTTCCGTGGCCCAACGGCCGTTGATGTCGTAGCCGTCGGAGTGCGGCGACTTTCCGACGGGCGTGGGTGCGTACGCGATCGCCTTCACCATCGCAGGCTTGCCGTCGATCCGAAGCTGCCAATGGCCGTTCTCCAGAAGCACAATCTTCGTCGCGCCGGTGCCTATAGTCTTCTCGACCTTGAGCTTCGAGACGTCGACCTTCTTGTGTTTCAGCTCCGCAGGATCGACCTTCACGATGCGACCCGGATTTACGGTGAATTTATCGTCCGTCAGATCAAAATTGAAACCCCCATCCACCGTGACCTCCGCGTCGACGATCTTAAGGCCGAGCTCGGGGTGCGAGCGAAGGATGAAGTCGATGCGGTCAAGCGCGAGGCGGCCCATGTAGAGCGGCGTGCGGAAGAAGGTCCATCCGATCTGCTTCGGGAAGTGGACGAGCACCGCCTGGTATGCTTTTACCGCGTGCTCCCACTGGCCGAGCTTCTCGAGTGCCATCGCCGTGTAAAACTGCTGGACCGCCGGCGTGTCGTGGGACGTCGCCCATTTGTAAAACGTCAGCTGCTGATTGGCCATGTTGACGTAATCCCACTGGGTACCGCCGAGTCGCCCCTTCTTAAGGAGCAGGCGGTACACGGGGTCCTTGTAGATCGAATTCGACGGGTAAATCCCCTCGCCCACCGCCGCGGCGAGACCCTTGCGATCCGTGACCTTGTAGGAATATTTTTCGGTGCCAAGCCCCTCGAAAGTGCCGTACTTCGAGTAATCGATGGGATTCGGGTCGCCCGGGTCGTAAAGACGGAACTCGAGCTCCATCGATTCGCCGTGCGCGTTCATAACTTTGGTCCCGGGGTAAACCTTTTGGGGCGCGTTCCCGGCCTGTTCGGCGGCGAACGCGGCGGGCGCGAAAGCGAACGAAAAGACGAGGATCGCCGTCAGGATTTTACGCATGATTTCTCCTTTGAACCCGGAACGCCCGGACGTCAGCCTTTGACGGCTCCGGCGGTGATTCCCTTGATGATGTGCTTCTGGAGCAACAGGTACACGACGAGGACGGGCAGGATCGTGATCACGATGCCCGCCATGAGGAGCGGATACTGGGTGATGTGGGCGCCCTGGAACACCATGAGGCCGCGCTGGAGCGGCATGAGCTCTTTGCGCGACAGGACCAGCATGGCGAGCAGGTACTCGTTCCAAACCGCGAGAATGTTGAAGATTGCCAGCACCGCGAGCGCCGGCCGTGCGAGCGGCAGGGCGATGTGCCAGTACACGCGGAAGCGGCCGCAGCCGTCGATTCGGGCCGAATCCTCGAGTTCCTTCGGCAAGTCGTCGAAGAAGGTCTTGAGGAGGAAAATACCCAGCGCCAATCCGCCGTTGATCTGCGGAAGGATGTAGCCGAGGCGCGTGTCCACCAGATGCAGCTTATTGAGCAGAACGTAGAGCGCAATAAACGAGCCCGGGATCGGGATCATCATCGTGGAAATGAGGATGAGAAAGAGCGCGTTCTTTCCGGGGAACTCCAGACGCGAAAACGCATAGGCGGCCATCGAGGCGATCACGATCACGCCGATGACGACGGTCACCGTATAAATCAGGCTGTTCAGGAAATAGAGGCTGAAATTCGCCTTTGTCCATGCGAAGAGGTAGTTTTCCCACTGCGGGACCTTGGGGAAAAGCGAAAGGTCGTTGAAGACGGTCTGCTGGGTCTTAAGGGAGGACGCGAACGCCCACCAGAGCGGGAAAAGGCAGGTCGCGGAGACGGAAATGAGGAAGCAGTGCGAGAAAAAGCTCACCGTCATCTTCTTCACGCGCTCGTAATTGACCTCCCCCGACGCCGGGTTGAACACGCTCATACCTGCCTCATCGCCTTGGAAACGCGGATCTGGACCATGGAGATCGCCAGGAGGATGAGGCCGAAGGTGACGCCCATCGCGCACGCGTAGCCGAATTTGGACGAACCAATCATGGTCGATACGATGCGGGTGATCGGCACCTCTGTGTGATAGCCGGGGCCGCCGCCGGTGGTCGCGATGATGATGTCGAAGATCTGCATCGTTCCGAGGATCGTGAGGATCGACACGAGCACGAACACCGGGATCATGAGCGGCGCCGTGATGTTCTTGAAGACGACCCACGAATTCGCGCCATCCACGCGGGCGGCTTCGTACAGATCGCGCGGAATGGACTGAAGACCGGCGAGGAGGATCACGAAGCCCCAGCCGAAGCCCTTCCACATGTGGATGATGGCGACGCAGATAAGCGCCGTCTTAGAATCCGAAAGCCACGCGCGCGAAAGATCGCCGAGCCCGATGAACGAAAGGAAGTGATTAAGGAGGCCGTAGTTGCCGTCGTAAATCCAGTTCCAAATGAGACCGACGACGATCCCCGAAAGAACTGGCGGAAGGTAGAAGATCACGCGGTAGACGTTCCCGCCGCGGATGTCGCGGTCGCAAATGAGGGCCAGAAAGAGCGCGAGGAGGTTTTGGATGGCGAGGGCCAGGAACGTGACGTAGAACGCATTCTTCATCGATAGCCAAAACGTGGGGTTATCGAAGAAGAGGTCTTTGAAGTTCGCCAGGCCGATGTAATTCATGTTGGGCGAAATACCGTCCCAGTTCGTGATCGAAAGCTGAAAAACTTTAAAAAAGGGATAGAGACTGAAGGTAAAAAAAAGGAGGGCGGCCGGGATCACGAACACGTAATTGCCTAGAACGTTCCTGGCCTTCTGAAGGTTCATCGGTCGTTCCCTTTGGTCGGGCGGATACGTTACTTCTTCTTGGATTCTTTTTCTTTGATCCGCTGAACTTCCTGGGCGATCTGCTCGGGGGTCTTCTCGCCGATCAGGATGGACTGGATGCCTTTGTTGAAGGCCTCCGTCACGACCGGGCTTTCGTGCACGGGATAAACATTGGGATGGGTCGCGTTCTGCATGTCGTCGGCGAATTCGGCCAGCACCGGCGGCACGTCTTTAAGGGCGGTCTTCGAAGAAGGGAGATTGACGGTCTCCTTCGAGAGGTACGCCTGCGCCTCGGGCCCGGTGAGCCAACGCAGGAACTTCATCGCGTTTTCGGCGTTCGGAGACTTGGCGTTCACCACGAACGAGCTGCCGGCGCCGCCCCAGATCTTCATCGGGCGGGAGGTCACGAGACTCGGAGGAAGCATCGCGCCGTACTTGAGCTCAGGATTCATTCCCTTATAGACGTTGATTCCCCACGAGCCGTTGAAAGCATAGGTGGCGCGCTCGTTGGCGAAGGTCTGCTCGGCAGTCTTGTTGACCATCGTGACGGTTCCCTCGACGAGCATTCCTTCGTCAGCCATCTGTTTAAAGAGACCCAGCACGCGCACCCAGTCGGGGTCGGTGTAAGGAACTTTGCCGCGGAACGTGTCGAAAACTTTCTCCTCGCCCATCGCGTTCATCGCGAAGTTGGTGGCGAGCGCCTCGATCATCCAGATCTCGCCAAAGCCACTGACCATGCGGGGGATCCCCTTTTCCTTGAGCACGCGGGTGTGAGCGACGAATTCATCCCAGGTGACCGGCGGCTTCTCGGGGTCGAGGCCGGCCTTGGCGTAGTTGGACTTGTTGTAGACCATTTGGATCGTCGTGACGTCGATCGGCACGCCGTAGATGCCGGGCTTCACGGAATATTCGTTTTCGGGCAGGAATTCGTTCACCGAGAGGGCCTTTTCGAAAACGCCATCTTTCCAGACGCTGCCGGCGGCGTCGGCTGCATTCAGGGCCTGCGTGAGGTCCGCGACGTAACCGGAATTGATGAAACTCGCGAAATCGCGTTTTTCACCGAGAACGCCGTACACGTCGGGAAGGGTGTTGGTCTGAGCTGAAGCTTTCACGCGCTGGGCGTAGGCTTCGGACGGAGCGTAGAGCTCGAAGCGAACCTTGATCTGCGTTTCGGCTTCGAAGCGGCGCGCCAGTTCCAGGAAAGCCTCGTCACGGTCCGACATCCAATGCCACACGGTGACCGTGTTCGGATCGGCGACGTTCTTGGAGCCGCAACCCGCCAGCGCGAACGCGGCGATGAAGATCGGCATTAAAAAGACTTTTATCGAAACTTTGATGGGATGTCTCAATTTTTTTAAGAGTTATCTAAACCCGGTAGCTGTTTAGAGTAACAAAAACGAAGAAAAAAGTCAACGCGACTTTTTCAAGACAGCAGGGAGTCTTTCCAGGCCTTCCCCTTCAGCAGATGCTCGACGATCTTCTCGGAACGCTTCTCGAAGCGACCGTCGGCGAATTCCCACGTCTCGATCCGGTGCCGGTCGTATTCGAGATGCGCGAGCGCGCTCGTCGATCCGAAACCGCGCGCGACCTCGACGCGCGACCCGCCCACGCGTCGCGCATACCCTTCCGAATCTCCGTGAAAGCGCTTAAATAGAACGAGGCCCTTCGTCTCATCGATTCGGTACACGTCAAGAAACTGCGAAAATCCGTTTCCCCATGCAAGATTGTAGCGGAGCCACAACTCCGCGTCGCCGTCGCCGTCCAAGTCGTGGAATTCGGGCGGCCACACGTGATGGAGCGCGTGGTTTTTTACCTCGAGCGGGACCGGAGGAAGCGGCACGGCCTTTTTGTCGACGTATTTACCGGCGAAAAGGAGGGGCTTCGATTTTGCGTTAGCGGAGCCGAGCGTCAAAAGAAGGCGGCGCGACTTGTAGGACGGATCAGCCGACCACGTGAACCAGGATTGGAGCTCCGGAAAGGCGACGAGTGTGAAAAAGCGCTTCTCATCCGAAACGGCGGCGATCTCGATCGACCCGTGCCGCTCGCGCGCGCGCTCAGGGAGCGTGTCCCAGCGCTTCCAACTCGAGCGCTCGAACCAGTCGAGGAATTCCACGTCGTAATCACCCGCGAGGAACGCGGCCGGCTCAAGCGCGCGGCGCTCGACGAGTGGCGCCACGGCCTCGGCCTTCTGGGGATCGGAAGCGATCGCGCCGAGGTAACGCGAAAGCCAAAAGTCGGCGGCACGTTCGTCGCCGGCCTCGAGCGCGGACTGCGCGTTCAAACGGTGCGACTCGGCGTTCGGCGGAACCGCGGCCCACGCGGAACCCGCGAAAAAAAGCGCGGCGACGGCCGCGTGAACGGCGTTTCGGATCATTTAGTAGACGTAGATGTAAAGCGCGACGTTCGTTTTGGGATCGTAACGCAGGTCGACCGCGGTCCCCTGCTGAAGCGTGCGCTCGGTCTTGGCGCCGTCGATCTTCGTCGCATTGTCCAGAGAGATGACCAGGCTCTTCTGCTTTCCGACCGTGTAGAGCTTCATCGTGATCGTCTTGCCGTCCTCGGCGACCTCGGTGAGTTCACCCGAGACGAACTGCGACGCGGCTTCGGCCGTGCCGGACTTCGCGGTAACGGCGTCCCCAGGGGTCTCCGCGGAGGAAACGACGGGTTTCTTGAACGTACGGAAAAATTCGGCCGTGTCCGGCGGCAGCGCGGGCAGCGCTTCCTTTTTGGCGGCGACGGCGGCGGCTTCTTTGCGCGCGCTCTCGGCGCCAGCGGCGGCTCCCTTGGCCGCGTCGATCTGCTTTTGGATCTCGGGCTCCTCGGAAAGGTACGGACGGAGGATCTCCCACTCTTTCACCGCTTCTGCGTAGCGCTTCTGGTCGTACAACGCCTTCCCCTTTTGGAACGTGGCGCGGATCCAGGCTTTTCTTTCGGCGAAGGTCTTCTCCGATTCGGCCGCGCGGGACTTCGCATTCTCGGCGTCGCGCGCGAGCTTCTTGGCGGCGTCGTCGAAGAAGCGGCTCATTTCCTCGAGGTAAGCGGGCTCGTTCCGGCGCGCGCCGGCGGCTCCCTCTCCGCCGCGCTGGGCGTTCAGATGCGCGTTGTGGTTCACTTTCAACGTCTCGATGAGGCGCCGGACTTCGGATTCGCCTTCGAGGAACGGCGTGAGGCGCTCCCACTGCTCGAGTGCTTCGTCCATGCGGCCCTGCTCGTACAAAATTTTGCCCTTGTTGAACGTGGTGACGCTCCACTCCTTGCGCTCGGCGAGCGCGGTCTCGGTGTCCTCGCGTTTTTGGGAGGCCTGGGTCGTCTCGGCTTTCAGTTTCACGTTCGCGGCGCGGAGAAGCTCGGCCATCTGCTCGGAATAATTGAGCTTGAGCCCCTTGTATTCGTTCGCGACGGCCTCGACCGCCGCTTTCTTCGCCTCGTTGGCGTCGGCGTTCGAGTTGCGGACCGAGACGACGAGCGCGCGCACGCCCGACTGCTCGTCCACGTACGGCAGGAGGCTCTCCCACTCGTCGACCGCCTCCTTGTAAAGACCCTGGTCGTACAGCGCTTTGCCCTTCTCGAACGATTCGAGGATTTTCTTCTGACGCTCGGCGGCCGTTTCTTCGGCGTGGGTGCGGCGCGTTTGCGCCTCGAACGCCTCGCGCTTCAGCGTAGCTTCGGCGTCGCGCAGCGTGTCGAGGATCTCCGCGGGAACCTCGAGTTTCGACTGCTGCCTGGCGACCGTTTCCGCGGCGACGGCTTTCGAATTCTCGGCGGCTTCGATCCCCTTTTCCACGCGCGCGAGAAGGCCCTTCACTTCCTCGGGCGAAGCGAGCTGTGGCAGGACCCCGTTCCACTCCTTCAAAGCCTCGCGGACCTGGCCGTTGGTGAAAAGTGTTTTCCCGCGTTGGAACGCGGACTCGATCTGCGCGCGGCGTTCGCCGAGCGTCTCCTCGGCCTGACGTCTGCGTATCTCCGCGTCGGTCTGCTCCCCTTTGAGCCCCCGGGCGGTTTCGTCGAGCAGCCGCACGAGCTCGACCGGCGCTTCGAGCTTCACGGTCTCGCGCGCGGACGCATCCTCCGCGGCTTTCTGAGCCAGAAGCGCCTCGGTGTGGACGTCGGCGATCTCGCGCATCTTCGTTTTGATCTCTTCTTCACCGTCCATGTAAGGGACAATCGCTTCCCACTCCTTCATCGCCTCGTGGTAGCGGCCGACTTCGAGAAGTTCTTTGCCTTTCTGGAAAGTCTGATCGATCCAGAGCTGGCGTTCGGTGACAATTTTTTCCGCGCGGCCGCGGCGGGCTTCGGCGCCCCCGAGATCGGCGGCGAGGCGCTTCGAGGCGACGTCGAGGAGCCCCTTCAAGTCTTCGTCAGTGCGGAACTTCGCTTCCTGGCGTGCGACGGCTTCGGCGGCGAGGCGCTTCTCGCGCTCGGCGTCCGCGTGCGCTTTGGCGACCGCGTCCATCCGTGCGACGAGCGTCTCGCCGTTCTCGACGTGAGGCGCGAGCGTCTTCCAAAGCTCCATCGCCTCGGCGAATTTGCCGGCGTCGTAAAGGTTTTTGCCGTCCTGGAACGTGAAGCGGATCCACGACTCGCGCTCCTCCACCGCCTTCTCCGCCTGGGCCTTCGAGGACTGGGCTTGTGCGGCTT
>CAYSKO010000001.1:0-211200 GCA_964431835.1 uncultured Planctomycetia bacterium | reverse complement strand
GGCGTGCGGCGGCGTCGGTGGCGGTGCGCTTGGCGGCGACGGCGGCGGCGTGGGCCTTCTGCACCGTCTCGATCGATTGACGCAGGGGCGCTTCTTCCTCGAAGTACGGCGCGATGGAGTTCCAGTGGATCATCGCCTCGTCGTAGCGGCCCTCGTCGTAGAGTGCTTTGCCCTTCTGGAACGTTGCGGAGATCCAGGCGTTACGATCGGCGATATTTTTCTCGGTCTCGACGCGCTTGGCGTCGAGCTTTGCGGTATCGGCGGCCAGGCGCTTGACGGCTTCGTCGAGAAGACCGGGCATCGGCTGCGGCGCCGCGAGTTTGATGCCCTTGCGGGCGTCGGCTTCTTCGGAGGCGCGCTCGGCTTCGAGGCGTTTCGCGTTCGATTCGGCAAGAAGAGCGACGGCCGCGCGCTCAGGGGCGTTTTCCGCGAGATCGGGCAGCATTGAGCGCCACGCTTCAAGCGCTTCCGTATGACGTCCTTCGGCGGCGTGACCTTTGCCACGGGCGAACGCGGCGTCGAGACGCGCGCGTCGGGCCGCGAGCGTTTCTTCGGCGGCCGTTTTCTTCGTGCGGGCGGTGGCGGCTTGGGCCTTCAGCTTCGCGTCCGAATCGGCGAGAAGGGCGGCGAGCTCGGCCGGAGCGCGCGTGAGGTCCGGCTCCTTGGCGGCGAAATCGACGACCGTCTTGCGCGCGGCGTCGGAAACGGCGAGGCTGGCTCGGGCACGCCCGAGCGCTTCGCGCACGCCCGTCGCGTCCTTGAGATACGGTGTGAGCTTGTCCCATTCGGCGAGCGCTTCTTCGAAGCGGCCACCCGCGTGGTGTTCGACGCCCTTCTTGAACGTCGCGTCGATCCATGCCTGGCGCTCGGCGAAGGAGCCTTCGAGTTTTTTTTGCCGCTCGGTGGCGTCGAGCGCCTGCTGGGCGGCCGTACGGTCGGCGGAAGCGATGAAATCCAGAAGCGGGCCCGGGTTATCGAGCTTGGCCGAGGCGCGCGCGGCCGCGGCTTCGGCGGCGAGGCGCGAGGCGGAAGCGCGGGCGGAGGCTGCGCGAAGCGACTCGAGCGAGTCGCGGAGCTTCTCGCCTTCCACGACCGCGGGAACGAGGGCGTCCCATTCCTTGAGAGCTTCTTCGGGGCGGGCCGCGTCGAAATGCGCTTTGCCGCGCGCGAACGCGGCGTCGAGTGCGAGCCGGCGCGTCTCCAAAGTCTGCGAGGCCTGGGCGGCGGCGACGCGGGCGGCTTCGGTCTCTGCGGCCACGCGTTTGGCGGAATCATCGAGCGCCGCCGCGAGCGATCCGGGGAGCGGCAGCTTCGCGTCGCGCGCCAACGCGGCTTCTCCAGCCGCGCGGCGGGCGGATTCGAGGCCCGCCAAACCGGCCTCGATCTCGGAAAGACGTTTTTGGATTTCCTCCGCGCCTTCGAACTCGGAGGACACCGAACGCCACACTTTCAGTGCTTCGGCCGTCTTTCCGGCTTCGTTCAGCTTGCGGCCCTGTTGGACCGCGAGTGCGACGCGCGCTTGGCGGTCGTCCGCCTCGTCGTCCGTGGCGGCGGTCCGGGCTTTGAGATTCGAGAGTTCGGCTCTCAGCTTGGAATCGATCGCGGAGATCGCGGCGGAGAGCTCGGCGGGCGTACGAAGCTTGGCGGCCTTCCGGCCCGCCGAAGCTTCCGCGGACGCGCGTGAGGAAGCGAAGGCGGTCTGGGCCTCCGTGAGAGCGCGAAGCGACGGAACGATCTTGTCGCCTTCTTCGAGCTCGGGAAGCACGGAAGCCCATTCTTTCACGGCCGCGTCGATTTGTCCGCGCGAGGCGAGATCTGAGGCGGCCTCCAACGCCAAACGCACGCGGGTGGAACGCTCCTCCACCGCCTTCTCCGCCTGGGCCTTCGAGGACTGGGCTTGTGCGGCTTGGGTGGAGAGCTTCTGTTTGGCTTCGTCGAGCGTTTGGACGAGGGCGTCGGGGGTCTTGAACTTCATCTTCGTGGCGGCTTCGGCGCGTTCGGCTTCGACCTGGGCGGAGCGAGCGGAGCCGATCGCCTGGCGGACGCGGGCGATCTCTTCTTTCATGCGTGGCTCGTTCTCGAGATAGGGCGTGATCGTGTTCCAGAGCTCGAGCGCTTCGGAGAGTTTACCTTCGGCGTGAAGAGCCTTTCCCTTCTGGAACGTGGCGTCGATCCAGGCCTGGCGTTCGGCGAGGGTCTTCTCCATTTCGGATTTCTTCGACTGGGCCTGGGAGGCGTCGGATTTAAGCTTCGTTTCGGCGTCGGCGAGAGCCTTCGAGATCTCGGCGGCGTAGGGAACCTTCAGCTCGTTGTATTCGCGCGCGGCGAAGTCCGAGACCGAGCGTTTGGCGGTCTGTGCAGCGCGGTGGCTTTCGCGGACCGATTCGATGAGCGGCTTAAGCTCGGACTCGCCGAGTTCCGGGATAAGCGATTCCCAGGTTTTGACGGCCTCGTCGACTTGGCCGGCCTGGTAGAACGCCTGGCCTTTCTTGAAGGTCGCGACGGCGGCGGTTTTGCGGGCTTCGATCTCTTTTTCTAAGCGGGCGCGTTCGGCTTCGGAGCTTTGGGCGTCGGTGCGCAGCTTCTGAGCGGCGGAGGAGAGCGAATCCTGGAGGCCTTGGGGAGCGGCGATCTTTCCCGACATGCGTTTCTGCGCGGTGTCGGCCTCGGTGCGCGCGGCGCGTGCGGCAGCGAGAGTGCGTTTGGAATCGGCGACGAGCGAATCGAGCCCTGCGGATTCCTCGACGAACGGAGCGGCTTTCTCCCACTCGGCGACGGCCTCTTCGTAGCGGCCCTGGTCGAAGAAGGCTTTTCCTTTGCGGAAGGTCTCGGCGGCCCACGCCTGGCGCTCGGAGACGGACTTTTGGGAGGCGAGCGTCTTCTGCTGAGCGGTCGTAGCCTCGTCCGCGAGCTTACGTTCGGCGGACAGGAGAAGCTCCGAGAGGCCTTCGGGAGATTTGAACTTGGCGTTCTGGCGTGCGGCGGCGTCGGTGGCGGTGCGCTTGGCGGCGACGGCGGCGGCGTGGGCGGATTTGACCGAAGCGAGGAGGCGCGGCAGATCCGAACCTTCCTCGACGAGCGGTAAGACCACTTCCCACTCCGCGGCGGCTTCGGCAAATTTCCCCTGCTCGGCGAACGCACGGCCTTTTTCGAAGCCCGCGGCGAGCCGAACTTTCCGCTCCTGACGCGCGGCTTCCGCCTCGCGACGAGCGTTTTCGGCGAGAGCAGATTCGTCGGCCAGACGCTTTTCGGCCGCGGCGAACGCCTTCGCGGCGGCCGGCGGAGCGGCGAAACGCTCGCCCGCCTTCGCGCGCGCGTTCTGCGCGGCGCGCGCGGCTTCGTCGGCCTCGGCCGCCCGGGTCTTGAGCGCATCGAGTCGGCGTTTGGGGTCGGAGTTTTCGTCCAGATAAGGAGATATTTCGGACCACGCCTCGATCGCCTCGCGCGAGCGGTCGGCCTTGAGCAGATCCTCGCCCTTACGGAACGCGGCGTCGATCCACGTGCGCCGCTCGGCGAGCGTGCGCTCCGAGGCGTCGATCTTCGAGCGCGCGGCGTCGCGTTCGGCGGCGAGGCGCTTTTCAGCGTCGGCGAAGGCGCGTTCGGCGTCCGCGGGAACGCCCAGGCTCTTGTATTCGCCGGCGGCCGCTTCGACCGCGGCTTTCTTCGCGTCGAGCGCGGCGGACTGCGCGCGCTTCAGAGAATCGAGCGCGGCGCGGACGTCCGAGCCCCCGTCCATGTAAGGAACGAGCTTGTCCCATTCGGCGAGCGCGTCGTCGACGCGGCCGGCGGCGAGTGCGGCGCGGCCTTTTGCGTGCGTTTCCCCGATCCAGGTGCGCCGCTCGGCGAGCGTGCGTTCGGATTTATCTTTTTTCTCGAGTGCGGCCTTGGCTTCCGTGTCCAGACGCGCCGTCGCGGATTGCGAAGAGACGACCAGGTCCACCGGGGCCGCGAAGCGCGACTCAGCGCGGCGCGAAGCCTCCAACGCCGCGGACCGCGCGGACTGCGCGCGCTTCTGAGCCTCGGAAATCTCGGCGAGCGACCGCTCGAACGTCTTGTCTTCCAAATACGGCACGAGGGCGTTCCAGGTCTTCACCGCCTCGTCGTACCGCCCGCCCTCCGCGAGCTCGCGGCCTTGACGGAACGTGGTCTCGATCCAGCTTCCCCTCTCCGCGAGCGACCGCTCGGCGGCGGATTTCGAGGACCGCGCCTCCGAAAGACCCGCCTCGATCCGTTTGCGAGCCTCGAGGACCAGGCGGTCGAATCCTTCGGGCGCACGGAAACGGTCAGACTGGCTCGCGACGCCCTGCGCGGCCTTCTTGGCGCGCACGGCTTCCTCGCGCGCCTTCGCGAGCGATTCGATCTTCTTTGCGGAATCGGCATCCAGATGAGGGGCGATCACCGACCACTCCGCGAGCGCGGCGGCGTCGTCACCGGATTCGAGTAGAGCGCGTGCCTTCTTCGAACGGTCTTCCACCCAGCGGCGGCGCTCGTCGATCGTGGCCTGCGCGCGTTCCTTCTCGCCCGTCGCGCGGGTCAGTTCTTCGTCGGTCTTTTGGCGCGCTTGGGCGAGTGCGGCGGCGAAGTCGGCCGGCGGTGCGAGACGTTCGGCGCGGCGGGAAACGGATTCCTCTACGGCGCGAGCCGCCCGGGACGCCGAGGCGCGGGCCTGACGCAGAGCGTCGAGTTTCTGGCGGGAGTCGACGTCGAGCGTAGATTCGAGGCGTGCCCATTCGGCAAGAGCCTCGTCGGCGCGGCCTTCCTGGAAAAGAATGCGGCCTTTCTCGAAGGCCGCGGCGAGAGCGGCGCGGCGGTCTTCGACCGTGCGATCAGCGTCCTCTTTCTGGCGGCGCGCGGCTTCGGCTTCGGCGCGCAGTTTCTCCGCGGCGGCTTCAGCGGAAGCCGCGAAACCCGCCGGGATCCGCGGAGCCGATTCGTGGCGCGCGGCCGCGGTTTCGGCGTCGGCTTTTGCGCGGCGGGCGGCCTCGTGACGCTCTTTCAGAGCGGCGACGCGGGCGCGGGCGTCGGAGCCTTCGCTGGCGAACGCCGCGACCTTCGCCCACTCGGCGATTGCCTCGTCGTATTTGCCTTCCTGATAAAGGGCCTTGCCGCGTTCGAACGCAACGTCGATACGCGTCTGGCGGTCGGACGCTTCCTTTTCCAAGCCGCGACGGCGGCCTTCGACCGAAGCGCGTTCGGCGTCAAGCTGGCGTACGGCTTGGTCAAGATAGGCGGCGATTTCGTCGACCGGAACAGCGGGCGGCGGAGTGGGAGCTGGCGTATTGGCTGTCAACGCCGCGTTTTGCGATTGGAGCCGGAGATCCTTGATGCGGCCGGAAAGACGCGCGTCTTCGGTGCGGGCGACGAGCTTGTCCCAGAGCACGAACGCCTCTTCGCGGCGGCCGGCGTCGAAGAGCCTCTTCCCCTCTTCGAACGATGCGCGAAGCTCGGCCTCGCGGCTTTTCTTCTCTTCGAGCGCGCGCGTCTGGCGGGACTGCGCCTCCCAAAGCTCGCTCTTCAGTTTTTTATCCGCCTGGTCGAGGATCTTGAGAAGCTCAGGGGGAGCGGCAAGCTTGACCGTCTCGGGCGAAGAGAGGGCCGAAGCGGCGCGCTCGGCCTCGATCGCGGTGCGGTGGCTTTTTTTCAGGCTATCGATGAGAGCCCGCACGCGGTCCCCTTCCTGAAGTTCCGGGGCGATGGTCTCCCAGACCCGGATCGCCTCTTCGTACTTGCCTTGGTAATAAAGCAGCTTGCCCTGCTCGAAGGTGTCCTCGATCTTGCGGCCTTTTTCCTCGAGGGGCCGGCGTGCTTCGGCGCGGCGCGTCTCGGCAACCGCACGGTCCGCGTCGATGCGGCGTGAGGCGGTTTCGAGAAAACGGCTCATGTCGGCCGTGTCGATGGAGGAAACGCCGGGGACAACCGACGCCCGCGCGCGTTCGGCGGCCAGCGACTGAGCGGAGGCCGCGAAGGATTGGACGGTGCGCGAGAAATCGGCGGGGACGCCCGGAAGCGTGGAGATGCGGCGCCATTCCGCGGCGGCCTCGGAATAGCGTCCGGCCTCGTAATGGGCCCGACCCGCGGCGAAAGCTTTTTCGATCTCGCCGGCGCGGCGTTCGGAAGCGCGGGCTCGTTCCTCGGCGGCGGATCGCGACGAGGCAGCTTCGGTGGCTTCGAGTTCGAGTTTTCGAACGGCGTTCGAGAGAAATTCGGAAAGCTCGTCGGTGGAGACGGCCGGAGCAGCGGAGGCTGCCGTGGCCGATCGGGTTTCGGCGGCTGCGGCTTTTCGCGCGCGCACCGTCCGGATTTTTTCGCGGAGGGCGGCGGCGTCCGAAACGTCGGGGAGGATCTTTTCCCATTCGGCCAAAGCTTCGTCCACGCGGCCCGTCAGGTAAAGCGTTTTGCCCTTTGCCAGGGATTCGCGCACGCGCTCTGCCCGGCGGACGTCTTCTTCACGAGCCGCCGCACCGGAAGAGGCGCGGGCGCGCATCTCGACGGCTTGGAGCTCCATTTTTTTGGCGGCCGACGTCAGGAACTCCGAAAGCTCCGCGGTGGATACCGCGGGGGCGGACGGGACCGAAGCGGACTCCCGGGGCGTCTCGGCGGCGGCTTTTCGCGCGCGCACCGTCCGGATCTTTTCGCGGAGGGCGGGGCCGTCCGAAACGTCGGGAAGGATCTTTTCCCATTCGCCTAGAGCCTCGTCCACGCGGCCGGTGAGGTAGAGGGTCTTCCCTTTCGCAAGAGAAGCTTCGACGCGCGCGGCGCGGCGGGCGGCTTCTTCGTTCGCGGCCGAAGCCTGAAACGCCCGGGCGCTCGCTTCGCGTTCATTGGCGGCGAATTTCGATTCCGCCTGATCGAGAATCCGCGGAAGTTCCGAGGGGGCGGCGGCGGAGACGGGTTGCTCGGAAGCCGCCGGTGGCGGCACAATTTGTACGGAAGCGGCGGGTGCGGGCGCCGAAACGGGAGCGAGAGCAGGGGTGGGCGCTGACTTCGGAGTGGCGGAAGCGGCGGACTTGGCGGCGGCCGTTTTCTGTGCGGACTTCGGAACGCGGCGTTTTAAGAATTCGACAACACGGCGCACCGACGAGCCCTCGTCGAGATAAGGCTCGAGCGCGTCCCACTCCACGATCGCCTCTTCATAACGCCCCGCGTCGTAGAGCGACTTGCCTTTTTGGAAACCGACATTCACGCGTTCCTGGCGGCCGGCGGGCGTGAGTTCGGATTCGGCACGGGCGAAGGACGGCGGTACGAGAAGCTGGAGAACGGAGAACAGGATGAGGATTGTGGCTGTTCTGTGCTTCACGGGAAACAATATAGCATACCCCTTGGAAAGGACGAATAGAAAAAGGGCAAATACGCTATTAAAGGAAGGAAATGCTAATTTTTGAGGATCTGAGGGTCAGAACTTCTGGCGGTACTCGACGGTCACCGATTCGTTTCCGATGGGTTCGTCGGCCGCCTTTCCTGTTTCGTCAGGGCTTTCCATTTTTTTCTTCACTTGGGCGGAAACCAAGGAGTCGTCGTTCAAGCGGTATTCGGCGCCGACCTTGTGCGTGGCCGGGGCGGCGGCCTCCTGACCCTGGGGCTGTTCGACCGCATAGAGGGCGTCGACCTGCTTCAAGAGGCCTTTTTTCACCTCGACGCCGCGGACGTTCTCGTCGTATTGGACGGAAACCTCCTTGATACCGAAGCGCTCGGAGAAACCTCCTCCCGATCCGCCGAAGAGGAAGAAATCGAGGAAGTCCTTGGCGATCCCGACCGAAATCTTCCCTTCGCGAATCGCCTTCCCTACCCCCTGCCACTCCTTGCCGGTAGCGAGCATAACGAGGATCGTCTCCTCGGGCAGAGGCGGATCGGACGCGACTTTGAGATCCGGGCGGTCGGCGTCGCCTCGCAGATAGACCGTGATCCGCACGTCGCCGATTTTCGAAGCCCCCTCCAAATCGAATCGCGGCAGCCTTCCGTCTCCGAGGAACGTCACGCGGCCACGCACGATCTTGAGGGACGTGCGAAGCACCCTCAGCTTTCCCCGCGAGATCACGAGTTCTCCCGGAACTCTCCATTTGCCGGCGGTTTTCTTGGGAGAAAACGTGAACGAGCCCACGGCGTGCAGAATGCGCACCATGCGGTAGCGTCCCTGCACGAGCCGCGCGGTGCCGCGGATGCGCGGCGAAAGCGGCGGGCCGTCGATCTTCACGTTCAATTCGCGGATCGCTCCGCGCGCGTTCCGGAAACTCGCTTTTTTCAGGTAGCGCTCCACCACCTCGCGAACGTCGATTTTCCGTGCGTACACGGACGCGTCCAGCGAGCGGTTCCGGAGCGCGCCGAACGCGAGAACCGGATCGGAGGACGGAGTTTCGATGCGGACGTTCTCGAAGGATTCGATCGAGGAGGTACGGAAAGGGGCCCGGATCGTGAGGCGCTGGGCGCGAAGGCGGCTTCCGTACGGCAGCGCGGGCAGGCCGCGCACGCCGACGTCCGAAATCACGAGCCGCTCCTTGAGCGAACCTTCCACCAGGCGCACCACCACCCCACCAGGAACGGCGGACGAACGCAGACGCACGCCTTCGGCGCGCACGTCGAACGCTGGCGTTTTCCCGCGAAACGCTCGAAATTCGAGGCGGCCGACGTAGAGCACGCTTCCGGGCGGAAGTTTTTTCAAGTTTCGAATCTCGACGCCCCGCGCGGTGAGGCGGCCGCCGAGGCGGCCTCCGATCCACGCGATGCGGACATCCGCGTCGCGCGCGTAGCGCTCGGCGAGACGGCTAACCAGGAAAGCGGAACCGGACGGCGTGGCGACCAGCCACGCGGCGGCGGAGGCCGCAGCGGCGAGCAAGAGTAAAAGAACCAAGAGAACGCCTTTAAGGGCGCGGGGGGATCGCATCGGAATTTTTTTTCGCTCGAAATTCAGCGCGGCGTCGGTAGCTCGACGTGATCGAACCAGTAGTCGCAGAGTATCTTCAGGCGTTCTTCGAACGCCTTGTCGCACGCGGGACGTTCAACGACGGAGTTCACGCCGATATCGTAGCAGGCCGCCAGGAACGCGTGTGACTCCGCGCGAAGGAAGGCGATCACGGGAATCCGGCGAAGATCCGGATGCTGTTTCAAGGCGCGCAAAGACGCGAACGCTCCAGCGTCGACCGGGTCGAGATCGATGCAGATAAGATTCGGAATCGGCCCGGGCTCCGTTTCCCACCGCCCTTTTCGTTCGAGATAATGGTTCAGTTCCACGCAGTCGGAAACGCAGTGCGTATCGGCCTGGTGCATGGTCTGACGCAACGCGCGCTCGATGGTCGGGCACGCGGAATCCTTGGCGTTCTCGACGATTAGAAGAGTTTGAGGCTTATTCATGGGAGGCGCTCGATTATAAAACTTGTTATAAAGCGGCAAGTAAAAAAGGACGGTTTTTGCGATCCCCGTCTATGAGGCCAGTATCCCTCGAAAACGTTCCGGATTCAAGAGAGAAAAAAACGAACGGGGGTTTTCTTTAGGAGGAGGCAAGCGAGCGAGCGTGGGATTTGAGGCGGTCGATCTCGGAAGGTTCGTTCGAATCGTAATACCCTCTCACACGGCCGGCGGCGTCCACGAGAACGAGGCGCGTGCTGTGGAAGAGCGGATCCCCGAGACGTCCGAATTTGAGCGCCGCGGAGACGCGGTCGAGCTCCCCGCGCGGGCCCGTCGCGAACGTCCAGCGGGCGACGTCCGCACCGTATTTCCCGGCGTAACGCGCGAGGACTTCGGGGGTATCACGCTCCGGATCGGCGGTGAACGAAACGAAGCGCACACCGGAAAGCTCGTCCCGCAGGCCCGCGACTTGCTCGTTCATCACGAGGCATTGGCCTTGGCATCCGGTGAAAATGAAATCCCCGATCCACGGCTTCCCTTCCAGCGAGGAGGTCGTGAGCGGCCCGCCATCGTGTCCAGTGAGCGCGAAATCGGGGATCTGGCCATACACGGGAAGGTCCGCACGGGATTTCGGTGCGAAAGCGAACGTGGCTGCGGCGACGGCGGCGACACCCAGCGTCACGAGATGGAGCGCGGAAAACAAAGGTCGGCGGACGGACGGCTTAAGAGTCATTCGGCGAGCATAAGCGGCGCGGGCGCGTCTGTCAAGCACCCGGCCGGGACGACGTGTGCAGCGTCCGGTTACGTTCCCCGTGAGTCAACGCGCAAAAACGACGGTCCTAAAACTCGCTTGAACGACCGGCCGCGGCGTGATAAAATAATTCAGGTAAAAAATGAAATCCTATTTCACGATCCATCATGAAGTACTCGCGTATCGCGCCGGAACGCCGGTGTGGATGGGCTGTGCTCTGATTGCGCGAAAGTCGCGCAAGGCGGTGGGTCGGGAGGGGAACGTAGCAGTTTAGGTTTCGTTCCCATAAGGAGTTCCGACGACCCATTGCCTGTAGGCAGTGGGTTTTTTTGTTGGGGTATATTTAAACGAATAAAAAGGAGGAACGAACATGTTGAAGACGGCTCCGAACGCCGACTCCCCTCGCCCGGCACGGAATACGCGCCACCCGCTTGGGCTTACGGCGCTCTTGTACTTGCGGGAAGCGCTTCAGAAGGAACGATACGAAAACTGCGCGGAATTCGTCACCACGGCCCGCGAATTCGGTGCGACGGAAACTGAAGTGCGCTACCTGCTCGAAGATCCCCGGCGGCGCCCGGGCTGACGCGCGGAGAAATAAAAAACCCCCGGAGGTTTCCCTCCGGGGGTTTCTTTTTTAAATCTTACTTTACCAAACCCACTTCAGACCGCCGCCGACCGTCCAGAAGTCGATTTCGGCATTGTTGCCCATCGACGTCGGAGCAAGATCGAGCTCCGAGGAGTCGAAATAAGCGACTTCGAAGTTGATCGCCCAGTTCTGGTTGAGGAACCAGTCGAAACCGGCGCCGAGCTTCCAGCCGAACACGGTGTCGTCCGCATCGTCGCCGTTCTGCGTCGTGGCAGTCGGCTCCGCTTCGGTGTAAACACCGATGACGCCGAGACCGAGCACGCCGTACGGAACGAGTGCTTCGTGGAACGGGTGCTCAGGGACGCGGACGATGATGTCGCCCATGACCTGAACGATACCCGTTTCTTCGTGAGACGCCGCGCCGTCCGCCTGCTGCCAGCCGCCTTCCACGCCGATCGCGATCCACGGCGTGACGCCGTAGGAAACGCTGGTCTGCACGTAGCCGGCCTCGTCGATCGTGTCGTTGAACGCGCCGCCGCCCAGGATACCCCAGTCGACGCGACCGACGCGGTCGTACGCGACGCTCGAACCGGAGTCCGTCGTCACGATGGTTTCGGCGTACGCAGACGCGCCGAGGAAAAGCGAGAGCATGGTGATCATTGCCGTACGTTTCATGATGCCTCCTTGATGAGTGGCTATCCCCCCTAACTTAAGACAGCAGCTAAATATACAACGCTTAAAGGCGGGCGTAAATCGGCAATTTCAGCCGGTGCTTTTCATTCCAAAGGCGATACCGTTTACGGTCAGAAGGAGGGTCTCTTCGAGGAGCGATTCCGGGCGGGCGCCGTCGGCCCGGACTTCGGCCAAGCAGCGCATCTGAAGGTAGTGGAGGGGGTCGATATAGGGATTCCGGAGACGGATAGAATCCTTCAGGGTCCGGTTGAAATCCAGGAGCTCTTTTTGGGAGGAAACGCGTAAAACCTGTTCCACCGCACGCTTGTGTTCGGCAGCGATGCGTCCGTGGATCGTTTTCCGGAGAGCCGCGTCCTCGACCAGTTCCGTGTACTGTGCGGCGATGGAGAGATCCGTTTTCGCCAGAGACGTCTGGACGTTGTGGACGAGTGAGCGGAAGAACGGCCACTCCTCGTACATCTCGCACAGCTCCGCCATCGCGGACTCCCCCCGCTCGCGCACGTATTCCTCGAGCGCGTGGCCCATGCCGTACCAGGCGGAGATGATGTAACGTGACTGGATCCAGCTGAAAACCCACGGGATCGCGCGTAGGTCTTCGAAGCCTTTCTTGCCGCCGCGGGTTGCGGGCCGTGAACCGATCTTCGTCATCTGCATGACTCCGATCGGGGTGGCTTGGTAATAGAACTCGAGGAAGCCGGGAGTGCCAAAAACGAGTTCGCGGTAAAAAGTGAACGAGTGCTCGGAAAGCGCCTCGAGACGGCTCTCCCACACCGGTAATTTTTTGTTCTTCTCGACTTCACGCCGCGAAACGAGATTCGTCCAGGCGACGGCCGAGACGAGCTGCTCGATGTTGCGCTCGGCGATTACGGGATTGGCGTATTTCTGGGCGATCACCTCTCCCTGCTCGGTGATCTTGAGGCGGCCGGCGGCGGCGGAATACGGCTGGGCCAAAATCGCGCGGTGCGATTCCCCGCCGCCGCGGTCGATCGAACCGCCCTTGCCGTGGAAAAGTTCGAGTCGGATTCCGAGCGACTCGGCGGAACGCGCGAGATCCTTCTGGGCGAGGTAGAGTTTCCAATTAGCCGAGAGATAACCGCCGTCCTTCGAGCTGTCGGAATAACCGAGCATGACTTCCTGCGAATTGCCGCGCGCTTTGAGGTAGGACTTGTAGACCGGTATCGCGTAGAGCTTTTCCATGATGCCACGCGCGCGACCGAGCGAGCCGATGGTTTCAAAAAGCGGGACGATGCCCACGCGCGCTTCGACCACCTTCCCCTTCGACACGCGGATGAGGCCCTTCCGGGCCGCGAGGTAGAAGAGCGCCAAAAGATCGTTCGGCGATTCGGTCATGCTCAAGATGTAGTCGTCCGCGAAGCGCGCGTCGCGGCGGTCCTGCAGTTCGCGCATGGTCTCGAGCTGGTCGAGGATATCCTTCGACTCGGCGGAAAGCTTCGCTCCGAGCGGAAGCGGCGCGGACGAGAGGATTTTCTTCACGAGGAAATCCTCGTCGATGTTCTCTCCAGGGAAGAGTTCGGCCATGGCCTTGTTCACTTTCTTGGCGTGGTCGCGGAAATCGAGCCTGGCCAGATGAAACCCGAATGAACGGACCTGGTCCGTCAGCCGGCCGAGCTCGCGCGCGGCGAGCTCTCCTCCGTTGGAAGCAAGGCTCTCGCGAACGATCTCGAGATCGGCTAGGAAATCTTCGGCTGAGGCGTAGCCGGGCAGACGCTTTTTGGACGAACGGTTGGCCAGCGAATTCAGGAGCCTCTGGTGGATGAAGGAAAATTTACGGCGATACACTTCGTTCGACTCGAAACGGCGGAGGACGCGGGCTTCTTCGGGCATCTGCCGCTGGTCGGCTTCGATCGATTCGAGCAGGCGCTTGGAGACGGGCGCGATGTCCTGCGACTGGCTGAAACGCAGGATGCAGCTTTCGATCGCGGAGAGGTAATTCTTAAAGATCAGCTCCTGCTGCATGCCCGCGGCCTGCCGGGTCACGTCGCAGGTGACGTTCGGATTACCGTCGCGGTCCGCCCCGACCCACGAGCCGAACGCGACGAACGGCGGAAGATCGCCTTCCTCGCCGAAGGCGCGGCGGAACTCCCGGCGCGCGTTCCGCTGGAGGTCCGGCAGAAGCGCGAGGATCGTGCGCTGGAAATAAAAGAGCGTCTGGGAGACTTCGTCGATCACCTCGACCTTGCGCTGGCGGATCTCGGCGGTCTGCCAGAGGATCTCGAGCGATTCCTTGATGTTCTCGCAAATCTCATCGTTCTCGCGCACCGTGAGGTCCGAGTCCCCGAAAAGCGGCAGCTGGCCGGCGATTCGAAGCAGATGATCGAGCACAGTGCGGCGTTTCGCCTCGGTGGGGTGCGCGGTGAGGACGAGTTCGACTTCCATGCGCGAGAAGAATTGGCGGACCTCGGCGGCGGTGAGGCCCTCCTTCTTCAAATCCTGGAACAGCTTGCGCAGGGACATCTCGGGGGGACGGGACGGATCCTTCGCGTATTCGCGTAGGCGGCGGACGCGGTGCATTTCCTCGGCGATGTTGACGAGCTGAAAATGGATCGTGAAAGCGCGCGCGACCTTGAACGCCTCTTCGGGCGTGAACGAACGCACGAGCCGCCTCTGCTCCGCTATCCATTCGGAGGTCGACTCGCGGCGGACGTTTTTGGCGAGGTTCCGGATGGACTCGATCTTCTGGAAGAGTTTGTCACCCTCGCGCTCGCGGATGACGTCGCCTAGGAGCGTCGTCAGGAAACGGACGTCCTTTTTGAGCGGAGCGAGCGTGTCTTCTTTTTTGTCGGTTCGTTCTTTGCGAGATTGGGCGATGGTCATCGAGTGGATTTTAACACAAAGCGCGGCGCGCGGGGAGCGCTTTGCGTCAGAGCGGAAGGAGTACCGTAAAGACGGTTCCCTTTCCGGGCGTACTTTCGACGCGGATTTCGCCGCCGTGCCGCTTGACGATGTCGGCGGAGATCATGAGACCCATCCCGGTCCCCTGCTCCGCGGGCTTCGTGGTGAAGAACGGTTCGAAGAGCCGGGCCTTGACCTCGGGCGTCATGCCGCAGCCGTCGTCGGCGATGTCGACGGCGGCATGGGCGCCCTCGACGCGCGTGGTCACGCGGATCGTGCCGCTGTCCCGGATGGCCTGCGCGGCGTTCACGAGGAGATTCAGAAAGACCTGCGAGAGCTGCTGAGCGTTGCACTTCACCGGAGGCAAATTCCCGAACGTGCTCTCGGTGGCGGCCTTGTGCTTGATCTGGCTTGTGACCAGGCGGATGACGCTCTCGACAACGTCGTTAAGATTCCGCGGAGCGCTCTCGCCCTTGTCGGTTCGGGAGAACGTGCGGATGTCGCGTACAATCGCCATGATGCGTTCGATCGCCTCGATCGAATCCGCGACCCGCTCGGCCTGTTCGGTCGAAAGCGCGGAGTCGCGCAGAAGCGTCAGGTTGCCGTGCACGATGGTGAGCGGGTTATTGATCTCGTGAACAATGCCGGCCGTGAGAAGACCGACGGTGGCGAGTTTGTCGGAGTGGTGCAGGTGGGTCTGAGTCGCTAAAAAATCGTCGTAGATACGGCGCATGTCGTCCATCGCCACACGGACGAGACCTTCGTGCGCGGCCAGCTCGTCACGCGTGTCGTTCAGCGCCTTCTTCGTCTCTTCCAGTTCACGCCGCAGGGCCTCTTCGTTCATATCTTTCGAGTATACCACACGTTACGAGGAGGTTTAGGAAACGCGCTTGGTCGCTCGATTGATTTTTAGGATTTCGGAATTGATCGGCAGGTCGAGCATTTCTTCGAGAGTGAGCGGCAGGACCATCCGCCAGTTCGCGGCGTCGGCCGTTCCCGGGAAATTGATCCGGAAGCTCCAGGGATCTTCAGCCGCGAGCGCGTCGCCGAGCGATAGCCAGTCTTGGAGGAGCGCGCTCGAGAAAACGGAGCTTGCCTCGTTCAAGCGCAGGAGCGCGGCGGCGGCGAGCGCGGGCCTCATGAGCCCTTCGAAATCTCCGGGAAGTCCGGCAAAACGCCAGAATTTCTCGCGCTCGTCGAACGTCGAGCGGAAAAGATCCACGACTTCGCCCGTTTCGTTTTCGGTGCGGTGTAGGAGGCCGGGAATCACGTCCGGATCGCGGAGCTCGGCTTTCCAGCGCAGGCGGCCGTACGCCGAGCGCGATTCGTCGAAGAGACGCTCGCGCGCCCATTGCGGGTCGATGTCGCGGTTGCGGCATTTCGCCTCGAACACGATCGCGTCGACCGTGCCCGCCTCGAACTCCCACCACGCGCGGAAGGACGTGAGGTCGTGCGTGGACAACGTCGCCATGGAGTTCAGGCGGTAGGCGGTGGGAGCGCGGAAGTCGTACGTCTCCCAGCCCGTCTTCGTCCAGCGCTGGACGTCCATGCCGGGTAGCCCAAACTCACGCAGGATCTTGAACGAACATTCGGGCACCGTGCCCAGATCCTCGGCGCACGGAAGCATCTCGGTCCGGTCGAGCGCCGTCGAGACAATTTTCCGTCCGTGCTCCTCCCAGACGCTCTCGTCCGGAGGATCGAAGAATCCTTCCGCGCCCGAGGCGTCCTTGGGAATCGACCAGATGCGGAAGAGCCCCACGAAGTGATCGATACGAAAAAGGTCGTAGAAATTCTCGGCGTATTGCAGCTTCCGCACGAGATAACCGTAATCGTCCGATTCGATGCGGCTCCAGTCGTACGGCGGCATTCCCCATTTCTGACCGCCCGCGAAACACAGGTCCGGCGGCGCGCCGGCCGCGAGGTCGAGCTTGAAAGCCGCGGGCTCCGCCCAGACGTCGGCGGAGTCGCGCGAGACCAGGAGCGGCAGGTCTCCCATGAGGAGAACGCCCCGCGCGTTCGCGTGGCGGCGAGCGTCGGCGAGCTGGAGGAAAAGCTGCCACTGGAGCCAGCGGTGAAACGCCGCGCGGCGGGGGTTCTCGCTTTCGACCGAACTCCCGGCGGCGGGATCACGGTAAGCCGCGGGCCAGCGCTCCCAGCTTTCGTCGTTCATTTTTTCCTTCAAGAGGCGGTAAGCGACGTAGGGATCGAGCCACGCCGTATTATTCTGGCGGAAACGCTGGAAATCGGCGGAGTCGTCGGAAGGAAAGGCTTCGTGGATGCGGGCGAAAAGCTCGAGTTTGGCGCGCTTCACGGAAACGTCGAAGCGGCGCTGGGCGGGAAAGCGTTTGCGAAGCGCGGCGATCTCGCGTTCGAAGCGGCCGCGCGGGACTCCGGCGATCGATTCGGGCGAAAGATGCATCGGTTCGAGGGCGAACGAGCTTTCCGCGTCGTACGGACGAAACGAAAAACCGATGTCGTTCATCGGTAGAAGCTGGATGATCCCAATTCCCGTTTTACCGCACCAATCCGCCAGGAGTTTGAGATCCGGAAGCTCCCCCACGCCGACGCTCGCTTCGGAGCGGATAGAAAAAAGGGGCGTCGCGACGGCCGAACGGCGCCTCGCGCCGACGCGCTTCCACTGGCGCGCCGCGGGCGAACGGAGAAAGGACGCGTAAGCGCCGCCGCGTGGCATCGTCAATCCATGTGCTGAAGTGCTTCGTTGAGGTAAGGCAGGACGGCCTCGAGCTCGGGCTTAGTCATGCGGCCGAGCTTCGCGAAACGGAACTCCCCTTCAGCGTCCCGCGTCTCGCGCGAGATCTGAAGTTTCTTCGTGCCTGCGTTGTAGGAGAACACGCTGACAACCAGGCGTCCGCCGTCGTCTTCCCATTCTTTCGAGAACAGCTTCTTGTCGAGACTCGCGTCGTAAGGCATGGTTTCCCCTTTTCTTTAGATAGAGGGGATTGTAATACAGAAACGGCTGCGCGTCATGCCTTCTTACGGAGGGCCGTGCCGCACTCGGCGCAGAACTTGGCCTGCTCCGGGGCCAGGCAATCGCACTGCGTGCAGCGGATCACGATCTTGACGGCGCCGGGGGCCGCGACGGCGGGTGCGGCCGACGGAGGCTTGGCAGGCGCGGCTCCCGCGTAACGGGAGACGGCCTTACGGTCGAGCGTACGCTGGACGTCGGCCGGCAGGCAAAGGTCCTCGACCGCGAACTTCACAAGCTTGAAACCCATCACTTTGAAAGCGGGGTCGATCATGAACCAAAGCTTGTCGGAGAGAAGTCCCAAGTCCCACCCGAAATCGGAAAATGACACGTCGCCGTCGGCGAGAATGGCGATCAGCGCGGAAAGAATCGTCTGCCGTAGATGGCTTTCCATACGGCTGATCTTGCAGACGTCCTCCATCTTCCCGGAAAAAAGCGGGAGGACACGCTCAACGTCGTTGACTCGCACCGTATACACGCCCGCCACGCGGATGCGGAACGTGCCGAATTTAGAGTCGTTCACGGTGAGCTCCTCGGGAGAGGACCACGGGAGGTCGGGGAAATTGCGGGCGTTGAAGAAATACACGTCCGAGCGGAACGAGCCGTTGTAGCCCGAGTTCCAATTGCGCAGCGCCGTGAGCGCGGGCATGTTTGCGGCCGAGAGCCGGTAGCGTCCCGGACCGTACACGTCGGCGAGGCGGCCGTCCGCCACGAACGCCGCGCGCTGGCCCTCGCGCACGAATAAAGAGGAGCCCATCCGGATCTCGCGCTTGAGCGGGAAGCGCGAGACCAGCGTGTCTGGCGCGTCCGCCTGCCACTCGATGCAGCGCGAGGCGGCCAACTCCTCTTCACTGCCTCCTCCAGAACCGAATAATCCCACTCGAGCCTCCTTCGTCAAACGTGATTCTCTTTCCAATCAGCCACTCTTTCCTTCATGAGATCGCCGACCATCTCCCACCAATTCGAATCTCCGTGAACGAAATTCCGGTAATACCAGTACTCCGCGCCCCATAGAAAAATAGCGTTGTAGCCGAGCTGCCTGAACTCGCGGAAGCTTTCGCGCACCGGCTCCGGCCAGCCGCTGGGCACGCGTTCCTTTGTCTTGTGTACGAGCATGCCGGGCTCCCACGGCTCCGCCTGCAGCTCCATGATCCAGGCGTCCTTGCCGCGCTTCTTGGCGAGCCGCAGGAGCTTCGTGAAATATTCGGCGCGCTCCCCGCGCGTCGACCAGAAGTAGAGTTTCTTGCCCCAGAACATCTGCCCGACCACCGGATAGATATTGATCCCCAGGATGTCGCACATCTCCAGGTTGTCGTAGATGGGATTCACGTCGAAGCGAAACCGCGCGAGGAAAAATAGGAACGCATTCGGGAAGGTGGCGGCGGTCAGGATGATCGGCCTCTTGCCGCCGTCCAAACGGCGGACGAGATCGACTTCGGTCTTGAGAAAATCTTTTCCGATCCACCAGTAACGCGCACCCGAGCGGTCGAGCGCCTCGTTCTCCACCTGCCAGTAGCGGACGGTGGGCTCGTTCCTGTACCGGAGAACGACTTGTTCCACGAACTTGAGCGTCCGTTCACGCAGATAAGGGTCTTTCGACACGTCTCCGCCGACCGGTGCGGCGGGGCGGAGCCATTCGGGGATGAAGAACTCGGGCCAGCGCGGCGCCTTCATACCGACGGTCAAAACGATCGGCACGTTGCGCTTCTTCGCTTCGGCGATCTGCCAATCAAGCGTGGAGAAATCGAAGTGGTCCTTCTCGCGTTCGATCTCGTCCCAGTACGCGCCCAGTCGGATCACGTAGAAATCAAGCTTCAGGATCTCGAGGTAGGTCTGTTTCGCGTCGAGATCGAAATACCCGCTTTGCCGGTGGCTGTAGGTCGTTCCGACGAACGTCGGTTCGGTCCACGCGGCCGCTTGCAGGGCCAGCAGAGCCGCCGCCGCCAGGGCGAACGCGCGGCGCGCCATTTAGTATTCCGAGGAACCTCGTCCCGACGTGCGCGCACCGCTGCCCGCGCCGAAGGGCCCCTCCGAGCGCGCTTCGGCGATCTGAAGGTTGCGCCCCATGAAATCGCGGTCGTTCAGCTCGAGCGCTTTGCGTGCGCCCTCGTCGTCCGCCATGCGGACAAACGCGAAGCCTTTCGGTCGGCCGGTTTGGCGGTCGGTGATGATGCTCACCTCTTCGACCGGCCCGCAGGCCGAAAAAAGCGTGCGCACTTCCTCTTCCTTCGCGTTGAAACTCAGGTTTCCGACGTACAGTTTCTTCTGCATGGTCATCGCTCCTCTTGTATGAGGCGGGAAACAAACAAGAAAACCGCCGTAGGCCCGGACACGCTGCGCTCTTCTCCGGCCGGTAAAGGCATGAACGCGTCGTTCATCGGGTCGGCGGTTGCTGATTTGAGAATACGCCCGTCGACCTTAAAGCGAGGTTAAAATGAGATTAGAATTTTTTAATGAGAGGTTTTAGTACGCGGAAAAAAGGTAGGCGGCAACCGCGGTGATGATTAGAAGCAGGGTGACGAAGCCCCACGGCGTGGCGGTGAGGAACTTCCAGAGACCTACAACGACGCCGTGGCGCGGAATATCGGTCCAGGTGCCGCAAGCGGGGCAAGAGAGGTCGTCCTCGGTGAAAAGATGCCCGCACGAGCGGCAGACGCCGGCACGCAGGCCTTCCTTTACGTAATCGTTCCAGCGGCGCTGGAGCGATTCGGGGATTTTTTCCTCTTCGACGGGCTCCCAATCCTTCGGTTCGTCGTCGTCCGGAGTCATGGGCCTTCGGTGAAGCCGTAGATGCGGCCGTCGAACGCAAGCACGTAAAGCTCTCCGTCGGCGTCCAGCGCGAACGAGGCGATCTGTTTGCCGCTTTCGAAGAGAAGGTCGTTCCGGGCGCCGCCGGGCGCGGCCGCGCGATAGGTCCAAATCCGGGTAGAAAGAAAATCGCCGTACACGTAGGCGCCCGCGAGGGACGGTGCCCGCCGACCCGCGTAGACGTAGCCGCCAGTGACACAGCCGCCCTCGTCGCGTCCGTACTCGGCGACGGGAGGCTCGAGCCCGGTTTTGTCGCAGCCTTCGCGCGGCTTAAAACAAAGACTTCCTTCCATGACGTTCCAGCCGTAATTCTTCCCCTTTTCGACGAGATCGATCTCCTCGCGCCGGTTCTGCCCCACGTCCGCGAGCCACAGGCGGCCTTGGGCATCCCAACCGAAACGCCAGGGATTGCGAAGGCCCCAGGCGTAGATTTCCTCCCGCCAACCGTCACGGTTGCCCACGAAAGGATTGTCCGGCGGAATTCCGTACGCGCGGCCTCCCGTCGGGCGGTCCACGTCGATGCGAAGCAAATCGCCGAGGAGCGTCTTCCGGTTTTGACCGTGGCCGTGGGGATCGCCGGCCGCTCCCCCGTCCCCCATACCGACGTACAGGTAACCGTCGGGGCCGAAGGATACTTGGCCGCCGTTGTGATTCGAGTAAGGCTGGGCGATCTCAAGAATCGTCTTCGCGCTCGCGCGGTCGGCGAGCGCGGGATTCTTCGGATCGACGCGGAAGCGCGCGATCACCGTGCGCATCGGGGAGCCGGCCGTGTAATTGACGTAAAAAAAACCGTTCTCGGCGAATTTTGGATGAAAGGCGAGTCCGAGAAGGCCCATTTCGCTTTGGTCGTATTCGACGCGGTCGCGAATATCGAGGAAGATCTCGCTTTTTTCCGAGACATCTCGCCGGAAGACACGGATCGTGCCCCGCTGTTCGACCACGAAAAGCCGCTTCGAACCGTCACGCGGCTCCTCCATCGCGACGGGCCGTTCGAACTCGAGCTTCGGGAAGGCGGGCTCCAGGCGCAGGCGCGTTTCCGCTAGCGCCGGAAGGGCGCAGAGAAGGACGGCCGTGATGAGAGTGGGGAGTTTCCTTCGCATGCCTTCCAGCTTAAGCCATGCGCCCGTCACGGTCAATCGCGGCGGTCCCCCTTGTCGGCCCGGGCGCCGTACGCTATAGTGGAGCCCATGAATCGCCATCAGCTCGTCACCGGGTTCTTCCTCTTCTTCTTCGGGTTCGTCGTCTTTCAAGCACTCCGGATCCTGTCGCCGTTCGCGCAGCCGATCTTCTGGGCCGCGATCCTTTCGTTCGGATTCTATCCCGTGCACGTACGCATCCGCCGCCACCTGAACGGACACGACGGTTGGACGGCGTTCCTGACGACCGCCGTGATCTTCCTCGCGTTCGTGCCGCTGGTTCTCGTGATCGTTCTGAGCCTCGCGGGCGAATCCGTGAAACTCTACCAGTGGGCGATCGACGCGGTAAGGGAGCACCGGTACGAGGCGTGGTGGGACCGGCTGATGGACCTGCGGCCGATGCGGCGTATCGAAGCGATCGTCGGTCAATGGGAGGTCGTACAGACCAATTACAAAGGGTGGATCGCGGCGGCTTTCCGCTCGATCGTGGCGGCGGCAGGCACACCGGCGGCGGTGGTGACCCGCGGAATCCTTCTTTTTCCTCTCAACTTCCTTCTGACGTTCTTCCTGGTGTTCTTCTTCCTGCGCGACGGAGAGAAAATTTACGCGTTCGTGTACGACGCGACGCCTCTAGAGGAACCGGACCGGCACGACGTTTTCGAGCGCGTGACAGGGACGTTCGAAGCGGTCATCCGCGGACAGCTGCTGACCGCGCTCATCCAGGCGCTTCTGGCCGGAATCATTTTTTGGTCCCTGGGCATCCCGCTGCCGATCTTCTTCGCGTCGGTCACTTTCCTGACCGCCCTCATCCCGGTACTCGGAGCGCCCATGGTCTGGTTCCCGCTCACCCTCTATCTCGTTTTCAAGCAAGCGATCGCCAAGGCGATCGTGCTTTTCCTATTGGGAGCCTTCGGAATCAGCCTCGTGGATAATTTTCTCAAGCCCGTCCTGATCGGGGGGAAAACGAAGCTTCCCTATCTGCTTCTTTTCCTCGGCATTCTCGGCGGCGTCCAGGTGTACGGCCTCATGGGAATGTTTCTTGCCCCGGTCGTGCTGTCGCTCTTCTTCGTCCTCTTAAAAATCTACCGCGAAAAATTTCTCTGATCGTCTCCGGTGGGCCGGCGAGGCGGGCCTCCTTCTTCCGGACGGATGTCTTCGGGTGTGTCTTCGGGGGCGTTTTCGGGGGCGGGTGATGCGGCGGCCGGGACCGCATTTTCGGGGTTCACTTCGGCGGGTCGGGGTGCTCGTTCCGTTTCGGCGCGCGGTTCGGTCCCGGTGCGTGCCAGACTCGAACGGTCTCCCCGGATTGTCTCGTCGTTGATGACTTCACGGGCGATCGCGAGCGCGGGATCTTCCTCGGGACGCTCCTCGAGTGTGATATTCTCGGCATCCCACGAGTTCGTGGCGGGATCTTCGACCGCGGCGATTTCGACCTTGTCCCCCAACTGCAGCTCCCCAAGCGACTCCACACCGACGAAACGGGTCGCCTCGTCCGTCAGAACGCGCACGTCGGGTTCTTCGGAGCCGGGGTTGGTGGTGACGCTGAAGACGTTCTGCTCCGGCGCGACGGCGGCGATCTCACCCTCGAACGTTTCGGGAACGGCGGGCGCCTCCTCCGCGAAGGCCGCGGAAGACGCCAGGAAAAGGATCAGGGTCGCGAGTAGGGATTCCATCGCTCTCCTCACTTGAAGATCAAGAAAAAACGCCCCGAGAGCGCGCGAAAAAGCGCTCCCGGGGAACGGCTTAATCCCGCGCGTCGTCGACCTTGCCGTCGATCTTGTCCGCGGCGTAGTTGACGTCCCGCTTCATGGAGTCGCGGGTCTGAGGACCGCATCCCTGAAGGGCGACGGAAGCGACGGCGATGAGCGCCAGCGCCAGAGTCAGGTTCTTTTTCATGTCTGGCTCCTTTACTGTGAGTCGATCAGTTTACCGTCTTCCATGTCCTTGGCCGCGACGTAACCGCCCGCGGCACCCGCGCCGATGGCGGCCGCCACGCATCCGGAGGTCACGACGGCGGTCGCGAGCACGAGGGAGAGCGCGGTCCAGTGGAACGCGTTAATCCGTCGCATCTTTGATTCCCCGGCCGGCGTCGTTCACACCTTCCTGGATGTTATTGCCCGCCTTGTCCATATTCTTCTCGAGATCGCTGCGGTTGTCGCAACCCTGAAGGCCGACGAATCCAGCGACTGCGAGCACAGCGGCGAACACACCGATACGTTTGTTCATTTGGTTCTCCTTTGGTTGACCGGATCCCTAAAACGCAGGGACCGGATCGCTTCGTTGGCGTCCGCCAGCCGAGACTCGTAATCGGCGACGTCCGCGCTGTAAGTGGCGACGTAAATCTTCCCGTCGTGAAACGTCCATGTTTGAAGCCATTTCATGGGCCTCGCGCCCAGCCGGCCCGTGAAGACAATCCGGTAAGCCGGATCGCCGGCGAGCGTGTCGGGCGCCGACTCCAGGAGGCGCGCATCGGGTACACCTCCGAGAACCTCGGCGACGGCGCGGCGGGAGTATTCCTCGAACCCGGTTTCCGCCTCAAGAGGGCTCACCACCCAATTCACGTTTTCCTCGAAGTGGTCGCCGGCCACGGCAGGGGCTCTGTAAGCGAGGGCCACGCTCGAGCCGATGCGCTCAGCCGTCTGCCAGCCCGCGGGCACGTCGATGCGCGACATGGAATCGATTTCGGAAGCGAAAAGCACGGCAGGCACGAGAAGGGCCAGAGCAGAAAGAATCGTAAGGTGTGTCGACTTATTCATGGGTATCCTTTGCGTCGGATACGGGGCGGGAGCCCCGACGCTTCACATGATACAAAAAACGCGATTAAAGGACGGTTAAAATACGATTAGAAATTTTTAACCTGAAGGGCGCGTTCGCCGCACGAGCGGATCCAGCGCGGCGGGACAAGAGCGGAGAAGACCCAGGGCGAGTGCGGCGAGACGTTCCGAGCGGCGCAAGCGGCCCACCGCGCCAGCCCAGCGGAAGGAGGGGCCGAACCGCCGCGGCCATTCAGCAGCGTAGCGCCGAACCGCACGCTCGCCGGGACCCTCTCGCCGAATCGATCCCGCAAGAAGGACGCCTGAAGCCAGCGCGAGCGAAATCCCGCCGCCGACGAGCGGATGAATCATCGAAACCGAGTCGCCCGCGTGGACGGCCGTTTCGGAACGCAGTATTTTCCTGCCGTCGGGTTCCGCCTGGCACGACGTCCACTCTCCTTCGCGGCGCGCGGCGCCCAGCTGCGCGGCCAAAGAGGGGTTTTCCCGGGCGAAAGCTTCCACGAGCGCATCGAGCGAGCCGCGCGTCTCGCGCAGTCGACTGGACGCGACGTAAAAGCAAAGCGCCGTGAGCCCGCCGCCCACGGGATTCAAGCCCACGTTTCCGCCACGGACGAAATGCAAGGCGATCCTTCCTTCGATTTTCTCCACTCCGGAGTAAAGCGCTTTCGATCCGAAGGACACCGCGCCGCCGGGCGCGTGGGGCCGGCGCCCGGTGGCCACTACGACGAGCCGTGCGCGTACGCACCGCTCCCCTTTCCGAGCCGCGAGGGCCACGCGAAATAAACCACCGTCCCGCTCGGCGCCGGAAAACGAAACGGACTCGAGCGTCTCGGCGCCCGCTTCGCGGGCCGAGGCGAAGAGCCAGGCATCGAACGCGTCCCGTCGCACGCCGAACGCACGGCCGGGAATGGCGCGTTCGAACGCGTTCACCCGGGGCGCGGAGAGGACGAGCGTATCGAGCGGCGCCGAGGGCGGAGGCGGAAGACCGAGCGCCTCGAACGCGGAAGCGGTCTCCGGACCGAGGAAGCCGCCGCACACCCGGCCGCTGCCGGGCGACGAACGCTCGACGAGCAGCGTCCGTAAACCGGCGCGAGCCAGCGAACGCGCAAGCGCGCTGCCGGACGGGCCTCCGCCCGCAATGAAGACGTCGTAAACGTCGGACAAGATTTTACTTTTTAGTTTTTTAGGGGGTGGATCAGTCGAGCTTCGGGATCTTGACGAGGTCCAGTCCGTACTCGTAACAGACTTTCATGAAATCGACGAATTCGCCGAAACCAACCGGCTTACGGATGAAGGAATTGACGCCGTTCGAATAGGCGAAGAAAACGTCCTCTTTGTCGTTGGAACCGGTGAGGGCGACGATCGGAATTTTTTTGAGTACGGGATGCGCCTTGATCTCTTTCAGCGCTTCACGGCCGTCCATCTTCGGCATGTTGAGATCGAGTAGGATGATCGCGGGATCGGGCACTTTCTCGAAGCGGCCGCGCTTGTGCAGGTAGTCCATCAGCTCTTCGCCGTTACGCACCCAGCGGAGATCGCTCATCGGACAATGCTGCCCGAACGCCTCTTTCGCAAGAACGAAATCGTCCTCGTCGTCTTCGGCGATCAATATGACGTTGGAGGGCGGCGGGGGGCCCGCTTCTTTGTTCATTTTGGCTCAGAGCCTATAAACTAGCTCGCCTGAGCCCGAAAATCAACCGAAAAACGGAACGGCCGATCGGTAGAGAATTCGAATCTCCACCAAACGCGTGCGAGAAAAACGATTCGCATTCCCTACCGACCTTCCTAAACCGTTTTAAAACATAGACTTAAGCAGCGCGAGTCTTGAACGCGTCGCGGACGCGGTTGGCCATGTCCAGGACCGGGCGGAGCTCGATGCTCTGTTCGCGGGCGATCTCTTCGAGACGCTTGCCCTGGTTACGCAGCTCTTCGACCTTGTCCATCGCAGCCTGCATGGACGCGTACTCGGCCGATTTCGACTGGTGCATTTCCTTGGCGAGCGCAAGCTGGACGGTGACCTCGCCCCAACCTTCGCTCTTGTTCTCCTCACGCACTTCTTTCACGTCCTCGGCGGGCGCGCCGACGGCCGTGGCGATCGCTTGCTGGCGTTCCTCGTCCGAGGCGAGCGTCGAAGCGGTTCTGTCGATGTCCTGCTGGGTCTGGCGAAGCTCCTGAGCGGCGCCGTCGACGTTCGCCGAAGCCTGCGAAGCACCCTCTTCACCCGCTTTGCGGAACTCGTCGCGGACGGCGTTCACGTCATCAGCCACCTTGGAGAGATCGAACTGGGCGGCGTCGATGTCACGCGCGATTTCATCCCAATTCTTTCCCTGCGCACGGCGTTCTTCGATCGCGCCGAGAGCGGTGTTCGTGTCGGCGTACGCGCCCGGATTGAACCGGGTGAGCTCCTTCGCCATTGCGGCCTGTGCGGCGATTTCGCCCCAACCCTTCGACTGATTCTTTTCACGCAGACGCGTGACCGCTTCGTCGTTCACGTTCAGTTTGCCCTTCAGTGCCTGCACGTGCCGGTCGTCCGTAGACTTGGACGCGATTCCGTCGATGTCCTGCTGAGCCTGCTTGATCCGGTCCGCCTGTGCGGCAGTCGGTTCGGCCCACACCGGAGTAGAAGCCAAAAGTGCCGCTGCCACGAGCCAGCCCGTCATTTTCATGGATTTCATTTTTACGTCTCCCGTTTTAAGTTGAAAAAAACGTGGCCTGCGGGTGATGCACCCGCAGGCCGTCCGTTATCGTACCTTCGATGCCGGCTTAGTGGCCGGCTATCGATTCTTCCGCAGAGGAGTCCTCGGCGGATTCTTGCTGCGAAAGAAGCTCTTTGTAGAAACCGCGGGTGATGACCACGTCGTCGACAACCATTACTTTTTTCATGATGGTCTCCATTGGCGAGGGAATAAAGAGAGTCTAGCCGACGGGGCCTTAGAGAACGGTTAAAATCAGATTAGTTTTTTTTAAGGATGGCGCGGGCGCCGGGCTCGACCGTCGCGACGGTCTCTAGAAAAGCGTCGTCGAGGTCGAGGTCGAGGAAAGCGGGGGTTTTTCGGAGAGTTGCGGAGATCATCTCGGGATAATCGCCTGCGGGAACGGAGAAAACGATTCCTTTCTCCTGGAGCTTCTCGCGCATCGCGAAGACGTAGTATATCCGGCGCTGTTCGCTGAGCCCTTTCCACTGCCGGCCGGCGAGTTTTTCGGCGTCGGCCGAGACCGAGGAGGCGAAGGCCAAAAAAGCGAGGACGAGGGTGCGGGTGCGCATGGATTCATCCTAGCGCCGCGGTGCGCGTGCGTCAACGCACACGCACAAAAAGACCCGCCAGCCCGAAAGCCAGCGGGTCTTTCACAAACTTTCTTTAGAGCGCGGCCGTTTCGAGACGGTCGTTCACGCCGGCGACGCCGGACGTTTGACGCGCCTTCTCGAGGATTTCAAGTCGCTCGGCTTCCGAATTGACGCGGCCGGCGAGCGTGATCACCCCAGCGGAGGCTTCAATGCGCACGTTGAGCGCCGCGATATAAAGCGCCTCCTCGGCGGTCACCGCTTCGCGGACACGCGCGGCGAGAACTTCGTCCGACACGGGCGCTTCCGCGGGTTCGGTGACGTCGATACGGCGTTCCGCCGCTGTGTACTCTGCGCTTCCGTCTCCCCGGGTGAGCACGGGGGAAGATTCCGGATGCACGTACACCGGGATTCCGCGGCGGGTTTCACGCCGGTCCTCGATCAATACGCGGCTACGGTCGCGCTTGGTCATCCAGATACCGTCCGCGGTCTTTTGAGCGAGGCCGTCGGCATCGACCAAGATGGCTCGTCGCGCGGGCGGCTCGTACAGGCGCATCGGTACCGGCGGAGCCGGAGCGGGCGTCAATACGTCCATGCGCGCGTTCCAAAAGGACAGCGCGGGATCGGAGAACGGAAGAAGTGCGGCCAAGGTGAATGCCGCGAACGCGGCGTGCTGGATCTTTCGTGTGACCATTGTGCCCCCCTTTTTCAGGGCCCGCGAATGCGGACCTCGATTTAGAGGAGAGTATACGAAAAGCGAAGTTAAAGGCGGGTTAGAATCCGATTAGAAAATTCTAATCGCGGTCAGTCTTCGAAGAGGGAGGTCAGCACGCGGGTCAGCGCGTCGCCGTCGATGTCGCCTTTGACAAGATAATCGTGGGCGCCCTGGCGCCGGGCTTCGTCCGCGAACGAGTCGTGCGTGAAGCCCGTGAGGATGACGATCGGCAAAATGGGGTACTGGTTGTGTAGTGTGAGGAAAGTGTCGATCCCATGCGTACCCGGCAGCGACAAATCCAGGAAGATCACGTCGTAACCGCCGCCCACGATGCGTTCGAGGCCTTCCTCTAGACTGTCCACCCACTCCATCTTCACTTTCAGCGAATCGTCGACGCTCGAGAGGGTTTCTTCGAAAAGCAGCGCGTCGTCCTGGTCGTCTTCGATCAAAAGAAGCTTCACGTTACGGGTCGTCGTCATTTTTTTATCATCCAGAGTAGGTGCGCCGTCTCGCGCGGTGTTCTCCCTTTATACCCCTCCCTCGCGGCGGATACAATGAAAAAAGGGGGCCAAAAAAAAGGCTACGGCTCCGAGAGGGAGTCGTAGCCCGGGTAACGCGCTTTGTAAGCGGTGTTAGGGAAGCGCCCCCTCAGTTGAGCGAGGGAGCGAACTCGTCCGGCGTTTCCGGATCTTCGCGGACGAGCCAGCCGTCCCCGTCCTCCGGTTCCTGGAAATTGACGAAGACGACCGATTCTCCCAGCACATCGCTGAAGCGGTGCTGGCAGCGCGCTACGAACTGAAGGATTTCATCCAACCCGCCTTCGGCGGTGAGCCTTTCCTCCACGCTGCGGCCCGCCGGGTCTTGGATGTCGAACGCCTGAGTGAGATCTCGCTGCGCCGCCTTTTTGCCTACGGGAACCACGGTCATGATCATCAGCATGGGGCATTCCCTTCTCCGGCCGTATGAAGCCGGGTTCGCGAACGTCGTTGTCTAGAGAAAACGAATCGGGGAATTGCGGCCGGCGCGGCGGCTTCACGGCAGGAACGCGAAAACGGAGAGATTCTCTCACGGACGCTCCTTTTCGGTTTACGAGAGTTAGGATAACCGAAAGGACGTTAAGGACGGGTTAGAATATTATTAAAAATTTTTAATTGATCAGGATTGCGACGCGAGCGCCGCCGGTACGAAGGAAGGATCGAACGCGAGCGCTCTTCGGAAACGCTCGCGAGCCTGAGACTCGTCGCCGAGCCGCCGGAAACCGATCCCGAGATAAAATTCCGCCTCCGCGCGCGGGCGGCCCGCCTCTGAAAGAGCCGCGGCTTTTTCGAGGAACCGCATGCCTTCCGAAGGATCGTCGCCGCCGCGGAACGCCATCATCGTGAGGTAGCGACCCTTCCCCAGGAGCGCGCCGCCATGATCGGTACGGCGCGCGAGGGCCTCGTCCCAAAGCGCACGGGCGCGCGAAAAGAAATCGCCTTTCTCGAGAACCGATGGCTCCCGGCGCGATTCGTCGATGAGCGCCTCGGCCCACGCGCAGAGCGCCTCCGGCGCGCGGCCGCTTGCGTCCGCGGCTTTCTCGAGGAGCGCGAGTTTGAGCCCCGCGTCTCCGCCTTCACCCGCCTCTTCGGCCATCCGCGAATAATCGCCGAGCTCACGGGCGTTTGCCGTTTTCGAAGCGACCGTGGCTTCCGGCGCGGACGGGACGGCGCTCGGCTTCATCTTCTGCCAGCCGGGCTCCGCGTCGGCGGACGGGCGTGTCAGCCCGCGCCAGACGCGCAGGATCGCATACCGCGGTGAGCCCCAAACCACCGGAATTCCGCGCATCCACGCGGGAAGCCGCGGCTCGAGCTCGGCGATCGTCCGCTCGAGCGAAAGGCCTTTCTTCACGCACGCGGCGACTTCCGCACAGAAGTAATCTTCGATCTCGAGAAGCCTATTTACGTCTTCTTTCGTAGCGAGAGGGCCGTGCCCGGGAACGATTCGCGAAGGGTCGAGCGCCGACAAGCGACGGACCGCCTCCTGCCATGCGCCGTCGCCCTGGAGCCCCTCGTCCCAGACGGGCTGGCCGAAAATCGGAAAACTCCCCGTCATAATGGTATCGCCCGCCATGAGTACGCGATCGGGGTCGACCCACACGGCGGTCGCATCGTCGGATTCGGCTTTCCCCGCGAAGAAAAGCCGCAGCGTCACGCCGCCCAAGTCGAGCGTGGTCTCGCCTTCGAACGTTTCGTCGGGAAGGAGAGGGTCGTTCCCCAGCTCGAAGCCGCGGCCGGCGAGAAATTCCTTCTGACGCGGTGCGCGCACGGTCATGAACTCCTTCGTGAGCTTCGAGGAGACGACCGCGGCCCCCTGTTTCTTGAAAAGGGCGTTCCCGTTCGTGTGGTCCCAATGGTAGTGCGTGTTCACCACGTAAAGAACCGGCTTGTCGGTGACTTCCTTGACGAACGCCGCCAGGCGCTCGGCCGAGGCTTTGTTCACCTGCGTGTCGATCACCGCGACGCCCCGGTCCCCCACGACGAAAGAGGAATTCGTGATGTTGCGGACGATCCACACGCGTTCGGACACGCGCTGGAGCTCGCCGTACGTACGCGGGGCGAAAGGATTGGGCATCTTGGGAGGAAGCGTCTTTTCCATAGGGACCGCCATTGTACCACCCGTCAGGGCTTTTGGCAGCGAGGGCAGTTCGGGTATCAGGCTTCCCCCAGATCCTCGTTCATGAGCTCGGAATGGACGGAAAAGGCAGCCTTCGCGCCTTCGGCGGCGGCGACAATCGCGAGCTTGAGATCCTCCGCGGCGTCGCCGGCCACGAACAATCCGGGCTGACGCGCCGATTGGTCGCGACGCGTCGCGACGTCGCCGCCGGGCAGGAATTTGCAGCCGAGCTTTTCGGGCAGACCCGAGCGCTGCCATTTCCCGGTGCAAAAAAAGAGGAACTCGCTCTCGAGACGCGAACCGTCGCTGAAGAGGAGCGATTGGAGACGTCCGGCGTCGCCGACGAGACGCTCGATCGGCTCCGTTTTCAGGGCGATCCCACGGGCGGCCAATTTTTTTAGGCCCGCGTCGTCCGGCGGCTCGCCGCCGTCGGTGACGAGCGTGAGATCCCTCGTCCAAAAAGAGAGGGTCTGCGCGAAGGAAACGCCCTTCTCTCCGCAGCCGTACACGGAAACCGGGCGGTCGCGCGCCTCCCAACCGTCGCAGTACGGACAATGGAAAACGCTCGTTCCGTAAAACGCGCGGATTCCCGGGATGGGCGGAAGCTCATCGCTCATCCCGGTCGCCAGAAGGAGTTTTCGCGTCCGCTCGGTCGATCCGTCCGCGAGCGAGACGTCGAAGTGTCCTCCCTGCATCTCTGCGTCGACGGCTTCGACGCTTCGAAGCTCGACGCCGTCATAGGCGGCTAGCTGCTCGCGGGCGGTCCGGCGGAGTTCTGCGGGGTCGATTCCGTCGCGCGAGAGGAAACCGTGCATGGCGTGGATCGCCGCGTTCCGGTATTCGCCGGAGTCGAGAACCAAGACGCGCCGGCGGCAGCGGCCGAGAATGAGCGCTGCGGAAAGACCCGCAGGACCCCCGCCCACCACGATCACGTCCCAGACGGCGTCGCCCAGGGGCCGCTTCACGCGGCCGAACGTCCGCCGCGTTTTCGTTCGCGGCGTTCTTTCCATCGAAGGAGAACGCGGGACAACGCGGAAAGCGCCGCAAGCTCCATCGCCGAGCGGACAATTTTCCGGTCGAGCTCCGGGTCCCGGAAGCCTGTGCGGCGCGGCGGCGGGGACGGCGGCGGCGGGGTCAGTTCGGCGTCCGGCCCGGCTTCGACGACTTCCTCGAGCTTTTTCACGCGGACCGCGTAATCGCGGGGAACGATCTCGGTGCCGTAGCGGCAAGCCCAGACCTGCGTAAATTCGGCGCCGAAAAAAAGGATCAGCGAGGAGTAATTCACCCAAAGGATGACCAGGACGATGGCGGCGGCGGCCCCGTACGTCGAAGCGAGGTTGCTTTGACCCAGGTAAAGGCCGATCATCACCTTGCCTGCTGAAAAAAGTCCGGCCGTCGCGAACGCGCCGATCCATGTGTCGCGCCAGCGCACTTTCGCGTCGGGAAGGAACTTGAAAAGCATCGCGAAGAGAAGACCCGTCATGCCGAACGAGACGGCGATTTCTATCGCGCGGACTACCGCGACCGGAAAATACGGGAGCGCGTGCTCGAGCCAGCGCGAAAGAATGGTGATAAGCCCGTGGGCGGCGAGAGAAACGAGCAGCAGAAAACCCACCCCGAGGATCATCCCGAAGGATAGGAGTCGGTCCCGCACCATCTTGAAAATTCCGCGCTTCGGCTTCGCCTTGACGCTCCAAATCATGTTCAGCGCGTCTTGGAGCTGAATGAAGACGGTGGTCGCGCCCAAAAGAAGGGTTCCCGCTCCGAGCGCCGCGGCCCACCGCCCCGCCTTGGGAGCGCCCGCCTTCTCGATCATCTCCTGGATCGCGGCGGCTCCCTCGGCGCCGATCAGCCCGCGCAGCTGTTGAAAGATCTCACCGGTCACCGCTTCACGGCCGAAAAAAAGGCCCGCCACCGCGATCACGAGGATCAGAAACGGCGCGAGCGAGAATAGCGTGTAATACGAGAGCGCAGCCGACAAATGGAAGCATTTGTCGGCCATGAATTCCTTGAACATGGCGGCGAAGAAGCTTTTAGCTTCGCCGAGCGAGGCTCTCGTCATTCTTGGACCTCCTCTCGACAGCATACTCCCGGAGCGATTAAGGAGAGCTTAATTTTGGATTAATTTTTTTTAATCAAAACCCGGGAAAGAGGTCCGGTGGAGAGGGCCGCCGGAACGCGGCCACCGACAGCCGCGGACCTTCCTCCGGAAAACCGGCCTTCCGGTAAGCGACGTCGAACAGACTCGCCATTTGATCCGCGAAAAGCCCCTCCCCCGACATCCGGGAACCGAAACGCGCGTCGTTGAGCTTTCCCCCGCGCATTTCGCGGATGCGGTTGAGGATCTTATCCTTACGGCCGGGAAAGTGGCGGCCCAGCCACTCCTCGAACAAAGCGGCGTTGCCGTGCGGCAGCCGCACGGGAATAAACGAGGCCGAAAGCGCTCCGGCCGCCCGCGTCGCGGCGAGAATCGCGGGGATCTCGTGATCCGTGAGCCCCGGAATCACGGGTGCGATGTTCACGGTCACCGGAATTCCCGCGCGAGTGAGCGCCTCGATCGCTTCTAGCCTTTTTTTGGGATGAGACGCACGCGGTTCCATGACGCGGCTTAAGTCCGGGTCGAGGGTCGTGACGGAAAGGACGACGAGGGACGCGCGGTGGACGGCCAAGGCCGCCAAATGATCGGCGTCGCGCGTCACGAGGAAATTCTTCGTGACGACGACGACCGGATTCCGAAATTCGGCGAGCACTTCCAAACAGCGGCGCGTGAGGCCGAATTGCCGCTCGGCGGGCTGGTAGCAGTCGGTGACGCCGCTCATCGCGATCGTCTGCGGCTTCCACCGTTTCGACGAAAGCTCTTTCCGGAGCGTCTCGGGAAGATCCGGCTTCATGAGAATTTTCGTTTCGAAATCCAGTCCGCCCGAAAAACCGAAGTACTCGTGCGTGGGCCGTGCGTAGCAATAGATGCAACCGTGCTCGCATCCTCGGTAAGGATTGAGGGTTGCGCCAGGTCCCACGTCGGGACTGTCGTTGAACGTGACGGCCGTGCGCGCCTTGCTCTCGAAGAAACGGGTCTGCGGAGAGGGCGCCTCGGGGTCCTCCCAGGCTTCGTCGTCCCGCTCGAAAGACGACTCCACGAAACGGTTTTTAGGGTTTTCCGCGGCTCCGCGGCCTCTGAGGGGTTTGTTCTGGAGGACCATGCTTCCATTATATTGAACGTTCGTTCAAAATACAAGGGGGTTTTCTAGCGTTTAAGTTCGCTCTGGAGCTGGCTCATCGCGGTGTGCGTTTTTTGGATTTCCTCCAACTGCCGCGCCACGCGTTCGCGCGCGTTAGAAGATTTTAAGCGGGGCGCTTCTTTGGGAGAGGCAGACGGTCGCGGAGGAGCCGCGCGACGAGGCGGTTTCCGGCGGGAGTGTAATGGCCGTCGGCGCCCAGGAACTTGGAATCTCGGCCGTCGATGAAAAGGCTTTCAAGCCGTTTTCCGGGAAGACGGCGGAACTCCGTCGTCAAATCGATAAACGGGATTCCGCGATTGCCGAGTTCCCGTGTGAGGAAGGCCCGGAGCCCGTCGAGCCGGGTCGGATCCTCGTCCATGAGCGTCGGCAGGTACACGGCCACGAAGCGGCCGCCCCGGTGGCGGCTTTCGCGGTCGAGCTCCTCGAAGATGGCCAGCGCCACGGCCCGAACCTCCGCGTCGTCGGCGGAGAGCACGTGGCGACGCGCGAAGCTCTCGAAGAACCGGACGGTTTCCAGCCGGTGCAACGCCACGAGCATCCGCGAAAGACGGGACGGCGGCCCGGGCTCCCCATCGGAAACCAGCGGAGGCTCGACGCGCAAGCGGCCGTGCTCGACGCTCAAGTGCGGCTTCGAATAGCCGAAGAACTGGCGGCTTTTCATGCGCTCGAAATCGGCGTAGATGAAAGCCAGAACGTGCAGGTCGTGTTGGAGTGGGGCGGCGTCGCGGCGAAAGCGCAGGTACGACTGATCGACGCCGTAGCCGCCGAGCCCCAGATTCACGGTGTCCACGCGCGGTTCCAGTCGCTCAAGCGCCGCGGGCCAGGTTTCTGCGTCGTCGACGCCGTAGCCGAGCGTGAACGAATCGCCGGAACAAATCACGCGAAACTTTCGGGGGGACGGGCGGTCGGAGGTTTCCCGGAGCCCGCGGAAGCCGCGCGCGTTCGTGGAAAGCGAAGCACCCGGGGCGTACAGATCCTTCAAGCGCAGGTTCGGAAGATTGATCCATCCGAGATCGGGATCGAACCCGGTGTGCAGGCGTTCGGCCGAGGGGCGCGGTGCAGACCATTCCCGGACGACGGACGCCATCGCCGGGTAGCCTTCGACGGCCAGAAGCGCCGCGGCGAGAACCAGAAGAGTAACAAACGAAACCGCCGCAACGATCGCGGCGGTCTTTAGAGGGGCGGACATGAAACTCGTCCGCCGGAGCGTTCGGCCCCGGCGGACGTATTTCCTTCGATCAGATGCGCCCGGTAGCCGCGAGGACGACCAGGACGATGAGGATAACCCCGAAAAAGCCGCTCGGGAAGTATCCCCAACCGTTGCTGTATCCCCACGTCGGAAGCGCGCCGATCAGAAGAAGCACGAGAAGAACCAGAAGTAGAGTGCTCATCGGATTTCCTCCTTTTGAATGGTTTATTTACCATCCGAGGATATGGTAGCAAAGCGGGCATTAACGAGAGGTTAGAAAGGGATTAGGACTTTTTAATCTGTGGGCGGTACGCGGCGGGCCGGAAGCGGCTCTTCTTCGACGTCGTACTGACCGAGCGGAAACGAAACGGGCGGAGGTGTCACGACGCGTTCCATCGAAACGAAAACTCCGGCCGGAAACTTTCGATCCTGCGGGCGGTCGGACTCGAACGACATGAGCGCGGTGCCGAGCGTCGGTGCGGAGGCTTGGGCGGGCGCTGCCGCCGGGCGCGCCGAACGGGCCGGAGAAACCTCGACCGGACCCGCCGAATCCGCGAAAACGGGCGGGCTCGCCGCTTCGACGACCGCCGGACGGGGTTCGGGCGCCGGGAGCGCGCCGGCTTCCGAGTCGTAGCCTATGGGCGCTTCGACCGCCCAGGCCGCAGAAGAAAGAAAAGAGAAAGCGAGGAAGAGGACCGCTATTTTCATTCGTGGCAGCAATCGCGCTTGCCCTGTTGGGTCGGGCAGATGATGTCCGAATACGAGCAGTACACGCAGCAATCCCCGGTACGGGGCACCGACCGGACGCCACAGGCGGCGCAGTCGTACTCCATCTGGAGTCCGCAGGCCGGCATCGTTTCGAGTTTCACTGCCCCGCAGGCAGGGCACGTCATCGTGGCTTCTGAAAGAATCATGGCTCATTATAGCCGAAACCCGCCCGTCCTTCCATAATTACACTTGAGGACCGTCGCCCGCGTGGCTATACTGTAAAGCCTTATGGCTAAAACTCTTTTCGAGAAAATCTGGGACCGGCATCTCGTCGCGACGCTCAAGGACGGGACCGCCCTCCTTTATATCGACCGGCATCTCGTGCACGAAGTCACGAGCCCGCAGGCGTTCGAGGGCCTCCGCCTTTCCGGCCGCAAGACGCGCCGGCCCGAGCTCACGTTCGCGACGATGGACCACAACGTGCCCACGGACGACCGTACGGTCATCAAGGATCCGATCTCGCGCGCGCAGGTGGAAGCGCTCCGCCATAACTGCGCCGAATTCGGCGTCCGCCTTTTCGACTTGAACGACGACCGCCAGGGCATCGTCCACATCATCGGTCCCGAGATGGGAATCACGCTCCCCGGAATGACCATCGTCTGTGGCGACTCGCACACGTCCACGCACGGCGCGTTCGGCACGTTCGCGCTCGGTATCGGGACTTCGGAAGTGGAGCACGTCCTCGCGACGCAGACCCTCGCCCAGACGAAACCGAAGACCTTCCGCGTGGAATTCACCGGACGCCCGAAGTCTCCCGTCGGCGCGAAGGATCTGATTCTTAAGCTCATCGGCGAGATAGGCACCGCCGGCGGGACCGGTTACGTTCTCGAATACGCGGGCGAGGCGATCCGCGCGCTTTCCATGGAGGCGCGCATGACCGTGTGCAACATGTCTATCGAGGCCGGCGCGCGCGCGGGCCTCGTCGCTCCCGACGAAACCACTTTCCAGTACGTCTCGAAACCCGGCCGGCACTTCGCGCCCAAAGGCGAAGCGCTCGAGCGGGCGATGCGGTTTTGGAAGACGCTCCCCTCCGATCCGGACGCGGTGTTCGACCGCTGCCTCACGATCGAAGCTGACAAGATCGCGCCGCAGATCACGTGGGGGACGAGCCCCGGCATGGTGATGGACGTCACGGGCCGCATCCCCGAGCCCGGTTCCGTTCCCGGCTACAGCCGCACGGACGTCGAGCAGGCGCTCGCGTACATGGGATTGACTCCCGGCACCCCGATTACGGACGTGAAGGTGGACACGGTTTTCATTGGAAGCTGCACAAACGCGCGCATCGAAGACCTTCGTGAGGCGGCGGCCGTGATGAGGGGGCGGAAAGTGTCGTCGGGGATGCGCGTCCTCGTCGTTCCCGGTTCCCAGCAGGTTTTGAAGCAGGCGGAGTCCGAAGGGCTCGACCGCGTGTTCAGGGAAGCCGGCGCGGACTGGCGCCAGTCAGGCTGCAGCATGTGCCTGGCGATGAATCCGGATTTCCTCCAGCCGGGCGAGCGCTGCGCGTCGACCTCGAACCGCAATTTCGAAGGGCGTCAAGGCAAGGGCGGCCGCACGCATCTCGTCAGCCCCGGCATGGCCGCGGCCGCCGCGGTCACCGGCAAGTTCGTGGATTTGCGCTCGTGGGGGAATGAAAAATGAAGGCTCTCCGCCAGCACCGCGGCAAGCTCGTGTCGCTCGACCGCTCGAACATCGACACCGACCAAATCATCGCGAAACAGTTTTTAAAATCGATTTCGCGCACCGGATTCGGCCCGCACCTTTTCCACGATTGGCGCTTCGATGCGAACGAGAAGCCGGTCGCGGACTTCCCTCTCAACCAGTCGCGCTTTCAGGGGGCTTCGATCCTCGTGGCGGGAAACAACTTCGGCTGCGGCTCGAGCCGCGAGCACGCGGTGTGGGCGGTGAAGGAATTCGGGTTCGAAGTGGTCGTCGCTCCGAAGAACAAACAAAAGGACGGCTCGTTCATCCCGGCGTTCGCGGACATCTTCCGCAACAATTCCTCGAAGAACGGGCTTCTGACGATCGAGCTTTCGGACGTCGAGGTCGGGCAGATCCATGAGCTCGTCGTGGAGCATCCGGGTCTCGAAGCGACCGCGGACGTCGAGACCGAGACGCTGAAAATCCACGCACCCGGCTCCGAGACCATCTATCGATTCGAGATGGACCCCGCGGTCAAAGAACGTTTCCTCCACGGCCTCGACGACATCGGCCGCACGTTACGCGAGGAAGCCGCGATCGCCGCGTTCGAGAAAACCCACGACACCCAGCTCGGCTAAAGTCACCGAGGATTCACCGCGCGGGCGGCCAAAAGTTCAGCCTCCAGCTTTTCGATGCGGCCGCCTTCCGCCTGCTCGCGCGCCCGCCACTCCCGTTCGGAGTTTTTTTCGGCTTGTGCGCGCATCCCATTCTCGAGCGTCATCTCCCGGTTTTCGACGCGGAGGCGGTGCAGTTCTCCGAGATTCCCTAGAAGCGTCCGGCGTAAATTATCCTGGTTCCGCTTGGCGATGCGGCGCGCATCAGTGGTCGCCTCGTACGAATCGAGCCGCCTCCGGAGCTCGGCATTTTGTCCGAGGCTCAAGCCCAGACCGGCGGCGAGAATCAGGCCGGCGACGGCGAGAGGGATGAGACGGGTTCGTGGATTCACGGCGGTCAGACTTCCTCTTCTTCCTCGTCGTCGCCGGGTTTGAGCTCGGCGCCGCAGGAAACGCAAGATTCGGCCTTCTTGTCCTCGATGGGATCTCCGCATTCGGGGCATTCCGCCGCTTCTCCGGCTCCCGCGCGTTCATCTTCGGCGCATTCGGCGCACACGAAACGGGCGGCCGCGTTCATCGTGCCCTCTTCCTCTTCGACTTTCGCCCGGCAAGCGGTACAAGTTCTCATCGTGCCTCCGTAGGATGGGTTCTCTTGAAATCTACCATTTCACGGACGCGCATTCAAGGGCGCGGCGAAAGCGACGCCTTCGGGACCATCCGCGGCAACTCGCGGTCGTCGCCGGAAAGGGCGTCGGCTTCGCGCGCGGCGCGAGCCAACGCCTCGGACGACCTCCGGCGCATGAGACGCGCGATGTCGTAGCCCGCGAGTACCTGCCACGACTCGTCCGGGTAGGCGTCGACGAGCGGCAGCGCGATCTCGTTAAGAAGAAGCCTGCAGCGCCGTTCCTCGTAAAAAGGATTTCCCTGCGGGCGGCCGCCCAGGCCCAGCCGCCGCGCGGCCGCGTCGTGGTCCGCCAACTCCGCGGGCCCGGACGCCTCCCAAAAAAGGAGTGCTCCGGCCATTTTCAGGAATTGACGGCTCAGAGACGAAAGATGGAAAGCCTCGTTGATCTCGGAAAGCGACTCCCACGGAGCGAAACTGACGTACGCTTCGGGATCGGGTTTCAGACCCGCGCATTGGAGCGTGGAAAGAAGCCCTTCGGAGAGTTTCCTCTGGGGCGAGCTCGCCTCGCCCGTTTCGGCCAGGAGACGCGCTAGGGACGCGCGCACGCGGTGCTCGGGACCGCCGAGCGCCTTCCAAGCGCAGCCCAACGTATAGAACGAGCGTAGCGCGGTGACTCCCGCCGCCCGGTGCCAACCCCGGGGGGACGCGTCCTTGCGGAAGAACAGGGACGTTGGGGAGGGTTCGAGATCCGAATCCGCGGCCACGCGATCCACGAGCGCGCGGCGGGTGTCGAGACGCTTGAGCGCGGGCACGTCGATGCGGGAGAGCTCGCGTGCCTGCCACGCTTCCTCGATCCGGCGACGCAAGCGGAAGACGTACTCCGAATTCTCGTTCAAATAACGCGCGGGGTCGTCGAAGCGAAAAAATCCCAGGCGGTTGCAGTGAAAGAGGACGCGCTGGAGAAAAAGGCGCGCGTCGTCGACGCCGATCCCCTCACCCAGACCGTACGCTTGCCCCACGGCCGAAGAGAGCGCCTTCTCGATGGAAAAAACCAGCGACGGGCGGTCACGAAGCGTGCCGTCCAAATCGGGTTGCCCGAGAAGGTCGGTCAATTCGTATTCGGCTTGCGCGTAACGCGTGGGCAATTTCATCGGGTTCCTTCTCCTTCAACTTCGGTTTCTCTAGCTCCAGCATCAGTGCCTGAAGCCATTCGCGCACGGAGCGGTCTCTCTTGAGGAAGAACTTAACCGTTCCGGACGGGCGCGATGTGTGGGTGGCTGTTCGTCTCGTCGACGGGATCCGTCCACCGGCGCACGTCGCTTTCGCTCATGTTGCCGCCGGGCTTGAGACGCGGGTCCGCGTAGCCCCACGACTCGATGTCCGGCAGATACTGCGCGCGTGAAAGGAACGTGCCACGGCAGATTTTCGCCGCTTCCCCGGGACCGTGCTCCTCGCAGAGGCGCATCACTAGGCCAAAAAGGACGTCTTCCGGAATCGCCGCGCGCTCGGAGGGATACGTGAATCCGAAAAGAACGAGGTGGGTCAAAAGTACCCGCCAGTGTTCGTCGCCAAAACGGGTCAAAAGACGCTTCCAGTCTAGCCGCGGGCCGCAGGCACGCAACAGATGCGCCACGTCGGCGCCGTCGAAGCGCTCGCGTTCCATGATGAACGCCTTTTGCCAGATCATTTCCTCGGGCGGCATGAGACGCACCGGCACGCCGAACACCTCGCCCTGCGGCGCGTGCGTGAACCAGGAGTCGTCCACGGGACAAAGTCCGTTCCCCGAGCAGTAGATCAAATCGACGAACCGGTCCCCTTCGCCATGGGCTTTTCCGAGCCAGTGCTTGAAGGTGATCTCCGTCCGGTAGCCGGCATCACTTAAAATTTCCATGATGCCGTCCACGTCTTCCGGGCGGCAGAAAAGATCGAGGTCTTTGGTGTCGCGGGATATGCCGGTGTAAGGAAGGAACGCGAAAGCCCCCCCGACGAGAAAGGAAGCCTTCTTTTCGCTCAGGAGGACGAGGACGTCGTGATAAAAGCGGTGCTCGGGATCGTCGGTGAAGGGCATGGGGCCTCCTTTAGGATCTCGTAAACGCGGAACGGCCGTTCGGGAAACAACTTCCTCATAAGCGGCAAAGCGACGTTGTAGACGGGCGTACCGGTCTTCGTGAAACCTTGGGGGGCGCCGTGATGCGCGTGCCCGTGAAAGACCGCGTCGACCGGATAACGGTTCAATGGATCCTCGAGACGGCTGGAACCCAGGAATGTGTAGATGTCGAGAGGCTCCCCTTCGACGGTCTGCCGAATCGGCGAATAATGAAGGAGAACGATGCGCTTTTCCGTGCGGAGCTTGGCGAGTGCGGATTCGAGCTTGAGCGCTTCTTCGACTGCTTCGTGCACGAAGCGTTTGATCGTCGCTTCGCCCCACGGCTGGAGCGAGGCGCGGTCGAAACCGCCGCAGAATCCTTTCACCCCCGCGAATCCGACGCCGCAGATCTCATAGACGTCTCCGTCCAGAATCTTCACGCCGGCCTCGGTCAGGATGCGCTTCACCTCGACTTCGTGCCCAGATTCGTAATCGTGGTTTCCGAGAACTGCGAGGATCGGGACCTTCACGGAAGCGGTGAGCTCGCGTGCGAGAACGTGCGCTTCTTCGGGATGCCCGTAATCGGTGAGATCGCCGAGGAGAAGAAGGCAATCGGCGACCTCGTTCACACGCGCAAGAAAGGGCTGGAAGACCCCTTGCGAGTCCTTGTGGCAATGGAGGTCGCCCACTGCGGCGATGCGGAGGCGGTCTTTTTCCATGTTCCCAGTCTAGCGCCGGGGCGATTAGGGGGGCATTAAAAAAAGATTAGATTTCGTTAATGAAGGGCGCGTTTCGCGAGCGCGGCGTACGCAAGCGCACAGACCGTCTTCCCGTCGGTGATTCGGCCTTCGGCGACGTCGCGGAGCGCACGCGCGAACGGCACGAAAAACGCGCCGACGATCCCTTCTTCCGCCTGCCGGTCGCGGCCGGTGCGCTCGAGCGACGTCGCGAGGTACACGTACGAAAGCTCGCTCGAGAGTCCGTTCACGGACTGGAACGAGCCGATCTTCTTCCAGCGGCGGGCGCGCCAGCCGGTCTCCTCCTCGAGTTCCCGCTTGGCGGCCGCGAGCGGGCGCTGCCCTTCGGAATTGCCGCCCGGAACCTCGACCGACCAACGCTCGGTGGGATACCGGAACAATTTCACGAGGAGGACTTCGTTGCGCGCGTTCAAAGCGACAATGAACACCGCGGCGCCTTTAGTTTCGATCACGTGGAACGCCCCAGGCTTTCCGTCAGGGCGCGTCACGACGTCCTTTCGAACGACGAACCAGGGGTTCCGGTACACGACGCGGCGCCCGAGTGTCGTCCAGCCTCCGCGCGATTTCCTTTTTTTCACGAGTCCCTCCGGGGTGTGTTTCGTCTATGCTACAATGGCGCGCATGGAAAAAGAAACCGCCGCCTCCGTCACGATCGAGTCCCTCCTAGCCGGCGAGATCGCTGTGAAAGCCCATCAGGTCCGCGCGGCGATCCGCCTGCTCGATTCCGGGGCGACCGTGCCGTTCATCGCGCGCTACCGTAAAGAGGCCACCGGCGGCCTCACCGACGTGCACCTGCGGCTTTTGGCCGCGCGCGTCGAGGAAGTGCGCGAACTCGAGACCCGGCGGGGCGAGATCGTCGCGTCGATCCTGTCGCAAGGCCGCATGAACCCGACTCTTCAAGAAGCTCTCGAAGCGGCCGCCACGAAATCCGCGCTCGAGGACCTTTATCTGCCGTTCCGGCCCAAGCGCCATACGAAAGCGCAGGCCGCTCGCGACGCGGGCCTGGAACCCCTGGCCGACAGGCTCTTTGCCGATCCGATGCTCGACCCCGAAACCGAAGCCCGCGCGTACGCGGATCCGGTGAAGGGCATCGCGGACGCGGCGGGGGCCCTAGCGGGAGCCCGTGAAATCCTGGCCGAGTGGCTCGCCGAGGACGCCGCTCTGGTGGGCGCGCTCCGCGAGACCTTCTGGAATTCGATCTGGGTCGCCTCTTCTTTGTCTCCTTCCGCGCCGCCTTCGAAGCGCGAGGAAGCGGCGAAATTTTCGGACTACTTCGATTTCCGCGAGCCGATCCGGAAGATTCCTTCGCACCGGGCGCTGGCGATCCTGCGGGGCCGCCAGGAAGAGATCCTGCGCGTGTCGCTCGAGCCGCAGGCGTACGGAGACCCCGCGGCGGCAGACCGCGATTACCTCGAACCCGTCCTGAAACGTCTCGGTTGGAAACCGACGCGCCGGCCCGGCGATCCCTTCCTTTTCGACACGGCGCGCCACGCGTGGCGCTACAAGATCCGCCTCCACCTCGAGCTCGACGCGATGTCGCGCCTGCGGCGCGGCGCCGAGGACGAAGCGATCCGCGTGTTCGCCGAGAACCTGCGGAGCCTGCTCTTGGCCGCTCCCGCGGGGCCGCGACCGACGCTCGGCCTGGACCCCGGCTTCCGGACCGGCGTCAAATGCGCGGTGGTCGATGCAACCGGCAAGGTGGTCGCGACGGCGACCGTTTTTCCGCATCCGCCCGAAAACGACTGGGACCGGTCGACCTCCGTTCTCGCGACCATGATCGAACGCTACGGAGTCGAGCTCGTCGCAATCGGGAACGGCACGGCGTCCCGCGAAACCGAGAAACTCGCGGCAGACGCGATCCGCCGTTCGGGGAAACCCGCGCTGAAGGCGGTCGTTTCTGAGGCGGGGGCCTCCGTCTATTCGGCCTCGGAGCTGGCGACCAAAGAGCTCCCCACGCTCGACGTCTCGATCCGCGGCGCGGTGTCCATCGCGCGGCGTCTTCAGGACCCCTTGGCCGAACTCGTGAAGATCGACCCCAAATCCATCGGAGTCGGGCAGTATCAGCACGATCTCAACCCGACGCGCCTCGCCAAATCGCTTCAAGGCGTGGTCGAGGACTGCGTGAACGGGGTCGGCGTGGATTTGAACACTGCTTCCCCGTCGCTACTTTCATACGTTTCCGGGCTCACGCGCCGCGCCGCGGAGAACCTGGTCGCCTGGCGCGACGCGCACGGCGCGTTCAAAAGCCGCGAACGATTGAAGGATATCCCGGACTTCGGGCCACGCACTTTCGAGCAGGCGGCCGGGTTCCTACGCATCCGCGGCGGCGAGAATCCTCTCGACGCTTCCGCTGTGCATCCCGAATCGTATCCCGTCGTCGAACGTATGCTCTCGAAGAACAGTCGCGCTCTGGGGGACATCCTCGGAAATTCGCAGTTCCTGCGCGCGCTCTCGCCCGAGGAATACGTGGACGAGCGGTTCGGCGTGCCGACCGTCGAGGATATCCTCGCCGAACTCGAAAAACCGGGCCGTGATCCGCGTCCGGAATTCCGTACGGCGGCCTTCGCGGAAGGCGTGAACACGATCAGCGACTTGAAGCCGGGGATGATTTTGGAGGGCACAGTGACGAACGTAGCTGCTTTCGGCGCGTTCGTGGATATCGGGGTGCACCAGGACGGCCTCGTGCATGTGTCTCAGCTCGCTGAGCGCTTCGTGCGCGATCCCTACGAGGTCGTCCGCACTGGTCAAACCGTGAAAGTGCGGGTGCTCGAGATCGACCGCCCCCGAAACCGCATCGCGCTCACGTTCCGCCTGAAAGCCGACCGGGAACGCGACGCGCGCTAGGAGCGCCTTAAATCCGGATTAGGAAAAATTAATGGCCGCTGTGGTAAGGAAGGCCGCGCACGATCGTGTAGGCGCGGTAGACCTGCTCGGCGGCGACGGCCGCGGCGAGTTCGTGCGGCAGCGTGAGGGGTCCGAAACTCCAAACGAGATCGGGTTTGAGACGGACGCGGTCCGCCGCCGAGAAACCGTCTGTCGGCCCGATCGCGACATGAAGTTCCTTTGTTCCCTGCACTTCAAGCTTCCGAAGGAGCCCGGCCGCGGCCTCCGATGCGAGCGGCTTGCCTTGCGCGGAGTCGCACAACCAAAGGCGGCTTCCGGAAGGGAGCGGCGCGGATAACGCGCCTTCGGCCGACACCGGCGCGAAACGGGCAAGTCGCTCCGCGTAATCCTCGAAGAGAAGGCGCGCGCCTTCAGATTTGAAGCGTTTCTTCCCCGCCGCGGCCCACGAGAGTCGAAATACGAGCTTCACGCGGCGGCCTCCGTTTCTTCGGGAGCCGCGAACTTTTCCGCCATTTCCTCGGCGAAAAGGACTTCAAACTCCCCTTTCAGGACTTTAAGCGCGTCCACGGAAAGTCCGTGACGTTCGGAAAGCATGCGGAATTTGTCTTCGGCGGTGAAACGCTTCATCCAGGTCTCGAAGATCCCGTCCTCGAGCCCGTCGCGGAGCCCGTGTTTTTCCGCCTGCCACTTCCGCCAGGCCTCGTCCGCCTCGACGTGCTTGGCGGCGGAGACGGAAACGATTTCCATGTATTTGGACCTGTCGCCGAACTCTTCGGCCATGCGCAGGGCGTCCCCGAGGCTCCGAAGTTCGTTTTCGAACGTCTCAACGCGCGAGCGGAGACTTTTTTCCGCGGCCGTCTCGTTGTCCGCGGCGGCGGCGGACGAGGAAGGGATGGACGCACGTCTACCTACCCACACGCCTCCGGCCGCGGCCGCTGCCAAAAGGAGCGCCGCTAGGGCCGCGTACGGCCAGCGTCTTTTTTTTCCCGGGGGAACGATGATGTTCATCTCGTGCGGTATTGTAGCCGATCAGACTCCGCGTTTCATGTTAAAATAACCGCATGGAAGCACCTTCCCGCCCGCCCAGCCGTCGTTCCGACGTCCGAGAGCCGGCGCTTGCGGATGCATGTTACCCCGCGGCCGAACGCGCGCTCGTCCCATTCCTTACGAAATTCTTGCTTCATCCCGACGGGCCCGGATCGCCCTTGCCCGCTCGGCCGTCCCGGCCCGAACCGGCGCTCGGTCTTTTGGCGCCGCACATCGATTTCGTCCGGGGCGGGACCGCGTACGCGCACGCCTACCGCGCGCTGGCCGAATGCCCGCCGCCCGACACGATCGTCGCGCTGGGCGTCGCCCACGTTTCGCCGCCCTCTCCTTGGGCATTTTCCAGAAAAACGTACCGCACACCGCTCGGCGACCTCGCGCTCGACGAGCCGCTCTACGAAGAACTCGTCTCCGGCCTCGATTACGACCCGCTCGCCGACGAATGGACGCACCTCGAGGAGCATTCGCTCGAATTTCAGGCCGTGTGGCTGCGCCATCTTTGGGGCGAGCGCACGCCGCCGTGGGTTCCCATCCTCTGCTCCTCGTTCGAGGCTTACGGAGGCGGCCGGGCACCCTCGCGCGTGCGCCTACTGGAACGAACGCTCGTGAAGACCGGGAAGATCCTGAAACGCCTTCGGGATTCGGGAAAGAAGGTGCTCGTATTGGGAGGGGTGGATTTCGCGCACGTGGGTCTTTGCTTTGGGGACGAGCGCGCGCCGGACGCCGCGACGCGGAAAAAAATCGAACAGGAAGACCGTGTGTCGATCACGCACGCGTTGGGCGGAAACGCCGACGCGTTTTACCTCTCGACGATCAAGGGCGGCGGCTGGAGGAAAGTCTGCGGCCTTTCGGCCGTTTATACAGCCGTACGACTCTTGAAGGACATGGCCCCCGAGGCAAAAGCGGAACTTCTGGCTTACGGCCAAGCTGACGATCCGCGCGGCGGCGTCGTTTCTTTCGCCGGCGCCATCTACCGCTAGGCGTTCACGGTTTCGTCCGCGGTCGCCTCGGCCATCTCGTGACACGAGTCGACGCAGCTCCGGCAGGCGTCCGCGAGCGCACGAATTTGCCCGTCCTGGGCGCGGTCGCATTCCGCGGCCACTTCGGCGCACACCTTTGCGCAAAGAGCGCTTGTCTCGCGCCGGAGCACGGAGTCGCGGCTCAGGAAATCCGCGTTCAACTCGCAAATTTCTGCGCAATCCTCCAAAAGCTTGAGAAAAGCTGCGTCTCCCCGGCGAACCCCCCTTTGAAGGAGATAATCTACGGTCTCGAGGCATATCTGGTGCCCGTTTAGACAATTGGCGATGCAGCGTCGCATGAGCGCGTTCGCGGAATGAAGGGCTTGCATTCGGGACCTCGCTTTGTTTTTTAAGGGCTCCACCGGACTATGAATTGATTCTAAGCGTCCGCGGATTAGCGAGGAGTTAGAAAAATATTAATTTTTTCTAACGGATTATACGACGGGCTGGCCGATGCGTACGCGGTCGCGGCCGTCGTGTTTGGCTTGATAGAGCGCCATATCGGCGCTCTTGAGGAGCGTTTCCGCCGCCGTCCCGTGTTCAGGAAACGCGGATACGCCGATGGAGAAAGTGACGCCTTCGATGCGGTCCCCGGCATGCACTTTCACGGACGTCGCGCCGGCGCGCACCGCCTCGGCGATCACGGTGGCTTCGGCGACCGTCGCCCCGGGCAGGATCACGACGAACTCTTCGCCGCCGAAACGGCACGGGATATCCGAACCACGGAAACGACCCGAAAGGAATTTACCCACCGCCGAGAGAAGCTCGTCCCCCACGTCGTGGCCGTAGAGGTCGTTGAATTTCTTGAAATAATCGATGTCCAGTAGAAGGATGCCGAGCGGCTCCTTCCCGCGCGTGACGCGCGCGAGTTCGCGCTCGAGAGATTCTTCCATGTAATGGCGGTTGAAAAGGCCGGTCACCTTGTCGCGGATCGACTGGTTGCGCAGCGCTTCGCGAAGACGCAGGTTCGCGAGTGCGAGCGCGGACTGCTCGGCCACGGCGACCGCGATCTCCGGTCGCGGCGGCGGAACATCGCGGCGGAGCGCCGCGGGAAGAAGCTCCACGTATAGGATTCCCAACCCTTCCCCGTGCGCCATCATCGGAACGCAGAGATAGCCGTTCTCCGGCGGATTCGTACCCAGGTGCCTGCAGACGGGTTCCGCGTCCCCCGGCGTGGAAGCATGCATTCGGCCGCGCTTGAGCGCCCAGCAGTCCTCCGGGCCGAATACGCGTTCTGCGCGCAATGCGTCTCCCCACTGGGTGACGTTTTCGACGAGGCTCCTCGAGGAGTTCATGAGGTGCAATGTTCCTTTCGTGCCAGGGAAAAGCTCGGCCGCAAAGCGCCCGATGATCGGATACGCCTCTTCCGGACGGGAAGCGCTCTGGAGAAGCTCTCCGAGCTCTCCTAGAAGTGACTGCTCCCGGTTCCTCCGCTCGAGATCGACGACCACTTTCTGCAGGCGTTCGTCGGCGAGGCGGCGTTCGGCGATCTCGCGCGTCAAATCCTCGGTCATCCGTTCGGCGAAAGCGACCGCCTTCGACCGCGAAGTCGAAAGTGCCCAGACGATTCCGGAGAACAGAATTCCGATGAGCATCCCACCTGCCAGGTAAAAAAGAGGCAGACGCCGTTCGGCGGCCGGAAAATACGCGTTCAGCGCCGCGAATTCGAGCGTCCACGGACGGCCGGCGACCTCCATCGGGATCACCGCCGTGAAGCGCTCGCCCAGCGGCTCGGTTGCTTTTCCGGCGTGCGTGTCGTACACGAGATTCACGGGATCGGGCGGACCGTCGTGGATCCGGAGGCGTAAATCGGGCGACATGCCCACTCCGAGGAAAGTGGCTTGGAGCAGCTCCCGCAGACGGAGCGCCGCCTCGACGAAACCTTTGGGAGCGGCGCCGGTTTCGGTGGCGGCGGCGTATACCGGCAGGACGAGCGAGATCGCCTGGTCGCCGTCTTCCAGCACCGGACGCGAAGCGGCCGGACGGCCTTCGGCGGCGGCGCGGTCGAGCGCATCGAGCGCGCGCGGCGGCGGCGCCGAACCCGCGAGCGTCGTGGGGTCCGCGTATTTTACGATCCAAATCTTTCCGTCCGCGGTTTCCGCGTAGCGCACCGCCGTCAGGCCGGGATACCGGCGGCGCAGATCCTCCGTGCGCGTGAACGCTTCCCATTCGCCGGCATCGACGCCGTCGGCGTCAGCGGCGAAGAGCCCTTGAGTCCCGTACAACGAATACGCGTACAGTTCGAACCGGCGGAGTATGAGAAACGCGATCTGCTTGACCTGGGTTTCGAAGCGTTCGCGCACCTGCCGCTCGGCGTTGCTGCGGCCGGTGTCCCAGAGATAGACCGCGGCGGAAAAAGAGAGGAGGAGCGCGAGGATCGCGGGTGCGATCTCGCGCAGCGGGCGGCGCCGGACGGAACTCATGGAGCGTTTGTCGCTCGAATCGTTCATGCGCCCTTATTGTAGGGCACCGCGCGGCGATTTGCCAGCAGGTTTCGCGCCGTTCAAGCCGTATTAATTTTTTTTAACCGGATTGAAATAGCCCATGCGCAGATGCGGGAATGCGTCGCGGAGGCTTTCGAGCGCCTCCGGAACGCCGATAAGCTCTTCGTCGGCGCCCTCGAGGCCGAGCTCACGGAAATAGCGGACGGGGTCGTAGTTCAGGTTGCGCCACTGCACCATGTCGACGCCGTTTTCCCCGACGAAACGGCGGAACGCTTCGTGTTCGGGCTTCGAATCCGTGAAGCCGGGCATCGAAAGGTAATTGAGCGACACAAAACCGCCGGCGCGCTTGGCCACGCGCACCGATTCAGCCACCCGCGTCACGTCGTAACCGCGCGGCTGGTAGTAGCGGGAGTAGTACGGCTCGCGCACACTGTTCAGACTCACACGAACATTCGTGAGGCCCGCGTCGAAAAGGCGCGCGAGCGCCTCCGGGCGGCTGGCGTTGGTGTTGACGTTGATCGCGCCTTTCGACGTGCGGCGGCGGATGAGGCGGATCGCCTTCTCGATGGTGTCCGCCGCCAGCGTCGGCTCCCCTTCGCATCCCTGGCCGAAGCTGACGATCGGCGCGGACTCGCGGTCGATATGAAAGAGCGCGAGCTCGGCTATTTCCTCCGGATCGGGAACGAACGAAATTCTTTTCTGCGTGGCGGGGAAATCGCGGCCGTCGGGCTGGAGAGAGATACACCCCTGGCACTGGGCGTTGCAGACGGGAGACGTGGGCACGGGAGCCTCGAAGCGGCCGAGGAAGAAATTCTTCGCGTTCGCACAGGCGTTGACGGTCGCGCAGTTCTCAAGATGAGGCACGAGGCGGTTTTTCGGAAAGAGCGCGCGGAGGCCCGCGATGCCGCTTGCCACCGCGGAGGGATCAATCAGACGCTCGTCATGACGGGCGTCTTCGTCCACGCGCACCGCGGACACCCAGAAACGACCGTCACGGAACGCGACGGCGCCGTATGCGAAGAGCGGTAGCGCTTTGGCGCCCGGAACTTCCGCGAACGCCGCGCTGTGCGCGAGAGTCCAGCCGGGCGGGATGAACGCGGCCACCGCCGAACAGGGGGATCCAGCGGAGTAAGGATCGCCTTCGAGCGTACGGAAGGCGCCCGTTTCGGGATCGCGGCCCACCGGAAGACGGCCCGGCAGAAGGAAAAGCTCGCTCGATTCCGGGAGCGGCACGAGCGTGGCCGCGTTCAGCTCGAAAAATCGGCCCGCTTTCATGCCGGTGGCTTCGAGGCCCGGAAAATCGTAGACCTTCCCCTTGTCGTCGGCGAAAACGAGTGCGAACGCGTCCTTCTTCATACGGCCCTCCGACGCCGATTGTAGGCGCCGGAGGGCCGAAAGCGCAAGGACGATCCTAAAAGCGGTCTTTCATAATCTGGTGCCTCATGAGCTCGACCGCTTTCGTGTGAAGTTCCCGCCCCGAAAGACGGTCCGGAGACCCGTGGATCAATTCGTCCAGGAGGTGCGCATAACGGTTCACTTTCCGGTAAATCGGAACCAGGTATTCCACCGCCGCAAGGACCATCGGCGAGCGGTCGCCCCGCAGGATGTCGGCCACGCCGGCGGAGACTTCACGGAAATACTCCTCCGCGCGCATCTTTTCGTCGTCCCGTCCGACGCCGTGGCCGTGTCCCATCCCCTGCGGGCTTTGGCCGGGGCGCGACGAGAGCGTGTGTGACTGGGACTGCTTCTCCGCGTCCGTGTATTTCATCGCCTCGGACATGCCTTCGGGCACGGCGCCGCCCAGCTCCATTTCGCGGAAGCCGTGCATGTCGCAGGCGAAAAGACGGACGTGGCTTTTACTGAGGGCGAGAACGTAGAACTGGCGTTCGGTCTTGCGGTGGGGGGAAATGCGTCGGAAATCCATCGGTGCCTCCTTGCGGTTCGAGACCGTAAACGAGTCGACCCGATTTCATCCTAGGCGTATTTCCGTTAGCTTTCGATTAAATTTGGATTAAACCTTTTTAATGCGGGAAAGTCGCTTCACTGCCCGGCGGAGTTCATGAACTCCGCCATGTTCGGCATCTCGAAGCGTTTGTAGTCCGAGGGCGGCTCAAAGAGCGCTTCGGACTGAGGGCCGATCTTCACGTCCGTGAACTCGACCGACCACGTGTCGTCGACCGCGGAGGTCTTCACCGGCATTCCCTGCTCGCCCAGCCATTGGTACACCGACTGCTCGCCCGCGCCCGGAGCGGCGTAGCGGATAAGGAATTTTTCAGAGGCCACGCCGTTTACGGTTTCTTTGCCGAGTGAACGGCGTTCGATCTCACCGGGCATCTCGCCGCCGGTGCGGGCGGCCGTGCCCGTATCGACCGGCTGTTCCATGTACATCTTCTCCTGGGGCATCAACATGTAGGAGACGTTGCGGTCCATGCGCACGATCATCGTGGCCTGCGGCATCTCGAGGCGCGTCTTCTTGTCGGAGACGTATATCCGTGCTTCGTACGCGCCTTCGACGGCCTTCATGGACATCGAAGCGGAGAATTCGCGTGGCTGTTCCACTGCGGCCGCGGAGACCACGATTGAAAGTAGGGACAGGGCCAGCGTAAAGGAAAGACGCTTTTTCATCTTAAACGGGAGCCACGAGTTTCGAGAAATGAAACCAGTATTTGTAGAAGCACTGCACGAATTCGACCTGTTCGCGGTAGCCCGCGGGCTTACGGACGAAGGAGTTCACGCCGAGCCGGTAGGCGTCCATCGCGTCCCGCCAGTTGCCTGAATTCGTGAAGACGACGACCGGGATGTGTTTCAAGCGTTCGGTGGCGCGGATCTCCCTCAAAACCTCGCGGCCGTCGACTTTCGGCATGTTGAGATCGAGAATGATGATGAACGGGAGGGACTGGGCCGGGTCGTCGGCGACTCTCGCGAGGTAAGCGAGAGTCTCTTCCCCGTCGCGCGTCCAGGCGAGTTGGATGTCGGGATGGTGTTCCTGGAAAGCGTCTCGAAGAAGAATATAATCGTCTTCGTCGTCTTCGGTAACGAGAATCAGTTTGGGATTGGGCTGCAGCATCCGGCTCGTTTCTTGGCCTGGTTTAACGAACGGCGTATTGTACCACAAACGTCCTCGCAGGGCCTATAATAAGCGGCATGAAACCACTGCGCGTCGACGCGCCTTCCAAGCTCCTGGACTATCTGCTGGACCGGCTTTCTCCGCTCAAGCGCACGCAGGTCAAGGCGCTCCTCGAACACGGCTCCGTGCGCGTCAACGGCGACGTCGTGACGCTTCACCGTCACGAACTGAAACGGGGCGACGTCGTCGATTTCCTGTCCGAAGGGGACGCCGCGGCGGAGCGCATGAAAACACGTTTGAAATGGCAGATCGTGCACGAGGACGACGCGGTGGTCGTGGTCGATAAACCGGCCGGCCTCCTCACAACGGCGACCGACCGCGAGCGCGAGCACACGCTTTACTTCGAGCTGACCGCGTATCTGAGAGCCAAAAGCGGCAAGCGGGCGTTCATCGTTCACCGCCTGGACCGCGACACGTCGGGTCTGCTTCTCTTTGCGAAGGATCCGGAATCGAAAGAATATTTAGAGGAGAATTGGGAGAAGACGGAGAAGCGCTACGCGGCGGTCGCCGAAGGCGCGCCGGAGGAAGCGGAAGGAACGATCGAAAGCTGGCTCATGGAAGACGCGTTCAAGCGCGTCTACAGCGCGGCCGCCCGCGAGCGCGGAGCGAAATGGTCGGCGACCCGCTACCGCGTCCACGAGACGAACGGCAAGTATTCCCTGCTTGAGCTCGCGCTCGAAACCGGGCGGAAGAACCAGATCCGCGTGCATCTTTCGGACCTCGGCTGCCCGATCGCCGGTGACCATAAGTACGGTGCGGAGACGGACCCGATCGGTCGGATGGCGCTCCACGCGACCCGCTTATCCTTCACCCATCCCTCCACGCGCCGACGCCTCGAATTCGATTCGCCCCCGCCGAAAGAGTTCTTCGAAATTTTCGAGGCGCCGCGGCGCCGGTAAGGGCGCATCGGTTTTAGACCAGCGGCACGTGGTAGAGCGTGCCGTTGTTGAGAAGGGCGAAGAGCGAATTGCCGTCGGCCGAAAACTGCGCCTCGACGTGGCCGGCGGTGTTCGGAAGGGTCGCCGTAGCCACTTCGCGCCAGTTCACTCCGCCGTCCTCCGTGAGCCAGATCTTCGAACCCGTGAAATCGTTCCATTTGCGCTGGCTGACGACCATCCGCTGAGGATTCGCGGGGTCGATGGCGAGACCCTGCGCCGGGCCGCCCGTCTGGCCCGCAAAAGTCTTTAAGACGCTCCACGTCGTTCCGCGGTCCCTCGAAACGTAGACCGTCGCCACGCCTGCCGCCTCGCCCCCCGCGTAAACGACGCCGGTCGGACCGACGACGATGTCCGCGATGTTCGGATTCCCGGAAAAAACTTTCGACCACGTGGCGCCGGAGTTTGTCGACCGGAAGATGCCGCCTGCCTCCTTCGCCCACATCGTCCCCCAATAGAGGACGTTCGGCGAGGACGGATCGACCGCGAGACCGTTGTAGATTCTCTTCGAGGACGGATTCCCCAGACGCGACCAGCTGAGCCCCGCGTCGTTCGAAACCCACAGGCCGCCGCCGTCGTCGCCGTCGATCGCGAGGTAGAAGCGGTTTCCGTTCGTGGGATCCTTCACGAATCCGCGCGGATAGCCCTTCTCCCAAACCGTGTTCACTTTAGGGAACCACGTCGGCAGTCCGGTCGCGAACGAAGTGGTCCCGTCCGGTTTGATGACGACGACGTAACTCTGAGCGGCGTTCCACGGAGAGACCGTGAGGACGCGGTTGCCGTTCGCCGCCACTTCGACGCGCCACACGTGTCCGTGGTAATGCGCGGGCGTGGAGGCGTTCGGGAAAACCGCCTTCGTCGCGCCGGTCGTCGGATTCACCTCGACGAGGCCGTTGTCCATCGTGCCAACGAGGTAAGTGCCGGTGCGCGGGTCGAACGCGAGCGAAGTGCCGATCGTGTTCGGCGTCCCCTTCACGCTCTCACGCCACGTCACGCCGTTGTCGGTGGATTTCCAGATTCCCCAATCGTCCGAGAAATAAAGCGTGTTCGCGTTGAACGGATCGAACGACACTGAGACCGGAACGCCCGCGTTCTTTTTCCAGACACGCGTCGGATTCTGCGCCGGGTCGTTCACGAAGCCGGTGTTCATGCTGCGCCACGTGGCGCCGGAGTCGGTCGTCATGTAAACCTTGCCCTGCCAGCTGCGTTTCTGGCCCACGAACATCTGAAGCTGCCCGTTGGCCGTGCGGCGCACCGCCAAGCGGCTCGCCTCGCCCGCCGAGGAAGCGTCGTAACGCGGCATCGCGGCCGTGTAGGTCCACTGGGCCGGCGTGCCGGTGTCCGTCGTACGCGCCACCTTGAGCCCGTTCGTCACGAAAATCGTCTCGACGTTGTTCTCCCAAAGAGAAACGACGTCGAACGCCCCGACGTTCGATTCGAGTGCGATCTTCTGCCACGTGCTGTTCGTGGCGTTCCAAAGGAAAAGCCCGTTCGCCGAGCCCGCGAAAATGCGGCCGTTGCGCGCCACGTGCACGGCGCTGACCGCGACCCCTGGATGCAGGCTGCCCATCTGCGTCCAATTCGTCTGTCCGCTTCGCTTCTCGTAAACCTGGCCCATGCCCGAACCCGCGTACGCGGTCCAGTGGTTCGTCGGGCTGAGCGCGATCGCGCGGTAGCTCTGGAGCCGGCGGAACGTGATGTTCGAGGTATTCGCGAAATAGGTCCAGTTGCGTCCGCCGTCGGTCGAGCGGTGGATACCCGAATTGGAACCGGCATACAGGACGTTGCGGTCGGTTTGCGCGACCGTAAGGGACGAAATCGTGAGGTTATGGATGCCTTTGTTGGAAGCGTACCAGTTCGCGCCGCCGTCGTCGGAACGGTAAAAACCGGACGAGTCCGAGAGCGCGTACGCGCGACCGCGGATCACGGGGTCGTAATAAATCGTAGGGTACGTGCTGCCACCCGACCAGCCGAGCTGCTTAGGTGGCGCGACCGCGGCCTGCGTCAGCTCGTTCGACGCGCGGACCTGAATGGGCTCGGGCGCGAGCGTGGTAAGCGCGTTTTGTTTGTCCATGAGCTCCTGCTTCGACCCCTCCTTCGCGACGAGCTGATCCGGGGACTCGCCTCCGCCGCGGGGACCTTCCTGTTGGAGGAAATGTTTCTTGCTGCGCAGGAGAAGCTCGCGGGGATCGACGGCCCAAGCGAGCTGGGCGTGAAGGAGACCGACGACCAGACAGAGAAAAAGAGCTGAATTTCTTTTCATGGAGGGCGCCCCTGTGGATGACTGTAGATGCTGGTAAATGGGTTTGGAAATTGTCGAGCGAGAAGATTATTGCACAGTGCGCATTAGAGAGGGATTAAACGCGGATTAGAGGATTCTAATGGATCTTGAGGTCCCTCTTTTTATTCGCGCGCGCTGAGGGATTTCTCGGGATCGGACGCGACCGGCTCTTCCACCGCGAGCTCTTCGCGGCGCAGGCGCGGCTCCTCGAATCCGGACATGCGGCGGATCGCGGGATAAACGTACTCGTAAAAATAGGTGAACACCGCCGCCGGATTGCCCGGAAGGCCGAAGACGAGCGTCTTCGAGAGCTTGCCAAAAAAAGGGGCTTCCCGGGTTTCTGGCTCACCTTCCAAAAGAGCGTACGCACCCCGAGGTCTCGGAGGAGGGGCTTCACCGGATCCGCGCCCCCCACGGAAACGCCCCCGCTCAAAATGACGACGTCGGCCTGGGCGAGCGCGAACTTGAGAAGCCTCTTGATGTGGACCGCGTGATCCCCCACGCGTTTGCAAAACATCGGCCGGATACCCATTTGGACGAGCGCCGCGTGGATCATCCAGGAATTCGAATTGTAGATCTGCGCGGGGCCGAGCGCCTCTCCGGGCGAGCGCAGTTCATTTCCAGTCGCGATCACCGCGACACGCTGAAATTCGTACGCTTCCACCGTCCGGATCCCGAAGCCCGCGAGAATCCCCACCGCGGCGGCGTGGATCGGAGCGCCTTTGCGTAGCAGGACGTCGCCTTTCTTCAATTCCTCCGCACGGTAACGCACGTTCTCGCCCGCTCGGACAGGTTCGAGGAGGACGAGCGTATCCCGGTCGGTCAGCACGCGTTCATTCGGGAGCACGGTGTCCGCGCCGAAAGGCAGGGCCGCTCCGGTCATGATGCGCACCGCTTCGCCGGAACCGAGAGGCCCGACGGCGTCTCCGGCGCGGACGGCGCCCGTCACCCGGAGCCGCACCGGCGACCCGGCGGCCGCGGTGGCCGACGATGCCGATGAAAAAGCGAAACCGTCCATCGCGTAATTATCGAAGAGAGGCGAAGGCTGCGGAGATTTCACGTCGCGGGCCGCGACGTGCCCGAGCGCGGCAAGAAGTGGCGCAGAAACGGATTTCGGACGGGGCGCGTGCGAAAGGACCGCCGCGAGCGCCGCTTCGGAGCCGATCATCCGGTGGCAAGGCGCGGTAGGATGAGGAGGGGGCCGAGACGCATTTCGACCAGAATCATGCTAAAGGCGGTTTTTTCCAGTCCGGATCGTGTAGGCTTCGCGGACGTCGGAGATAAATATCTTTCCGTCGCCGAAGTTTCCCGTGTGCGCGTGCTTCTTGATCGTCTCGACGACACGCGACGCGTCTTTGTCCTCGACGACGATGTAAATGAGGAGCTTCGCGAGCTCGTCGTAAACGGCTCCGCCGACGCGCACGCCTTTCTGGCGACCCCTGCCGAGCACGTCGAGCTTCGTGAGCGAATTGAACCCCTCTTTCTCGAGACCTCCGACCACGTCGAATTCCTTTTCGGGCCGTATCACGGCCTTGATCATCTTCATCGAAGCGCGGCATCCTGAGTTTCGCCGGTGCGGATACGGCAGGTTTCCCTGATATCGGAGACGAACACCTTGCCGTCGCCGAACTGGCCGGATTGGTTGACTCGGATGATCGTCTGCACCGTCGCGCGCCAGTGCCGGTCGGGCACGACGCAAAGAATCATTTTCTTGGGAAGATACCGGACCGTGATCTCCTGGGCGCCGATTTCGGCGGAGGCGTAGCGCAGGCCTTTCTGCCGGCCGCGTCCGAACACGCGAAAAGAGGTCGAGGCGGGGCAGCCCATCCGCGCAAGCGCTTCCATCGTCTCGCGCGCTTTTCCGGGGCGCACGACAGCCATCACTTCCTTCACGCGGACGGCCCCGCGTCCTTCTCTCCGGTGAGCACCTCAGGCTCTCGCTCCGCGGTCGGTCGTGCAGATCATCCACACCCTTTCGTTTTCCCGGCGCCGTTCGTCCTCCGCCATTCGTTCGTTGATCCGCATCCAGATCGAAACCGCTTTTTCCGTGAGACCGTAAACCGCGTTATTCATCGCTGCCTCCTATGAATGAAAAAATCCTTACCCCGAGGAAGCCGCCTTCGGCCTCTTCAAGATAAGGACGTCATTATCCCCATCGGTCGTTCGTTCTTTTAAAACCGTCCGTTCACTTCGTCAGATCGGCCGCCATCAGGATCGCGTCGGCGATTTCCTTCTGGGGCCTGTTCTTCTCCATGCTGGCCTTCTGGATGAACCGGTGCGCGTCCTCCTCCGACATTCCGCGCGACTTGATCAGGAGCCGCTTGGCCGCGTCCACCGCCTTTTTCGTCTCGAGCGAGAGACGGGCTTGCGCTTCCTCGGAGATAAGCCGGGCGTGCTCGATGACCATAGCCGCCTGATTCGCAACCGTCTGAACAAGTTGGACCTCCTCTTTTGAGAACGTCCGTTCCGCTTCCGTGTAGGAGTTCAGCACCCCTATCACCCTGTCTGCCAGAAGGAGCGGAACGCAGAGCAGCGATTTGAACCCCTCCTGCCGCGCGAGGTCCGGGTACCCGTAAAGCGGATCTTTCGACACGTCGGCGACCTGGATCGGTTCCTTGCGCGATACCACCTGCCCGCTCACGCTCTGGCCCACGCGGATCGGCGGCTTATCCCTGTAGGCGAGACTCAAGCTCTGCGTCGCCTTGATGACGAGTCGCTCCCGTTTGGTGTCCAGGAGCATCAAAGAGCAAATCTTGGAATCGATCAACTGCGAGGTCATGCTGACCACCTGCTGCAGGATCGCGTCGAGATCCTGCTTCCCCACGAGTTCCCGGCTGATTTGGTAAAGAACCTCGAGCTGACGCTTTTCTTCCATGATCTCCGCTTTCTGATGTGGAGTATAGCCGCGCCATGTTACGGCTCGGTTAAGCGGATATTAATATAACGGAAGGAGAAAACTCGGGCCGGAGGTCGTGAGGGCGTTAGTTTCCGTGGGAGGCGCTGATCCAGCGGATCGTTCCGCTGATCGAGCGCATGAAAACGCTGTGGGTGCGGGGGCCGGAAGGATCGAAGCGGACACCGCGAAGAAGGCTGCCGTCGGTGATTCCCGTCGCTGCGAATGCGCACGGACCCTTAACGAGATCTTCGAGGCCGAGGACGCGCTGTTCCACCGTGCCGTCCTTCTTCACGATCTGCGCCTGGAAGTCCCCTTTCAGGCATTTGATCGCGCAGGCGGTGATAACGCCTTCCGGTGAGCCGCCGATGCCGCAGAGAAGGTCGATGCCGCTTCGCTCGAGGCACGTCGCGATGCCGCCCGAGACGTCGCAGTCCTGGATCAGTTTGATGCGGGTCCCGAGCGAGCGCAGCTCAGCGATCAGGCCTTCATGGCGAGGGCGGTCGAGCACGCAGACCATGACCCGGCCGGGGTCCTTCCCCGTCGCCGCGGATATCTTCCGGATCGTCTCGGGAAGAGGGTCCGCGATGGAGAGCTTCGTCTTCTCCGCAATCGCGGGGCCGTAGGCGAACTTCTTCATGTAGAATTCGGCGGTCGAAAAAAGCGCGTCCTTGCCCGCCACCGCGAGCACGCTCAGCGCCTCCGGCCCGGACTGGACCGTGGGCCGCGTCCCCTCGATCGGATCGACCGCGATGTCGTAGATCTTAGACTTCTCCCCGCCGCATCCGACCGTTTCCCCCGCGAAGAGGCCCGCGCTCTCGTCCTTGATGCCTTCGCCGATGATCACGCGGCCGCGGAAGTCGATTGCCGAGAGACGCACGCGCATCGCGTCGGTCGCGTCTTTGTCGGCGGCTTTCTTGTTCCCGCTCCCCACCCACGAAGCCGCGGCGATCGCCGCCGCCTCCGTGACGCGCACTATCTCTAAATTGATGTCCTTCACGCGCTCATCACGATCTTCGCCTGGAGCTCGGCAATGAACGTCGAACCCTGGCCGGGCGTGCTCAGGGGATCGTGCGAGGCGATACTCGCGAAATGCTCGAGGTTCATGTCGGAAGTGGGCTCACGGTAAGTGCGATTAGGTTATCATCGGACCCGCCGGACGGCAACCGGATTCGAAAGAGAATTTATACACGGTATAAGATAAAGACTTTGATGGGGCGGCGATGCAGCTTATAGTGCTTTTATGTCTAAAAGAGAAGGCTGGGAGGAAAAAATGGCGGCACAGTGGCTCATGAAATCGAAGATCGGCCCCCTTTATCTCGTCGCGTCCGCAAAAGGACTTCAGGGCGTGTTCTGGCGGAAGCAGCACGCTCCCGTGATTCGGTCGCTGGACGGCCGTACGGCCGAAGCCAAGCTGCTGGCCCGCGCGGTGAAGCAACTCGAAGACTATTTCGCCGGAAAACGACGGGAATTCGATCTGCCGCTCGACCCGGAAGGCTCCGCTTTCCAGAAAAAAGTGTGGAAAGCCCTGAGCGAGATCCCGTACGGAGAAACGTGCTCCTACGCGGCCGTCGCGCGGCGGATCCGTAACCCTAAGGCGGTTCGTGCCGTCGGCGGCGCGAACGGAAAAAACCCCCTCTGCATCGTCGTTCCCTGCCACCGCGTGATCAACGCTTCCGGCAAGACCGGCGGCTATTCCGGGCCGAAGAACACGAAGCGCGTTCTTCTCGCTCTGGAAAGAGCGTCCTAGAGCCTCCTCCTCGAGATCCGGAACCGACAAAAACGCCCGCCGGCTGGACCGGCGGGCGTTCGTTTTTCTTGCGTCTATAGCGGTTATTTCGAGGCGGTTCTCGCCTTGACGCGGGCCTTGCTCTTCAGGCTGCGAGCCTTCGGAGCGGCGGAGCGAACGGCCTTGCGGATGCTCGCTTTCGCGTCGCGCGTGACGCGGCCCAACTTCTTGTTCTTCATCGCCAGACGAGCGGCGCCAACGGCGATGGTTCCGGCGACCAGAGTCTTCAGAATGCCCATGGACGAAACCTCCCCTTTTCGGTGGAGCGGTTATTATTTTGCTTCCGCGAGCTCCGCGCCGAGTTCCTGCATCAGCTGCTGCTTGCGGTCCGCGACGCGGCCCGTAATGTCTTCCGCGTCGATCTCTTTCGATTTACGCGCTTCGGGGAAGATCTCTTCCTCTTCCTCCTCGGCGTGGTGCTCGATGATTTCGCAAAGCACCGTGAATTTCGCGTCGTAGTATTCGTCGCCCGGCTTCATGTTCTCGAGCTCGGCGATGAGGTTTTTGGCGACTTCGTGCTCGACGTCCGCCTCGTCCATCATGTCCTCTTCCACGACCTCGTTCTCACGGAAGGCGGGATACACGATCTCCTCTTCGATCGTCGCATGAATCTTGAGCTCGAGGATCGTGGTCTCGACGATTTCGCGCTTCTGATCGTCGTCTTCGGTCTTTTCGAACCGCTTGAAGAGCGCGCGTACTTTGTCGTGGTCGGCGATGAGAAGATCGATGTACGTCTTGGACTTCTTCTTGCTGGCGGTAGAGCTGTTGGAGCTTTTTTTAGCGGGCATAAAATCCTCCGTTGATCTAAGGAAAGCTCGGCCCGGAATGATACGAAAAGGCGGATCCGACGATGAAATCAGTATACGAAAGGACGGATTAAAGCGGGATTAGAAGCGGATTAAAAAAAGCTAATTCTAAGCCTGTCAGGCGGGAGCGGTGGGGCCGATCTGCTGGAGCTCGACGCCGATAGAAACGAGCTTCATGATGCTCTCCTCCATGTGGGCTTCGATCTTCCGGTGCTCGGTGATGTCCTGGGCGACGGCGACGGCGCCTACCATCTGGTCGTCGATTCCCAGGAGCGGAGAGACGGAAACCAAGATCGCCTTGCAGGTTCCGTCGAAGCACTGGATGTCGAGCACCTCGTTGTGGGACGAGCTACCGGTGCTTAACGTCGTCGCGAACGCGTCTTTCATGGCCGTTCCCGCCGTCGTCCACCATTTCAAGAATTCTCCGGCGGAATCCTTCCGCGACGGATCGATGGATTTCCAAATCCGGAGCACCGCGTCGTTCGTCTGGAGAATGCCTCCCTTGGCGTCTGAGATGATCACCCCCACGGGGAGCGATTCGAGGACCCCGGCCAGCTTATGGCCCGCTTTCAACAGTTCCTCCGATTGCCGGATCCTTTCTTCGCGCTCCTTGAGGAGGCTCGTCTTCTGATGGAACGACGCGTAGATACCGACCTTCATCCGAAGGATGTCCGGGTCGAAAGGTTTCGTGAAGTAATCGACGCCGCCCGCTTCGTATCCTTTTTTCACGTACGGGTCGTCCTTGAAGTTCGCCGTGACGAAGATGATCGGCGTGCCGTGGTACGTGCTCATCTGCTTCATGCGGCGCGCTGCTTCGAAGCCGTCCATTCCCGGCATTTGGATGTCGAGGAGGATCACGTTGAAGTTTCGGTCCTTCAAGACATCCAAAGCCTCTTGGCCGGATTTCGCCGACACGACGTCGTATTCGGAAAGAACCGCTTCCAGCGCAATGAGATTGGCCGGCACGTCGTCGACGATGAGAATCGACGCTTTCGGCATCGGGGTGGAACGGGCGGGATCCGTCACGGGAGCGGTACCTGGTAAAGAGAACCGGCGGTCATGAGAAGATACAGCGATTTTCCGTCCTGGCTGAAAACGGCGTCCGCGGCTCCGGACGTATTAGGCAGGCCGGTTGCGGCGACTTCCTTCCACGTCTTTCCGGCGTCCGCCGTGAAATAGACTTTCGCGCCCGTGGAGTCGCCCCATTTGCGGGAGCTCACGACCATACGCTTGGGATCGTTCGGGTCGATCGTGATCGCCTGAAGCGTGCCCGTGCCTTCGAATTTCTTAAGCATTCCCCACGTCGCGCCCTTGTCGCGCGAAACGTAAAGCGCGGGGCCACCGGTATCGCCTCCGGCGTACACCGTTTGATCCGGGCCGACGACCACGTCCGAGACGTTGTAGGAGCCGGTGAACACGCGCGTCCACGTACCGCCCGCGTCGAGCGAACGGTACACGCCACCGCCGGAACCCATCGCTCCCCAGAAAAGGCGGTTCGTTTCGACGGGATCGACCGCGAGGCCGTTGTAGACACGGAGCGACGCGGGCTGACCCGCGGAACGCGCCCAGTTGAGCCCCCCGTCCGTGGAGACGTAAAGTCCGCCGCCGTCGTTGCCGTCGATTCCCAGGTAAAGTTTATCCGGGTTCGACGGATCGACCGCGAGCGTGCGCATGTAGCCCTTCTCCCAGACGGTGTTCGTCTTGGGATAGAGCGCCGGAAGGCCGTTCGCGAGGGCCGTCGTTCCGTCGGGACGCACCACGACCACGACGTTCGACGCACTGTTCCAAGGCGAAACCGCAAGAATCCGGTTTCCGTTCGGAAGCACTTCCGCCTTCCAGACGTGGCCATGAAGCTGCCAGGGAGTCGAGGCGTTCGGAAACACCGCCTTCATCGCGCCCGTCTGCGGATTCAGCTCGACCAGGCCGTTGTCCATCGTGCCCACGAGATAAGTGCCCGTGAGCGGATCGCGAACGATCGAGGTCCCCATCACGTTGGGCGTGCCCGCGATGCTTTCGTTCCAGCTCGCGCCGGAGTCGGTCGTCTTCCAGAGGCCCCAGTCGTCGGCGATCGTGAACGTCTCGGTATTGAATGGGTCGAACGCGACGGCGAGCCACTGGTTCGCGCCGCTTTTCTTCCACTCGCGCGTCGGATTCGCGAGAGGGTCGTTGTTGAAATTGAGACCGATCTCCTTCCACGACTCGCCGTGGTTCGTACCCAGGAAAAGGCGGCCGTTCCAGTCCTTTTTAAGCGACGCGAGCACCTCGACCTTGCCGGTTCTCGGATGCTGCCTCACCGCGATGCGGTTGATCCATCCGTCCGTCGCGGCGTTGAATTTCGGCACCATGCCGGCGTACCACCACACCGTCGGGACGCCGAGGTCGCTCGAATGAGCGACGTTGCGGCCGTTCGTGACGTAAAGCGTCTCCTTGCCGTTGTGCATGATCGAGACGATGTCGTACACGTGGTCGCTCTTGAGTGCGACCTTTTGCCACGTCCCGCCCTGGTACGTCATGAGGCCTTTCGAAGAACCGGCGAAGAGCCTGCCGTCGCGCGTCAGGTGGAGCGCGCTCACCGGCACGCCGATGGCGAGCGTTCCCACCTGCGTCCAGCTCGTTCCCCCGTCGGCGGAATGGAACACCTGGCCAGCCGAGGAGCCCGCGTACACTTTATTGACGTTCAGCGCGTCGACGGCGAGCGCCTTGTAACTCGCGAGCCTTTTAAACGGGATCTTCCCGCGCGACGCCTCGGAGAAGGTCCAGGTCTTTCCGGCGTCGTTCGAGCGGTGCACGCCGGCGGTCGAACCCATGTAGAGAACGTTGGAATTTGACGGGGCGATGGCGAGCGACGCGACCGCGAGGTTCACGACGCCCTGATTGGCGGCTTGCCACGTAGCGCCTCCGTTTTCGGAGCGATAGAAGCCGGAGGAATCCGAAAGCGTATACGCCCGGCCGCGGATTTTCGGATCGTAGACGATCGCGGGGTACGTGCTGCCGCCCGACCAGCCGACCTGGGTCGGTGCCGTCACGGACGGCTCGATCAAAGAGGGGGCGGCTTGAGCGGAAAGAAAATTAGAAGGTTCCTGGAGTGCGTTCTTGTGCGAGATAGCGGCGGCTTGGGCGGTTTCGGCGGCTTGCAGGCTTTCGGGTGAGCCCCCGCGCCGCGTGTCCTGCGTTCCGAACGACGCCTTCCCCTTCGAGAGAATCAGACGCGGATCCGCCGCATCCGCCACGGAACCGAAAAACCCGAAAAAGAGAACGGCCGCACCGACGAAACGAACAAATCTATCCATACTCACCCCGCTGCTGTTAATAGTAAGCGAACGCTAAAGAACGAATAGTATGGCAGAGAAGGATTAGAAATAGATTAGAAATACATTAAAAATTAAAAAAGACCTCAAGCCGGGACGGGGACCTCGTCCTTCGTTTCCCGGCTCCAGTGGCGCTGCTCCTCGATCGCCTTCACGAAGGCTTTAGCCAGCTTCGGTGCTTTCGGATCCGCGCTTAAAACCACGCCAGCCTCTTCACTTCCGGTGCCAATGAAGGAAGCCTCGATCAGCTTGAGACCCGCCCCCGCCGCCGCGACGGATTTGCAGTGCTTGTACGCCTCATTGACGAAGTGGATCGCGGAGGCCTCTTCCTTGAGCGCCGTGACACTCTTCTCGCCGCCCGGCACGTACACCGCGTCGAAGAGAACCGACGCGGTCGTGAGCAGACTGAAATCGATCTTTATTTCCTTTCCTTTCGCGCTTCGCAGGAACCCGAGCCTCGGCGCCACGATCTTCACGAGAGCTCCTTCGGCTAGAAGGGCCTCCTTCACGGACTCCAGCGAATCGTCGTCCACGCCGTCGGCGGCCAGAAACGCGACCTTCCGCGTCTTGATTCCCTTCTTTGGAGCGCGGGCGATGCTGAGCGCGGGAGAAGGCGCCTGCTGTTTTTTGACGCGCTTCGGCTGCAGTTTCGCCGGATCGGCGTCCGCCGGGACGCTGTGGTTGATCGGCTGCTCCGGGACGGGCACTTCGATGCCGAGGCCCTTGGCCACGCGTTCGGCGAGGGATTTGTCGATGAGCGAAAGAATGCCCACCATCCGCTTCCGGATCTCCGGGCGTTCCACTTTCCCAAGTTCGAAGCGGAGCGCCTGGACCATGTGCGTTTTTTCCGTTTCGGACTGGCTGTTGAAAAAAAGCGCCGCCTGACTGAAATGATCCAGGAAGCTTTCGCTCCGTCCGCGTATCTTCGCCGCGCTTATTTTCTCCATATGGCTGACGAAACCGCCCATCGCCGCTTTCGCCTGGGCGGGCATCCCCCCGCCGATCGAATTTGGCTCGTAGCTGACCGAGCCGGGGTTGATCGTCTGCCGACCGAACCCGTCGCGCTGATTGTTGTGCACCGGGGCGATCGGCCGGTTGATCGGAAGCTCGTTGAAGTTAGGCCCCCCGAGCCGGATGAGCTGCGTGTCCGTATAGGAAAAAAGCCTCCCCTGAAGAAGGGGGTCGTTCGAGAAATCGATCCCCGAGACGACGTGGCCGGGATGAAACGCCACCTGTTCCGTTTCCGCGAAGAAATTGTCGGGGTTCCGGTTCAGCGTGAGCTTGCCGACCCGCCGAACGGGCACTAGCTCCTCGGGAATGAGCTTGGTGGGGTCCAACAGGTCGAAATCGAATTTGTGCTCGTCTTCCTCTTCGACGATCTGGAGACCGAGTTCCCATTCCGGATAATCGCCGTTCTCGATCGATTCCCAGAGATCCCGCCGGTGAAAATCAGGGTCTTTTCCGGAAATTTTCTGAGCCTCGTCCCAAACCACCGATTGGAGGCCGAGAACGGGTTTCCAATGGAACTTCACGAACCGCGCCTTGCCTTTTTCGTTGATCAGGCGGAAGGTGTGGACGCCGAAGCCTTCCATCATCCGGTAACTGCGGGGAATCGCGCGGTCGGACATAAGCCACATGACCATGTGCGCGGATTCCGGCATCAGGGAGATGAAATCCCAGAAGGTGTCGTGGGCGGATGCCGCTTGAGGCATCTCGTGATGCGGCTCGGGCTTGACCGCGTGAACGAGATCCGGGAACTTCATGGCGTCCTGGATGAAGAACACGGGCATGTTGTTGCCGACGAGGTCGTAATTCCCCTCTTCGGTGTAAAACTTGGCCGAGAAGCCGCGCACGTCACGGGCCAAGTCCGTCGAGCCGCGCGAACCAGCTACCGTCGAAAAGCGGACGAAGACCGGGGTTTTTGCCGCGGGGTCTTGGAGGAATTTCGCCTTGGTCAACGGCGCGAGAGATTCGTAAACCTGGAAAAAACCGTGCGCCGCGGATCCCCGGGCATGAACGATCCGCTCCGGGATGCGCTCGTGGTCGAAATGAGTGATCTTTTCCCTTAAATGAAAGTCTTCGAGGAGGGACGGGCCGCGGTCCCCAGCTTTGAGCGAGTTCTGATCGTCGTTAATCCGGAGGCCGGTATTCGTCGTTAAAAAGGAATCTTCGACTCCTTTTTCAGTGTTTTTCTGGAGGTCCGCCACCTTGTCGTTGGTGACCGGTTTCTTTTTGGCGTCTTTCAGGTAGGGGATGGGCTTGGAACCGGGATTGTTGCGATCGGATTTTTTCATCGTTTTCTTTCGGTTAGCCTGACACTTGGGAGGGTGCGAAAGAACTAATCTAAACGATGAATCATTAGAATCCGATTAAAAAAACATTAATTTATACGGAACCCTCCAGGGCTTCCCAGCGGGCGTACGCCGCCTTGAGCTCCTCCGTCAGTGCCGCCAGGCGCGCTTTGATCTCCGCGATCTTTCCCACGTCCTTCATCGAAAAATGGGGGCTCGACATCTTTTGGACGATTTGAGCCTGCTCGGCTTCCAGCTTTTCGATGAGCGCCGGAAGCGCTTCGAGTTCTTTGCGCTCCTTGGAGGAAAGCTTCTTGGGCTTCGCCGCGGCGACGGCAGGCGCGGGAGCCGGTCGTTTGGGCGCGCTCTCGACGTTCCGTTCCGGCTCTCGCGACTCCGGCTCGAGTTCGCGGCGGTTCAGCCAGTCGTCGTAACCGCCCGGATGTTCATACACGACGCCGTCTCCTTCGAACACGATGGTCGACGTCACGACGTTGTTGAGAAACGCGCGGTCGTGGCTGACCAGGAGCAGCGTTCCCGAATAAGAGACTAGAAGTTCTTCCAAGAGCTCGAGCGTCTCCACGTCCAGGTCGTTCGTGGGCTCGTCCATGACGAGCAGGTTCGACGTGCGCGTGAAAAGACGTGCCAGAAGGAGCCGGTTCCGCTCGCCGCCCGAGAGAACCCTCACCTTCGTACGCGCGCGGTCCGGCGAGAAAAGGAATTCCTGCAGGTAACCGAGCACGTGGCGCGGCCGCCCGTCGATCACGACCGTGTCGGTTTCCCCGCTCACGTTCTCCGTCACCGATTTGTTCTCGTCGAGCTGCTCGCGCAGCTGGTCGTAATAGGATATCTCGAGGTTCGTGCCGAGCGTCACCGTTCCGGACTGCGGCTCGAGCTTCCCGAGGAGCGTGCGTAGGAGCGTCGTCTTGCCGCAGCCGTTGGGGCCGATGAGCCCGATCCGGTCCCCGCGGAGAATGCGGATCGAAAAATCGCGGACGAGCCGCTTCTCGCCGAACGCGACCGACACGTTCTCGGCTTTCGTAACGACTGCGCCGGAACGCTCGGCTTCCTGCGCCTTCATGCGGACCTTGCCGATGAGCTGGCGCTGCGATTTCTTTTCTTCGCGCAGGCGCTCGAGCGCCCGCACGCGGCCCTCATTGCGGGTGCGCCGCGCCTTGATGCCCTGCCGGATCCAGACTTCTTCCTGGGCGAGTTTCTTGTCGAACTTCTCCCACTCCATCGCCTCGGTGTGAAGCGCGAGCTTCTTGCGCTCGAGGAACGTCGGGTAGTCGCAGGTCCAGGCGTAGAGCTTGCCCCGGTCGAGCTCGACGATCTTCGTCGCCAGACGCGTCATGAACATGCGGTCGTGCGTGACGAAAAAGAGGGTGCCGGGGTAATCCTTGAGATAGCCTTCGAGCCATTCGATGGAATCGGTGTCGAGGTGGTTCGTCGGTTCGTCGAGAAGGAGGACTTCGGGCCGGAGAACCAGCGCACGAGCCAAGAGAACTTTTCTTTTTTGACCGCCGGAGAGCGATTCGAACGCGGCGTCGGGGTCGAGCTTCATGTGCGAAAGGACTTCCTCGATCTGGCGCTCGGTCTCCCAGCCGTTCGTGCGGTCCATCTCGGCCTGAAGCGCGTCGAGCTGGCCCATGAGCTGCTCGGTGTGTTCGGTCTCGAGGCGGTGATGGAGGCGGTGAAATTCGCCGAGGAGCTTCACGCGTTCCGGAAGCCCTGAGAGGACGATGTCGTACACGACGCCGGTGACGCCGGTGGGTACCTCTTGCGGAAGGTGCGCGACCTTGATTCCCTTCTGATAGCCGATCTCGCCCTTGTCGACCTTCATCTCGCCGGCGATGACCTTCATGAGAGTGGTCTTGCCGGCCCCATTGCGGCCGAGGAGAGCGATGCGCTCGCCGGACTCCACCTGCAGGCTCACCCCGTCGAAAAGGAGGGGGCCGCCGAGGGCGAGCGAGACTTCGATGATGCTGATGAGGGCCAAGGCGGGTATGCTCTATTCTTCGCGGGTTCGGCCCGTCGCGTACTTCTCGCGCATCGAGCCCCATTCGTAATCCGTCTCGAGAAGCATCGCCGATTGGATGAACGCCATGTGCGAGTAGCCTTGCGGGAAGTTCCCCACCTGCCGGCCTGTCGAGGGCTGAAGCCCCTCCGACATGAGGCCGAGGTGGTTGGCCGAGGCGAGCGCGGAATCGAAGATCGTTCGGGCCTCTTTTTGGCGGCCGACGAGGTAAAGCGCGTTCACCATCCAGAACGTGCAGATGAGGAAGGCGTTCTCCGGCCGGCCGAAGTCATCGGAGGCCGTGTAACGCATGACGACACCATCGCGCAAAAGTTCGCGGTAGCAGAAATCCACCGTCGAAATCATGCGCGGGTCGGTTTTCGGGAGGAAACCGTAGTGGAGCATGAGGAGCACGGACGCGTCGGCGTTGTCCGAGCCGTAGTACATCGTGAAAGCCTGAACCTTCTCATTCCAGCCGTTCTTCAAGATGTCTTCGCGGATGCGCTCGGCCGTCTTGAAATAATCCTCGGCGTAGGCCTTTTTGCCAATGCTCTGGGCGATCCGGCCCGCGCGGTCCATCGCGACCCAGTTCATAAGCTTGGAAAAAACGTGGTGCTGGACCTCTCCGCGGTACTCCCAGATGCCGTTGTCGGGCGTTTCCCACGTGGCGCGGGAAAAGTTCACGAGCGAACGCACCGCGGTCCAAAGCTCTTGGTCAAAATGGAAACCCACGCCCCCTTGAGCCTCGAAGAACGTGTAGATCGCGTCGATGAGCTCGCCGTACACGTCGTTCTGCGTCTGTGTGTGCGCGGCGTTCCCGATGCGGACCGGCTTCGAGCCGAGATACCCCTCGAGATGCATCAGCATCTTCTCGGTGAGCACCTTCTCGCCGTGGATGCCGTACATAACCGAGATGCCGTCGTTCTTAAGAAGCATCCGGTCCAGGATGAAATTCATGTAGCCGGTCGAGGAGCCTCCGTGGCCGAGACGCGCAAAAAGCTCGATGATCATCGACGCGTCGCGGATCCAGCAGAAGCGGTAATCCCAGTTACGGTCCTTCCCTGCAATCTCGGGAAGCGAGGTGGTCGGGGCTGCGATGACCGCGCCGGTCCGCTGGTACATCATGAGCTTGAGCGTGATGAGCGACCGGATGATCTGCTCGCGGTGGCGCTCGGGGTAGCTCGTGCGGCTCGCCCAGCTCAGCCAGTGGCTCTTCGTCTGTTCGAATTCCACATAGGAGCGGTCGGCGTTGAACGGCCGGATCTTCTGGTGGTACGAAAGGACGAAATACATCGAGCGCGTCAGCTCGAACTCCCGGCGCTCTAGAACGTTCGCGAAATCGGCGTCGGTGTAGAAGTAATAACTGTGGTATTCACCGGCGTCGGTGACGTACTTCAGGAACTCGCCGTGGTTTTCCACCCGCACGCCGCTGGCGCCGTAATTCGGGCGCGCGTCGAGGATGACACGGATCTTCGGCTTTCCCGAGATGAGCCGGACGCTCCGCTGGATCTCGGACGGGCAGTAGAAATTATTTCCGTCCGGCAAAAGGAAGCGTGGCATGAAGTCGTAGACGTCGAAGACGCCTTCGGTCGTCTCGATACGCGTGCGGAGGATGGGCGTGAAGCGCACGTACTCCTGGCTCGTGCGGACCGTGTTCACTCCCTCGATCTTGAACGAGCCTCCTTTTTCCGTGTCGAGGATCTTCGCAAAGACGGACGAGGAATCCAGATAAGGCATGCACATCCAGTCGACGCTTCCGTCGGTCGAGACGAGGGCCGCGCTCAGGCAGTTGCCGATGAGTCCGTAAGGATATTTGAGGGGGGCTTCCATGGATTTCACTCGATCTCCAAGTCAGTCACGAGCGGCAGGTGGTCGGACGCCAGTCGTTCGAGTTCCGTGGCAGGCGCGGAAACGTGGAGCGCTTTCACTCCCGGTCCGACGAACACGTGGTCAAGCGCGCGGAGCGGGTAATAGCTCGGGAACGTCTTGATGCGCGAACCCCGTCCGTCCTGCACGTTTTTCAGCGTCTTACATATTTTACCGCAGACGCCGGAGGTTGGCTCCGCGTTGAAATCGCCGCAGACGATGAGAGGGCCGTCCCCGGTGAAACCGCCGAGCCATTCGGCGCCGACGAGCGCGTCCGCCTGACGCAGCGCTTCATGCGGCGAGAGGCTGAGGTGCGTGTTCACGAGCTGTATCTTCTTCCCGCCGAGTTCGATCTCGACCCAGATCGCGCCCCGCGGCTCCAAAAGAGCGGTGTTCGCCAGGCGAGGCAAAAAACCGGTCTTCACGAGCTTGAGCGGATGGCGGCTGAGCACCGCCAGACTCCGACGCCGGCCGCCTTTCAACGGCGAAAAGTAATGAAAATTCATCCCCAGCTTCTTCGCGAGGAGGTCCGCCTGGTGCGCTTCTCCCACCGGGTCCAGTTCCTGCAGGCAGACCACGTCGGGCCGCTGGCGGGCCACGATGCGGGCCATGCGCGTCGGGGAAATTTTCCCGTCGCGCCCCAGACATCCATGGACGTTGTAGGTCATAAGACGGAAAGCCGCCGGCGGCTCGTCCCCCTCTTCGCCGAACGGTCCGTCGTCGTCGCGCTTGAGCGATCGCTCCGCGGCCGCGCGTAGGTCGAGCGTGTCGATCCATTCTTTTTTGCGCCGGGGCAGGGCGTCGGAAGGCAGTAGAGCGAACGCGGTGGTCTCGACCATCCCTGGCCCCGCATGGCTGCCGAGCTCCCCCATGAACGTGAGCGGCTTTCCTTTGTCGCGCCATCCGAACGTAAGAAGCTCGCCGGCGTCGTCGTGATGGCACAGATCGACGAGATCGGCCACGACGTTTTCGAAAAAGGGGTGCGCCTTGTCGATCACGCGCGCGCCGTCTTCCGGAAGCGTGAATTCGCCCTCGGCGTTCCAGGCGAGCGCTTTGCCCGGCTCGGCGGCGGTCATGACGAATGGAATCTTCGCGGCGGTCACGAGCCCGCGCGCCAGCGTCTTTTTTTCGTCTTTCGTGAGAGGAACAGGCGGGTAAATATGGCCGACGGGCCCCATCGCCGTCACGATCACCTGCATTTTTTTCTCAGCTTCCTTTTGGGGTGGCACGGGGCTCTTCGGAGAGCGCGCGGCGCGCTCGCGGTTCCGCATGAGGTACGCGCGGTTGCGCTTGGGCGAACGGACGAAGTCGACATGCCACTTGTCGGTTTCGATCTTTTCCTTGAAAATTTCGGTGACGGCCTCCTGGATGCTCCGGCCAAATTCCTGTCGGTATGGCTGCACGTCTTCCTGCCCGTGGTCCGAATAGACAAAAACGTCGTAATCGCGGTTCGGAGCCTCGAGCGCCGCCCGGTGGATTCCGCGGATGACGTCGTCGATCCCCTTGAGAGACCACATCGCGAAGGAGGAACTCGGACCGCGGTGATGCGCCTGCTCGTCGAAACCCGCGAGATTAACGTGCACGACCGGGAGGCCGCGCGTGACGTCGATCTTCGCTCCTTCCGCGCTCGCGTCGCGCAAAAGGACGCAAACCATCATGCGGAGCGGGATGAAAACAAGTTCTTTGAGGACCGCTTTGCCCGCGGCGATGCCGCGCACGCAGTCGACGAGCGCAATGACGAATTCCACCGCTACGAATAAAATCGCACGCGCCACGACGTGGAGATTGAGGACGATCGTCAGCGGCAAACCCAGGGGATTCACCGCTTTCAACATACTCCCCCATCCGATCCCCGCGGCGCAGAAATGAGCTTCTTTCGCGCCGCCCGTGAAAATGTTGCCGTAAGCGCTGCCGCCGTCCAGGAGCCCCGGCTTGCCGGTTTTTTCCTCGAGGCATTTTTGCACGGCCGAGGCCGAAACGGGATTGAAGAGCATATGGATCTGGCCGCTCTCGCGTTTTTTGAAGCTGAACGCGGGCACACACGCCTTCACGCCGTAAAAAAGCGCCCCCTGAACGGCGGGTGTATTGGAGGGAACTCCGGAGTAATGACGGTAGAGCTTGTATCCTTCGCGGCCGGCGAGCTTTGAAAGAAAAGGCATCCGCCCCTCCTTCATCCCGCGCTCGAGATGCTTGAGTCCGAGGCCGTCGATCTGGATCATCACGAGACCAGGCCGGGTCGGCGCGCCTTTTTCCGCGGGCAGATGAAGCAGCTTCGCGAGCCACTGGCTCCGGCTGAAGACTCGCCTCAGCCTGCGGAAATACACTTCTATGTGGACGACCATGCGCGATCCTCGGGAAAACGGAATGCCGCCCGCGTGAATTGCCGGCGGAGGAACGGACTGCTTCGGCTACGCCCGCTTCTTCTTCGGACGCTTCGCTTTTTTCGAAGCTCGAAGTTTCCTGCGGAAGGTGAGCCTTTGCTTCCGGGTCGTCCGGACGATGCCCGGACGCTTCTTCTTGGCCTTGGAGGGTTTTTTGGCGGAAACCTTGGGTGCGGCCTTTTCGGCCGCGGGTTCCGCTGCCTTCGGCGCTTCCGGAACGTAAACGGGAACGTTCTCGCGGTACGAGTCTTTTTCGCCCTTGTAATCGATGAAGCGCTTCCGGATATTCACGTCGTAAACCGAAATTCCCGCCGCGTGGATCTTCCGCAGAAACTCGGGATGGTCGATGACTTTTTTCTTCGCGACGGCGACCACGGCTTTGAGCGCGGTCTCGTCGTACCTTCCGAGCGAGCCCTCGACGACCGCGGGCCCCTCTTCCACGTGCGCCTCGCCGCCGGTTCCGTAGAAAGTATAGCGGTTCGGCCCGACTTCGGCTTTGTATCCCGTGATTCCCGCGGCGGCCAATAGATCGACCAGCTGCGGGTAGGTGACTTCCCCTTTCGTGGCGAGTTCCAGCGATTGCCGGATCGTCTCCACCATGATCGGGTTCATCTCGTACCGGAAAAGATCGCGGCGGCGCAAGCGAAGCTCGGGGTGGGCGGCGTGGAGCGCGTTCAGGATCTTCTCCTGGACGTTCGGCGTGAGCCTGCGGCCGCGGCGGCCCTTTTGGACCATCTTGAAAGTGAGCTGTTCGGTCGAAGCGTTGACGAGCTGGGCGTTGGAGAGGCCAAGCTTCGTCATGATCTGGTCGAGGGGTTGCGGGATCGATTCGGACATGGGCCCTATTCTATCAAAGGATCACGCCGGAAGCGAGATAACGAAAGTCGCGCCCTCGCCGCTCCGGCTTTTGGCGACGATCGTGCCTCCGTGGTTCTGGACGATCGTCTGCACGATCGCTAGGCCGATTCCCGTACCCTCGTACTCGGTGCGCCCGTGAAGACGCTGGAACGGCTGGAATATTTTTTGTGCGTACTGCTCGTCGAAACCGATCCCGTTGTCGGAAACGCTGACTTCGCGGAAAGGACCTGCCTCGCGCACCGCCACGACGATTTCCGGAGGAACGTCCTTCTTCGCGAATTTGAGGGAATTGGTGAAGAGGTTTTGAAAGAGGTGCCGGATTTGGGTCCGGCTGCCCCGGATCACGCCGTCGCCCTCGAGGAGGATCTTCGCGCCGGACTCGTTGATTTGGAGCTCCAGATCGGAAAGCACCTCGACTAGGAGGCCGCGCAAACCGATGTCTTCTTTGACGATCCCTTCCGTGCGCGCGATTTTCGAATACTGCAGAAGATCCTCGATCACCTGCTTCATGCGCAGCGCCGCGTTTTGCATCCGTTCGAGGTAATCCTTCTCTACCGTATCGGAGAGACTTTTTTGGAGCCTGTCACCGTACGTGAGGATTTTTCGAAGGGGCTCTTGGAGATCATGGGACGACACGTAGGCGAACTGCTCGAGCCTCTGGTTCGTGCGCAGGAGATCCGCGGCGTGCTCGCGAAGATCCCGCGCCGCCTTCGCGCGCTCAAGGGATTCCCAGCAGCGCGCAACGACCGACTCCACGAGCTCGATCTCTTCCGCGCTCCATTGCCGGGGCGTCTTCTGATGGACGGCTATGGCCGCCGTGAATTTCCCCCCTCTATGAAGGGGCACGCAGATCACCGACCGGATGGCCGTCGCCCGGTACGCCGGCAGATCGACGGGTCCGATGCGGGGGTCGTTCTCCGAATCGAAGACCACGTACGCCTCGTTCTTCAGCATCTTATCCAAGCAGTCGCCGCCGAACGCCGCGACAGGCCATCTACCGACGATGCTCGAGACGCCGCGCAAGTAATCGCCCGTGATCACGAAGACGTCCTTGTTCTCAACGTCGGCGTACGCGCAGCGGTCGACGTCCATATACTCACCGAGAAACCGGGCGGTCACGGCCATGATCTCGTCCGGCGAAACGATGCGCTGGAGGGCGAGGTTGAGTTCCGACAGAAAGCTCCGCGCGCGTTCGTCTCGTCGCCGTTCGGTGATGTCCCTCAAAAAACCCGTGAAACGCGGAGGAGTCGTGTTGCCGATCCGCGTGATGGCGAGCTCGACAGGAAAGGACATTTCGTCGGCGCGCATGGCTTCGATTTCGATTCTGCGGTTGAGCACCGGGCCTTCGCCCGTCGCCAGGTATTTGGCGAGCCCTTTCCGGTGGGCCTCCTTGTAACGGGACGGAATGATTAGGGAAGCCATCTCTTGTCCCATGGCCTGCTGCCGCGTGTATCCGAAGGTCTTTTCCGCTGCCGCGTTCCATTCGACGATGAGACCCTGGTGATCCATGCTGATGATGGAGTCGAGCGAGGATTCCAGGATCGCCGCCGTGCGCGATTCGCTCGCCCGGAGCGTTTCCAGAGCACGCGCCAGCGCGTCCTTGGCACGGAGGAACGAGACCGAAAGCGTGAAAAGGGCGATCCCCGTCCCAATCAGGGAAATCGCCGTAAAAAGCGAGAATCCGCGCGGCAACGCTCCTTGTCCCCACGCCTTTAGCACGAAGTAGGCGGCGGACGAGGTCAAAATTACCGGGAAACATAGGATAAAAAGGTAGAAAAGGCGGGCCTTAAGAGCTTTCATGGCGCTATTATACCAAAAAAAGAGGGTTATTTTTCTCTTTTTGAAGCATCCGGTGCCTCCATCGGGTATAATAGGGGCTCACCCGATAAATGAGGTCTTTCCATGGGCACCGGTACCAAAATGGTTAAGAGATACAATTGGCCGATTATCGCTTTTTTCGCCGCCACCATGCTGGGCGCGCTGGTCGCGGTGCCCCTCTATTACCACTACTACGGCATTTCGCGCGCCGAGATCATTTTAACCCTCTTTTTCGCTGTCGCCACGGGCATGGGCATCACGGTCGGCTATCACCGCTATTTCGCCCATCAGACCTTTAAAACAAATCCCGTCGTCGAGTTCATCGTTCTCTTTTTCGGCGCGGCCGCGTTCGAGCAGTCCGCCCTCACGTGGTCGTCCGGCCACCGCGACCATCATCGCTTCGTCGACACCGAGAAAGACCCTTACAGCATCAAAAAAGGTTTCTGGTACGCGCATATCGGCTGGATGACTCTCTGGCAGCAGGAGCCCGATTACGCGAACGCCAAGGATCTTCTCAAGAAGAAGATGCTGATGCACCAGCACTACAATTATCCGCTCTGGGGTCTCGTCGCAGGCATTCTCGTGCCGGTTCTCCTAGGCGCGCTCACGGGCCACGCGCTCGGCGCCTTCGTGTACGCGGTCCTTTTCCGTATCACCTTCGTCTATCACGCCACCTTCTGCATCAATTCGGTCTGCCACACCTTCGGCAAGGCCACTTACGACATCCATTCTTCGGCGAAGGACAACTGGTTCGCGGCCGTCCTCACGAACGGCGAAGGCTACCACAACTTCCATCACCGTTTTCCCACCGACTACCGGAACGGAATCCGCTGGTACGACTGGGATCCGAGCAAATGGATGATCGCCCTTCTCGCCCGCGCGGGCTGGGTTTGGGATCTTAAGAAAGTTTCCGAGTTCACGATCCTGGAAGCGAAGCTCGCCGCCGAAAAGCAGGCGCTTTACGAGCGGCTCGAGTCCGTCCCCGACGCGACGAGATTCGCCCACTTCAAGGAAAGTCTTCAGGCCCAGCACGCCGTTCTGGCTCAAAAGCTCTCGGAGTGGGAAGCGGCCGCCCAGGCACATCGCAGCGCGCTCTCCGCGACGATGGCCGTCCGCTCGCAGGCCGCCCACGAGAGCATCGAGCGCGCCCGCGAGGATTTCGAGAGCGCCCGCCGCGAATGGCAGAGACTTACGCGCGCGTGGCACACCGAACCGGCTTACGCCTACGTGGGAACGGCTTCGAAGTAACCGACCAAAATTAAAAAAAAGCGCCGGCCCTTAAAAAGGGCTGGCGCTTTTTTTGTCTTCCGCGTTTTAGTGCTCCGTTTCGCGGGAGAGGAGAGGGAGAAACAAAAGGGCGGCCGCGGCGAAGAGCCACTGGCGCAGACGCTTCACGAGGCTGAGCGCGACGCCGTGCGCCGACGAAAGACCGACGAGGGCGCTCAAATACGCGAGCCCTCCCTCTTGAGAGCCCAGGTTCGCGGGGATGAAGAAGGTGGCGGTCTGCACCGCGCGGAGAACCGCGTGGAGGATGAACGCATCGAGCCACCCGATTTCGGCGCCCAGGATCGAGATCGCCCATAAGATTTCGAGGAACAAAAAAATCCACGCGGCTGCGTTCCAAAGAAACGCCCGGACGACGTCCCCGCTCCTCTCGGCGAAGAAGCGCCGGATGCGCGGCAATTCGGGAGCCTCGGCTCCGGACGCCCCCGAAAGACGCGAGAGGAAAGACACGAGCGCCTTTTTGGAAAAAAGAAGGATCCCCAAAAACGCCCCCGAAACACCGATCGCGGCGGCCGCGAAGATTAAAACCCATCGCGACGGAAAAAAAACGGAAGCCAGCACGGCCCCCGCTGCGATCAGGACCGCTTCGCTTAAAACGAGCAGCACCCGCGAGAGGTAAACCGCTTGGACCGAATCCGCGAGCGGCACGCCTTTTTTCCGGAGCAGGTTCACCTTGAGCGGCTCGCCCCCCACGTCGGCGAACGGCGTAATTTTGTTCAGCGAATCCCCACAGAGGTAAATCCCGTACAACCGGCCGAAACCCACCCTCCGGCGCGATTCGGGCGAAAGGAGCGCACGCAGGCCGAGCGCGTGAAGCACACACACGAGCGGAAACACGGCGAAGACGGCGAGAAGGCCGAGGCCTCCCGCGCGCAGAAGCGCTCCCGCTTCCCGCCACGAAAATTCAAGGAAAGTCCTCCAGAGGAGAAAAAGGCCGAGTCCCCACGCCGCCGCTTTCGCGAGGTACACGACCGGACGCCGCAAACCGAGCGCGTCCAGGTTCGCGGCAACGCGTGCGATCCAGAGTCCGTTCATGAAAATGGAGGCGACCGCCAGGAAAGTTCCCGGACGCCCCAAAAGCGCCATCGCATAAGCCGGAACGATCGAGATGCCGTTGTGAGTGAGGCTTTCGAGAAAAACGAAGAAGCGGTTCGTCTTCCGCGCGTCGTCTCCGGCGTCGGCGACGTGAAAGCTCGCGCCGGTCTCCCGTTCCCGGAGGATCAGGAGGAAGCCGAGCGCCGAACCCAGGCACGCGAGCGCGTACGCCGCGTGAAGCTCCGGCGACTCTACTCCCCTCGCGCGCGCCGCCGTCCAAAGACCGGTCCAAAGCGCGGTGTCGACGAGCAAGTCCGAGACCACGTCGAACCATCTGCCGAACTCGCTGTGGCGGCCCGTCAGGCGCGCGAGATCGCCGTCCGTGTTGTCCAGAATGAACACGGCGTGAAGAAGCACCACTCCTAGGAACATGGATTCACGGGTGCCGAACGAAAAGGAGAGCGCGGAGAGAAAGCCCGTCACGAGACCCGCCGCCGTCACGGCGTTCGGCGACACCGACGTCCTCGAAAGAAACGCGGCCAGCCGGGCCGAAAGGATACGGTTTACGCGCAGAGCGCCGCGAAGGGACAAAGGATCAGAGAAACGCCGGCTGGAGAGTCGTCATACGCTCATTCTAACAAATATAGAGCCCAAAAGGGGGCGCGAACGCGGCCTCTTTCGAAAAACGGACGTTATTTTTCTGAGACCGTCTCCGTGGTTTCCGAACCCTCTTCGCCCGAGGGACCGCTGACGCCACAAGCCGTCACCGAAGTCTGGGCCGCGAGAACGAGAACCGCCACGAACAGAGCTAAAAACGACTTTTTCATGCGTGACTCCTCTTTTTTAAGCCTACCGGAAGTACACATGACTTTGAGCGGAAAAGAACCCCTCGCCCCCTCGTTTAGGCTTTACGGCAGAAGGCGTCGAGCTGGTCCAGAGTAGCTCGAGTTCGGAAGCAGGCTTTTTATCGGTCATGAGTCATTTCTCCTGCGGCTGGTTTCGTGTAACGATACGCCCAGTATATCAAAAACCCTTGGAGCGGAAGGCGTACCCAGTGGAGCCACACCGGAACCGACGGGAAATTACCGGGGTGGAGAGCTGTGTGGATATTGGCGGGAAAAACCGCGAGAAGATAAAGGACTGATCCCCAGGCCGCCGCGCGCCGCGTGCCGGGATACAGGAGAAGGAGCCCCAGCCCGACGGAGACCGCTCCGCTCGCCCAGACCAGCGCCCGCGGGTGTGGGAGGTACGAGGGCATGGCTCTCAGGTAAAACGGAGTGATCAAAAAATGGAGCGCCCCCGTGACGAGAAGGACACCCGCGAAAAAGTTACCCCCGGGCTCAACTCCGCGACGCGAGATAGGCATCGGTCATCGCCTTCATTTTCGCGCGGATCACGACAGGCGCCTGCGGATCGCGGCGCGCTTCCCCGGAGGAATCGGGCACGGCGGGTAATGCATCTTGAGTGTCTTCAGCGCTTCCAGAATCGCCTCGGAAATGATGAGCCGCGCGTTCTTCTTGTCGTCGGCCGGGACGACGTACCACGGCGAATCCTGCGTCGAAGTTTGGGCGATGCATTCCTCGTACGCGCGGCGGTAATCGTTCCAATACTTCCGTTCGTCCACGTCGTTCAGGTTGAACTTCCAGTTTTTCTGCGGATCGTCGAGCCGCGCACGGAAGCGCTTCGCCTGCTCCCGCTTGGAAACGTGGAGGAAGAATTTCACGACACGCGTTCCGTTGCGGTGAAGATGCGCTTCGAAATCCCGGATCGAACGGTAGCGCGATTCCCACACGGATTCGCCCTTTACGCAGTCGTGCGGCAATTTCTGCGCGTTCAGGATCTTCGGATGCACGCGGACGACGAGGACCTCCTCGTAATAGGAGCGGTTGAATATGCCGATGCGCCCTCTTTCCGGCAGGCGGCACGCGGCGCGCCACAGAAAGTCGTGGTCGAGTTCCTCGGCGCTCGGATGCTTAAAGCTGTGCACCTGGCATCCCTGCGGGTTCACGCCCGACATGACCTGTTTGATCGCACCGTCCTTGCCCGCCGCGTCCATCGCTTGGAAGACGAGCAAGAGCGAGTATCGGTCGTACGCGTAAAAAAGAGTCTGGAGCTCCTTCAGGCGGTCACTTTGTTTTTCCAGAGACTTCTTCGCCTCGGCTTTTGACTCGTAAAACGGCTCGACGCGCGTGGGCAGCTTGCGGAGATCGATTTTTTTTCCCTCGCGTGAGACGCGAAAATCTTTAAGTTCCAGACGCTTCATCAGGCGACCGTTACGGCGGTTCCGGAGACGCTCACCATGAGCATCGAGCCGTTCTGCCCCACGGTCTCGTAATCGAGGTCGATCCCGACCACCGCGTTGGCGCCCATCCGGGACGCGTTTTCCTCGAGCTCGCGCATCGCGATCTGCCGCGCCCTCGCGAGCTCCTTCTCGTAAGCCGCCGACCGGCCGCCGACGATGTCGCGGACCGCGGCGAAGATGTCGCGAAAGATGTTCGCGCCGAGGATAGCTTCGCCGGTGACGATTCCGTGGTAAGCCGTGATGTTTTTGTTTTGCAGCGTCGGCGTGGTAACGAGGATCATCAGGGTCTCCTTTTTGAGATCTTTAGCGTTTGTATTTTTCGGAGGGTTCGTTCTTGGGCTGCACGAGCCGTTCGGTCCAGTCTTCGAACCACTGCACCACCATGAGAACGAGAACGACGACGATGGAAATGGATATCCCCATCTCGTAATACCCGAACCCGATGGCCGCGCCGACCGCCGCAAGCACCCACACCACGGCCGCGGACGTGAGTCCCATGACGAGGCCCTGCCGCGTGATGATCGCCCCGGCTCCGAGGAAACCGACGCCCGTGACCACCTGGCCGAGCACACGCGTCATGTCTTGCGAGGGGGGCTGCACCGTCACTCCCAAATGGATGAACGTCATCGTACCGAGGCAGATGAGCACGCTCAAACGAAGATCGAGCGGCTTCCGGTGGAGATGCCTCTCGAGGCCGATGACGATGCCGCAGACGACCGACCAAAGAATCTTCGTCCAAAGCGCATAGTCGTAAAAACGATCGATTTCCATCATGAGCTCGAATCCACGCTTCCCCCTTGTTTCGGATGCCTTCGAAATGCCTTCTACTTCTTCACCGCCATCGTGACCCCATCGCGGAGAGTGAGCATGACTAGCTCCACCCGGCGGTCATTCGAGACCGCTTCGTTGAAACGCACGATCGCCTTGTCGCTTTCCGCCTTGGGATCCAGCACGCGGCCGCTCCAAAGGACGTTGTCGACGAGGATCATCCCGCCCTTCCGCACTTTCGGGAGGACGGCGTTCCAGTAATTCAGGTAGTTTTCTTTGTCCGCGTCGATGAAAACGAGATCGAAGGGACCTCTGAATTTCTTGAGGGTGTCGAGCGCGGGGCCGATCTCGAAGACGATCTTTTTGCCGTGATGGCTCTGCTTCCAGTGCTCGCGCGCGATCTTCGCGGCGCTCTCGTCCACGTCGCAGGTGATGAGCTTTCCGCCCTGGGGCATTCCCTCGGCCATGCAGAGCGCGCTGTAGCCCGTGAACGTTCCGATCTCGAGCACGTGCTTGGCCTCGATCGCCCTCGTCAAAAGCCGGAGGAAGGAACCCTCGACGTGCCCCACCTGCATCCGGGGCACTTCGGTTTTCTCACGCGTCGCTTTCGCGAGCGCCGAAAGGAGCGGGTTCTCGGGGCTCGTGTGGAGTTCGGCGTAGCGCTCTATTTCCGGAGGAACGATGTCGGGCATGAGCTATCTTACCTCTTTTCACGGTCCACCGGATAGCCCGCCGCGTCCCACGATTCGAACCCCGTCTCGAGCGCCTGCACGTCCTTGAAGCCCATCTGCTTGAGGCGCACGAGGAGGTACGCGCTCGCCTGGCAGCCGTCGCCGCAGTAAGTTACGACCGGGCGGGTTTTGTCGTAGCGCTTCATCGCGCGCGCGAGATCCGGTCCCTCCTCGGGGTGCGTTTCGCTCGCGCCGGTCCGAAAAAGCTCCTGCCGCCGGAAATATTCCTCGGTGTGCGGCAACACCGCGCCCCGGATATGCGCCTTGTCGTAACTCCGCTTCGAGCGCGCGTCGATCACGAGAGGCTTCGCCTTTCCTTCCAAAAGCTCCGCGAGCGCCGGCACCGCGATCGTCTCACCCGGTAAAAGGGATTCCTTCACGCTCCGGTATGCGGCAGCGCCCGGGAGGCACGCGGCATGCGCCGCCGCGAGCGCGCACACGGATAAAAAAAAGCGGCCCGCCCCTTTCGGGACGAGCCGCTTCCGAATCATTGCCTGACCGTAACCCGCTTAACGGACCTGAATGACCGCCTGAGGATTCGTGTTCACTTCCGCGACGAACGAATCCATCGCCGAGCCGCAGTCGCCCGCGGTCTCGCTCGACACCGTGAGAACGACGCGGTAATTTCCGCTCTTCTCGTAGGTGTGCTTCACGACCTTGCCTTCCGCACCGTTCCCGTCGCCGAAGTCCCAGCGATAGGTCAGGTCGTCGGCACCGGTCGAGCCGGACGCGTCGAACGTGTTTTCCTTACCGACGCAGCAGACGAGGTTTTCGCCGGCATCCGCGGTGGGCCGCTGACCGACCCGGATCGCAAGCGAATCCGAGGCGCTCGAGCACGCGCTTCCGCGGCTGTTGTCCGCCGTCACGCGCACGTTGTAATTGCCGCCCTTCTTATAAGTGTGGCTGGCGCGAGAACCACCCTGCCACTCTTCCCCGTCGCCGAAATCCCAGCGGTATTTGAGCGAACCGCCCGATCCGGGAGCCGAGAAATGAACCGTCTGGCCCGCGCAAGAGGCTTCCGGTCCCTGCAATTCGACGCCGACGACTTCAGCGACGTCCACGGTGACCGAGTCCCCGGCGACCGAGCATTCGGTCTTGCGGAGATCGTCCACGAGGAGTCGCGCGTTGTAGCGACCTGGCTTCTCGTACACGTGCGTCACACTCTGGCCTTCAGCCTTCGTGCCGTCGCCGAAGTCCCAAACGTAAGACGCGTCGTCGTTCGAAGTCTTGGAACCCGAAGCGTCGAAACGAACTGTCTCGCCCACGCAGGACGCCCGGTCTTCACCGGCGGCCGCGGTCGGCGGGAAATTCGCGAAAACGCGCGTTTCCGCGATGCCGCTGTCGCAAACCTGCCCGGAATCGTCCCGGACGGTGAGGCGAACCTTGTACTCCCCGGCTTTTTCGTAGGCGTGCGTCACGACGGCCTTGTCGCTCTCGGTGCCGTCGCCGAGGTCCCAATGGACCGACAGCTTCTGACGATCCACGTCGAAGGATTTCGTCGCGTCGAACGTGAATTCGTTGCACTGGCCGGCTTTCTTCGGCTGGGGCGCCGCAGGGCCTCCCACGGGCGCGTAATCGAACGGGCCGGTGTAGGACTGGCGGTTGTGCTTGTAACGGATTTCGCCGGAATCGTGGACGTCACGATCCGCGTAAGAAGCGTGAGCCGGCAGGGCCGAAAGAAAAAGAGCGGCCAAAACAAAAAGCGCGAAGTTATTTTTCATGTGCGTGAGATCCCCGTTTTATGTGAATACGGAAAGTGCGTTGGAAACAGCTGAGGCAGTACGAAGAGCGTGATTCGAACAGGAAGGCCGCTCTGGAAGAAACTCTATTAAATCACAAAAGAGGCAGAAAGTCGACGGTTTTCGGCTCTCCTTTCCTCAGGAATCTGGAAAAGAAAAGTCGAACGGAGTATAATGGTTCAGTCACCACAAATCCCCCCTCGTCTTTATTAAGGAGAGTTATGCCTAAAATTCTATGGGTTTTCCTAGCCGCAACGGTCGCGCTCGCCGGTTGCGCGTCCGCCCCCAAACGTACTCGGACCACTTACCACAACGATTCCGGATACGACAACGCCGGTTACAACAGCGGCGGCTACACTTCCTCCAACTACAACACTGTCCCCGCGGCGGCCCCTTCGGCGCAAAGCGAACAGAACAAGAAGATCCTAAAGCAAGCCGTCCTCGGCGCCGCGACGGGCGCCATCGCCTCGGAGGCATCGGGCGGCAAAGCCGGCACCGGCGCTTTGATCGGCGCGGGCACGAACGTTCTCGGCGGCGCTCTCTTCGACATGCTCACCGCGCCGCAGCCCCCGGTTCAGCAAAACCCCCAGTATGCGCCCTACGTGAACCAGTGGAACGACCAGAATCAGGGCAAAAAGAAGATTATCCGTAAATACGATTCGAACGGCAATGTGGTTTCCGAAGAAGAGGTTTGGCAGTGACCGAATTAAAAGGAGAGTTTAAAATGCGTGGATTCAGAACGGCTATTCTAGTGTTCGCGGCACTCGTCGTTTCGTCGAGCGGTTTTGCCGACGAAATCCAGGGCGTGGTGGATTCCGTCGATCCCTCCACCAGCACGGTCGTCATTACCGAGCCGGCTTCCGGCGGTCGCCGCTCGGTCAAGGTCCACCCGAACGTGCTCGCCGGAGTCCAGACGGGCTCCGTCGTGAAGGCGTCGCTTAAAAAAGGCGGCAAAGAAGCGGAGACGCTGGAAGTCGTCGTCGCGAAATAACCGGATTCACGCGCGCCAAGCGCCGTCCGCGTAGACAACGTCGCCGTCCAGCAAAACGGATTCGGTGATCGCGAAAACGTCCACATGGTGACGCGCTTGGCTTCGCGTGAACGCGGGCTTTTTATAAATCGCGTGCTTGGCTCCCAGTGAAAGATGCACGCCGCACATCCGCTCGTACGCCCCGATCGCGCGGACGGTCCGGTTCCTCGTAAAAGCGCGGTTTAGCCCGAAACCGAGCTCCCTCACCCATACCTCCGTCTCGTCGGCCCGAATCGCGGCGAGGACGGCTTCGAACTCCGCGGTCGAACCCTCCGCCGCCGTCACCCTTCCTTTTTCGATCGCAAGCGTGATGGGTTCCGCGGGCACTTTCACCTGGAAAGCGGAATCGCCGAAAGCGAAGATCCGCACGCGGCCGCTCACGGCCTCGAGATTCCGCGCTTCTGTGAACACCTCGCCGATCGGAAACTGCCCGCCCACGTTCTTCATTTCCGAGTAATCCCCCACGTTCAGCTTCGCGGATTCGAATCCGGATTCGAAAACGAGGCTTTCGCCGCCGCTTTCCACCACGCCCCGGCTCGCCCGATCGATACGCGCCTTTAAGGCGTTCCCTACACCGCGATAGTAACCGGGCTCGTACGCGAGTGAATCGACGTAGGCCTCCGCTTCGGCGCCTTCCATCCCCGTCAGATGCGGATGCTCGATGACTTTGAGGCCCCGGACGAATAAATCTACGCGCAGGCGGAACGCCTCCAAGCGGAAGCTCGTGGACTGGACGAGGACGACGAGATCCCCCGCCTCAAGCGGCTTGAGCGCTTCTAGAACGGCGTCCGGAGACGTTTCGTCGAATGCCACGAACCGCGCTTCGGGGAGGCAGGCACGGTAGGCCCGGGAAAGAAGAACCGCGAGCGCACAACCCGAGTCGTACACGACGACGGCCGCCCGGCCTCCGGAGTGACACACGGCATGCAGGAGAATATCCTTCAAGTTTCTCTCGGCGGTCGCACTTAAACGGGGAGGGAACGCAGGGTTCATGGGGGCATTCTACCGTGGATAAACACCTATCCAAAAATAATTAAATTTTAATGAAAATCTAATCTTATTCTAATGTTCATTCGATAGACTGGCCAACTTGCAACGAAACAAAAAGGAGATCATGCAAAATGAATCGACTCACTCTGGGCATACTTATTTTCGTTTCGCTTTTTTTTGCGACATCAGAAAAACATTTATTTTCTGCTGAATTAACTACGGCGCTCCAGCCGACCACGCCGTCGTACACGCCTCAGCAGACCACCGAGACCACGAGCTCCGCCCAGAGCCTCGTCGATTCGAAGAACGACCTCATGGAACTGAGCGCGATCACGGCCACGGCGACGACGGCCACGAACAACCTGACGAGCTACCTACGGACCAACTCCGACGCCCGGTACAACGTGAATCTGCTGTACGGCACGTCCATCCAGACGAACGACGTCCTCTCGTCGTATGAGCAGGCCACGCTCGCCCAGATCACGTCGAAGTCCGGCTACGGCCAATCGGCGTATCTTTATTCGCTGTCGAAGACCAGCAGCCTCTACAAAGCGCTGCAGGCGAACACGACCCAGCGCAGAGCCTACAACACTAAATATAAGACCTACCTCCAGTCGTCGGGCGCTCCGATGGCCGCCGATCGCACGAAACTCTTCGGTTCGACGGCTCCCTCGAGCTACACCCAATCGGCGTTCTTGAGCTCGCTGTCATGGACGTCCACTCCCACGACGACCCCGTCCACCCTGCCGCCGGGAGCACTCTTCGGCACGGGTTCGTTCTGGAACACGAAAATAAGCAGCTCGGTGAAATCGAACTCGGCGGCCCTCGTTACCGAGCTCGTCCGGCAGACCAAGCTCGCGACGCCGTGGCTGAATACCGTGAAATACAGCACGCCGCTATACGTCGTCAGTTCCGCGACGGCAAAGGTGCCCGTCGCGATCGTCTCGAACGGCAAAACCATGACCTCGACCAAGCTCCACGTTGAATCGATGAAAGGCGTACCGATTCCCGCCAACGCGGTCGCCGCGGGCGGAACGGACGGCCACATCACGATCTGGGATACGAGCACGAACAAGCTCTATGAATACTGGCAGCTCCGGAAGAACTCCTACGGAAAGTGGCAGGCGTCGTGGGGAGGCATCATCTCGAACGCGAGCACGTCGAGTGGTGTGATGCCCATCGTCAAAAACGCCGCGGGCGGCAACGAATGGTGGGGAGCCACCGGTAGCGGTCTTGCGGCCATCGGTGGTACGATCCTCGTGAAGGAGCTGAAGGCGGGCAAAATCCCCCACGCCCTGGCGATGGCGATCCCTTACGCCAAAAACACGTTCGTGAGCCCCGCCAACCGCTCCGACGGCAGCTCGACCGCCTGGAACGCGATCCCCGAGGGCTCGCGCTTCAAACTTCCGGCGTCGACCTACATCGATCCTTCGTGGCCGCCGATCATGAAGATGATGGTCATCGCCGCGCGGGACTACGGCATCGTCGTCCGCGACAAAGCCGGAGCCGTCACGTTCTACGGCGAAGACCCGAAACAGTACGGCACGAACCCGTACCCGACGTATTACGGTGGGCTGCCGCTGAACGAGGTCATGGCGAAGTTCCCGTTTTCGAAGCTTCGGGTGGTTTCTTAAGCCAAAGCTTCCTCGCACGGAAATAAAAAAAAAAGCCACCGGCGCTTTTCGCCGGTGGCTTTTCTTTTCCTGGAATTAAAAGACGCGAATGCCGCGCCTTTACTTCTATAGTTTTTTTGATTTACCGGACGCGGATGAGACGTACTTCCTGACGCTCCGGGGAATCGGAAACGACGTACAGGCGGACATGGTCTCCGACCTGGTTCTTCCCGTTCATTTCGGGGCTTAAGAGCACGACGTGATCCTTCCCGCGTTCGTCCCGGACGACCATTCGGCTGGCGACCGTGTCCGTCGAGACGACTTCGCCTTCGAGATCGGCGGCGGCCTGGGTCTTCACGGTCTTGGCTTCTCGCATGTCGGCCATGAGATAGATCTTCACGTAATCGCCGACCTTGTAATTGCTAATCATCCCCTGCTTGAGAAGGATGCGCCGTTCGCGGTTGTCCGTGTCACGAACGAGGATCTCGTTCTTCGACTGGTCGACCCGGATGATCTCGCCTTCGAGCTCACGGGGATCGCGGGGGGTGGTTTGCGCGGCGACCGTCTGAGATCCGGTCTGGACGGTGGTCGCGGAAACGGTGGAAGCGGTCTTATCCTGTTCGATCGTCACTTTATCGTTGTCGACCGTCACGGTGGTGGTCGCCGAGGCGGGTATCGAAACGAGGAGGATCGAAAAAAGGAACGCGGGCACGAACGTGATCTTGGAATGGATTCGCATGAGGACTCTTCCTTGAAGGGACTGCACTGGGTTTTTCTTACAGACGTGAGACGGCTTGTAAGAGAGGAGTGTAAGCTTTGTTACTGCAATATCTTACCACAAAAGATGAATTTACGCCATCTCTTCGATTACAGAAATCACTTCACGCGGCTTCGTAAAGACGGGCAAGTGGCCCGTACGAGGAAGAACCACGAGCCGGGAATGTGGGATCACCCGGTGGATCCTGTAGGCGTGACGCTCGGGAAGCGCCACGGCGTCGCTGTCCCCCGTCACGATCGTGACGGGCATCCGGAGTTCGCTCCAACGCGGTCCCATGGCTTTTAAGGAAGCGTTCAGGCTCTTCATGTCTTGGGCGTTCCACCGGAAGGGCTCCGGGCGCCGGGCAAGCGCAAGGGCTTTCCGGGCATAGTCCGCGGGCGGTTCGTCGGGGTGGAATGCGTCCTTGAAGTAGAATTCGGAACTTTTGAGACGTGCGGCGAGCGGCACGACCAAATGAACGAAGAGATCTCCCAGTACCGGCGTGGTGGAGACGCGGTTCACCGCGCTCAAATGCTCGTACGGCGTCACGTACGCGCCCAGAAGCACGAGCCCCGCCGTCTCCTCGGGGTATTTCAACGCGTACGCCAGCACCACCGCCCCTCCCCACGACGAGCCGACGAGGACCGGCCGCCGCACCGAAAGCGCGTTTAAAGTTTCGTGGAGAAGCTCCGCATGGTCGAAGAGTGTCATCACTTCCCGTGGCCGCGCACTGTGTCCGTGTCCGGCGAGATCCACCGCGACCGTCCTGTGCTTTTCGGATAGCGCGTCCAAGATCGACGCCTGGAAGTCGAGGAGGGACCCTTGAGAGCCGTGGATCAAAACGACGGGGGGACCTGAGCCTTTTTCGACGGTGTTCAGCGGCGCTTCTTCGGACCGGGCGTGCCCGGGAAAGCACGCGAAAGAAAGAAGGAGTAAAAGAGCGCCTGCGAGAGGACGCTTCACGCGGCGAGGATTTCCTCTTTCAACCGGAGCGCGTTTTTGTGCCAGCTCTTAAGCTCAAGCGCCTTTTCGGCGGCGGCCAGGCCTTTGACGGAATCCCCTCCCAGGTGCTGCGCGAGGCCGAGCATGAAATGCCCCTCCGCGTCCTTCGGGGCGAGGCGGACCATCGCCTCGGCGTCGGCGACCGCGCCCGCGTAATCCGCGGTCACGATGCGCGTGTTGCACCGCTCGAAATAGTAACCGGCATGATTCGGATAAAGCTCGATCGCCTTGGAGAAATCAAGAAGCGCCTCGGCGTTCTTTTTTCCGAGCCGCATCGCGAGGCCCCGGTTGAAATACGTATCCGCCGCCTTGGGTTCCAGCTCGATCGATTTCGTGAAGTCCTTCACCGCCTCCGGGAGATTTCCGAGCTCCAGCTGATACGATCCGCGGTTGTAATAGGCCTTCGCGTCGTTCGGATCGGCCTGGATCTCCCGGTTGGCCTTGAGGATCATGGTTTCGGGGCTGTTTTTCGCGTGCGCGGGAACGGCGGAAAGAGCGAGAATGAGAAACGCGGCGACGGAAAGCCCGAAAGCGCGGCGGATCTCGTCGTTGATCTCCGAAACGGCCTTCCGGCCCAGGGCTTTTTCGTTCGGCTGGGAGGCGCCACTTGAGGAAGAAGAGCCCGGCTTCCCGGAACTCCGCGGAAGCAGGAATTCCGAGTTCTCGATCCTTACCTTGTGCGCGCGGCAATTGTTGCGCACGTAATTGTCTTCGCTGACCACGACGATCTCGTCGAATTCCTCCTGCCGCGCCTTGATGACGGAAAGAATCTCGTCGTCCGCGTCCCTTCCCCCGGCGGTGAACGTGCATGGCACGCCGCTGACGGACGCGTTTCGCTCGTCTTTCGAATCCTTCCCGTCGAAGACGATCCGGCATTCGAACCCTGGATGCTTGAAGCGCCACCCCGCCACGACCCCCGCGAGCCCCGTCCGTGCGCTCTCCAAGCTCACAGACAACCGCACGCGGAGGTCCTCGATCTTATGAATGACGTTGTATCCGTCGACGAGAAGCAGGTTTCTCGGGGTGCGCACTCGCTCGCTCCAGCTTTAGCCGCGCAGCTTTTTGGCGTAGACCTTCTGAACCTCTTCCGTCGAAGAGCCGTTCTTTTGGGCGATCGCGCGGTAGATGATCATGCGATCGGAGTTTTCTTCCTGCGCGAGCTGCCGCGCGCCGCCGTCGGCGGAGCCGCCCGGAGCCACGAGGGCGTCCGCGCCTTCGGCGAGAGCACCTTGCGCGATGTACGCGTCGAGCGAACCCTTCCGGTCCCTGCGGCGGTAGGCGGCCTCAGTCGCTTCGGCCGGAAGTCCGGTCTCCGCGGCATACGCCGTTCCCACGAACAGGTTGCCGAGCCAAGCGGTTTTGGCGCCGCCCGCGACGATGCTTTCGATGTTGTCGATGTCTTTCACGACGTGCTGGTACACGTCGAGGCGCATCGAGATGTCCATCTTGATCGGTTCCTTCGGCGCACGCACCTGCACGGAAGCGCAGCCCGCCGCGAGCACGAGCGTTCCGAAAAGCGTCCACAGCGTTTTACGGTTCATGTTTTCTCCTTATAAAAAGTTGTGAAGTTTAATTTCGAGATCGCGCTTTCCTTTGGCGCCGTCGAGATGGATTTCAAGACCCAGGTCGTCTCCCTCGAGCGCGAGCGCGGCCCCTGCCGTATCAAAATGATACTCCTGGAACGCCGATTCGACGAGTTCAATCGGCTGGCGCACGTTCTTGGCTAGAGCCTCGAGCGTGGCGCGGTCGCGGATGACGACGTCTCCGCCTTTGGCGGTGCCCCGAAGCTTGCCGGTGAAGCGCCGGACGTCGGCGGCGTCCCCTTCCAAGAGAATCTCGCCGTCGACACTCCCCCCGAGCCCGACTTTCCGTCCGATGTCGAGCTGGGTTCCAAGGGCGGCGAGGTCGAGCCCGCGCACGGATAGATTCGCGGTGTAGCGGACCGGCGTTTCGAAACGAATCTCCGCCGACCCCGTCACTTTTCCGCCGGCGAACGCCGCATCGAGCGCGGTGAGATCGAGCTTGCCGGGAGAAAGCGTCGCTTTCGCGGAGATCGCGGTCACTCTCAGCTCCTTCCGGGAGACCGTCGCCACGCCGAGTTCGCCCTTCCCGTCCGCGCCGGTCCGAAACCGGGCGTTCTCGAGCGAAAGGTCTCCCCGCTTGAGAGACGGTAGGGTGACGTCGATCCGCGCGAACGTCCCGGAGGAGAAGTCGTATTCGAGATCGCCTTTAAGCTCCGCCGCGATCCCGTTCGCTTGGTACGTGAGCGTGAAGCTGTGAACGTGGACGGCACGGAGAGGCAATGGAGCGGAGCGCGTCGAGGCGGACGCTTTTTTGGGCAAAGCTCGCACTACTCCCTCGAGGCCGTGCACATCCACCCGGCGGTCGGTCCCGATCCGGACTTTGGCGACGGAAAGATCGAGGCCCTCCGAACGGACGCTCACGCCCGAAACCGCAAGATGCCGCGGGCGCTCGAACGCAATCGCACCGACTGTCGCTTTGCTGCCCGGCACCGCGCCCTCCAGCCCCTTCCGGATGCGTTCCTTGAGAACCCACGGCAGGAGAAAGAATATCGCCAGGGCGGCCACCAAGAGAAACGCCAGAAGGACTCGGAAGGGACGCATGCCTAGATCGAGTCTTAAAGGCGGGTAGACTTCGCCGGAGAGCGGCGCGGACCGTGCGGGCAGTCGTCTCCCAAATAACAGGGGCCGGGCCGCAAATGCTGGCGGTCGATCAGGCGGCCGTCCTTGTCGTAAACCCACACCTCGTAAGTGCCGTCCCGGTTATGCTTCACGCGCACGCGGTGTCCGCCGCGTTGGGTCTCATGCGTTTCAGGCGATACGGGCGAGGGCAGAGGTTTGGGTTTGAGATCGTCGAGGAGATCGCCGGTGCTCCCCTTTTTCCGTATCACCTCGCCGTTCGCGTCGAACTCGAGTAGGTCCTCGATTTCCCCCGGAGGCGAAATCTGCGTCGTCAGACGGCGTGCGACGACGAGCTTTCCGGTTTCGGGATCGTACGTGTAGAACGTTTTCTCGTCCATCCCGCTGCCCGGCGTCCGCCGCCAGACCGTGACTACGCGGCCTTCCTCGTCGTACTGCCAGATCGTGTCTTCCGAGATGCCTTCTTCCGTCGTGCTGGACCGTTCCGTGACCCGGCCTTCCTCGTCGTAATCCTCTCGAAGCCGCTCCCGCCCGTCGCGGTCCTTAATCGTCTTCCGCTCAATCTTGCCGTCTTTATATTCGATGTCGGTGGTGCTGCCGTTGTCCGCATCGACTTCCCTGGACTTCTGCGGCACGCCGTAATCGTCGTACTGGGTTTCCCCCGCGAACGTCCCGTCGTCTGTCGTGATCGTGTCCTTGTAACCGCCGCCGAGCGGATTGTACGTCCGCTCGGTCTTGGCCTCGGCCGCTGTTTGAAAAAGAACGACGAAAAGAAAACCCGCGATCACCCGACGCATCATTTTTTTCCCTCCAGGAAACAGTCGATCATCCGCCCGTACATCGCAGAGCATTTCCAATATTCGCAGTGGCTGTCGAGACCGGCGTTCAGCCCTTTGCGGATCTTCTTCGAGAAATCGAGCGGCACGTTCTCGACGCCCCGGTACACATCCAAGTGCCCGCTCACCGGGTCCGTCGTGGACCAGAAGTTGAGCCAGGTCAGCTTATCGAAATTTTTGGGGACGCCCGACTCGAGCGGTGTTTCAGGCTCGCGCACGCGCCGGAACCCGTACAGCTGGGACGTGATCGCCTGGCGGATGTACTGCTCGTCCGGAATCTGCTCGTCGAAGAAGAACGCGATCTTGTCGAGCGGCGAGCCGAAAGTGAAGAGCCCTTTAATCTTCGCGGAGTTGCGGCAAAGGTCGGTATCGACGCCGCATTCGCGGTTGATGCGCGCCAGCGTGTCGTAGGCCACGACGGTGCCGAGCGAGTGACCGGCCAGGAAGATTTTTTCGTAGTCTTCGTGTTGGATCAAGTGCGCGAACTTTTCCTTGGCCCCTTTCAGGATCCTCGCGCGCGCCTCGTAGTACTTGGATTTCTTGTCGGTCGAGCAATAAACGGCGATGTCGCCCATGAACTTCTCGAGCGGCCCCTTGATGAAGTATTTAAGGACCTGCTCGGCGATCCGGAAATGGATCATGAGCGGGCTCAGGGCCATATAAACGAATCGGAAGAAATTTCCCATACTGAGGAGACGCGCCAGGTATTCGTAATTTTGAAACTCTCCGTCGCGGTTGAAAAGCGGGTCGTTCGCCGGACGGCCCGGCGCCACGGAGGCCCGTTTCTGCCGGTCGTAAAACCTTTTCGCGCCCTTGGCCACTCCCACCATCCACTGGCACACTTCCCCCGCGCTGATCTGCCGCTCCGTCATGTACGCCCAGTAATACTCGTACACGTGGATCTCCGGAAAACCCGGCGCGTCCGGCATAATCGCGACGTAGCTTTCCACCCAGCCGGGAAATTTCGTGAGGCAATGCTTGAGGCGGACTTGGGCGCCGGGATGCGCCGCCGCCACCCGCTCCGCATAAGCCGCGTGGAACGGCTGCACGAACGCGTCCATGGACTCGAACGGGTGCTGGTCGCCGATGCCGTGAATCACGAGAAAAGCGATTTTTTGCATGGCTTAGTATAGTATAAGAACGCTTAATTTAAGGAGAACAAATTGGAATACGGGCAATGGTTCGGGGAAATCGCCGGCGGCGCGTACGGCCCCCTTTTCCTCAGCATCGATAAATCGCAGCGTTTGATGCGCGGTTCCCTGATCGCCGACGACAGAAAGCCCAACGGCGGCCCGTTCATCGCCGCGTTCACCGTGGAAAGCGCTTCGGGCGGCACGCTCCGCGCGCGGCTCCACGATTTCATCTTCTTCCACAACGACAAGCCGATCGATTACGCGATCGCCACGATGACCGGAGGCGTCCTCTCCCAAAGCGGGCAGCTCGTGCTCTCGGTGAACGGCGACGCCGCGAGCGGTACTTGGGAAACCGACAAGGGCTTCAAAGGAACGCTGAATCTCCGGCGCCTGCACAACCTGGCGCCGAAACCCGTGGAGAAGGTCTTCTCTTGGGAGGAGTTCCGCAAGGAAGCGGGCGACTCGTCGTGCTCTCCGCAAGGCGCGTTCTTCCGGGGCCAGGATTCGGCGAAGTACGCGATGCGCACCTGCTTCCACCGGCAGAACAATTGGGATCTTTACCGTTACTCGCGCGAGGTCCTGCCTGAGCTCTTCCAATTCCTCGGCGCGTACAACAACACGCGCTACCGCGTCACCGACGACGAGGACTTCGGCGCCGCGCTTTACCTCGCCCAGCACCACGGCTTCCCGACGCCGCTCATGGACTGGTCCGTCTCGCCGTTCGTGGGAGCGTTCTTCGCCTACGAAACCACCGCCAAGGACCAGAAAGACCCGGTACGCGTCTATCGCTTCGACGCGGAGAAATGGGTGAAGGACCAGCCACTTTTATCGACCGGCGGCATCCTCTCTCCTCACCTGGTGATCCGCCCGATGGTGCTTCCCATAGCTGGCAACCGCCGCGCGATCGCCCAAGACGGCCGCTCGCTCTTCTGCAACGTCGACTGCCTGGGGGAGCTCAATATCCTCCAGCCGTATTTCCACCACTACGACGTGGCGATCGAAGACCGGCAGAAGGCGCTGAGCGAGCTTTCCATGATGGGAATCCACCGCATGAAGCTCTTTCCCGACAAAGACAACGTCTGCCGGGTCTTAAGAGCGCGGTATTTCGAAGGATAAAGCGGAGAGCGTCCAACTCGGACGCTCTCAGAAGATTTTCTCGAAGACACAGTACAGGAACCGCTGTACCCCGCCGGAGGGCGTGCGGTGGTCCTCTTCGAAGCTCTCCAGGAGACGGAAACACTTCCCGAGTTCCGCGGAAAGGGTTTCAGGGGCGTAGCGCGCCACGTCGAGTCCGCTGCATTTCGGCGGACCGTCCGTAGCGAACGTCGCGATTACCGCCCGCCCGCCTGCTCGAAGCGCCCGCGCCAGCGTTTCCACGTACCGTGCGCGGTCCTCGGCGCGGGTCAGGAAGTGGAAAACGGCCCGGTCGTGCCACAAGGCGAAGGCGCTCTCGGGAAGATTGCAGCGCGTCACGTCCGCTTCGATCCACCGCACGTTTCCGGTGCGCGCGCCAAGCCTTCTACGCGCCGCGTCGAGCGCCCGCCCGGAGAGGTCCAGGACCGTCACGTCCGTGAATCCGCGCTCGAGAAGGTCGTCTACGAGCGTCGACGCTCCGCCGCCGGCGTCGATGAGAGGGTCCTCCGGCCGCGAGCTCGAAAGGATCAGCCGGGTGGAAGAATCCAAATGCGGCCGGTACCAGCTGACTTCCGTAGCGGCTTTCGTCGCGTAGACTTTTTCCCAGTGGTCCTTCGTCACTCGTGACGCTCGAAGTAGAACTCGGTCTTCGCCTTCACGGTTTCGCCGTCGACCTCGAGAACCGGATACGCATGGAAGTTCACGGCACCGGAAGCGGGCTGCGGATCGAATTCGAGATCGCGGCCGCGCGTGAATTCAAGACGGTTCGCGGGGTGGTGGCCGAAATAGTACGTCGAGAGGCTCGAGTATTTGTCGGCTTCGGAAATATCGACCGGCCACCATTTGCCCTCGGCGTAAAACTCGGCCCAGCAGTGGTAGCCGTCGATCCCGCCGTCGTTCCGGTCCGAAGGCACAGCCACGCCCACCGCGAAGCGCGCGGGAATCCCCGCCGAGCGCGCGAGCGCGATGAAATAGGCATGGAAGTCCGTGCAGTTTCCCGTCTTGATGTTGCACGCGTAGACCGCGTCGCCTTTCCCCCAGCCCGTGCCGTGCTTCATGTAGCGCATCTCGTCCATCACGTGGTCATAGAGCGCGCGAGCGCGGACGAGATCCCCCTTCTTGTCCTTCACGACCTCCGCGGCGATGCGCGCGAAATCGGCGTTCAGCGGCACCATCTTCTCGGGGGCGAGATATGTTTCGCGGTCGGGATTCGGGTCGGCGTACGCAGCCTTTTCTTCGCGAGTCACGCCGTAGCGGACATCCACCGTCTTACCCGAATCCTCGGGACCAAATTCGAAATAAAGCGCGCGGTTGCCGAAACGCTTCTCGTCGAGCGCGCGGGGCTCTTTCGGAGAGAGGAGCTTCTTCCTCTCGACCGTCTGGAGATTGTCGGTCTGTGGGACCGGGATCCACATGCGGGCGCTCGTCCGGATCTCCGGCAGAATCACGCGGTACAGGAAATCGAACGCGTCGCGTTCCCGGCGTACGCCCAGAAGCTCAGGCCTCGCGCCTTCGATCGGGAGACGGCGCCAGTTGCCGTCGTCGTCTTTCTTCCACGCGTAGTAGGGGATACCGTTTAGCTTATGGAGGGTGGTTTCGGTGACGGTCATCTCTTCCGGCTTACCGGCTAGGAAGAAATCGACGTCGTACACGTCGCCTTTCTCGTCGACAAGATCGACGCAGGCGAAATGCCGTTCTGCCTCGAGGCGTGAGAGGTATTCGGTGTGGACGCGCACGAGCTTGAAGCGGTAATCTTTGCCGCCGGCGGACAGGCGGTAAAAACCTTCGCCCTTCCCCGCTTCGGTTTCGATGTGCTTCTCGATTCCCGCCTTGATCTGCGCCGTCACCATGTGGCGCGCGAGCTCGCCCGCGGTTTCGGCGCCGGCACGCCCGCCACAGAGAACGCCCAGCACTACCGCCGCCGAAACCACGAGTTTTTTCATGAGCCTATACCCTCTCTTTTACGAGTTCGGGTGTTCGGAGGGATGCTCCGAAGAATGCTTGGCGTCCGCCTTCGCTTTTTTCGCTTCCGCTTTGGCTTCCTTCTTTTTCGCTTTCGCTTCGGCCTTCGCCACCTTCTCATCGGCCCTGGCTTCCGCCTTCGCTTCTTTCTCTTCCGCCTTAGCTACCTTCTTCTCGGCCTTGGCTACCTTCTTCGCAGCCTTTGGATGCTCCGAATGCGGATGCTCCGCATAAGCGTTGCCGATAAAACCCACGACGAACGGAACCACCACCACGAAACCCATCACCACTTTCAGGAACTGCTTCATAGAATCCCCTTTGGCTGAACTTCATATACCGATTGCGTTAAAAAATGTGGCTACTCTCGGCCGCGGATTTGGTCGGAGGTGGGCGCCGGAGCGGCGCTCCGAATGAGACTCTGAACGGCGTCCACGGCCTTCCGAAGCCGCGGGTCGGTGGTTTTCAGCTTCCCAATCGTGCTCTTGGCGCGTTCCAGGACCTTCTCGAAGGATTTCGGCCGGTAGAAGCGCGAATCCAAAATATTGTCGTGCAGGTCCGCGAGCTTCACGAGCTGAACCTCGACGGGCGCCCCGGAAACCTGCGCTTCGTACGCCGGCTCCCGCGTGCCCTTCGGAAGGCGCTTGTCCTTCGAAAGAAGCGCCACCCATTCGGCCACCTTCATCCCGAATTCCGCCTCCACCTCGTCGAAATCGGCCGTGGTGTCCTCGATCACGTCGTGGAGAAGTGCCGCCATGAGGACCTCGTCGTCTTCCACGCCGAACGCGTGGCGGAGCGTGAGGCACACCCGGAACGGGTGCGCGATGTACGGAGTCTTCCCGTCCTTCCTCTTCTGGCCATCATGTTTCATGGCCGCGTAGGAAACGGCCTTCAGAAGCTTTTCGTTCATACGTGTTCCGCGGTCATTGGCGTCTCTCTTGATGGCATGCTTCTAGGATGAAGGTCATTATTATAACAGGTTCGTTGGATTTGGTCTTGGTGGCCTCAGTCGCAACTTAGGATAGGAGCGAGACGGTGAGAGACGGAAGGGATCGAACTTTATGAAAAGTGGGATTTTTGGTCTCGAATCGGCTAAACTTGCTTCATGAAACATGCGACACTCGCGGTCGGTATCACCTACCATGACGAAGGACGGCTTTTGACCGAATGCCTTGAATCGCTCGGCGCGCAAGGGAGGCTGCCGGACGAGATACTGGTCTATGACGACGCCTCTAAGTTGTCGCCTGCCCGTGAGTTCATCCCTTCCAACGTGCCCGTGCGGCTCATACGCTCTGAAGAGAATCGGAGGCCCGGCTTCGGAAGGAACGTCCTCCTAAAGGAAGCAAATTCCCAATACATCCATTTTCACGACGCGGACGATTTGTTCAGAAAAGGATGGGTGGAACGGGTTTCGGAAGCGCTGGAGGGAGATGCGGATATCGTATGGACGGAAGTGGCCTGTGAAGAGGCGGGCAAAGTTCTGGAAGACGCGGCGGGACTGCGGGCGCTCGTCGACGACCCTGATCTGGTAACGATTTGCATTAAAGGGGGCCCCGTCATCCGGCCGGTAGCCACCACGATCCGACGCTCTAAAGCGATCGAGATCGGCGGTTATAAAACCTGGGAAACCTTGCCCCTGGTGGAGGATTTTGATTTTCATCTCCGGTTTCTAGCCGCGGGAGCGCGTTACGCGATCGTTCCGGAGTCGCTCGTGGTGGCCCGATCCAGGCCGGACAGTCACAGCATCAAAAACTATGCCGCGTGCCTAGCTTCCAAGGTCGTCGCCGTGAACGATTTGGCGGGAATCCTGCCGGAGAAGTACCTGGCCGACTTGTCTGAGGCGTCCTGGAGGAGCGGCGCAAAACTTTTTCTTATGGGGAAAAAGCGCGAGGCTGCGCGCGGGTTTGCGGTGGCAAAGCGCCTTGGGAATCCCCAGTATGGCGGAAGACCATGGACCTACAAACTAGTGGCGCGGACGTTCGGGCCGATGCTCGCCGAATCCTCGGGCTATTTTTACCGGCGCATCTTTCCTTCGTCTTTCCGCAAGGCCTTTAGACTCGATAAAACCGCATGAAAATCGTCTTATTGAACGCCGGACTCGGTAACCGCATGAGCTCCGCCGGCCCGAAATGCCTGCTGGAATTAACCGGCGGCCCGGATCCCGTGACCATCCTCGACCGGCAGCTCGGCATACTCAGAAAGCTCGGGCCCGTCTTCGTCGTGGTCGGTCATCAAAAAGAGAAGATCATGAACGGCCGCCCAGATCTCGCGTTCGTGGAAAACGCTGAATACGCGGTCACGAACACCGCCCCGAGCCTTCTTTTAGGATTGGAAGCCGCAGGCGAATCCGAAGGCGTCCTATGGGTCAACGGCGACGTCGTTTTCGACCCGCGCGTTGCCGAGGCCGTCGCCGGCAGCCCTTTTAGTTGCGTGGCGGTCCACCGCAGGGCATGCGGCGACGAGGAAGTAAAGTACCGGACGGACGGCTCGGGCCGGGTCGTGTCGCTGTCCAAGACGACGGTCATGAGCGAAGGCGAGGCCCTGGGCGTGAACCTCGTGCTTCGCGCCGACATAGGGCGACTGAAAGAAGGTCTTCGGTTGTGCAACCCCGCGGATTATTTCGAAAGGGGCGTCGAATATGCGATCGAGCGCGGAATGCGCGTTGACGCGTGCGACGTGACCGAATTTCCCTGCATTGAAATCGACTTTCCCGAGGACCTCGCTTCCGCACGGGAGACCTTCAGGGGATGAAAGCGAACTGCTTCGTCGCGCATCCCGCGCAGGAAGGGCATCTGCGTTTCGTGCAGTCGGTTTTCGGCGCACGATGGATCCGTTCGATGATCCATCCACGCGGAATCACCGGCCTCGACGTCAAAGAAATCGGTCCCGGCGTCCTCGAGCACGACTCCCAGGACGCCGTCTGGTTTTTTTGCGAAACCTATCCCGAGTTGAGCCGGCGGCTCCGTGGAAAACAGGTGCTGGTTCCGCACGGCGCGAGCTTCAAAAATTTTTTGGGGGGCGGCCGGGCCCGATGCCTTTCCGAGCACTTCGACGTCGTCCTGGCTTCATGCGTGGCGGAGGAAAGCCAACTTTTGCGCGCGGGGGTGCCTCGCGAAAAAGTCCGCGCCTGGGGACTGCCACTCTTTCTCGATATCCCGGATAAAGCCCCCGATCCCGGGGCAGTCTTTTTCGGCTCGACCTGGTTCAAAAACTGGAACCACCAGGGCGTTCTGACCGCTATTCTCAAGCGTCTTCCTGCCGGCCGGCGGGGCTACGTGTCGCTCCATCCTCACATGCCCATCGAATGGCTCCAGCGCTTCGAGCGAATCGTCGCCGCCGAGCCCCGTCTGTCCATGGTGAAATCTCACGATCAACTGCTCGAGGCGCTGGCATGCTCGTCAGTCGGCGTCGTCGGAGGCCCCAGCACCGTCGCGACCGCTTTCTGGTACATGCGGAAACCACTGGTCATGCTGCGCGGGCGGATTACTCGCCACCCGCTGAAGCTTTGGCGTCAGTGGCAGATGATCTCGAAAGAAATCGACAACCGCCTTTTCGACGAGATTCTCGCCGAATCGGAAGCTATTTCGATGCCGTGGCAATTTTCAGAAAAACTTCTCCGCAAGGCGCGGTCGAGCCGTAACGCCGAGCGCTTTTTTTTTCCACAAGCGCGCGACCGCGCAAAAATGGAGGCAGAGCTTCGTCTCGCGATCGAAGGTTTGTTCTGAGGCCGGCGCGGAGAGCTTTTTTCGCAGACTTTGAGCGGCGTTTTTATTTTTTGGCGAGCGCCCAGACGCAAACGGGAAAATCCGGCTCATTTATGAGCGGTTTGAAAAAACCCCAGCCGAACACCTTCCACGAGTCCATGTTGGCGCGCACACATGCCCGGTTGCCCCACGCGAACGACCGTACCTCCTCGAAGGGAAAACCGCATTCCGAAAGAAAATAACGCATGCCGAGCGGCGTCCATCGGCTACAGTCGATGGGGCACTCGTGGATCCTGATCATGAAGGGCGTCATGATCAGGAAATGTCCGCCGGGCTTGAGCATGGAATGGACGTTCTTTCCGGCGGCGTGCGGGTGAGTCAGGTGCTCGAAAACCTGGTCGACAATCACCAGATCGTAGGTCCGGTCCGGCCTGTCCTTGCAAACATCGAACGCAGGATAGTCTAGCTGGGAGTACGATTTGAAACGGACCCCGCGGATGAACCGGCGGATGTCGCCCGAGATCTCCAAAACGTCTAGCGAGGGACTGTCGATCTGTTCGAGGAGAACCGCACATTCGTCATACATCACCAGGCGAGCCCAATGATCGAAACGATAGCCGGTCAGGAGCTTGATTTTGTACGTTATGGCCTCGAAGATTGCTAACACTCCCCTATTTTAGCCACCGAAAAATATAAATGCCACAGAGATTTAAACGGAGGAGCACTCCTCCCAGAGCCGAAAATGGTAAAACCGATCTCTCCATCCGTGCTCCAGCCCGCGGGCACGTCGAACGGAACCCCAGCCGCTCGCCCGTATAGGACGCGGCGTAACGACCGGAAAACTGGACCGCGCATCATAGGGTAAGCGCGGGTCTTGTATTTTTCTTCTTATTAGGTAAACTTCTGAATATAGATGCGAGGAGCCCACATGAAAATTGTTTATACCTTTTAGCGATTTTATTCCTTTCGACAAGTGCGTTTGCTGAGGAAATATCTAACCGAGAGCCGTCGAAAGTGATCCCGATTGGAAATCCGCAAGATAATCAATCGGCAGTGGATCAGAAAACAATGTTGGGCGACTTATCGGCACAAAATAAATCCACTTCAGGTGCTCAGCCCTCAGAAAGCGTCCTCGCCCCTACGGATGGCACTCAAGCGAGTGAAGTCGAAGCTGAGTCGGATAAGGACAAACCGGCGCCACAACCCGTCGACCCGTCGGATACCCCTTCCGGATCCCCGGTTTATGGGTTAAACGACGCTGGAGAAGTGGTCAGCATCACTCAAAAATTCAAGCGGCCGGACGGATCCACTTACACGGTCACAATCAATCTGGTACCCACGGAACCGGAATCCGATTTTCGGTAATTACACGGCTAAGAGCAACGGCGTTCGGGACGACGACTCAAAAAGCGGACGTTAATGCTTGGGCCACCACACAAGCGCGGTCCCGGCCACGACGTGAAACACGCCCGCTGCCCGGAACGCCTCGAGCGGAACAAACCGAAGCGCGTCGCTTAGTTTCTTCTTCAAAATCCCCATCCCCGCCCAGAATACGGCCACAGTCAAAAGTACCCCCTGCACCCCGATCTCCTTACCGTACAGATGAATGAGCGGATAGATGATCGTCGCCAAAAGGGTCCAAAACATATACCAGTGCGCCTTAAAAAGCAACCTCCCCCGAAGAAATTCCGGCTTCACAGCCCAAAGCAGGCCCCAGGCGATGGAAAGGATCCCGATTAGTTTAGGCATGGGGAGGCATGTTGTTGCCGGAGAGGATTGGTTTAATGTTCCTAGCGGTCGGCTGCGTGCAGATAACGGTCTTTCGACGTTTCGGCGGCCCAGGCGTTCTTCACAAAGGCGTTCGCCTGGACGCGCGCGTCGCCCCAATTCTGCCCGATCCACATGGGCTGGGCCTCCCAATTCGAATTGATGTAGCTCACCATCTTCACGTCGTTGGCTTCGACGAACGCGAAAAAGCGCTTGTACCACGCTTTCCACGCCGCCTCGCCCGAGGACGTGCGCTGGCCCTGCGGCGTCGCTTCGCCGATCATGAGCGGCTTCCCCTTCGCCTTCGCGAACGCGACGGCGGGCTTCATCACGCCCTGGTGCTGGGAAAAATAACTGATGCCGACCCAATCGACGTAATCGTCGCCAGGATACCATTTCTCGATGGGTGAATTAACGACGTGCGCGTGCGCGTGCCAGACGTACGCGACATTGTCGACGCCGGCGGCGCGGAGGCGGTCGACGAGATGGCGGTAGGCGGCCTTGTATTCTTCCGGGTCGTGATGATTGTGCGAGCCGTCGAACTCGTATCCGATGCGCAGGAACGTCGGCACGCGCTTCTTCTTGCACCAGGCGGCGAAATGGTCGATCGCGGCGTCGTTCTTGCCTTTCGCCGTGTCGGCGAGCGAATCGACCATGTAGAGGCCGAGCTGGAGGACGGTGCCCGGGTATTTGTCGAAAAGCGCATCGGCGAACATCGTGCCCGAGCCGTAATCGCGCGAGGGCGCGTCCAAGCCCTCGAATTCCGTAATGTTCGTATAAAGCATGAACCCGGCGGGCACCGGGCGGCCGCTCTCCTTGAGATAGCTCTCGATGGTGGCGTTGTCTTGCCCCACGACGAGGAGCGTCTTCCCGTCCGGCGGCTCGAACTTCGCCGCTTGCGGATGCTCCGCATAAGCGTTGCCGATAAAACCCGCGACGAAAGGAACCGCCACCACGAAACCCATCATCGCTTTCAGGAACGGCTTCATGGAACCTCCCTTAGGTTGAACTTCTATTTCCGGAAGAGTTTTAAAAGGATTGTCAGAAGGATACTGACGACAAGGCAAGTAACGACCGGAAAGTAAAACGAGAAGTTCCCCTTCCGCACCGAAATATCCCCCGGCAAGCGCCCCACCCACGGCAATAAACCGAACGCCGCGGCCGCTCCTACCAGAAACACGATTCCGGCGACGATCATAAGGACTTTACCGAGTTCGGGGGTCATTCTTCCCTTCCAGATTTAACTGTTCCCTTTTTAGAAGTTTGGGACGTCGTCCGGTCTGTGAAGGCTTGCGCGTGATTAAAAACACTCTGCCCTTCCCCGTAATAATTTTCATAAACATGCTCAAATACAGCTGAGCATTTACGATCATAAATTTCTTTGGGGTAGGCCCGATTGGGCAAACCCGCATCTAAAGTTTTTTGAATTTCGACTTTGATACGAGCGCGCGACTGAACGGTCTGTTTCCAGCCAATTACGAGCAGGCCTTTGATGCGCTCCATTAGCTGACAAGCTACCTTTTTAACCTCATTTTTCTCGGCATCGGATAACTTGGGCTCGGGGCGGGTCAAAATATCAAATATAACCAGCTCCTCCTCCGAAAGATTCTCGCGAACATGCCTCTTCTGCTCATCGCTCAGATCTTTGCTAAATCGCAAGAGCTCTCGAAATAACTCGTCAATATTTCGACTGCCTGCATTATACGAATCGATAAGCTCTTCAAATTTTTCTAGAAAATCCACACGGTGTTTATTGAGTCGTATCATCTGCTCCAACTGGAATCGGATAGCGGCTTTTAATCGCTCAAGCTCAATATTTCTAGATTTTGAAGCTTTAAACTTTTTAGCCAACGCTTCGAAGTCTATTTGACTCAGATCAATGACCGAAGATTCCTTTGAACCTCGAGTTTTAGGAATAATAAAACCTTGAGCGGCTATCGAATCATCTAAAAGCCCGGTGATCTGCCCCATGACTCCGGAAATATCAACCGGGCCGCCAGTCCCCGTAAACTCACGGATCATGTCCGCGATAATCCTAAAAAGGTAGATTTTAGAAGCGTGCTCGTAAGCCACCGGATCCGGTTTCACGGCTTGAAACAGAGTACGCGCGTATCTCTCAAGGTTCAGATAGTCGTTGCGGACGGTCTCTGGAGAAACCAGGCTTTCGACGGCATGCTCGAGAATGATCAACCGATCTAGCGATGTCGCCGGAGTCTTTTCGATGGCATCCGGATCGACCCCGTAATTTTTGCAGTAGGTGCTCACAGCGGCTACGGCGGAGCGAAGCTCGGCCACAAGCTTACTCTTGTCTTCTACGGGATTCTCGCCGCCTTTGCCCTGCCCATAGATCGCAAGAGCCCTTTCCAGTGAAGCAAACACATTCGCATAGTCCACGATCAAGCCATTATACTTCCCTGGAAACACGCGATTGGCGCGTGCGATGGTCTGCATCAGTGTATGATTGCGCATGGGCTTATCGAGATAAATGGTTGAGCAGCTCGGCGCGTCAAATCCTGTAAGCCACATCGCGCAAACAAACACGAGGCGGAGCGGATCACTCGTATCTTTAAACTTCTCATCGAGCTTCTCTCGTTGCATGCGCTCCCGATGCGGGACGATATCGATGCCTAATTCCTTCATATCTTCGATCTCGTTCTGTCCCGGTGAGACAACCAAAGCCATATCCGTTTCGATGATGATCTTATATCGGCCTTGAAGCTCTCGTATTTTTTCAGGGTTTAAATCAGGGGCTGCTGATGCGAACTGTTTCAGTTCCTTCTCTACGCGTACTTTTTCCTCGTTCCAATTCTTTTTGACCTTGGCATACATTCTCGCGGCCGTGGCTTTATCAATCGATACAACCATCGCCTTTCCGACAAACCCGCGTCCTAGGAAATGCCGGACGATATCCTTCGCAATGGTTTCCAACCGATCGTCACGCGTGATGATGTGATACTGGCGTCCGAGTTCTCTCTCAAGCCGGTTTTCTTGGGCCTCGTTTAGATCAGCCTTTTCGATCAGCTCATAAATATCATCATTAAGTCGTGGATTTTCAAGCCGAAGCTCGGGTGTGCGGTTTTCATAATAAAGCGGTACCGTCGCCCCATCCTCGACCGACTGTTGAAAATCATAGATGGAAACATAGTCACCAAAGACTTCCTTGGTTCTTTCTTCACCCGCAATAAGAGGCGTGCCTGTGAACGCGAGAAACAGCGCCTTGGGCAAGGCCTTTCGCATATTCATCGCCATCGTGTCATATTGACTACGATGTGCCTCATCTGTGAGAACGATGACATCGGGTCGATCACACAGCTCCTCGGCAGTTTGAAATTTATGAATTAGCGTAAAAACGTATCGGTGGTTCTCTTTGAGCAGTCGCCGCAGGTCCGCGCCGCTTGCCGCATGGCATTCGTTGGCATCGGATACCGCGCCGCAGGCGGCAAACGTCTTGGCAATCTGGTCATCCAACTCCACCCGATCCGTGACGACGACAAAAGTCCAGTTACCAGGAATCCGTCGCAAGATCTTCTGGGCATAAAAAACCATCGAGAAGCTCTTCCCGCTCCCTTGAGTCTGCCAGAACACACCACCGCGCCCATGACCGCCCTGGCGAGCCTTAAGCGTCGCTTGGATAGTGTTATTGACGCCCAAATACTGATGGTTCTGGCCAAGTATCTTGACCAATCCGGCCCTGTGCTCAGAGAAAAGTGTAAAGTTTTCGGCGAGATCCAGAAGTCGGGATTTGTCGCAGGTGCCTCGAAGAACGGTTTCAAGAGAAATGGTGCGCGGCTCATCCTCCCGCTCGATACGCTTCCACTCAAAGAATCGATCCCAGTCTGCCGTGATGGACCCTACCCGACTCTCTGTGCCGTTGGAAGCAACCAGAAGCGCGTTGTACCAAAAAAGCTGAGGGATCCCGTTTTGAATGTGTTTGTAACTTGTAAGGTTGTCGTCAAAGGCTTGTCTGGCGGGAACACCTGGCTTCTTAAGCTCTATCACTACCCACGGGAGCCCGTTTACGTATCCCACGATATCCGGACGGCAAGTGTAAAGGACCCCGGTAAAAGTGATTTGTCGCACTGCGAGGAAGTCGTTTGCGGTTGGATTCTCCCAATCCACGACACGAACACGCTCCTCTTTCTGGCCACCACGCTCATGGTCTGGGACAGAGACGGATACTCCGCCCTTGATAAGCTCGTAGACCTCGCGATTAGCGGAGGTGATGTCCATTGCAGAGCGATCTCGTATCAATAGGTCGATAGCGATTTCGAGGGCTTGAGGGGAAATAGAGCGATTTAACTTTTCAAGAACGGGCCGCAAATGGGAGAGCAGGACTGCTTCGCCGGGAGTTTCGCGGCCCAAAGTTCCTTCTGCACCAAAAACTTCTTCCATCGCTGAAATAGTTTTCCAACCCAGGTTTGAGAAAAGCTCTATGGCGGGTTGTTCAACGAGCTGATCTTCCGTATAAGGGTGGGGCATAAATTAAGGAGTGACCTCTTGGTCTCTCCACGCCTTTAGCACCTTAGCAAAATCAATATCTTTGGGCGCTTCGTTCCACGCCTTGTAAAATGATGCATCATCACTCACCGGGGCAGGACTCGGAGCATCAATTCTGATACGAGTTGGCATCATCACTGAATCTCCCAATAAGATGCCTTCACCACGGCGGAGGGTCGAGAACATGCTAACGATACCTCGAACCGAATCAGGCAATAAATTTCTGACATAAGATTGATCGTCGGGATTGGAAATCCTCAAGCAAAGGAAACTATTACACTGCGACAAAATAGTAGCTGAAACTTCTCTCGGCCGCTGACTAATAACCGTTAAACTAATGCCGTATTTTCGACCTTCTTTCGCAATGCGTTCAGCGGATTGTTTCGCAGCATCCGAAGCCGTATCACCATCACGAAGATAAATGTGCGCCTCGTCAGCAAATACAGCTATTGGAAATCGTGTTGAATTGACACGCCTATGCCAATAGGCGAAGTCAAACAGGCAGCGTAAGATGAGCGAAATAACTGAACCACGAACATCGAAAGGTACTGGACTCAAATCGACAACCACAACTTTTTTTCGGTCACCTTTCTTTTCGCTAAGCAACCGGCGAAATAAATCCTCCATCGAAGCGCTGGTATTATACGTTTTTGGGTGAAAAATAAGATCGTAGCGTCTATCATTTAGGCGGGAATTAATCCTCATTAGCAAGCGCGTAAAATCACCGAAGAGCGGTCCCAGCTTCGGTTTCTGCTGACCAGAAACCATTTCTGTGTCAAGACGCTGAAACTCGCTCAATATAGCGTCGAAGTCAAAAAATACTGGTGTATCAATCGTAATTTTCTTAATTCCGAGTGCCGCATTTTCTGGGTGAGATTCCTTCGCGGCCTGCAGAATTTCCTTGAACTTCGCGATTTGGTTCGGTGCCGCTGACTCGCTTCTATCAACCATAAGGCCAAGTAGTTCTTCAGAATTCATCAGCCAATATGGTAATTCCAAATCCGTCGCCGAAATTACATCGGCAGAAGCTCCAAAGGTAGTGGCGTATTCTCCATGCAAGTCAAACAAGACAATAGTGGCCTGCTGAAATCTACACATTTTCTGAATCAGTGATGCGACAGTCCAAGACTTGCCGCCCCCAGTCTGACCAAGAATAGCGGCATGACGTGTCAGGAAAGCATCAAGATTTATTTTAGCTTGCTGGGTGGGGAGCAGCGACAGCATCCCAATCGTAAAGTCTCCCTCTGCATAACTTGAATATACTTTGTCAATTAGTTCGGCCGTTACGGCAAAAACGGGCGCATTGACCGTCGGAAGCACGTCCGTACCACGCTCAAACTTACCTGCCGCATCGGTTGTTCCAACTGGTATCGTCGTCAAACCTCGAGTAGCACGATCAAGTATCAACGAACCTTCAGACTCTGCTTCGCGAAGTTCCGACCCCAAAATCTTCGCCTCACGCAATTCAACACCTGTCACCATACACAGAAGCTTTCCCGCGGGCAATGCAATGCTCACAAATGTTCCTGGCTGGCCAATCAGTACGGGCATGGGCCCTGTTGCGCTCGGAAGATGGACAGTCATTGAATCGGGTACACCAAACTCCAAACCACTTGACTGCTCATGATCAAGCAACGATACAAAGATCTCGTCGCCCGTTACCGCTATAACTCTTCCAATTTGATAGTCACTCATAAATTCTCCCAGTTAAAAAAGTTTCACGAACTGGCTGAATTTCCAAAAGTCTGTCCCGGGTGTCACCACCTTCCCGCCCAAGTAAAGCTCATTTGAATAACCGCCCTCAAACGTCGGTAGTTTTTTAAAATCTTCCATTCCTGATGGCTCGAACTCGTTCAACGTAAAAAGACGAGCTCGCCCAGACTGCAAAGCGGGTAAAATGAGATGTTGGTTTATGTGCTCATCTCCAAAACTGAATCCACAAGAAAGAAGATATTTACATGCTACGCCAAGCACTCGACTCGTGTAGCCAAATAACGTCTCGTAAGGAGGAACAAGTGTGTCCATGACCTTTCCTCGGCGAGGCAGAACCATGATGCGACTTGCCGCTCCGGTAAGCGCATCGGGATGTCGCTCGAAGAGATGCCCCGCTTCATTCGTCCACGAAATAGATCCGTGGAGCTTAACCAGCTTCACCGTGAGTTGATTGTTTGGAGTAAAACGGCTCCCCAGAACCTCACCAGACGTCGCTCTGAATTGCCCGGGATTGAAAAAACGCTCCGTGCTTCCCGAGAATCCATTTTCAATTAACACACCAGCTTTCGCCGCTCCCATCTCAAAAAGCAGGTCGTAGTTAGTTGTAAAAATCCATACGGTGCATGGACGTCCGAAGGTCCGTTTTTTTAGAGCACAGAAAAATTGAACGTGGTTTTCAATATTTGGATTTTCAACCGAAAGAATTTCCTTTACAATCAACTCTCTAAACTTGCTTTCAAGAGTGGTGCATCTTGCGTCGTGCGAATTAATTGCGTGGGCAATGACAAAGTCGGACAATTCCTCGATGTTTGGTTTGGCATCAGTGTCACTGTAGGCGACACCAGCAACGGAAAGCACTTCATCCAACACTTTCCTCTCGTCAAGAATTAGCGCCCCAACAACTTTTCGAGTCAAGCCAGACATTACTGGATAGCCAGCCTCCACAGAAGTACCTGACCCAAAAAGAAACCCGGTACTTTCAAGCGAATGACTAACGTTCGGCAAAATTGTAGCAAGATCGAGACTCATGTATTCAGCTCAAGGCTGCCCGACAATAGCCGGGGCAAAAGCAGATCGCGCGTCCGGCGAAGGTTTTGAACTTGGGTCTCCATGATTGCGTTCTGCACCGAAACATTCTCTACAAATTTAGTAAACCTGTTCATTGTGAAAAGATCGGGAATCAAAATATCTTTTCTCTCCGCATCGCCCTGAGAAATAAACGGCTGAGCAGCCCCTCGGCGCGGCCAGAAATCTTGACCTTCCGTTGCGATAAACAAGAACTCGGTGCTGGCGCAGTCGTCCTTTGACCAAAATTTAATCGTGTTCTTGATGCAGGACCACTTATCCCGAGCGAGCCACGTTCTGCCGCATTGTGCACCAATCGCACTCAGTACGATTCCTATGCGGTCAAAATCATAATGATCCAGTTTCCCGTCCAAGCCGGATGCGCTATAAGCGGGGTATCCCTCCTCCATATATGAAGCCTTCGTCGTTGATGTGTCGCCCCAACTTATATCAGCAATATCTCCGAGCTTCTTCACCTCCCACCCCTGAGGAATTCTTCCAAGGGGAGAATCAACAAATTTTACTTTTTCATAACCAGGAAAACGAAAATAGACAAACCATTCCCGATAAAGCGAGCGGGCCATTTCTTCGAGAATTTTGATACACTTCAAATTATTTTCGATCAGATCGTCGTAGGCTGATAGGATGTCCGCAATCTGCCGTTGTATCAGCAGTGGAGGACGTGGGATAAGAATTTCCTGCCCCAATCGCGCACGAGACAACTCGGTTTGCCCCGTCGCGCCTTCACCCATAGACTCAATTTTAGGTTGATTAAGAACCATCGAATAGCCGAAGAACCGAGGGTCAATTTTTTTGGGATCAGGACGAACAATGGTGACGTGTGAATCCACCGTTGTATCGCCATCAAGACGGTTGACCTGAGCAACACGTCCCAATGTACCAACACCGGTTGAATTAACTAAAACATCGTGCAATCGGAGCAATTTATCTGCTGGAATTTTTTTCATCTCTGGGTTAGTGAATCTCGCTGCCTCTAAAATTACTTGGTTCTCACGCACACATTTCTGGCTCAACACTGGAATCCCTGTATCATCGTAAGCAGGTGAAATGCCGCGAGTAATGATTGTGCAAACATCTGAGACTGGGGATTTCTCTAACATCGTCATGCCTTTAGAATCTTGACCACATTGCGGACGATGGCTTTGGGTTTGATTTATCATGCTTGGAGGATTTCCACGGCGATTCACTTCTTCTTGTTTTTCTTCCGCTTGGGCGGACTTGGCAATTGTTTAATCGCCTTCTCAAAATCTCCACCGGATCGGTCGCTCTGCTGGATGCGCTTGAGATTGAATTTTTTATATTCCGTCTCGGACAGCTCCTTGGCGAGTTGATGGGAAATCTTCCCCGCATGGGTCAGGATATTGCGGTCGTTGACCGTCAGAAAGGCGTTGAGCTTCGTGATCCAGTCGCGCATGTGCATCGGCACGCGGCGCAGGGCCTGGCCTTCGGCAAAGAGGAGGTATTGCTCGGCGAGGTTATTGAGGGCGGCCAATTCAGCCTCATTGAGATAGTTTTTGGCGATGGAGACGTCCTCTTTGCGCACCTTCGCGCCGCGCCAGTTGGTCAGGCCCATGTTGGACTTGGCGCTATTGGCGCGGGAGTGAATGATTTCCGCGGCCGTTTGTCCGGTAATGGCCCAGTGCATTTTATTTTGCACGGTCTGGAAAAACTCGATGCTAACCGGCTGAGTAGGGTCATAATCGATGCTGGTGGCATAGATATCGGTGATCTTTTGGTAAAAGCGCCGCTCGGACGTGCGGATGTCCTGAATCCGCCGGAGCAGCTCATCAAAGTAATCGAAAGGTTGATCGGGGTTTTTCAAGCGTTCGTCATCGAGGACAAAGCCTTTGACGATAAACTCACGGAGTTTTTGCGTGGCCCAGATGCGAAAGCGCGTGGCGACGGTGCTTTTGACGCGGTAGCCGACGGAGATAATGGCGTCAAGGTTGTAGAAATCGAGTGAGCGAGCTACTTCGCGGGTCCCTTCCTTGCGAACTATTCGATAATTTCGAATAGTTGCCTCCGGTGTCAATTCGCCGCTATCGAAGATCTCTTTGAGATGGTAGTTAATAGTCGAAACGCCCACCTGAAAAAGCTCGGACATGTGTTGCTGTGTCAGCCAAACGGTTTCGTTTTCCAACCGGACTTCAATCTTCGTCTGCCCGTCTTCGGTGGGATAGACGAGAAACTGCCCCTTACCGGGTGGGTTGATGTCGTCGGGAGTACTCATACTTCCAGGATCTCCGTCACGTTGCGAGCGATGGTTTTTTCGAGGGTGCGCGCTTGCGCGTTGAGAGTTTCTAGCTCTTTATTTAGCGTCGTCAGCTTTTCTTTAAAATCTTCATCGCTCGTTTCTTCGCCGGGAGCAACGCCGACGTAACGCCCGGGATTCAAGCTCCAACCCTGCGCTTCGATTTCTTTAAGTGTGGCGGCTTTGCATAAACCCAGCACATCTTTGTACTTTGATTTTTTGCCGAAGACCTCGATGAGCTTCTTCCGGGCTTCTTCCCCACCCAAGGTGACATCCACCTCTTCACCGCGATAAAGCCGCACGACATTCGCAAGAAAACCGATCTGCTCCTCTGCCCAGTCCCGATGCGCGCGGTCGATCTGCCGATAGACATGTCTTGCGTCCAAAAAAAGGACTTTATCCGAGCGATCCGTTTTGCTCTTGCCTCGATCCAAAAACCAGAGCGTGCAGGGGAGCGTCACGGTATAAAACATATTCGGCCCTACAGCCACGATGGCATCCGCCGAGTGATCTTGAATAAGCTTTTTACGAAGCTCGAGCTCGGAAGAGCGGGCGTCCGCGGCCGAATTGGCCATGACAAATGCCGCGCGTCCTTTTTTATTGAGCGATGAGTAAAAAAGTTGTATCCAAAGATAGTTGCCGTTATCGGTATTGGGTAGGCCAAACGGATAGCGGCGGCCCGGGCCTACAGAATCTTTCAACCGGTCTTTATCCACGGCGTTTACATTAAACGGCGGATTGGCGAGCACAAAATCAAACTTCCCGGTGGCCTCATGCGGATCGTCGTAGTAACTATTGACCTGTCCGCCGTGCGCAATATTTCCCTCAAGGCCGTGAACGGCAAGGTTCATACGGCAGAGGCGGCCGGTATCGTCGGTCTTTTCGACGCCATGGATACGCAGCTCATCCGCGGCCTTTTTATTGTGCTCTTGCACAAAACGAGCGCTCTGCACGAACATACCGCCCGACCCGCAAGCCGGGTCGAGCACAAGGCCGTGGAATGGCTCGAGGATTTCTACCATCAGACGAACAATAGAAGTGGGCGTGTAAAACTCTCCGCCACCCTGCCCTTCGGTCATGGCAAATTCGGCAAGGAAGTATTCGTAGATTTTACCGAAGGCATCGCCTTCGAGATTGGTGGGAATAATGGAGATGTGCTTGATCAGCTCTTTGAGCGTACGGGCGTCAAATATTTGATAAGTCTTGGGGAGCACACCCGCCAGCTGGGGATTATCGCGCTCGATTGCGCGCATGGCATCATTGACGCCTTGGCCGATGGTCTTGCCTTTCTTCCCGCCCTCTGGCCAATTGAGAAGCTCTTCAAAGCGGGCTTCGGGAGCAAGAAAAAGAATACCTTCGGCATGATAGGACGCTGCATCATTGACCAGAGACCCGCGCCGAGAGGATGCAGATGACTTTTCAAGTTTACTCTTTAACGCTTGAAACCGATTATCCGCGAATCTTAAAAAAATAAGCCCCAGCACCGGCTGGGAATACTGCGCCGCCGTCAGTCCTGAATTAGCCCTCAGCTGATCCGCCGCATCCCACAACTTCTTCTCAAGCGTTGCCTGGCCTTCATCTTTTTTTGATGGGGCGATCCACTGCATTCAATATTCTCCCTCTTAGATTATTTGCCGAACCGGACCATAAAAAGACACATCCCGGACGAGGTCCCAAGGGGACACGTTAAATCCGAACGTTTTGCGCCTGACCGAGCGTCGGATAGTCAACATACCCCTTCTCCCCCGGGGAGTAGAAGGTGGTCTCATCCCAAGCATTCAATGCCTTCCCGTCCTTAAATCTCTCCGGCAAGTCGGGGTTCGCGATGAAGAGCTTTCCGAATACCACGAGATCGGCCCTGCCATTCTTCAAGGCCGCTTCCCCTTTGGCCTGGTCGTAGCCGCCACAGACGAGGAGCGTGCCTATGAAGGCTTTGCGGATCGGGAGGAGGTCGACGATCTGGCCGCCGTGGCGGAGGTCGCTTTCGTCGCCTTCGGTGCAGTGGAGGTAGGCGAGGCCGGAGGTGCTCAGTTTTTCGGCGACCCAGGCGAAGAGCTTGGCGGGGTCGGAGTCGCTCATGGCGTTGAACGACGTGCTGGGCGAGAGGCGCAGGCCGACGCGGTCTTTGCCCCATACCTTGATCACGGCCTCGACGACCTCGAAGAGGAAGCGGGCGCGGTTTTCGATCGAGCCGCCGTAGGCGTCGGTGCGCTTATTGACTCCGTCCCGCAGGAATTGGTCGATTAAATAGCCGTTGGCTCCGTGAATTTCCACGCCGTCGAAGCCGGCGGCTTTTGCGTTCTTCGCGCCTTCAGCGTAAAGAGCGACGATTCCAGGGATCTCGTTCGCCTCGAGCGGGCGCGGGGTTTCGTAGGGCTGCATACCGGTCGGGGTGTAGAGCTCGCCGGGAATCGGGACGGCGGATGAGGAAACCGGAAGCTCACCGCCGAGGAAAGACGAATGCGAGGCGCGGCCGCAGTGCCAGAGCTGGAGGAACATCCGGCCGCCTTGGGCGTGCACGGCGTCCGTGATCGTTTTCCACGCGGCAATCTGCTCGGGGCTGTAAATGCCCGGCGTCGCGGGATACCCGACGCCCTTTCCCGTCACGACCGTCGCTTCGGAAATGATGAGCCCGGCGGAGGCGCGCTGTTCGTAGTAAGTGGCCATCATCGGCGTGGGAACGCGCGTCACGGCATCGGCGCGGCAGCGCGTGAGCGGCGCCATGACCATGCGGTTTTTAAGTAATAGGGGGCCTAGCGAGAAGGAGGAAAGAAGATTCGTGCCGTTCCCGGATGCCTGCATGGGGACATTCTAGGCTACGGGGTGGGCGAAGTCAAAATCATCCGATCCGCTTCCGGAAAATGGGCTTCTCGTGCTAAAATAGCGCTTCCGCTCCCTTGGACGCTCGCCAACTCATCACGGATAAACGCATGCCTGACCTTTCAGTCGCGACACAAGAAGAGTTCTGGAAGAAAATCGTCACTCCATGGTGATGAAACAGGCTTTTTTCTCCGGCATCGCCAAGTGGATCTCCAATAAAGCGGCTCATCCGCTCGCCTGTTTTTTCGCGTTCGTCATCATCATCGGGTGGGCCTTTCTGGGACCGGCGCTTCATTTCAACGACACGTGGCAGCTCATCATCAACACCACGGCGGCGGTGATCACCATCGCGATGCTCTTCATCATCCAGAACAGCAACAACCGGCACACGGTCGCGATTCAGCTCAAATTGGACGAGATCATCCGCGCCACGCACGGCGCGCACAACGAGATGATGGATATCGAGAAGCGGACCGACGAGGATTTGGCGCGGATTCAGAAAAAGTACGGGCTACTCGCGGAGAAAACGAAGGAAGAATTGAGGCAAGGCAAGATCGACACGCACACGCCGGACATCACGAAGATCATCACAGAAAACGAAAAGACGCCTTAAAAGAACGTCCCCGCTTTCCCCTACCCGATCAGCTTCCGCACGTAATCCATTTCCGCGTTCACCGCCGCGAGCGCGATCCGCGACTCCCGGATGAGGAGCGCGCTCGCATAAAATAGAAACGCGACCGAGACGAAAATCGCGAGCATGATGAGGGCCGGTTCCTGGCGGCCGATCGCCGCGCCCACGCCGATGACCACGCTCGTGAGGATCAGGCAGCCGAGACACGCATAGAGCGCGGCCAGCGCCCGCTGAATAAGGAGCGTGCGCACGGCTGTTTTTCGGAGCAGGAGGAGCAAAAGCTCGGTCTTCTCCGTGCACTCCGCCGTATCGCCGGGGAGAGCTTCGGCGTCCTGCATGAGCTCGCGGACGCGGTCTAAAAGACGACTCAGACGGTTGGAAGTGGCCGTAATCAGGTTGCTACAGGCGAGAATGAGAAGCGCCGGCGTGACGATCGCCGAGATGACCGAAAGCGCGGAAGACGAGGCTTCGGGGTTCATCCGCGGCCCCGGATTATCAAAGTTTCCCTCCGCAGAAGCGGCAGTAAACGGCATCCAGGTCGTGGCCCACGCTCTGGCAGGCGGGGCACGTATTCGTGCTCGTGGAAAGCTTCGCCGCGTGCGCAAGCTCCACGGAAACGATGCCTGTGGGCACCGCGATGAGGCCGTAGCCCATGATCATGGCGATCGTCGTGATGAATTTCCCAAGGCCGGTCCGCGGAACGATGTCCCCGTATCCCACGGTGGAAACCGTCGAGATCGCCCAGTAGATCCCGGTCGGGATGTCGTTCACTCCGCTCGACTCCCCCTCCACGACATACAAGAGCGTTCCCATGATGATCGCGATCGTGAAGACGGCTCCCACGAACACGGTGATTTTGTGCCGGCTCGCTTTCACGGCGGACCAGAGCGTTTCCGCTTCCACGCTCAGGCGCGCGATCTTGAGAACCCGGAAGATGCGCAGAAGCCGCAGGCTTCGTACGACGAGAAGGGACTGGGCCCCCTCCAAACCGAGGCTTAAGTACGTCGGCACGATCGAGAGAAAATCGATCACGCCGAAGAAACTTCCGGCGTAGCGAACCGGGTGCTTCACGGCAAGGAGTCGGAGTGCGTACTCCACGGTGAAAATGATCGTGAACGTCCATTCGGCCGCGCGGAGCGGGCCGCCGAAGCGTTCGCGCACCGCGGACACGCTTTCAAGCATCACGCAGAGTACGCTCGCGAGAATAAGCCCGAAGGAGAAGAAATCGAACGCGCGGCCGGCGGGCGTCTCGGCCTCGTAAATGACTTCGTGGAGCCGGCGCTTCCAGCCCGGCATCCCCTCTTTCTCACGGCGCGCTTCGGCGCCTTTCAGACTCATGGGTTCCTCATGCCTTCATCCTATCACGCGGATCGTCTTCCACTTCCCTTCCCGGTAACGCAGCCAGGCCAGCCCCGAGAAGGTCATGTAAAGCCCGATCACGATGGACCACGCCTGAAGCGCGGAAAAGCCGAAGAAGCGCGTGCCGAAGAAGATTGTGGCGGCGGCGAGCCAGTGGAGCGAAATGTGGTAGGTCATGGCCCATAGCGTGTCGCCCGCGCCGCGGAGCGCGCCCACGAAGACGATGACGAGCACGATGCTGAACATGTAGATCGAAACCATGCGGAGCATCGTGACGGCGAGCGGGTACGCTTCGGCAAAGACGGCGCTCTCCCCGTGCGGGCGGAACATGCCCACCATCGGCCCCGCGCACAACCCGAAAACGAGAAAAAGTACGAACGCGTACACGAAACCCACCTTCAAGCCCGACATCGTCGCTCGATGGGCGATTTCGGGCTGCCGCGCGCCCATGTAACGGCCGACGAGGCTCGTGACGCCCACCTCCATCCCCATGAGAGGAATGTAAGCCGTCATGTCCCAGTTCATGAGGATGCTCGAGGCGGTCGCGACCGCAGGGCCGAGCGACTGGAACGCGATCACGAACCCGTTCGCGGCCAAGAGCGTGAAAAGCATCTCGGCGCCCGAGGGCGAACCAAAGCGCAGAAGCTTCCGGAAAACCGCGGCGTCGAACACAAACGAGCGGGCGGTGTCGAATTCCGCGCGCAGTTCCTTCCCCCAGTACACCACCGCGAGGATCACGATCGCGGCGAAGCTTCCGGAGACCGCGCCGAGCGCCGCGCCGCGGATCCCGAGCGCCGGCATTCCGAATTTTCCGTAGATGAGGACGAAACTGACGGCCACGTTCACGGCCATCGCGGCGAGCGAAGCGGCCATGACCATCCCCGTGCGGCCGATCCCCGAGAAGAAGGCCGCGAACGACTGCCGGATGAAAACGAGGAGGCTGCCGTAGGTCATCACGTCGAAAAAGACGATCTGCGCTTCCAGCTGCGATTCCGGAACGCCGAGCTTACGGAAAAGAACGTGCACGAACGGGCGGCACGCGAGAACGAGGGGGTATAAAAGAAGTGCGGCGATCAAGCTTTGCGTGGTCACGCGCGGGCAGAGGCTTTTCTCGCCCGCTCCGAAATACTGCGCGACGAGCGCCGTGCCGTAGCCGAAGAGGCCGAACCCGAAGCTCGCCATCATGAACGCGGCGATTCCCCCGCCAACGGCGGCGTTCATCATGTCGGGGCCGAGCTTGGAGAGAAGGAGGCGGTCGCAGAACATCATGACCGTGTCGCAGCCGTAGGAGACGATCATCGGAAGCGCGATCGCGATCATCTCGCGCACGCCACCGGGCGCAGGAAGGGGTTTTTTCGTCAGGGCCATGGAACTATAGTACCATTCCGATGGCTTTCCTATTTTTTATGCCGTGCGCGGAGGAAGGGTCCCTCTGCAATGGCGGCAGGGAACCCTACAAGCGCACCCGCTTTTCATGGGTCCGTACGCTCCCGTCGCTTTGCAAATCATGTCGGAAGTACGGCTCGCCAAACCGCTCGCGCCGCCGCCCGCGAATAAAGCGACCGCCGATACCAGGACGCCGGCAAAAACGAGACCCAGCGTCGCCGGATTCGGAAAAGAGAGCGCGGACCATCGTGCGGGGTTTTTTGCCGATGAGGACGCGGCGGCAGGCTCTTTCAGTCCGAGAACGTACATTCGGGTGAACGCGTAACGCTCCAAAACGAGCTGAATGCCGATAGCGGCCGAAACGCTCCCCAGCAGGTACACGGAAAATACCGCGACGTCGTTCCGGATTCCCAGGTTCGTGAAAAGGACCTTGATCGGCACCAAGCCGATTTTATTGAAAAGATAGATACCGAAAGCGTAGCTCCCGATCTTCGCTAAAAAAGGGACGCTCTTGCGGTAATGGAAAATGAGCGGGACAGCCGAAAAGGTGATCGCCAGCACCACGAGACGGTGGGCGAACGCAGGGAGCGCCAACGTGAGCGCCGGGTCGATATAACGCACCACGTGCACCGCGTACGCCGCGAACGCTACAAAGAAATACGCGCGAATCATCCCGCTCGAAAAAAGCTGCTTTTGAAAGCGCTTGATCCCATACCCCATCAAAAAGAACGGAAAAAGATAATTCACGCCCGTAATCGAGAACAGCCTCGTCATGTGGACCGTCTCGTGGATCACGAGCGCCGCGACAAGCCACGCGAGCCATTTTTTCGGCGTCTCCATGAGACGCGCGGCATCCATGGCCCCCACGAGAACGAATATCCAGAAGATCGAGTAAAGAAACCAAAGCTGCTCGTAGGGCAGTATGTAGACTTTGTAAATTTCCCGCGAAAGCTGCGGGCCGTCGACCGGAACGAAGCTGAATACGGCGTATTGGACGGCGGATATCACCGCGAAAGGAATCAGGATTCTCCGCGCCTTTCCGGAGATCAGTTTTTTAAACGTGGCGCGTGTCGCCGGGAACGAGGCGTACAAGTAAGCCGAGATGACCGTAAAAAGGGGCATGCGGATCGGCGTAAACAGATAATAAATGAATTTGAGCGAAGAAGAAAATGCGGAGGGGTCTGCCGCGCGAGCGAGGTCGTCCTGAACGATGTACCCCGCCACGACGAGAAGGATCGCGAGACCGCGCAGCGTCTCTATCGAAAGTTCTTTTTCCTTCTTGGGCGCAGAAACGGACGTGCTTTGGGCCATGTAGGCACTCCAAAAGTAAGACAGTTTTGAAACGGAGGAGGACTCTTTCGGGGAGGAACTCTTTAACGCGCCGTTATTATATCATTACGGCCGGAAAATTTCATCTAACTTTATCCCAGGAGGCCGAGAAAAAAACTAAACGAGCGGCTGGTTTTTTCCGGGTTTGCCGCTCACCGGCAGGGTCACGATAAAAGTAGAGCCCTTGCCATGCTCGCTTTTCGCGGAGATCGTGCCGCCGTGCTGATGAGCGATTTTCTGGCAGATGGCCAAACCGAGTCCCGTTCCCTCGTAATCGTGCTTGCTGTGCAGGCGCTGGAAGGGTTTGAATATTTTATCGAGATGCGTCTCGTCGAAACCGATGCCGTTGTCGCTGAAACGGATCTCGGCCGTGTCTCCCTGCACCGCGCCTTCTATGCTCAGCCGCGGCGCCTCGTCCTTTTTGCAGTATTTGATCGAATTGGAGATGATATTTTGAAACAAATGGCGCATCAACGACTTGTTGGCTTGAATAACCGGCAGTTTCTTCACGTCAATTTTCGTTCTGGTTTCCGCTATCTTAAGCTCTAAGTCCGAAACCACGTCGTCCACGATCCGGCTGAGATCGGTTGCTTCACGGGTCTCTTCCTGGAAACCGATCCTGGAGAAGTGAAGAAGGTCCTCGATGACGCGCTGCATCATGATTCCCGACTTGTAAATTTTCTCGCAGTATTCGCCGGCCTCCCCCTTGGCCTGCTCTTTCAAGCGTTCCGCGAAGGCGACTATCTTTCGAAGGGGCTCCTGGAGGTCGTGGGAAGCGACGTGGGAGAATTGCTCGAGATCGGCGTTGGAAGCCTCGAGCTTTATTCTGCTTTCTCTCAGCGCTACTTCGGTGCCTTTACGGAAGGTGATGTCCGAAATGACGAGGAGGATCATCCCCTCTTCCCTCTCCTGCCCCTGGACCGTACGCGCGCTGATCGTCATGACCTTGCGCCCGATGCCCGGGAAATCCTTGGTGACCTCGTAATCGTCGAATGCCGTTTTCATCGGAAGGACCGTCTCAAGGAGCTTCCGGATGGTCGGAATGTCCCACTGCCCGTCTCCGAGGCTGAAGAGCGATTGGCCCTCGGTCTTTTCCCGGGAAACCCGAAACGTCTCGTAAAAGCTTTTATTGGCGATTATGACGCGGAACTCGCGGTCCAGGATCAGAAGCGGCTCCCGCATCGTCTCGATGATGGCGCCTTTGAAATCGGCGAAGGCTTTGAGTACTTTTTCGTTCTTTTTCAAGGCGTTGATGTCGGTCAGCGTGATGACCGCCCCGTCGATCTTATTATCGCTCGTGCGGTAGGGGCGTATTTGGAGAACGTGCCAGGAACCCTCGTTGTCTTGAACTTCCATTTCTTTGGACGAGAGGCTTTTGATGACGTCCAGAACGAGGGTTTCGAGAGGGGAAATGTGTAGCTGTAGCTTGATGTCCGTGATCAACCGGCCGATGTCGGCGGGAAGAAGGCGGAATATTTTTTCGGCTTTGGGCGTGAAGCGCCGGACGCGTAGGTCTCCCCCCGACGATCACGACGGGCAACGAAATGCTCGTGAGCACGTTTTCCAGGTCGTCGCTCAGCTGCACGAGCAGTTCGTTTCGATGCTGCAGCTCGTCATTGATGGTGGTGGTTTCCTCGTTCGAAGCCTGAAGCTCTTCTTTGGCGGTCTGAAGCTCCTCGTTGGAGCTGTAGAGCTCCTCGTTCAGGCTCTGTAGCTCTTCATTCGAGGAAAGAATCTCTTCGTTGGCGGTTTGCAGCTCTTCGTTCGCCCCTTCGCGCTCTTCGATGATGGACTGCATGAAAATTTTCGTCGAGGAGAGCTCCTCTTTTATCGAATCGCGCTCCCCTTCCAGCCCGTCGAGCCGGGAAGGGGTCGGCCGATCACCTTTTTTTGGGGGAGCCGCCTCGGGATTGGTTTTCGAGGCCTGGAGAGGCTCGTCCTCTCCGAAGAGAATTAAAAAATGCACCTCATCGGTCGGTGAAGTATTCAGAGGATTCACTTCGATGAATACGGATTTGAATTCCGTCTTGTATTTCATCCGAAGGCCCGTTTTTTTGAAAGGACGTTTATCCTGTTTTGCTTTATCGATGGCGAGCCGCAGCTCCGCGGCCAGGCCCTCTCGGACCATTTTCAACAGATTGAAGCTCGGGGTTCCGGGCGTGTTTCGTAAGTAAGACGACGTATCCCCTCGAAATTGAAGGATTTCCATGTTCGCATTTACGACGACCCCGGCGTGATCGTATTTGGAGAGAATGAGGTGATCTGCTTCCTTTAAGACCTCCGCGTTGGTGCGCGACTCGGATCTGTTCGAGATCGTCGTTGGAATCTTGAGAGGCTCTCTCCCGGAAAGCGAGCTCTGAAGAGCCAAAGAAACCTGCGGGGTATTCGCGGGCTTTTTCGTGAAGAGCTTGGCTGATTTATTGATAACGGCGAAAAGATCGTCGTGGGCGACGACGGATTCAGACTGGCCCAGCACGAGGAAGCCGCCCGGATTCAACGCGTAATGAAAAAGGGGGAAAACTTTCTGTTGCAGCTCGGGGCCCAAATAGATCAGGAGATTGCGGCAGCTAATGAGGTCCATTCTCGAAAAAGGCGGATCCGCCGCGACGTTGTGGACGGAAAAGACGCATTGCTCCCGGATGGACTTGATGATCTGATATTTGCCTTCGGTCGTTTTCAAGAAGAAACGGCGCAGGCGCTCTTCGGAGACATCCGCCGTGATGAGTGGAGAATAAACACCTCTCCGCGCCGTATAGACGCAGCTCTCGTTCAGATCCGTACCAAAAATATGAAAGGGAACGCTATTGGCCTCTCCCCCCAGGAATTCGAGCAGGCTGATCGCAATGGAGTAGACTTCTTCTCCCGTGGAGCATCCGGCCACCCACATGCGAAGCGGATGCTCGTTAGTGAACTTGTTTTTGGTGAGGGCGGGAAATATTTCCTTTTTCAAGGCCTCGAACATTTCGGCGTCCCTGAAAAAACGGGTGACGTGGATCAGAATATCCTGGCGGAGTTTCTCGAGCTCTTTGGCGTCGTTTTCCAGGATCGCTAGATACTCGCGGAGTGTCTGGACTTTGCTCAAGGCCATGCGTCTCATTATCCGACGTTGAACGGTCCCCTGTTTATACAGACTGAAATTGACTCCCGAGGTTTTGAAAAGAATCGCCGAGATCTTCTTAAAAGACTCCTCTTCCAACAAAAGGTTGTCCACGGCGCTTTTCGAAGGGGTGACGTAAGGATGCGGGGCGATCTCGCTCAATTTTTGGGCGATGGCCGGTAACGAAAGAACGAAATCCACGCACTCCGTCAGCACCGCGTTCTTGGGCATCGAGTCGTATTGCGCCGATTCGTCCTGCGCAAAGGTGATGCCGCCCACATCTTTGACGGCCATGATTCCTCGCGAGCCGTCCGATGCGGTGCCCGAGAGTACGACGGCGATGGATTGGCTCCCCCAATCGTGGGCGAGCGACGTGAAGAAGAGGTCGATAGGCAGATTAAGATGCTGGCCTTCGGGGCGCGGCTCAAGATTCAGGATCCCGCCCTTGATGCACATGCACGTATTCGGCGGGATGACGTACAAGTGATTGGGCTCCACGCGCATCCGGTCTTCCGCTTCCAAAACACGCATGCGGGTCATCTTCGAGTGAATGGCCGTCAGCTTACTCTCGTAATGGGGATCGAGATGCTGAATCAGAACGTAAGCCATGCCCGTGTCCGGGGGAAGCTTTTTCAGCAGGCCTTGAACGGCTTCAATGCCCCCCGCGGACGCGCCGATCGCTACGATCGAAAAAGGCCTGATGAGCGTTTCGTCGTCTGAGACAACCGGGGTATTGGGCGCACGCGTAAGAACTTTCGGTGGGAGAGGAGATTTTCGGATTCCGTTGGAAATCTGGTCTGGAGGACCTTTTGACTCACTCACACGGTGCCTTTTTTTCTCGTTTAAGTGCAGGGGTGAACTGCTATTTTACTCTCTCTCCCCCTTAAATAGATACCTCTATTCAACATTTTTTTTCAATAAACGAGTGAATGTATAATATTGCTAACATTTGTTATAAAGCCCCCAAATTTTCCACAAAAAAAATGTCATCTTTAATGATTATAGGCAAAGGACTTGCGGTGCGGGCCGCGCTTCGGTGTTATAATGTTGCGAACGCACCGATGAAACCTCTATTTCCATCTTCCCTCAATAAACCCGCGGAACTCATTCGAGCCGAGCTTTTCAGCCTCGAAAGACTGGAACAGCACGCCGACAGCCTCGCCCGGGCGCAGGGCGTCACTCGCAAGCCTTTGAAGGGCCGAGCGATTCTGGGGCGCGTCAAAGAAAACGGCCGCGTACTGAGCGCGGCCCATCGCCGGATCACTCAAAACGTCCGTGACGAACGATCGATCACGCCCGCCGCCGAATGGTTCGTGGATAATTTTCACGTCCTCGAGGAGCAGATCCTCGAGATCCACGACGACCTTCCTCCCAAGTTTTACCGCGGACTTCCCAAACTCACGGACGGATTCCTCAAAGGGACCCCCCGCGTTTACGGGGTGGCGTGGGGCTTTGTCGCCCATACGGACAGCCGTTTCGATCCCGATTGGCTGCGGCGTTTCGTACTGGCTTATCAACGCGTCGACCCGCTCACGATCGGCGAAGTATGGGCGCTGGCGATCAGTCTGCGCATCGTTCTCGTCGAAAATCTGCGCCGCCTGGTGGACCACGTGCTTCATAGCAAAGCCGAGCGCCTCAAGGCGGACACGCTGGCAGATTCCCTGCTCGGCTTGAAGGGACGCGCGGCCGCAGACCTCGAGGAGGCTCTCCGTCCTTTTGAAAAGGAGGCCCTCGACAAATCGTTCGCCGTCCAACTCGTGCTGCGCCTCCGAGACCAGGGCGAGAGCATCGCGCCGGTGCTGCAGTGGCTGGACGAGCGACTGGGAACCCAAGGCGCGGTCGCCGACGACATCATCCGCTTGGAGCATCAGGAGCAGACCGCTCTCAATACGACCGCGCGCAACATCATCACGAGCATGCGCTTGGTGTCCGCGCTGGACTGGTCTCAATTCTTTGAAGATGTCTCCGTCGTCGATGAGGCTTTGCGGGACGAGAGCGGTTTCGCCTCCGTCGATTTCCCCACCCGGGATCTTTACCGTCATTCCATAGAAAAACTCGCCGTACGGTCCGGACTTTCCGAACTCGAAGTCACGCAGCGCGTGGTCGAGACCGCCCGGGCCGCGCGAAAACGGCCGGGAAGCTTGGAGCATAAGGGAGACATCGGTTATTACCTGATCTCCCGAGGCCGGCCCCTTTTCGAAAAGAGCCTCCGCTGCCGGATCTCATTCAAAAACCGATTTGTCCGCGCCTACGCTTCTAGAACCGCACTTGCTTATGTGAGCTCCATTTTGATCGCCACGGCCGTTCTTTTGGCTGTTCCGCTCGTCCTGGGCCACGCACAAGGAATGAGCGTCCTAGCGGTCGCCCTCTTCGCGATCGCCGCCTTTATTCCGGCTTCCGATGTGGCGATAGCGGTCGTCAACCGTCTGGCGATGAAATGGGTGGGGCCCCGCCTTTTGCCGAAACTGGATTTTTCCAAAGGAATCCCGGCCGATTGCCGGGCGCTTGTCGTCATGCCGGTCCTCTTGATCGACTTCCGCACGATCCAGGAAAATCTCGAGCATCTTGAAATTCACTATCTAAACCATTCGGAAGGCTTTCTGCAATTCGCCCTCTTGACGGACTGGACCGACGCCCCCGTGGAACGCGCCCCCGACGACGAAAACCTTCTCGACGCGGCGCGGCTAGGGGTCGACCGACTGAACAATCTCTACGGACCGGGCCCCGGGGACCAGCCGCGTTTTTATCTTTTTCATCGGCAACGCGTCTGGAATGAAAAAGAGGGCGTGTGGATGGGCTGGGAACGCAAACGCGGAAAACTCCACGAATTGAATCGCTTCTTGCGCGGAAGCGCCAACACGACGTTCATGCCCGTCGCAGGGAAGCCCGTTCCGTTTCCGGAGAAAATCCGTTACATCATCACGCTGGATGCCGACACCCGGATGTCTTATGGCACCGCCTATCGGCTGGTGGGCGCGATGGCCCACCCGCTCAATCGTCCCCGCTTCGACGAAAAGAACGGCCGCGTCATCGAGGGTTACGGCGTGATGCAACCCCGGATCACGCCCACTCTGCCCGTCACCGGGAACGGTTCCATTTATCAGCGGGTTTTCTCGGGGCCCGCCGGCATCGACCCCTACGCGTTCGCCGTCTCCGACGTCTACCAGGATCTTTTCGGCGAAGGCTCCTTCACCGGCAAGGGTATTTACGATCTCGACGCTTTCGAGACCGCGCTCGCGGGACGTTTTCCCGAAAACAGCGTGCTCAGCCACGACCTTCTAGAAGGCATTCACGCGCGCGCGGGGCTAGTCACCGACATCGAGTTTTTCGAAGAATTTCCGTCTCATTACGACATGGCTGTCACGCGCGCCCACCGGTGGACGCGCGGGGACTGGCAATTGCTTCCCTGGATAGTAGGACGCCCGCTTCCTTTGATCGGTCGCTGGAAAATGATCGACAATTTACGGCGCTCCCTGTCGGCGCCGGCTTTGCTCGTGACGCTGCTTCTGGCCTCGAGCGTTCCGTCCGCCCCCGCTGGGTTATGGATGGTTTTTCTTCTGAGCGCCGTCGCGTTCGTCCCCATGCAACCGCTTCTGGGCGGTATCCTGCCGCGGCGGAGGCAAATCCCCCTTCGTCGCCATCTGGGCACGGTATGGACAGATTTTCGTTTGGCCGCCGCTTACATTCTTTTCACCGCGATCTTCCTCGCCCATCAGACGGTCATGATGACGGATGCTATTCTGAGGACCCTCTACCGCCTCACGATCAGCCGCCGCAACAAACTCGAATGGGCCACTGCGGCCCAATCCAAAAGCCGCTGCGGTTACGTGCCGGCTATTTTTTATGAACGGATGATCGGCGCTCCCTTGATTGCCCTAGCGGCAGCGCTGCTCCCGTTCGCGTGCGCGACCGGAGAACGGCTTTGGATGGTCCTCCCCTTCGCGGCGTTATGGGCCTTTTCTCCGCGTATCGCGTGGGCCATCAGCTTGCCCCTCTCCGAAGCCAAGGACGAGAGGCTGAGCGCCCAAGACCGCCGGCGTCTTCGCGTCATCGCACGAAAAACATGGCGGTTTTTTGAAACGTTCGTCGACGAGTCGCATCAATCCCTTCCGCCCGACAACTTTCAGGAAATTCCCGATCCCGTGGTCGCCGAGCGCACGTCGCCCACCAACATCGGGCTGTACCTTCTTTCAGTCGTCAGCGCGCGCGACTTCGGATGGATCGGGATTTCCGATACCGTCGAAAAACTCGAGGCGACGCTTGCCACGATCAAAAAAATGGCGAAGCATCACGGGCATCTCTTCAACTGGTATAGCACCAACGATCTGCGGCCGCTGGAACCCCGTTACGTATCCACGGTGGACAGCGGAAATCTCGCGGGCCACTTGTGGACCCTGGCTCAAGCCTGCCGGCAGATGGAGAATCCGCCGCTTCTAAGGACCAATATCTTCGACGGGTTCAAGGACACATTCTTCCTGATCCGGGAAGCCGCCTCCCGAGCCGGCGCCGGTAGGCGCACGGAGACCGTGACGGGCGCTCAACTCGAAGAAGCGCTTGTCGCCCTGAAAACCAGTCTCACGGATACCCTTCCTTCGCCGTCCGAGTGGCCCGATCGACTGGCCGAAATCGAGACGCGCACCGTCACGCTCATTGATATCGCCGAAGTGCTGTCCGGCGGAAAAAGTGGTAAATTAAAGGACGAGCTCTTGAGCTGGTCGGAACTCCTGCTCCGTCAGGTCCGAAGCCATCAGAAGGACCTGCATTCCAAGGCCCTCACAAACCGCCTCCGGACCGTGGCCAAATCTTGTGACCGGCTGGTCCGGGAGATGGAATTCGGATTCTTGTACGATCCCTCCAAAAAAATGTTTTCGATCGGCTACCAGGTGGCCGAGCGTAAGCTGGATGCGAGTTTTTACGATCTCCTGACTTCCGAGGCGAGGCTCGCCAGCTTCGTCGCAATCGCCAAAGGCGACGTGCCGGCCATGCACTGGTTCCGCCTGGCGCGCTCGATCATTTCGGTGAACCACTCGCTCATGCTCGTCTCCTGGTCCGGATCGATGTTTGAGTACCTCATGCCGCTCCTGGTCATGCGGTCTCCCGCCAACAGTCTTCTGGACCAGACCTGCCGCCGCATCGTCCGTCTGCAAATCGCCTACGGCGCGGAGCGCGGCGTTCCGTGGGGAGTTTCTGAATCCGCGTACAACGTCCAAAATCTCCATCACACCTATCAGTACTCCAATTTCGGCGTTCCGGGCTTGGGACTCAAGCAGGGACTATCCGAAGATCTGGTCGTCGCGCCTTATGCGACCGCGCTCGCGGCGATGATCGCGCCAAAGGAAGCCGCAAAAAATTTCAGGAATCTTGAAAAAATAGGCGGTCAGGGAGGGTTCGGTTTTTACGAATCACTGGATTTTACGGCGGCGCGGCTCCCGGAGAACCAAAGCGTGGCCGTCGTGAGGGCGTATATGGCTCACCACCAAGGAATGTCGCTGATCTCCCTGGCCAACACGCTGTATGACGGTATTTTTCGTGTCCGTTTTAACGCCGAGCCCCGTGTGCAGGCGAGCAATCTCCTCCTTCAAGAACGCGTGCCCCGGTCGGCCACCGTCGTGCGGGTGCGGCCCAAGGAATCCCCCGCCGAGGGCCGCGATGCGGCTCCTTTGGTCCTGCGGCGGTTTGATTCTCCCCACGAAGGGGTGCCGAGAACGCATTTACTTTCGAACGGTCGCTACAGCGTCATGATCACGGCCGCCGGCTCCGGGTATTCCCGCTGGCGGGATATCGCCGTCACGCGCTGGAGAGAGGACGCCACGCGCGACGCTACCGGCACCTATATTTTTCTGCGGGACGTCGAATCCGACCAAGTCTGGTCCGCAGGCTATCAACCCACGACCACCGAGCCGGAAAAATACAAAGCGAACTTTTCCGAAGACCGCGCGGAAATCACCCGCCGTGACGGGAGCATCGAGACGACGCTCGAAGTGGTCGTGTCTCCCGAAGACGACGCCGAGATTCGCCGCGTCTCTTTGAAAAATACCGGCGACTCTCCCCGGCTGATCGACGTGACGTCCTACGCCGAGATCGTCCTCGCTCCCCACATGGCGGACCTCGCCCACCCCGCATTTTCCAACCTTTTCGTTCACACCGAATTTGTGCCGGAAGTAACCGGCTTGCTCTGCACGCGGCGGCCGCGTTCCCCGCACGAATCCTCTCCATGGGCCGGCCATGTCATAGTCGTCGAAGGAGACTCTGTAGGGGCGGTTCAGTATGAATCCAACCGCACCCGTTTTCTGGGCCGGGGGCGGCGAATCCACACGCCCATGTGCGTGATCGACGGCAAACCTTTGTCCGATAATGCCGGCGCCGTCATCGATCCGATCGTGAGCCTGCGCTGCCGCGTCCGCGTCGCGCCTGGCGAAACCGTCCGTGTGACCTTCACGACCGTGATCACTTCTTCGCGCGAGGAAACCATGGGGCTGGCGGACAAATACCACGATCCGGCCATGTTCGAACGCGCGGTCGCTCTCGCGTGGACCCATGCACGCATTCAGCAGCATTACTTGGGGATCGAGCCGGGCGAGACCCGCCTCTTCCAGGATCTGGCCGGCCGGATCATCTATTCCCACGACGGCCTCCGCTCCCCTCAGGACATTCTCGCGCGAAATACGCTCGGGCCCGCCGGACTATGGCCCTACGGAATTTCCGGCGACCTCCCGATCCTGCTCGTACGCATCAACGAAGCGGAGGATGCCGGTATCGTACGGGACGCTTTGCGCGCCCGCGAATACTGGCGGATGAAAAATCTCGCGGTGGATCTGGTCATCCTGAACGAAAAAGCGCATTCGTATTCGCAGGAACTGCAGGCGTCCCTTGAAAATCTCGTCCGGTCCACGCAAGCCATTCACAAACACGATGCGGCGGACCTGCAAGGCGGCATCTTCGTCCTACGGGCCGAAATACTTTCCGCTGAAGAGCAAACTCTCTTGCGCACGGCCGCACGGGTCATTCTGAACAGCCGCAACGGCTCGCTCATGCAGCAGCTCGCGCGCCTGGAAGAGCCTGTTGATTTTCGCCCGCCGCTGCGCCGTAAGGCGAAGGCCGCGCCACCGCTCAAAACGCCTGCCGAGTTATCCCGGCTTCAGTTTTTTAACGGGCTGGGAGGTTTCTCGTCCGACGGCAGCGAGTACATCACCCATTTGGGGACAGGCCAGTGGACACCCGCCCCCTGGATCAACGTAATCGCCAATCCCGGGTTCGGTTTTCAGGTTTCAGAATCGGGTTCCGGTTATACCTGGGCCGGCAACAGCCGCGAAAACCAGCTCACGCCTTGGTCCAACGACCCCGCCTCAGACCCGTCCGGAGAGATTTTTTACGTACGCGATGAAGAGACGGGCGAATTCTGGACCCCGACCGTTCTGCCTATTCGCGAAGAAGCGTGGCCCTACGTTTCGCGTCACGGCCAGGGATACAGCCGTTTCGAGCACGTTTCCCACGGCATCGCGCTCGAGCTCTTGCAATTCGTCCCCGTGGCGGACCCGGTCAAGATTTCCCGCTTGAGCGTCACGAACCAGTCCGACCGCCGGAGGAAGCTATCAGTCACCGCTTACGTCGAATGGGTGCTGGGAAGCTCGCGTGCCTCCAACGCCCCGTTCGTCATTACGGAGGTAGACGCCCAAACTGGGGCGATCTTGGCACGCAATCCCTGGAACACCGAGTTCGCTCAAGGGGTGGCCTTCGCCGACTTGGGCGGACAGCAGACCGCCTGGACCGCCGACCGCTCCGAATTTCTGGGGCGCAACGGCACTTACGACCTGCCTGCCGCGATCGCCAAAGGTGCGCGGTTGTCCGGAAAATCCGGCCCGGGCCTCGATCCGTGCGCGGCGTTTCAAAAAACGATCGATCTGCGGCCGGGCGCGCGGATCGAAATCGTATTCCTTCTCGGCCAGGGAGCGGACCGCGCCGCGACAGGTGAACTCATCCGGCGCTACCGCACGGCGGACATCGACGCCGTCCTTTCCGAAGTGAAAGAACAGTGGGCCGGTGTTTTGGAAAAGGTGCAAGTTCGGACGCCGGACCGCTCGATGGATCTCTTACTGAACCGCTGGCTGCTTTATCAGACGCTGGCCTGCCGGGTGTGGGCGCGCTGCGGTTTTTATCAGGCGGGAGGCGCTTACGGCTTCCGCGACCAGCTTCAAGACGTGATGGCGCTCCTGGTGTCGAGGCCGGACATCGCCCGCGAACACATTCTCCGCGCCGCGGCGCGGCAGTTTCCCGAGGGCGACGTCCAGCATTGGTGGCATCCGCCATCGGGCCGCGGCGTGCGTACGCGGATCTCCGACGATCTCGTTTGGCTGGCTTACGTCGTGATGCAATATATCGAGGTCACCGGCGATCGCGGCATCTTGAAAGAATCCGTCGCCTTTCTCGAGGGCCAGACGATTCCCGAAGGAAGAGAGGACGCTTATTTTCAGCCCCTCGTTTCGGCGGAATGCGCAACGCTCTTTGAGCACTGCGCCCGCGCACTCGACCGGAGCCTGGCCGTAGGCAGCCATGGCCTGCCCCTCATGGGCACCGGCGACTGGAATGACGGCATGAACCGTGTGGGCCATGAAGGAAAAGGCGAAAGCGTCTGGCTGGCTTGGTTTCTCCACGCGACCCTCCGCGAATTTTCAAAAGTGGCCGAGTCGACGAACGAACATGCCCGCGCCGAAAAATGGCGCTTACACGCCGGAGATCTGAAGACTGCGGTCGAGCACCACGGCTGGGACGGCGGCTGGTATCGACGCGCTTTTTTTGACGACGGCACGCCTCTGGGCTCGGCCGTCAACGAGGAATGCCGGATCGATTCAATCGCCCAATCTTGGGGAGTCTTGTCGGGTGCCGCGGATCCCGCACGCGCCGCACGGTCCATGGCCTCCCTCCGTGAACATCTGGTTCGCAAAAAGGATGGCTTGGTCCTACTCCTAACGCCGCCCTTCGATAAAATGAAACCTAGCCCCGGCTACATCCAAGGCTACCTGCCCGGCATCCGCGAAAACGGCGGGCAGTACACGCACGCGGGCGTCTGGGCCCTTCTTGCCTTCGCGGCATCGGGAGACGGCAATTCGGCGGGAGAGCTCTTCTCTTTACTCAATCCGATCAATCACGCGAGCACACGGATCGATATCGAGCGCTATAAGGTCGAGCCCTACGTGATGGCGGGAGACGTCTACGCCGGATCCACGCATACGGGTCGGGGCGGATGGACGTGGTACACCGGTTCAGCGTCTTGGATGTACCGGGCGGGTATCGAATCGATTCTTGGATTTCGTCTGAGGGGGAACACCCTCTTCTTTGATCCGTGCATTCCGGCATCGTGGGAAGGGTTTGAGCTGTCTTTCCTGCACGGATCGACGCGCTACCAGATCAAGACCGAGAATCCGGACCGCGTTTCACGAGGCGTGCGGTCCATGGAAATGGACGGCCGGCCACTGCGCCGCCTGGAAGGTATCGTCCTGGCGGACGACCAAATGAGCCATCAGATCCGCGTCGTTTTGGGCCAAGTTACCACGTAAAAAAAGTCCATAGGCACGGCTGTTATAAAAAAGCCACAGCGGCGTTAACCGCTGTGGCTTTTTTTGTGGTGCGTTTGGTAGCGGACATGACGAATTAAGTACGTGTCCCCGGATTACGTGTCCGGATTACTCTTTATAAGCCACCCAATGGGCATTCGAAAGCGTGCGGCCTTCGGTGCGAGGGATAATCCACTTGGTCTCAGTCGGGTTTTCTATCGACTGCATGAAAATCCCACCGCCGGCGGCGGAATAGATATATTTGCCGTCCGGCGAAATCTGAATTACGGTCCCAAACGACATAAACTCCGCGCTCATCAGCCTGGTCTCTTCGCCGGTTTCAATGTTGTATTTGAAAATGACTCCCACGTCGTCGATCTGCTTTCCGTCATAGCCGGTGTTCGTGAAATATGCGATGTGTTTACCATCGGGAAACCACATAGAAGCCGTCGCTTTTCGGATCTTTTTTAAATCTTTAGTTTCCATATTATAGACGTATACACCTCCGGCGCTTCTATCACGGCTATCCGATGCGGAAACAACGAAAAAGCGTCCCGATCGGTCTACGTCAAAGAAAACTATCCCTAATCCCTGCGACGTCAAATCCAGAAGAACTTCGTCCGCATCTGCCTCGAAGTTATATTCACGAAGAAGAAACTGAAATCTCTCAGTCGGCGCTAAGCACGAATAATACAGCTTTTTTCAATCAGGGCTCCAAAACGGGAGACCGATTATACCGGGACTGCTAATAGTTTTTAAGCGTTTTCCCGCTGTATCGTATAGGACAATGGACATCTTGTTTTCAGTAGCTGCGACAAGACTTCCATCCGGCGATAACCTGGGATAATTAACATCCTCAGCAATCCTACGAGATTTTCCCTTTTCAAAGATATATAGGTCAGGCATTGTAGCGTCCGTTTTTGAGTTGTATACGATCTTCCCTTTTACGGACAAAGCGCCTTCATTTGCACAAGAAATTGTGCTGCTGCCTACAAGAAACACGAACACGGCGCCAATGAGTTGCTTGATCAAGAAAGTCCTACCATTTTATTCAGAGCCAGCAATGTTTCTTTGACGAAGTTGGAGCCCATTGTCAGCGGAAGTTGCGTCGTGTTCACGTATGGGGCGTTCACATTAGACATTAACATACGCAAAGCCGGAGAATTCTCACCCTGAATCTGGATCTTATGAGCGATCGCCGGAGCAAGCCACCAGGCGTAAACCTGGTGGCTTTTGCGTTTATTGGCAGCGGAGGTTGGATTTGAACCCACGCCCTTCGGGTTATGAGCGGCCCTTATCGGGGTTCGGGCGCAATGGGTAATTCGGAGAGATCCGACTCCAAAAGGTCGGTCACAAACGGGAACACGATGGTAAAGGTGGCGCCTTGCCCCGGGGAACTTTTCGCTTGGATGTCTCCCCCATAACGCCCGACGATCTTCTTGCAGACAGCCAACCCCAATCCGGTGCCGGTATATTCACTCTGTCCGTGAAGGCGGACGAAGGGTTTAAAGATTTCACAGGCCTGCTTTTGATCGAAACCGATCCCATTGTCTTTGATGATTATTTGAGAAAATCCATCGGGGAGTTTTTGTTTCGTGATTTGAATATGCGGAGGGATATCCGCTTTCCTATACTTCAGCGCGTTCGCGATGACGTTCTGAAAAAGCTGGTACATTTGAAGGCTGTTTGCATTCACCGTAGGTAGCGATTCCACGCTGATGACGGCTTTTGATTCTTCGATAAGCGTTTCCAAATCCGTAAGAACTTCCTTCACTACGGCATTCAAATCTACCGGCTCAAGCAACTCGAGCCGCGCTGAAAGACGCGATAATTGCAGTAGCTCTTCCATGAGCACGCTCATTCGGATGGCGGAAGCAAGCATTTTATCGAGGTTTTCCTTTCCCGCGCCCTGAAGCTCGTGTCTCAAGCGCTCGCCGAAAGCGATTATCTTTCGGAGCGGCGCTTTCAGGTCATGGGACGCCGCCGAAGCGAATTGCTCCAATGCGGCGACCGTCTTCTCGTGCTCCAACTCAATTTCTCTTCTTTCGGTAATGTCTTCGATACCTATAAAAATGAAGTCCGTTTGTTTGTCCGGACGGACGGTGCGCACGTTCATACATAGCGTTTTCCATCCGATTCGTGGAAAATCGTGATGGACTTCGAAATTTCTAATGGATTTACGCTCTAGCAAAAGTGCATTCAGTGCGCTCTTTAATTCGATGCTATCGCACCATTGGTCGATCGCATTTCCGAGCGTGCCCCCCGGAGAGGCCTCGAAAGTATGATAAAAAGACCGGTTGGCGGATTCGATCGTTAAATCATTTTTTAAGATCAGAAAGGGTTCGCGGAGCGTATCAATGATCGCGGTGGAGTAATCCCGCTCTTCCTTAAAATCATCGGAGATTCTCTTGATGTCGTCAATGTCGACCAAGACGATGACCGTGCCGCTTATCACGTTCTCTTTCTTAAAAGGACGGATACGCATGGAGTACCATCGCCCCGCTTTATCTTGAATTTCCCTTTCAAAGACCTGTCCCGTAGTGATCACAGCCAAAACCAACTTATCCAAATCGGGAGCTTGGATAGAGAGTTTGATTTCAGTGATGGGCTTGTTGATATCGGAGCTAACGAGATTGAGCGTTTTCTCCGCTTGGGGGGAAAACCGGCGCACCGTGAGATCCGTGCCCAAAAGTACGGCGGGAAGGGCTATGCCCTCGAAATCAATATCCAGGGGATCATCGGACCGGTTTGCCTGCATTTAAATATTATACCCCTTTTCTGCAGTCAGGTGTTAAACGAAGCCGGCTTCTTTTTATCCATTTCTCGATCTCCACCGCAAAAAAAACGGTTGAGGACAACCCACAAACGACGACTAACTCCATGGCTGTCAACGGCTTAGTTTTAAATATATCGTTCATAAGAGGGACATAGAGCGTGCACATCTGGAGAAAGAAGGTAAAGAGTACCGTGTAAAGAAGGGGTTTGTTTGTAAAAAGTCCCTGTCTAAAAAGTGATTCAGTTTCAGAGCGAATAGAAAGCACGTGAGCCAATTGCGACACACAAAGAGTCGTAAATATAATGGACTGCCAATGATCGACCCCTTTTCGTATCAACCAAGCCTCTGCGCCAAGTGTGAGCGCGGCCATGAGAAGCCCCACCCATATCACGTGAATCCCAAGCCCCTGGGCAAATACGCCTTCCCTAGGCGATCTAGGAGGACGCCGCATCACATTTTTTTCAGCCGGTTCTGCGGCAAGCGCCAGCCCCGGCAAGCCGTCCGTCAAAAGATTGATCCATAAGATTTGAATGGGGATAAACGGGATGGGAAGCCCTAAAAAAGGCGCGAAAAAAATAATCCAGACCTCCGCGCTGTTGGTCGTCACGGCGTAACGGATGAACCGCCGCATGTTGTCGTAAATCCTTCTTCCCTCTTCGACGGCGCGGACGATCGTCGCGAAATTATCATCCAAGAGAATCATGGAGCTGGCTTCCTTGGCCACGTCCGTTCCCGTGATGCCCATAGCGACGCCGATATCCGCCTTCTTGAGGGCAGGAGCGTCATTAACCCCGTCGCCCGTCATTGCCACAAACTCTCCCTTGTCCTGCAAAGCCGTGACTATTTTGAGTTTCTGATCGGGCGAGACTCTCGCGTAAACCCGGATGCCTTTGACGCGCGCTTCAAATTCTTCCATAGAAATTTTAGCCAGTTCCGTTCCCGTCATCACTTCGGCGCCCTTCTCCAGTATTCCCAAACGTTCGGCGATGGCTCTAGCGGTGCCGGGATGGTCTCCCGTGATCATGACGGGGGCTATTCCAGCGGTCTTGCATTTGTCCACCGCCAAACGCGCTTCCTCCCGGGGCGGATCCATGAGCCCAACCAGACCCAGGAATGTCAGGTCACGCTCAACCGTCTCCGTGTTTATCTCGGCCGGGAGCGCATCCCATTTTTTCATGCCGAATGCGAGTACTCGGAGTCCCTCGCCCGCCATCTTTTCCGCGGCGGCCAAGATTTCAGGCTTAGGGTCTATGGCCTCCACGGCTCCCTTCGTAAAAGAAATAAAATGCCCCTCGGGACTTTTATGGAAAGTCGTCATGCGTTTGCGATCCGAATCAAACGGAATTTCCAGCACCCGGGGATAGGTTTTTTCAATCTCACTTTTTTTCACTCCTCCCCGAGCGGCCGCCTCCAGGAGAGCCGTCTCGGTCGGGTCGCCAACGACTATTCCTTTGCTGTCTATAGAACTATCATTACAAAGCGCCATGGCCTTTAGAAAATCATTCCAGGGTCCTTGAGATTTAGGCTCCTTCTCCACGACGCCGCCGCAAAAGAACACTTCGGCTTTCATGCGATTGAGCGTCAGCGTGCCTGTTTTGTCCGTGCAAATATAAGTCACGGACCCCAGCGTTTCGACTGCTGGAAGCTTTCGCACCAGCGCTTTCTTTTGGGCGATCTTTTTTGCGCCAAGCGCGAGTGAAATGGTGACCACCGCGGGAAGAGACTCCGGGATCGCGGCGACCGCCAAGCTCACCGCCGTCATAAACATAAGGATCAAAGACTCTCCGCGTAAAATGCCCGCGACAAATACAGCGGCGCAGATAAAGAGCGCCGCCACGGACAACCGCTTGCCCAAATGAGCCAGGCGTTTTTGCAGAGGAGTTTTCACTTCCGGTGTCCCCTGAAGCATCGTAGCGATCTTTCCAAACTCGGTCGTCATGCCGGTGGCCACTACTACGCCGCTGCCTCTGCCATAAGTAACGATCGTTCCCTTATAAGCCATATTTTTTCTGTCCCCCAGAGGAATCGAGTCCCCCTCCACGGGTTCCGTTATTTTTTCGACAGGGACCGACTCACCCGTCAGGGCCGATTCGTCGACCTTCAAACGAGCGGATTCGATAAGCCGCAGGTCTGATGGGACGATACGCCCCGCTTCAAGGAGCACCACGTCCCCCGGGACGATCTCCCGCGCGGCGAGGACCGCCGTTTTGCCTTCCCGGATCAGAGAGGCCGTCGGAGCCGCCATGGCTTTGAGCGCTTCCATGGCCTTCTCAGCCCGATATTCCTGAACAAACCCGATAATGGCGTTGATGACGAGAATTGCCAAAATGGCGATGGCGTCCTTCAAACCTCCAACCAGCGCCGAAACAATGGCTGCAGTCAAAAGCACCACAATCATAAAGTCTGTGAATTGGCCAAAAAACATCCGGAGCGGACCGCGCTTTTTTCCGACGCTGAGCTCGTTGGGGCCGTATTGTTTGTAGCGGAGTGATGCCTCCGCGGCGCTTAACCCTTGCTTTGCATCGCTCGTCACCTCCTGAATAGCGGCGGACACATCCATGGAATGCCAGATTTTTGTGTTCATCGTATTAAACCCCCTATGGTCCCCTCGAGCTTCACGTCACTTTCAAAGCGCGCCATTCATACCGAAGAAGAAAAGTGATACGCAATGATTAGACTTAATCCGTACAGGATGGCTAGTAGGACCGACACGATACCGAAATGCCATACACGCTCTTGACTGCGGACCGCCAACGCTCCGATCGCGAGACTCTGCATGACGATCGCTAATCCGGCCATAGAAATGGAGGCGATGGCATCGGACTGTCCCACCACGTACAAGAACCTTCCATTGATATAAAATAAGTCCACGATAAAAATGATGGAAAGCACCATCGCATTTGCGCCTAAAATATTGCCGACCGCCAGATCATGCTCCCGCTGACGGGCACATGTGATCGCGTTAGTGATCTCAGGCAAACTCGTCACAATGCCAAGCAATGTCGCGCCTGCAAACGTTGCTCCCAACTGGTAGTAAGAGGCTAATCCTTCGGCGGCAACGCCAAGATTGAAGGCCGCAACTACAATCACGAACGCCAAACCGCCATAAGCCAGGATGATTTTTCTAAGGGGCCAGCCGTCCATGGTTGTCTTTAGTTTTACATGGTCCGACTGATCATCACGACCCTGCGCCGCGCGAAATATTGCGTACTGGCCTAGCAAATACAGGCAAAAAATTCCTATGGAGATGATGCCAACATGCCCCAGGCCGATCCCGTGCGCTCCACCGATACCGGCATGCCCAAGGGCAATTCCCGTAATCGCCAGCCCCAGCAACATACAGCCGATGAGTCCGGTTCCAATATGCGCAAAAGAGAGCTTGCGGTAAATCGACTGTGGATCAATAAAATCGATCAGAACGAGAATAAAAAGGTTAAAAATCACACTTCCGAATACGGCGCCCAGCGCCATTCCAGCTTCGCCGCGCATAGCCACGGTCACGATCGTGGCCAGTTCGGGCAAAGTTGTTGCGAATGAAAGCAAGACAGCTCCGGACCATGCACGACCAAGCTTCAACCGTTCTCCAAGCTCGCCGCTGACACGGCCGATCATCATTCCGGCCGCTATCACACCCGTAGCAGAAACAAAAAAATATAACCACGGAGCATTGCCCATCCCCACTCCCTTTATTTAACTCCCCAAGCCCAACACTAGCCGCTTCTATCATCCATTCTTGTTTTTGTTCAGCATTTGCCCAATCTTGTTGTCTGACCAGTGTGTAGATTCTCGTTTTCTTCTATATAAAAATTGAAACCAACCCAGCGATTACACCATAAACCAACATCGGCGCGAATGTTTTTCTCAAGATGGAACCTTCCTGATTGTGCAATCCCAACACGGCCGAAACGGCCACGATATTGTGAATGCAAATCATACCCCCCATCGCCCCTCCAGCCGATTGGAGCGCAAGAATCGTTGTCCGATCGAGACTAAGGTTTGTAGCAATGGAATCCTGTATCCCCCCAAAAGTCAGATTGGAAACCGTATTAGACCCGGAAAAAAACGCCCCCAAAGCGCCGAGATAAACTGCCACAAATTGCCAACCTTCGCCCGCGACATTCGCCAGTGAACGACCGATGATGCTGGCCGAAGAGCTTTCTCCGCCCAGCATAAATAATTTTACAAATACCATCGCGCCCAAAAGGGCGGTGACTGCTTTACCCAGCCGATTCCAAGTCTCCTCCCATGTTTTTTGTATGGTTTTCATTGGCATCTTAAAAAGCGCAAAACAAATCACCGAAACAAGCCCAAACGGCAGAAAGGACGGCACATAAAGCGCTGCGTGTTTCCAATTTATTTCCGTGCCAAAGATATGTTGCAGTTGAAAAACGAGAGATGGGCTGATTTGAACCTCACCCACGCTTCCAATGTTAAGTCTCCAATGAGGGGATGCTTCGACCAGCCACTCTTGTATGCCAAAATAAGGCACGTGCGAGATTAGTAAAATAAGAACGGTAGCCCAGATTGGGAAAAGCGCTTTCGTTAAAGCTCCGGCCGAAATGGGCTTTCGGTCGGAGTGTGGCTTCGATTCCTCGCGCGCCAACCCCAAGCCCGTCTTGGCCACAATCACCGCTGACACTAGCCCCACAAGACCTCCCAAAATAGACGGAAACTCGACACTAAATTGCGCCAAAATTAAATACGGCAAAACAGAACTTAAAATGGCTAGATAAATAAAAAGAATGTTCTTCTTTATCTCCTGCCAAGAAACCACCAGACGCAAGGCCAAAAGAGGAATAACCAAAGAGGCTGCCGTGTGAATAAGCGCTGTTTTAAAACCAAGCTCCAATAATTCTCCGCCGGCAAAACTAAGCTCACTAAACCCAAACCAAACCGGTGTTCCCACGGCACCGAACGAAACAGGCGCGCTGTTCATGATCAGACAAAAAACCGCGACCGGCACTGCGGCATAACCCAACCCCACCAAGAGCGGCGCGGCCAAAACCGCAGGAGTCCCAAATCCGCTAATCCCTTCGATCAAAAAAGAAAACGACCACCCTACGATCATGAGCTGACCCACTCGATTAGCTGTAATCTGGTTCAGCCATCCACTGATGGTGCGGAGCGCCCCTGAGTGCTCCATGGTCTTAAATAAAAAAATCGCTCCCCAAATAATGGAGAGCGGGGTTAAGGCAGTGAGCAATCCGTCCAGGACGGCGGCATGAAGAGTATTCAGACTGGCTTTAAAGTAAATTAGCTGCAAGACATAAAGAACCGCAGCGGCCAGCGGCAACGCGACACTGGCGGACAATCCCCTGCGTTTGGTGATGAGCCAAATTAAAAACAGGACGGGAATAAAGGCGGCTGCTAGGTCAAGGCCGGCCATATCGACCCCCTAGCTTCGCTTTAAATGAACCACTTCGACTGAGCAATGCGCCCGGGCCACGACGGCAGAAGACACGCTACCAAAAAAAACGCGCTCGACCATGCCCAGCCCTCTTGATCCTAAAAAGATACTATCGGCTCCCCAACGCTCTGCTTCCTTAAGCAAAATTTGCTTCGGGTCTCCTTCTTTGGCCAGCGTCGAAACGGCAAGCCCCGAGTCCGTTAGTTTTTTCTTAAAGCTTTCAAGCATTCGATGCACCCATGCGCGGGGATCCTGATCGTTTCTTTTTACCCAGCGGCGTATGGAGGGAGTCGGAACAACGATTTCGGTAGCAAGCCGCGCATCGACAACGGCTACCAGGCGAACCGCACTGCCTTTTGGCCACAAGCGCCCGGACACGCCATGGACTGCGGCTTGGCTTTCAGGCGAGCCGTCCACTCCAATAATAAGACGTACTGCCGAGATACCATTTTCCGTCCCACCTCGTCCCACGCGCACGGAAAAAGCTGTCTCGACAACCAGCACCTTCTGAGAAACACTGCCGAAAATGAAGCGCTCCGCCGTCGAATGCCTGTGGGAGCCCACCACAATCAAATCCGGTTTCCACTTATCCGCTTTTTTAACCAAACCCCAGGCGGGGGAATCCACGGAAACTTCAGGGGATATTTTCCAAGAGGGAAAATCAGCTTTGAGCTGACGGCAGGCACTCGCGGAAAAAGAGTGCGCTGCACTCATTTCTTTCATCCCGCGGGTATGCGCCTTTTTAATAGCGGAAGCAACAAATTCCGGAGCATCTCTAACCTTATATCGACCGCGGGGCATTATGACGTCCGCCACGGTAAGGACTACCGCTTCCACTTTATGCGGTAACCCGGCTCTTTTTTAGATCACGCAACGCCGCATTCGCCTCATCCGATCCATCGTGCCCTATGAGCAACTTGAACGTTTTATTCATAATACCCCCCATTTTCGTTTTATTTTAAACCGTTCTTTCCATTTCTAATACCGGCAGCGTCGTCTTTTATGCTGATCTCGTCAAACCATTTGATAAAGAGAGTCTGCTGTGCAATTTGCGTCATAACGTTGTCCCCTCCAAAAACGGTTGACCGCTTTCCAATCTCAATATATTTTCGACGGTCACGCGGGCAATCTCTGTCAGCGCCTCATGAGTGAAAAAAGCCTGATGAGAAGTGATTAGAACATTTGGGAACGTAAGTAGTCGCGATAGATCATCATCCTTCAGCACATGCCCGGAATGGTCCTCAAAAAAGATCCCCTCTTCTTCCTCGTACACATCCAACGCCACTCCGCCCACATGTCCGGCTTTAAGAGCGCTTATCAGGGCTTTCGTGTCGATGAGCTTGCCGCGGCTTGTATTTACAATAAAGACCCCCGGCTTCATCTGAGCGATTGTTTCCGCGTTAAGCATGTGGAATAACTCCTTAAAAAGCGGCACATGTAAAGAGATGATGTCGCTTGAGGCCAACAACGTTTTAAGGTCAGTGTACTCCACTCCAAATTGACCGGCCCACTCCGGCGCGGGAGCCGCGTCATAGGCCAGCACTCGCGCCCCGAAACCCCGGTAAATCTGTGCCGTAATTCTTCCTATTTTTCCGGTTCCGATAATCCCGACCGTTTTACCGTAAATGTCAAAGCCCACTAAACCACTCAAAGAAAAGTTAAGCTCACGGACGCGATTATAGGCCTTGTGAATCTTACGGTTCAGCGTCAAGAGCAAACCCACCGCGTGTTCGGCGACCGCGTGAGGGGAATACGAAGGCACCCTTGTCACGGCGATCCCCAAATTTTTCGCCGCGCCTAGATCGACGTTGTTGTACCCCGCGCAGCGAAGCGCCACGAGTTTCACGCCGACTTGCGCCAGCGCTTCCAGACATGCGCGGTCCACGCGGTCATTCACGAAAATACAGACAACCTGCTCGCCTTCGGCGGCGACCGCCGTTTTAGTTTTCAGCCAAAACTCATGAAACTCCCATCCGATTCGGTCGCTGCCGCTTGCTCGGCTAAAATACTCACGGTCATACACTTTTGTATCGTAAAAAGATACTCGGATCATTTGTTTTCCTTTCATGCCCGTAGCGAGCAGTCCGCGCCGATGGTGCCGGAGAAGCTTTTCCAATAATCGAAGGACCGGACGTCTTGAAGGGCCGAACGCGCCGCCGATAGACGGCGTTTGAGTTCAGTCCGGAACGACTCATCGAGGACTGTTTTGGAATCCAGCGATTCGCTGAGCGCCGCCTCGTGCTTCATCCAAAGCGCTATTTCGATCTGTTGTCTTTCTTTGAGCCGTCGCGCGTACCAATCGCTTTTCAAGACTGAATCTTTCGTGAAAAGCGTCCGGATGTCCGAATGCTGAGCGTCTTTTCCTTCGTAATGCCCGTCGCGCATGATATGAAGCAGCGCTTTCAGGGGCGGCACGGCCGCTTCGACGCTGTGGTCGTTGAAATAGTTTTCGACGACCCGTTTCTGCGTGATCAAAATATTTTCGATGCCTTCGACATAGACATCCATGTCTTGAAGCTCCGGCATGAGCATCAGCTTGTCGAAAACGATGTTCGGATTGCTGAAAATTCGTCCCAGGAACGCGCTGACGAACCGCTGGGTTATTCGGTAGCCCAGGATACTCGCGCGAATGGTCTTTCCGCCATATTCGAAATCCTTGACCTTCTCAAGGTAGCCGCCGCGGATCAAGAATTCCGCGCTTTGTTCTTCGGGCCGCATGCGGCACCAGATCTCTGGAATCAGCAGGCTTATATCGTGATCCACCCGGTACTTGGGCCCGATATGGCCGGCAGCCGAGCTGAAACCGTCATAGCCGCTCACCGCTAAAGCGACGAACGCGTTGTTGAGATCCGCGATCGGCAGGAGCGCGTTGAAGGGCCCCTTCGTGAGCGCACCTTCAGAACCAAATCCGGTTGTCGAGGGAGATTTTCCGGTCAGCGAACAAATGAAATCGAGAAAAAGCTCAGGGAGCTCCTGGTAGTGAATCGGGTTGTACACGGCCATGGCCGGCACGCCCGCTTTCACGTCCGGGGGGTTGTTGCGCCGTCCCGGAAGAACCGCGTTCACCGGCCAGTAGACCGGCTCCTTAGAGGTTAGCCCTCTGAACAACCGCGTGCAAATTTTCGCGATTCGGATTTTTTTGGGGTCCGTTAGGTCGGGACGCCTCTGGAGATATCGCGGGTTCTTGGTCGGCGTGCCATTCACTAGTCTCGGATGCGCGGAAGACACTACGAACCCGCCGTCTTTGGCTTCAGACAGGAAATCCGTCAGCAATTTCTTCATCGGTTCTGTGTAGCTATCGAACACCACGGCGTCTTCGACGATCCGGCGGACGCCCTCCGTGTTGAGTGGTTCGAAATTGGACAAAAAAGTGTCGGGAGTCGCGATGTCGGCTTCGGCCTGTTTGTCGTAGCCGCGGTGAATGGCGTCGTCGGGCCTTTGGAACAAATAGGATTCGCAGTTCGCGATCAATTTCACGCTCGCGTGCTTGAATTCCGGCGCGAGCCCTTTGAGGGCCTGTCTCGGCACCGTGATTGAGGCCGTGATGTCGTCGGCGGTCTGAATTTTTTCTGCGGCGAAAAAATCAGACCGGACCCGAAATATTTTACAGGAATTGTCCTCACTGCGGCCGACACGCAGATAATTGGCGATCAGCTTTCGTCCTCTGAAACGAAGCTCGTGCCCCCTGTCCCCGTTCACGATATCCACGGAAAAAGGGTCCCACCAGCGGTCCGTCCACTCGGGGCGATAGAACCGCTTCACCGTGAACACGATCTCCCTCAGGTGGTCCGGCACCGAACGCAGCCACCCGTTGTATTCTTCGGTGTATTCGTCGGACACGGTGAGCATTTTGATGACCGACCCCAGCGAGCGCTTGGAGCTCAGGAGCGGTCGGCTCGGTCCGGGCCTAGAAAATTGATTTTTGAAACGGTCCGAATAATCGCGATTCAAAATGCGGTCGGCCATGTCTTGGTCTTCTTTGAAATTTCCGGTGAACACTGGGCCTTGAATCATCGCGTCGACGATCGATTTGGAGATTTCGGATTTCCCACCGCCCGAGACGGTGCACGGCTTGTGGCAATGTACACCCTCGGCGAGCGTTCCGACGAGATGCCAAGAGTGCCCCCCGGTCTGCTTTTTCATGCGGATGCGGTAACCGCCGGGAAGTACGTACGTGCGGTTGGCCAGGAGCCGGATCGATGTTACTTTCTCGCCCACGTTCCAGTAAACCGTGCCTTTTGGGATGCTAAAACGCGCCGAAGCCGGCACGAAGACGACATCGGGGTTCTCGCGATCGACTGCGTATCCCCCGTCTTGTGACTCGAGGTCGTCCTTCAAATAAGCCAACACGTCGTCGAAGGTGTTGTCATTTCTGGACTGGGGGCGCTCAAGCTCGAATTCCTCCCCGAGATCATAAGAGGCGAATGCAATGGCGCCGCCCGAATGCTCCTCTTCGGTGAGACCATAAAGATTTGCCGCGAAGCTGATCTGCGTTTTGACTTCCTTTTTGCAATAGCCGAAATAATTATCCGCGATCAGCGTGACGATAACGCCACGTTCGTCCCGGCACGTGATCTTGAACGCCTCGCCGCCGTTATACAACTCGTCCGGTGAGCTCCAGCACATCTTGTCGCGGCGCTGTCGCTGGGTGGCGTCCTCTAGGCGCGGAAGCCCCAGGTCCTTTTTGCGCAGCCGCGTCAGATGCGGCGCCAGAATCACACAACCGGTATGACCGGTCCAATGCTCGGCATCCAGCGCGGCATCGTTGTTTGGAAGAAACGGGTCGCCGCCGTTCCCGAAAATGGATTCCACGAAATCGATATTGCCGATCAGGTTTCCCGGAGCGAAGAAACGGATCTCCATGGTCTTTTGCGGAGAAAGCCCTTCGACCTCAGGACACACAACCGGACGCAGAAGAAGCGATACGAATGTCTCGGTCGGATGCGCCTGGGTCGACGCGAAAGGAAGACGCAAAATATCTGCGGGAGGATTCAGCGCCGCTTTCAGAAGCCCGCGGAACACCTCTTTGGGCGCCGCAATCTTGTCGTCAGCGATCGGAAGGCCTCCCTCGGCCACGTGAAATACGCCCTGGGTCGTGCGCCGGTCGTTCTTGGGGTTATGCAGGACACCCTGTTTGACGCGATAGGAGCTGATTATGTCAGAATGGAACTCGTCACAGTCGATTGGTAAGGACAAATGCCGAGCCATGCCCGCTCGGTCCAAGACCAGCGTGACAGCGGGAAGGGACACCGGGAGCAACGGTTTAAAGTAATCGTTCAAAAAGACCTGAATTCGCCTGTCTGCCGGACAAATCAATTTGGCGCCTCCCGTCTCACTAAGAGACGGCTCACCGACACCTACGCGATGAGCCGTCTCAGTTGAGCCTACGTTACTGTTTCTTGTGCCAGTCTCCGGCGCTCTTGAGTTCATTCTGCAGGTTTTTTGCAGCTGAGATGATCGCTCCGCAGTGCTGAGCCATTTCCATTTGAGCGGTGGCGGAGGGATTCTTCCTCATGAAATCCGAATCCTTCATCATCCGCTCATGCTGATTGATAAGCGAGCTTTGCTCAGCCGCTTTCTGGGCATAGAGATCCGCCGACGTCGCGTGATCCTGAGCGTTCACGAACTCATCCGACGCAAACGCAGCCGCCGAATAACCCAAACCCAAAGTAAACACCATCACCATCGCAATACGCATTAATTTAGCCATTTTCTCTACTTTTTATTAGTACTTTCTGCTTAACTTTCCCACCACTTTCATACCCAAAACTGTCTTAACTTAAAAAAGCCTAGCAGTACGCCTTCCAAAGTCTGTCCATCGTCACGGCCTGCGAAAATATAAACCGGCCACAATGAGCAAAAAATAAAGCGAGTTATTGGCCGCCGCCTGCTCCTCGCCGAGCACCAATAGTCCCAGCGATAAAGCAATGAGCAAAAATCCGCCGCTGATCCAGGCCCACTTTTGCAAGATACCGGTTAAAAGCCAGGCCGCCAAAAAAAGCTCCACATAAGGAAGCGCCCCAAGAAAGCCTTGAACCAATGATGCCGGGAGATAACTACCTTGAAAAGCGTCGCCGTAAAATGAGAGACTGTCTCCGCCACCCTGCATTTGATTGATACCGATCGTTCCGAACAGCGTTCCTACAGAGAGTCTCAACAAGAGTGAAATCCACTTGTCGTCTCCTGACACATGGGTTTGGTTCACGATACCTTCCCCCCTCCCACGACTTTGCGATCGGGTTTTAAGAAGAACTTGAACTTTTGGGTGCACTCGCGGTTGGACTCCTGGACGGCGTCGTTTAGTAAATTATGAAGCGCCCGGCAAGCGTCGACGGTGGTGAAAATGCCGACGAGCTTGGTATTTTCCATCACGATCGCCGATCCGAAATGTTTCTTGGCCATGACGTCCACGACCTCCCGCAGCGTCGTGTCGGGATGGACGACATAAGGTCGCTCGGAGCACATATCCATGACCAGTAGCTGTTTCGGATCGATGCACTCGATGCCTGCGGCAATGTTCAGCTCGCGTTCGCTCAAAATACCTGCCACGATGCCGTCGTTGACGACCGGTAAATGGCGGATGCTGAATCTGGACATCATCCCTTTCGCGGTTTCGACGTTTTCTTTTCCTTCGATGGTCTGCGGTTGAAGCGTCATAAAGTCCTGCACGAGCGGTTCGTAAATATTCATGATTTCTCCCCTTAAAATTTGATCTTCAAATCATTGTTTTCAGTAATTAAAGTCCATGCTCATGCAGTCCCTGTGCTCTTCCTGCCATTTCTCGCAGCACACACTGGCGTCCCAAGAACGATGCACGATCTCAACCGTGCAATGCGCGTGCGTAGCGAGAGTCGTTGAAACGCTTCCCGCGATCCCTTTCGCTCCCGTCAGACCGCGTGGACCCGCGAAAATCATGTCTGCGCCCCATTCCTCCGCTTCCTTCAGGAGAATGCGTTTCGGGTCGCCCTTGATCGCTTCTACATGGGCGATAAGGCCCTTATCTTCCAACCGCCGTTTTTGGTCAATAAACATCCGGTTCACCCAGCCCTGAGGATCTTTGTCGTCCTGTCTGACCCAATAGCTGATCGGGCCTGTCGGACGCAGAAAAGCCAATGAGACTTTCGTATCGATCACCGTAATCAGCTTGACCGCGGTGCCTTTAGGCCATTTTCGGCAGAGCACCGTCACCAAGGCCATCTCGGATTCTTGAGAACCGTCATAAGCCACTACGATTCGCAGCGGATCGACCGCGCGGTCCTTGTCGTCACGGCCCCGGGAAATACGAAGATTGCAATGAGCGTGCGTCAGCACTTTGTGAGAAACGCTTCCGAATAGAACCCGCCCGACGCTCGACCTCCCGTGAGAGCCCATGACGACGAGGTCCGGCTTGAGCGACTCAATCCGGTCCATCAATCCCATCGCGGGCAGGATCGAAACGGATTCCGAATGCACAGTCCAATTCGGGAAATAACCCCTCAGCGTCGCCGCGCCTTTTTTGGAAACTTCCGCCGCTTCACTCGACGACAGCTCCGCAGGATTGAGCTCTTTTGGAGGCGCTACAGAAGGGCCTCCGGACAGATCGAGACTGTCGAACAAATCCCTCCAACTGTCCGCCACCGTAAAAACGAAAGCCTCCGCCTCGTCGGGCATACCGCCCTTCCTCAAATCATGCAAAGCCTTTTCCGAACAATCCGAACCGTCATACGCTATTAAAATTTTTATCATGGGCTTATCCTCGCTGCTCTTCTTTCATCGTTTTTTTGAATTTGACCTGGAGCTTTCCACGGCCTTCCGAGAACCACCGCAAGATATCGTTCTTGATTTCCACTTCGCTGTGATTTTTGAGTCTGATAACGTCATAAAGATCTTTTGTCGACTCGACAGCTTCCATTTCGCCATCATCGCTATCAACAATCAAAACAAGCGGCAACAACGGATTGATTGTCTTTATTTGCTTCAAAATACCAAGAATCGCGAAGTAGGAACCAACGAACCCGATGTCCGCTCCGGCGCACGAGCGGGTGTCATGCGAAACCTCATAACCCAGGCCCGACAAGACACTTTTCAGGGCATTCGACACGATCTCATTGTTAATGAGAAGTACCGCCGTTTTCTTATGGCCATTTTTTTTGGTGTCCATCTTGCTTGCCTCCGTTGTCTAAAGATTACGCGTTAGAGGCTATTTGGAAAATCAGGGCAATACCTGAACTTCTTTGGAGAGAATCTTGGAGGGCGCACCGGGGATTCCCTGATGCGCATTAATTGGGAGCATTACAATAAAGGTAGCGCCTTCACCTGGCTTACTCTTAGCTGTTATCGTGCCGCCATGTTGAGTGACGATTTTATGACAGATCGATAAACCAATCCCCGTTCCATCATACTCCTGTTTTGCGTGTAAACGTTGAAAAGGTTTGAATATTCTATCCACATACTTCTCATCGAAACCGATGCCATTGTCCTTAAAGCGGATTTCAACCGAGTTATCTTGAGAATAACAGTCGATAATAATGTCGGGCCGGACATCTTTCTTCGCGAATTTAATCGAATTTAGAATTAAATTTTGAAATACATGGCGTATCAATGATTTATTGGCCTGGATCTTCGGCAATTCTTTTACTTCGATCTTCGTCTTCGTTTCCAAAATTTTTAACTCCAAGTCGGAAATCACATCCTGAGCGATTCGATTTAAGTCGGTCTCTTCAAAAGCTTTTTCTTGAGAACCGATCCTTGAAAAATAAAGAATGTCTTCAATAACCCTTTTCATTCGTATCCCGGACGCATGAATTTTCTCACAATTCACTTTTGCTTCGTCCCCCAGCGTTTTAGTCTGTTCTTTTAGGCGCTCGGTAAAAGAGATGACTTTGCGAAGAGGCTCTTGTAGATCATGCGAAGCGACGTAGGCAAATTGCGCCAACTCACGGTTGGAATGCTCAAGCTCTAAAACGGCTCTTTTAAGCTTTTCCTCCATCTGTTTGCGATAAGTAATATCCCTAACGGTCAGAAGAATCGTTTCTTCTTTTCCATCGTCTTGGATCTGATGGCCACTGACAGTCATAATCCTGCGTCCAATACCCGGAAATTCTTTCTCGACCTCATGATCATCAAATCCCATTTTTTGAGATAGAATGCTTTCCAAAAGTTTACGAAAGGCGGGGACATTCCATTGGCCGTTCCCCACATCATAAATGAGTTTATTTTCTGTTTCACCGGGAGCGACCTGAAATGTCTGATAGAAACTTTGATTGGCCATTTTGATACGCAGAGTCGAATCAAGAACGATAAACGGGTCCTTCACGGTTTCAATAATGGCGTTCATGTAGGTGCCGTAGGCTTTTAGCAGCGCTTCCTTCTTTTTCAAGGCATTGACCTCGGTGAGATCGTGGATGATGCCGGTGAAAAAACGCCTGCCTCCCTCTTTGTGACCCTCGCTGACGCCCAGATACGCCGGAAAAAGAGTCCCGTCTTTTCGTTTGGCGACGACTTCCCGTCCGATGCCGATGATCTTGGCCTGGCCGGTCCGAAGGTACTTTTTAAGATATCCGTCATGTTCGCGGCTGTAAGGATCGGGCATGAGCATGCTGACGTTCTTTCCCATGAGCTCTTCGGGAGAATAGCCAAAAATCTTTTCGACGGCGGGGTTCACGGACTGGATAATACCGGTTTCGTCGATCGAGATGATCGCATCGATGACGGTTTTGAGGATGGATTCAACGCTGGGGGTGCTTGACTTATTCATTTCGTCTTGTTTTCAATACGGATCACGGCTGTCTCTCCTTAAACTTCTTCGTCCGATTGTTTTAAATAGGCCACAGGCGTCGAGAATTTTTTTCACGGAACGATTCTCCATTGTGGGGGGAGTTATTCTTTCCAGTCTAAAGACTAGAAGAAAGGGGGGTTTTTAAAAACAGGGGCGTGCCCTGTATTTCTTGGGAGAGAATCTCGGGGGGGTATCGGGGAATCCCCCTGCACAAACAACTAGTTTAGCTTATTGCTCTGGGCCCATTCGACAGCGGCGCGGGTGAGCTTGGCCGCGTTGTCGAGATGGAGCTTGGTCTTGATGTGTTCGCGGTAGGATTCGACGGTCTTGATGCTCAGGTTGAGGCGCTCGGCGATGTCTCGCGTCCTTAAGCCTTCGCCGATGAGTCTAAAAACCTCGAGCTCCCGGTCGCTCAAATCTTCGACGGAACCTGTTTGGGTCTGACCGACACCGGCCATTCGTTTGAGCATCTTTGAAGACGCTTCGGGGCTGAGATAAATATCGCCGCTCAGTATCTGACGGATGGCTTTGATGATGTTCTCGGTCGTGGCTTCTTTCATGATATAGCCGCGCGCACCGGCGCGGATCGAACGCTCCGCATACAGCGCCTCGTTATGCATGGAAAGAATGAGAACCGGCAATTGGGCAAAGCGTACCCTCAGGTCTTTCACAAGGTCGAGTCCGCTGGCGTCCTTCAGCGTCAAATCCACGATCACCATATCGGGCTTTGTTTTTTGAATGCCCTCCAATGCCGAAGGAACGTCGCCGGCCTGTCCGCAGACCGTAAGGTCTGCCTCTTGATTGATCAATTCTTCGAGGCCTTGTCTCATCGCCGGATGATCGTCTACCAGGAAAACACGTTTTTTAGCTTGAGATTTGACCGCAGGTTTTTTCATGAAACGGGAAAAATACAGCTGACGACGGTGCCCGTGCGTGACGCCGCGATGTCGAACGAAGCGTTGAAGAGCGCAGCCCGAGATCGCATCATGCGTAATCCCAGCCCTTTCTGAGGGGTGGGGGTTTTGAAAGGCTTGCCGTCGTTTTCGATTCTCAATTCTGACTCGCGGACATTCTTCTTCCTTAATTGAATTGTAATATTCTTCCCCTGGCCGTGCTTCACCGCGTTGCCGACGGCCTCCCGGGCGATACGGTAAAGATGCCTCGCCACTTCTCCCCCGGGAACAGGAACATTTCCGATTTGGGCGACACACCGGATGCCCAGCGTTTTTTCCGTATCGCTAGCGAGTTTTTTAAGCGACGAGACCAGATCTTCGGAATGCATTTCCAAAGCATAAAGACCCTGGGCCAGCTCGCGCGTCTGCGTGACGGCCTGGTTCACCATTCCGACCACTCGCTTTAATTCTCGCGCGGCCGGCGACGATTGGCGCGTCAATTTTTGTTCGAGTACCTTTGCCACAATTGCCGTAGACGTTAAATGTTGCGCCAAACCGTCATGAAGTTCCTGCCCAATTCGCCGCTGTTCTTTTTTCGTGATCTCGAGCACCATGTGCTCCAAATGACGGCGCTCGGTGATATCAATGCCTGTGCCGATGACGTATTCCGGAGAGTTCTGCTTGTCAAAAAGCAACGAATTGGACCATGCGATGAGCCGCCTCTCGCCTTTCTTGGTCAGCCAGATCGTTTCAAAATTATTCACGAGCTGTTTTGGATCCGCGCTCAAAAAACTTTTGATGATCGAATCTTTATCTTCCATTGTAAGAAAAAAATCCCAAAACGGCTTTCCCGCGATTTCCTGAAAGGAATAGCCGGTGGTCTCCTCACAGGCGCGGTTAAAATTGACGATACGGCCCTGGCGGTCAAGCACCAACACGAGCGAGCGCACGGTGTTAAGGACGGCGGCAGTGAATTCACCCTGTTTTTTGAGCTCGTCCTGGTATCGCTTGACTTCGGTGATGTCGCGGATGACCCCGGTGAAGAATCGCTTGCCTCCTTCTTTGCGGCCCTCATTAATACCGAGATACGCCGGGAAAACCGTCCCGTCCTTTCTCTGCCCGACCACTTCGCGCCCGATGCCGATAATCTTGGCTATTCCCGTCCGAAGGTAATTTTGAATGTACCCGTCGTGTTCACGGCTGTAAGGATTGGGCATGAGCACGCTGACGTTTTTTTTTCCAATGAGCTCTTCAGGATGATAGCCGAAAATCTTTTCCACGGCGGGATTAACTGACTGAATGACGCCGTCTTCATCAATCGCGATAATCGCGTCGATGACGGTATTGAGGATGGATTCGACACTCGGGGTGCTTACGGCTTTGGACACCGTTATATTGTGTCAAAAGCCGTACCCGCCGTCAAACCCTGCCTTTTTCCGCAGCCCTGGAATCTGGTTCGCGGGAAAAACGGGCGTTGTCGGTCCTCGCCAAGCTTTCCAATTTATGCATGCGCTCATCGATCCCGATACGCCGGAAAAGGTCGGCGAGGGTCGGATAAAAGCCATAATCTTCCGCGAAGACGCTGGCGAAAGGCTCGTTTTCGAATTGAGGGTTTTCGTTCACCAACAGCATGTATTCATGCTCCGCATGGTCTTCGAAGTCCGCGTTCAGGCCGTAACTCCAGGACGGCTTCATCACGTACAGCAGCCAGCTGACGTGGTAATAGAAGAACGCGGCGATCTGTGGAAGGATCCTGAAATGGAAAAAGTTTTCCGTGGCGTTCTTTTTCTGGGTCAATTCTTCGAGGATCAAAAGGTGCCACTGCTCGTTGTCCTGCTGCTCGCGAGACTCCTTCACGAAGTCGAAGATCCTGCGCGCGAAATCCGGCATGGCGTATGTATGGGTCATGGCGATATAGGCGACGTGCTCCCACGACTGATAAGGCACCCGCGCGATCACCTCAAGGACCTTGAATTTGGATAAAGTCCGCTTCTTTCCATAGAAAACGTCCATGAATAGAAAAAGAAGCCGCGCCAGAAAACCGTATTTCCTCCGCGCCGTTTCAAGTGTCGTTTTTTGCTCACGCTTCAGCTCTTCGGTCGATTTCAAGTTCTTTAATTCGTTGAGATTCATATCAGATCCTTTGCTTTCCGGTTAACCGTTCGCCAAACGTTACGTTTTCGGCGGCAATCCTTGCCTGCAAGATGACCGAATCCGGTACGCGCTTTAAATCCCAGGCCATCCCGATCCGCTCCAAAAGAGCGATGACCCACTTGCTAGGGTCCCAATGATAGGCGCGGATCCCGTTGCGGTAATCCGTCGGAAAGCGGTGATGAAAACTATGGTACCCCTCTCCGTTGGTTAAAAAAGCTGCAAACCAGTGGTCCCTCGCGGTCGCATGCAAATCGTAAGTGGCTTTGCCGAACGTGTGGCAAACCGAGTTGATACAGAACGTCGCGTGGTAAACGAAGGTGATCCTTAAAAATACGGCCAGAATGAGGGCGCCGAGCGCGTGTCCCATCAGGGCCCCCAAAAAGACCGGAAAGAGGATGCCCGCGAATAAACCCCACAAAACATAGTGGTCATGCTGTTGCATGACCATCTTGTTCTTCAGAAGATCTTTTACGTTGCTATAGTCCGGCTTCTGTTGCCACAGGGTCATCCACCCGATATGGGCATACCAAAACCCTTTTTTGATGCTATAAGGATCCGCCGCCGTGTCCACGTAACGGTGATGGTCGCGGTGCCCCGAGGCCCAAGTCAGCGCCGACTGCTCGAACGCCGCCGCGCCGAAGAAAAGGATCAGAAATTGGATAAGGGGGTTTGTCTTGAACGTGGCGTGGGCGTAATAGCGATGATAGCCGACCGTAATGGCCATTCCCGTCGCCTCGATGAAAAACAGGGTCAGGAGGACCTCCGCAAGAGAGCCCCCGAAGTGATGCAGATACCAAGGCGTCCCGATCAGCGCCCCCAAGGTCGTAAATGCAAAAAAGGCGATGATCGGCCAGTTGTGACCCCTTACCATTCTCGTGCCCACACCCATCAAGCTCTTCTCCTTTTCAAGCCCCTGATTGTTCCGGCGTCGCCAATGGGTCGTTACGCATGATAGCGCGTCGCGACGATCTCCGCGAGCGCCCGGCACGCGTCCACCGCCGTGAAAATGCCGACGAGCTTACCGTTCTGCATCACGATCGCGGAACCGTAATGCTTCGAGGCCATGGTCGTGCAGACCTGTCCGATCGGCATGTCCGGATCCACGGTGTACGGTCTTTCAGTAGCAAAATCCAAGACCGGCAGGCGGTTCAGATCAAGCCCCTGGATGCCCATCGCAAGCTTCACGTCACGGTCGCTCAGCATGCCGATCACCTCACCCTGTCGCGTCACCGGCAAGTGGCGAATTTTTCGATCGGACATGATCTTGACGGCTGACTCGAGCTTTTCGGAAGCCTCGATAGAATACGGCTGCGTCGTCATGAATTTTTGAATCGTGGGCTCAGTCTTCGACATGGGGCGGTCTCCTCGTTTGATCGATCCGTTATGCAATAAGTATAGATGGCTCGGGAGCCCATAAAAATGAGGGGAAGCCCTGATTATCTTTAAGGGGAACTGCGGGGGGAACATCGGGGGCTTCCCCGATGCCTAGAATGCTCTTAGCGTACCGCCTATAGAATAGCTACCGAACCAGGTTCGATGTGCCGTCTCCAATGAGTTCTTTTACTGACAGCAAGAAACCCCCATGAGAAGCGGCAAGCGTAATTTGCCCGCTTTATCCCTTCTTCTCAAAGTTTACTGCTGGAGGCTTTATTCGAAGCGGACCGGTCTGAACGTTCGGAGCGAGGAAAGATCGAAGTTTTAATTATTATAAAATTAATTGGAATTACTGTGAAACCAACGGTGCGTCTGGGTTGTTTTTCTTTGTAGACTTTTTTGAAGCAGCCTCTTTTTGATTAGCAGCGTCAGGCGAAAGGTTCTTTTCTTCTGCGGGCGGCGCAGGTTCGGGCAGTTTGCCCCATTCTCTAACTACTTGGTGGCATTGAATGCAGCTTCTAGAGATATGGCTAAAGTGCACGTAAGCTTTATTGTAGTCGTTTTTCGACGCCTCTTCTTTCATCAAATACGTTTCGTTAACGATATCGGCCATCGACTGCCATGCAGCAGATTCTTTTTCGCCTGACGGCGGATAGCCAGCGATGACCTCTTTCATAGCCTGCAAGAGTTCATCCGATTTTTCATTGATTGTTTGAGTGTCGCCGACCAAAAAGCCATTTAAAATGGCCTTGAGCCGTTCGCGCTGCTGCTTCATAACGGAATGGGATTTCTTAAAGTCTTCGGATTTTTCAAAAAGTTGGCGTACATCTTCATTGGTAAATACTCTATTTTCAGCGAATGAAGGCTTACCCAAACATAGGATTAGGGAAAATATGAAAAGTATCGATCTGAATGTACCTAGCAACGAATATCCCTCCAGTACCGATTGTATCAGTTTTCTGACGAAGGTTATCTGATTTTCAGGAGAGTTTCTATTTTTAGGGTAGTTCATTTAGCCGGTTGTTAGCCGGAAATCTGCCCATCAAAAGTCTGGATGCCGCCTGAAATATTTCTAGCATCGAATCCGTTTTCGAGGAGTACCCGTGTCGCGTAATAGGCCCTTTGCCCCACTCCGCAATAAACATAGATCGCACGATCGCGGGGGAGCCTGTTCATTTCCGATCTTAAATGATTTAGGGGAATGTTGAGTGCTCCCCCAACGTGGCTCTTTTTATATTCTTCCTTATTTCGCACATCCAAAAAAAAGTCCTTCTTCAAATCGATTCCATCCCACTGAGCAAGGGGCGCGTCACCTCTCAACGCGTTGGCGGCGATCATGCCGGCAATGTTCACTGGATCTTTGGCCGCGCCGAACTGAGGCGCATAGCAAAGCTCTGCCTCTTCCAGATCATAAACTGTTGCCTTCATCTGAATGGCCATCGCGATCACGTCGATGCGTTTTTCCACACCTTCCTCGCCAATCGCCTGAGCTCCCAACACGCGCCCATCCTGAGGAGAAAACAAAAGTTTTAAATGAATGGGTTTGGCATCCGGATAATATCCCGCGTGATGGCCGGGATGCAGATAAACTTTCTCGTAAGTCTTACCCAACCGCCGAAGGGCCTTTTCGCTGGCTCCGGTCATGGCGGCTACCTGGTCGAATACTTTGCAAACAGCGGTTCCCTGGACTCCCCTGAACTTTGAATCACGGCCAAAGATACTATCGGCCGCAACTCTCCCCTGACGGTTGGCCGGTCCGGCCAGCGGAATGGTCGTCCACTCACTCGTAAGGAAATCACGTTTTTCCACGGCATCCCCGACAGCCCATATCTTGGGATCAGAGGCTCTCATTTGATCATTGACGCGAATCCCGCCTCGTTCGCCGGTTTCTAGTCCACAATTTTTGGCGAGCGTGATTTCCGGCTTCACCCCGATAGAAAGAATGACGATATCCGTTCTGAGTTTCAAGCCGGACTTGGATAACACCGTGATCTTCCCGTCCGCGTCCGCTTCGAACCCCGTCAGAGCATCGCCTAGATACAGAGTCACGCCCCTGGATTTCAAATGTTCGTGAAGTCCAAAAACCATTTCCCGATCAAAAGGAGGCAACACCTGAGGCTGCATTTCAAGCACGGACGTGTGAATGCAGCAGCGGACCAGATTTTCAGCCATCTCAAGCCCGATAAAACCTCCGCCGATGATCACGGCGTCTTTGGCTTTTTTCTCCGAGATCCATTGGAGAATGCGGCGGCTATCCGGAATCGTGCGCAAGGCAAAGATACCGGGAAGATCAATGCCCGGAAGCGGCGGACGAATCGGCGCAGCTCCCGGCGAAAGCACCAGCGCGTCGTATGATTCCCAATAAATGCTCCCCGATTTGAGGTCCTTAACCTGGATTTTTTTATTGGCGCGGTCGATAGATAAAACGTCGCTTTCAGTACGGACCTGTATATTAAACCGCTCTTTGAAAAGCTCCGGCGTAGCCACCAGAAGGTTTTTTTCTTCCTTGATGACATTGCCGACATAGTAGGGCAATCCGCAGTTGGCGAAGGACACGAAGGGTCCCCGGTCAAAGAGAATGATTTCTGCCTGTTCTGAAAGCCTCCTTGCCCGGGCCGCGCATGACGCGCCTCCCGCAATGCCGCCAACGATCAATAGTTTCATAAGAACCTACGCTTTCTTTTGATTCCAGGGCATCCGGGCAAGGAGCATGGCCATGCCGCAGGTGTCGGTGATTCCCGAAAAAATAAGGCCGGCCGCGACAAATACCGACAGACCCAGCCAATAGGGATTAACAAATTTTGAAAAGAGGACGCCGCTCATCACCAGCGAACCCGCGGCAAAACGCACCTGACGGTCCAGGCTCCACACACGGCGGGATCCCCGAAGCACGGGCTTGCCCGCGCCAGCCCAGGCTTCAAGACCCCCCTCAACCACGTATAGATCTGAAAATCCGAATCTCTCCAATTGATCCGCCGCTTTGCAGGCGCGATTTCCGCTCCGGCATAAAAGATAAAGCGCCTTCTCTTTTTTAAAAACCTTCGTGTTATCCTCCCGGAGAGCGGACAACGGCAACGAGAAAGCTCCCTGGATATGTTCGGATTCAAACTCAGCCGGTTCGCGCACGTCGACAACCTGACAATCGCTTGTTTTTTTAAGAACCTCTTCAAGATCCCGAATCCCGCATTTCTTCATTTTTTCTTCCCTCTGTGTGTCCGTATGCAATTCAGCATGTTTACCGTTTACCGGTTTTTTACCGTTTACCGGTTTACCGGACCAAGTCCACAGGTACATAGTTAGAAATCGTTTCGTCTAATAACGACTCATAAGGCCTTGGCGTCAAAAGATATGCCTTATAGGCTTGCCGCCTCTCCTCTTCTGTCCTTCCAAAGGTATCATACATGGGATTACGCGTTATAAAAGCCGATGCTGCTCCAACAACGTAAAAACCATAACTTGAATAAGGATAATCTCCCACATCCTGGACCCTATTCGACTTGAGAGGATTCCTCTCTATGTAACGCCCGCATTCCAGTAAATAACCGTCACTCTCAATAGGAATACTCCGGAACCTCCTATTGAACAGCTGCTCCGACCATCCATAGGCCCTGCAATAATGATACGTGTACCGGCGATGAACGAAATGCGCGAACCTGCTGAGCAGGCCGACATCGACCGCCGAAACGAGCAAGTGGGTATGATTGGGCATGAGGCAATAGTGGTACAGCCGCATATCCAACTTTGTTAGATACTCGGCCATTAGATCCTCAAACGCCTTATAATCCGAATGTTTATGAAAAAGAGTCTTCTTATTCATTCCCCGAGCGATGAAGTGATAAAGCCCGGAAGCGCTTGAGATTCGTGGTTTTCTGGGCATAAAGAAAGCCTCCTTATCTTATAAGACGACACAGGAGGCTAATTTCGTTCAACTATGTACTTTGGGACTTGGTCCCGTAACTTGGTCCCGTAACCTCACGTGGTGAGTAAATGCCCGAACCCGCTGGGGTGGGTGTCAAAGGCGTCTGCCCATTTCTCGAGCGCGGCGCCCATTTCTCCGGGCGGAAGCACGTGGTCGACGTAGCCGGACCTCTGCGCGCTCACGGGCATGCCGTTCACGATGGCCGAGCTATCCTGGGCGAACGTCGTGCCGCCTCTCAACTTGATTTCCATGCAGCCCTGTGAGCCGTCTCCGTCATATCCCGAAAAAATGATGCCGATCGCGTGCTCGCCCATCGCGCTCGCCAAAGAGGTCAGGAAGATGTCCACCTGCTTGTTCATCGTGCGCGGGGCGGTGGGTTTGAAGGTATAGTCTTCGATTCGAAGGTCCACGTTGGGAGCGATCACGTAGACATGGTCCGGCCGGACGGGCATCTCCGCGGCGGTCACGCGGACCGGCATTTTCGTGTGTTTCGCCAGGATTTCGGCCAAGAGGCTGTGGGACTCGGTGGGAAGGATGTGGGAAATGATGACGAAAGCCATTCCGGTGTCCTCCGGAAGGGCGTCGAGGAACTTCATATAAGCGTCTAGGCCTCCCGCCGATCCTCCGATGCCGACGATGAAACGGGGTTTAGGGGTTTGCATGGCTAGACCTTTGCTGCTGAGCCGGGGGCCCTTCATCCATGGCCTTGAGCACGAGCCCCTCGTCGCTCATGATCAGCCGGTGGATGTCGCTGGAATGGCTCATGCCCCGGGATTTGACGATGTAAAGGCCGCGCACGCGCTTCTTGCCGCCGTCCAGCTCGATCTCCCGGACGACGATCCAGGTGTCGATCAGGGACGAGACGCCGATCTCGCCGCTGGTGTAATTTTCAGCGGCCGAAGAAACGAGACTCGTGAAGAACGCCGTGATGCCTCTAGATTTCAACAGGTCGATCATGCGCGTGACCATGGATTCGATCTCGCGCGGGCTGCCCACCGCGACGAGGCTCGTCAAAGGGTCGATGATGACGGCCTTCGGCTTGAACTCCTCGATGATCTTGTAGAGATCAAGCAGATGCCTCTCGAGGCCGAAAAGAGAAGGCCGTGTGGACACGATCTTGAGGAGCCCCTTCTTGATGAAGGGCTTGAGGTCGAAACCGATGGAGCTCATATTCTGGATGAGCTGCCCCGGGGATTCTTCGTAGGACAGGAACAGGCACCGCTCGCGCTGACGGCACCTACCCGCTGCGAAAGCGGCCGCGAGACTCGTCTTTCCGGTTCCCGCGGTACCCGAAGCGAGCACCGAGCTGCCTCGGGTATAGCCCCTTGCCCCCCCGGGGCCGCCGAACAGACGGTCGAGCGACGGGATGCCCGTCGAGATCTTTTTGGACGTGCCGGGACGGTCGAGCGCGGTGGCGGTGATGGGAATGAACGAAAGGCCTTCGTCATCGATGACGAACGGATATTCGTTGGTGCCGTGGCTCGAGCCGCGGTATTTGGTGATACGGGCCCTGCGGACGGCGATCTGATCGTGCACCCGGTTGTCGAGAAAAATGACGCAGTCGGAAATATACTCCTCGAGCCCGCGGCTGCTCATGGACGCGTGCGCTGATTCGCCGGTCACTAGCGAAGTGACTCCCTTCTCCTTGAGCCAGCGGAAAAGCCTCTTTATTTCCAAGCGGAGGATGCCCGCGTCCGCGATGCCCGCGAACAGCGATTCGAACGAATCCAGGACCACGCGCTTGGCGCCGACGGAATCGATCGCGTGCTCGAGGCCGATAAGTGTCCCCTCGAGGCTGAAGTCGCTTTCCTGGACGTCCTTGCGTTCCAAAAGGATATGCTCGATCCGAATTTTTTTCCGCGTGACGAGCGCTTTCAAGTCTATATTCAGGGAAGCCGCGTCTTTATACAGCTCGTCCGCGGTCTCTTCAAAAGAGACGAACACGCCCGGTTCGCGGTAAAGAGTCGCGCCCTTCACGAGAAAATCGACACCCCAGAGAGTCTTGCCGGAACCCGGACCTCCGCAAATGAGCGTGGACCGGTTCTTCGGCAGCCCTCCCCCGGTGATATGATCAAATCCTTTGATGCCGGTGAGAATTTTTTCCAGCCTCTCGCGTCCCGAGGCGTTTTTATTTTTCGTCGAGCGTAAGATGCGTCGAATCAAGGACCCCCCCCCGCCGTTGTAAGTGGACAGACTTCACGTACTTGATTGTAAGTTATTCGGGGTTAGAGAACGATTAAAGCGGGATTAAAAGAAACTAACGGGGGGTAGGCCCGAAAAACGCCTGAGATTCGTGGTTTTCTGGGCATAAAGAAAGCCTCCTTATCTTATAAGACGACACAGGAGGCTAATTTCGTTCAACTATGTACTTTGGGACTTGGTCCCGTAACTACAAAGCTTTCAAAATTCCAGCCTGGAAACTTCTACAGTTTTGAATTATAAATAATTAGCCGCTTCGATTTAAAGTTGGGCCGCTTATCTTAAATTTTAAGGCCGCAAGGTCGGGATGGGTCGAGCTTTATTTATTTGGTTCTAAGGTACGCTTATGCCGTAAAAAACATAAGAGCGCGCTTCAGCACTTCATATGCGGCTCTCATACTTCCCACAGTCTGTATGGTAGTCGCGATCGCAGTAAGAGCACTGCCGAGTTTGAGGCGATTAGGAGACTCTTTTTTAACCTCGGTTTCAGCTTCAATAACCAGCTCAGCAAACTCCTCTTTTTGACAACCCGGTAACGATTCAACTGAATCTGCCGCGGCCTTGACCGATTTTAGCGCTTCAAGAATGTCCGTGCGAGTTTGAGAGCCTATGGTCATATTCACGCTTGCGATAGAGTTCGCGCCGACCTGATTCGCCCCAATAGTTGAATTTATAATCTGTTGAATGACACTGCCCGACGCGCCGGTCTTGGCGGCTTCCTTGGACCTGTTTTCAACAGTGTGCACAAATAAATCGATCTCGGCAAAGACTTTCTTCAGAGCGTGATCTTTCGCTTGCTCAACCTGTTGATCTGGGCCCATTCCGATAAGTTTATTTATCCTTTGAGCTTCCTGGATCAATTTGGGTGCTTCCTGAGAAACATACCCACTGACCTTTGATCGTAACTCATCGGCTAAGCCTGCTAATGTATCAATTCCGGCTGCAATAACTTTCTGGTAAGACCTCCAAACGATGAAAGCGCGAGTCTCAATTTCTCTGTCGCAAAGATCGTGAATTAGCTTTGCGGTCATACCAGAATGCAAAACACCTCGCGCGGCCAACTTACATTTAATATCGTTGATATCATGCTGAAGGCGCTTTTCGTTCTCCGCGAATTGTATCTCAATCATACTACGCGCTATGTCGTGTAATTTTTCTTGAATAGGCCCACTAGACTGAGTTGTCACCTGTAAATCCTAAATGTTTTTTGGGTAGGTTCAATCACCGCGATGATAAGTTGGCGCTCTTGGCAACTACAACCGTACCGTTCTGGCTTTGGGGTTCTTTTTGTAGATCTTTCGGAAGGTACTTCGCGTGCATTTTCTTAAGGTATTCGATCCCAGAGCTCTGATCCGCACCGAACTCTAGCTTTTCTTGGAAGAAGCGCAGCCTGCCGCTGCATTCCTCAATTATCTGCGCCCACGTTTTAACCCAAACAACGATACCATCTGTTTGTAGCAGAATACCTTCCTCCCGGTTTGCCTGGCGAATCTTGGCCCGCAGCTCCGGAGTCATATCGTTCGATATGAGCCAGAAGGTCCATTTTGCGCCTACGCTCTGAAATCTCTCGTCGGTGGAAACTTTGAGCGCATAGCTCTCAATCTGATTGGCCATCGAGCTATCCAAAACCGTTCCTGGTCGTTTGAGCTCCACGACCAGGTGCTCGAGCCGGTTGTCATGATGTGGAATCCGCTTGGAGAACATGAGGTCCACACGCCCGGCTGTACCGTCCTCCCTGTAGATTGGGTCGATGTCGTCGGTAGTACGCCCTGCCAGCAAGTAGTGTTTGCGAAGCACGGTCGTCAACGCGCCGTCGCTCACTGATAGATTGAACTTTTCGCCAAAAAGCCAGGTCTCCCGGGTGAGGATCTGATGAAGATGCTCGCGTTCCTTCACTTTCTTGCTAATGTCGTGCTCGTACACCACAGCCTCTAGACCCTTGATGAAGTTCAGGCGGTTGGCAACAACCTTCGAGGCGTTGATGACAGCCGAGAGTGTCGTCTTTTCGAGGAGCTCAGCAAACTCCTGCTGTTTCTCCTTCGGCAGCTCGAGCACATCACGCATGATCTTCTGTACGATCTCGGGACTGGTCTCCAGCGTCTGCCGGAGGAGCTCCAGCTGGATGCGTTTGTTCTTATCACTCGACTTGTCAAAATCAGGAAGGTAGTGGTGCAGGTTAATCGCGACCACGTCAAAGACCTGCCGTTCGACGACCTCGACCTGGTTCTGCGGCGCGTCTTTGAACGGATAGATATTTTTGTTCTTCCATGTATTGACAACATCGGAGGCCTTCAAAGCCGAGCGCTTTCGGAAGTGTTCCTTCAGTTTCGTCTTCGTTGCGTCTAAAAGTGGCACGAGCTTATCATTCAGTTCATCAAGCTGCAATGTGCCATCGTTGTCCAGCTCGCGGATCAGGTCAGACTTGAGATAGCCGGTATAGTTGAAACCCGAAGCGTGGATGCCCAGCGCAGTTTTTTCGAGCGAGAAGCCGCTCTGATCGCAGAGGTAAAGAGCACGCTCAACCGCAGGCGTCCACTCAATGACAGTCAATGTTGCATTTACTTGACGGCCGCCGGGAAGTTGGACGCCAGTGATCTGGTAGTCTTCCTCGTGTTCCTGCACATTAGAAGGGTTAACCTTTTGCCCCTCATAGTAGAGAGAGACTTTCGGATATTGGCGGAGATAAAGAGCGAAGTTTGTGGCGATCTCGTACAAGCCGCCGCCCTCGAGCGTTAGTTTTCGGAAATCCCGCACGCCGGTGATCCGCACTTCCGTGCCCGTCGATCTGCGCGTTGAAGGTTTCTCGTCTTCGATCTCAAATGTGCCGGGATCTGCTGCGGTCCCGATGATCCGATATTCGTAGACATCACCGTCCTTCTTGTAGTGCGTGATCCACTCGACCTTTTGCCCGAGGCCCAGGGCACGAAAGCGCCCCTTTCCGGCTTTACCATGTAGCATGCGACCGCTGGACGATTTGATTTTGGACTGCTTTAAGGATCCGCCAAGATCCTTGAATGCGATCAGCGCCTCCGCATGCGGCATTCCGTGACCGTTGTCAGACACGCGGATCTCATCAATCGCACCAAGCTCGCTCAGGTCGAGGGAAGCCTTGACCTCAGACGCATCTGCGTCGAAGCCGTTCCAGATGAGCTCGGAAAGATTGATTACAGGATTTTTGACGCCAATCAAGCGTTGGAGGAAATCAGGTTTTACTTCGACAGAAATCTTCACTTCGTCCTCGTCTTTCGGAAGGCAGGAATTACGCGGGGACAAGTTCGCAATCCCTGTACAAATAACATTCTTCTATGCAATCCCCTGGTTTACTTTCAATATGGTGGAGGCGGGCCGAATCAAACTCGCTTCCATACCCTAATAGGAGTATAGCAAATTCTGAGTTGTTAGACAGCTGTTAGACAGAACCGATTTTCATACACCTAAAGAAGAAACCGCAGTGACGTTAACCACTGCGGTTTCTTGCGTTACATTGGTAGCGGGGGTTGGATTTGAACCAACGACCTTCGGGTTATGAGCCCGACGAGCTACCAGGCTGCTCTACCCCGCGATATCTTTTCTGAGCTTGGTCGAACCGGAAAAATTCGGGACTGCCGGTTGGAGGAAGTACTATAGCGCAACACATGACCGAAGTCAAACGGTCAGGGTCACTCTTGCCTGTATTAGGCCGAGGACGAGATCGAGCGGAGGCTGGCGTTGGCTTCCTGCAGGAGGCGCAGGAGCTGGATCGGCGACACCGCAGGCAGGTAGCGGAACACGCCGTCTTCGAGCTTGCGAAGGCCGGGCAGGGACACGTCCTTGCCGGCGTAAAGGAGCTTGGCCGCCACGACGAGCGTCGTGCGGTGGGTCTTGGCCAGTGCATCCACTTGCATCAGCATGGCCTGGTCCCGGCGTTCGATGCCGCTGGCCGGAGTTCCCTCGCGTCCCGCGAGGATGAACGGTCCTTCGATGGCGGCGCGGACATTTTCCAAGCCGGGCTGGCCTTCCACGAAGACAAGACGGAAGAGCCCCGCATCCGGGTTTTCGAGCCGGTACGCGCGTTCCCGCTCCTCTTTCGAAAGGCTACGCAAAGCGGGCGTGACCGGAATGACGAGCGCCAGGCGCACCTGGTCGTTCTTGGAAATCAGGTATTGGGCGTCGCGTACGTAATCCGCCGCGTTCGCGCGGAACATGTCTTCCGTGACGGCGATCGTCTTTTCGCCTTCGAAATTGTCGGTTGGCTGGATCGTGCCCTGCTGCGACACGATCTTCGCGTACGCGGTCAGAACGACGCGCATCGCATCGGCGGCGTTCCTCGCGAAAGCACCCTCGCCCGACTCACCCAACGTACCGATGGCGAGCGAGAGGGCGCCGCGAAGAGCGTCGACCTTGTCCGTGTCGGCGGGGGAAGCGGCGGCGCGCTCCAAAAGCTGCGTCAAAAGGTTTTCGTCGAGCCGCGCGGGCGGCAGGAAACGGCCGTCGGACACGAGCGTGAAGCCAGCCGACGTCCCCATCGTCCGGATACGGGCCGGATCCGGGAGCGCGATCGAGCGGAGCGCGGCGCCGAGGGCGGCGGCGTCGAGCCTGTCGAGAGCCCGTTCAATGGCTCCTTCTTCGCCCAACGAGAAGCCGTCCGGCGCCACACGCGCAAGGAACTCCATGAAGACCTCCTGGCGGGCCAGCTCCGCTTCCATGCGGTCCTGGCGCTGCCGGGCGACGGTTTCCAGATTGCCGAAAAGGGTTTCGCGGGCCGACACCGCGCCGGAGTCTTCGAAAGCGCCGGAATCCACGAGGACGCGGAAAGGCGTTCCTTCACCGATGCCGAACTGCACTTCTTCACCGGCCGCCACGCGCTCGAACGAGAACGCGGGCTCGAGCTCGGATCCGACCAGCGTACGCAGCGCTTCCGTCCTCGCCTGGAATTCGGCGTCGGTCGAGGCCACCACACCCACCGTTACGGGAAGCAGATACGGGGATTCTGCGGGCTTCTCCCCCGCCAAGCGGGCGCCGGAGGAGCGGGTCGGGGCGGAAGGCGCGGGCGGAACGGGACGCGGTGCGGCGGGCGGAGCAGCGGGCGCTCCCGGAGCGCCGGGCCTGCGGCCGAACAACCGGCGGGCGCCTTCGACGAAAAGCCGGGCGTAAACGCCTGCGGTCCAAGCCATGACGACGAAGAACATTTTGTACTGGCGGGTGAAGCTAAATCCTTTCAAGTTCCCCTGCCGGTCCTTAAACACACCGTGCGTGTAATCGCCGCTCGTGATACCGATGGCCATGTTGAGGTACGGGAACAGAATCAGACCAAACGCCGTCATCATGAGCATCGAAACCATGAACGCCAGAACACCGAGAAAGCCCAGCGTCGAGTTCAGGGGAACCCCGTGGTAGACCATGAGCTTATCGAAACGCGTGCGGTCACTATAACCAGTGAAAAGCGCTTCCTTGACGGTTCGCACGAAGCCGAACGTCTGGTTCGAGGTCTCGTACACGCCCTGCAGGTAGAACGGCTGGAAACTCGCGTAGAACGGCGTAGCGCGGAAAGTATCCGCCAACCAGCGCCACAGGCCGACCCACAGGCTCCCTTCCAGGCGCCAATTGTAGAGAATGTTGCTCTTTGTGATAGCGAACATGAGGACGAAGCTTGCGGTGACGTAGAACAGGAACGGCCGTAACGAAGCGAATGCCGAGAAAGGCAGTAGCGTAGGGACGATAATCAGGAGCGCAATCGCGAAAACCGCGTAAAAATAGAGTGACCACAAGTTGTCGTGCGTGTCCTTCGTCGCCGGCTCCAGTTCTGCCACCTCGAAGACGGCGAACTGGCCCGGGTCGTCCTTGAATGCGCTGACGTTCGAGGAATAACGTTTTTCGGTTCCCTTCAGCGGAGGATTCTGCATCGGGCGGCCCCACAGGTCGTCGTCGTAATCAACATGAACGCTCCGGACGATGGGCTGCGTGCGCTGGCGGGCAAGGTAATCGCTCGAATCCTCGCCGGGCGGCGTGACGAAGGTGACCATGTACTTCACGATGTGACCCTTGCCGTAGAAAGTCAGCCGGCCGCTCTCCGCCATCTGAACGATCTGCGTCCAGTTGTGTTGACCGACCGCGTAATCGCGGGTCGCCGGAAACGCGTCGCCGGACGCCCAGATGCGCATCGAGGGGTTCACGACGAGGTTCTGCGGATTGCGCACGCGGCTCTGCAGCGCCATGGATTCGAATCGGAATACGGGTTGAAGAGAGTGCACGTGCGCGTCGAGATTGGAAGAGCGGGAGTAATAAAGGTGCAGGTTGCCGGAGATAGCACCGTTCTTCGTGCCGTTGCCGGGCAAATTTGTGTCGGCGCGGTTATGGAACGCGTAGATCGCGCCGACGTTCGCGCATTCCACCACGATGGTGGCGTTCTGAAGGACGTTTTCGAAACCGCCGATTATACCTTTCACCCGGCCCACCTGCGCGCCCCGGGCGAGCTTCTTGAAATCTTCCGCATGTTTTGCCTTCCAGGCCGCGAGATTGCCGGGCTCCATGTCCGTGAGCTCCGCGAGGAGATCCTCGCGCTTCCACCCGAAATCCGGCATGGCGCCGAACGGCAGGGCGTTCAGGGCGGCTCTCATCGCGGCCGGATCGGCGGCGTTCGTGAGCGTAGCCGCGATACGGTCGATCGCGTTCTCCTCGCGGAGAACCGCACCGATGAAAGTCAGCCACTCTCCCTGATTTTGCTCGTACCACACCACGAACGCTTGTGAGAACGTGTCCATGCTGGCGAATTTCGTGGAATCCGCCGCTTGCGCCGGATCGAACTCGCGTAGACCGGCGACGAGCGCGTCCCGCCGCGCGACGAGATCCGGCCTACCTGCGAGATCCAGGCCCGCGAGACCGCCCAAGAGACCCGCGACCGGAGTTGCACGGATGTTCACCCCGCCGTAATCGGCGTTGAAGTGGACGGCCATCATGACGTTGAGGAAGATCTCGCGGAGTTTGACGGCCACGGCCGCCTGATACGCGGGGAAGCGCTCGACGAAGGCGCGCTCTTCGGAGCTCAGGCTTTCAAGAGAGGCCGCGGACAAGCGGCGATGGGCTTCCGGCAGCGATTCGGTTGTCTGCGCGATCCGTCGCACGGCGCCGTGATATTCCATGTCCCCGGAGTCGGCGGCGGCCTTCAGGTGGAACTGGATGAATTCCTTCGCGAACGTCCGGATGCCCTTGCGGTCATTCGGGCGAATGACGTCCATGAAATCAAGAATGGCGCGCATGATCCGGCGGCGTTCTTCCTGCGTAATCTCGGGGAGCGTCGTGCCGTCCGGCGCACGGCCTTCGAACACGACCGCGACGGGATCCGTCCATTCGTCGAGCCGGCGCAGCGCCTGTACGTACGGCGCGGGCGCCCAAGCGGCGACTTTGTCGAGAGCGTTCCCCCATTCCGCCGGGTGGGTGCGCGCACAGTAGCCGACGAACGAACTCATGCGGCCGAAGTCGTCGGGGTCCGAATGGAACGTACCGAGGAATCCCGCGGACTCCGCGGTGTGCGTCACGAGCTCGCCCGCGTTCATGACGTGCGAGGAGCTCGCCTGCATGCTTTCGAAACGGTCGGCCCGCGGTTTCTTGCGGCTGATCGCCAGGAATTGGCGGTGGAGAAGTGCGAACGTTTCTTCGGACTGCGGGCGCATGAATGCGACGCCCGTGGCCGGCTGCCGCCCTTCGATGCCGGCGAGCCAGGAATCCCGCTCAGCCGCGCTCAGCCGGTTGTCGTTGTAGAGGCCGTTGACCACCGATGTCAGGTATTCCCCGATCATTTCCCCATTCGACACGAGCGGCCCCGTCTCGTCTTCCGCCGTGCGGAATTCGGCGTACCAGTCGGCGAACGTCTGCGGCCAATGGCCCCGGAGCCTGAAGACCGACCGCCAACCCGTGAGCGACCGTGCCGTTTCGGACCAGGCCGTCTCGTTGTTGATCAAGAAGGCACGGACTCCGCGAACGAGGTACGTCACGGAAGCCTTCGTGGGGATCATCATGAGCGCGATGAGGAAGGAGGTCACCCAGAAACCGAGGGTCGCCCAGTTCTCCTGCACGAGTTCCCATTTCCAGAAAAGCTGGTTCACGAGGACGCCGAACACGTAGAAGTCGGTCAGGAGGCCGACCGACACCATGGCGATCCGGTCGGAAAGCTTGGAGTTCCCCATGAGGAGCGGCGGAAGCACGTAAGGAATCGCGGCGATCAGCATGAGACCGCCCGCGAGCGAAACCGGCACGAGAAAAATGCCGCACACCAGGAGGACAAGGGCGCTGACGTAAAAAACGGTTCGCCGGGCTGGGCTCATCGACCAGTAGCCTTTCAGATCAAATTTGGGGGCGATCACTTTAAAGAGGTAGAAATTGATGACGCCGCGTTTTTTCTCGGAGGCCGCGGACGCGCGCGGATAGTTCGCCTTGAGCAGAAGGCGTTTCTTGTCCTTATAGAGCTTGGCGAGCTCGTCGAGAACAGCTTCGTTTCCGGAGGCGGCCAGCGCCGCCTTTTGCTCGAGCTCGGCGGTCGTCAGATCGAGCGCGCGCTCGATCGTCATCGTCGGATCGCGGAACGCCATCTCGAGGTGATCGTACATGTCGGTGTCGACGTATACGTCGCTCAGCGTCTTGTCGCTTCGCGGCGTTCCGTCCGGCGGATCGGTGATCAATTTGTGTTTTTTAAGCTCGCGCAGGAGGACCGGCGTGAAAAGATTGAAGAGAAGATCCACCCGGGCCAGGATTTGCGCGGGCGTTTTGCCGTCGGCGACGCCCTGGAGCACTTCGCGCGTCACGTAGAGGTTGAGCGGCCACTGCGCGCCGAACATGCCGAGCGAATGCTTGCCCGTCTGCGAAAGCGGCAGGAGCAGCACGTTGCTGACGACGCTTTCACGCGCCGTGAGCGGTTCGTTCGTGCGAATCAGCGGATCGGGATTGAATTTGATATCGCCGGTGGCGACGTACTGGTCGAGCAGGGACGGATCGTGCTGGATGGCCGAATAAACGTCCGAGAATACCGCTTCCTCGATGCGGGCGGCGGCTCCCTGGGGTACGTTGTCCCCCCAGGTACGCGCGAGGGTGTCGTCGAACAGCGGGCGCATCACGTAGTCCCTGAGGAGGCCGGTCACGAAGGCGTTGAAATTAGGGGCACGCTTCGCCGCTTCCTGAATCGTCTCGGGAGACACGCGCCGCGTTCCCTCGCCGGCGACGCTCGCCAAGAAACGGCGCAAGACCCGCGCCAGCGGTGTGGAAGGCAGGTGCTCGACGACCGAGAAATCGCCGTTGGCGATCGCCGCGAGCGCCGCGGACTGGCTGCGGCCGGCGAGCTCTTCCTTCACGGCGATCCAAAGCATCGCTTTCCGACGCCCATGGACCGTGCCGCCGGAAGCGTGGCGCGCGACGGCCCGCTCGAACGCTTCGCGCGATTGGGCCGCATCTCCAAGGAGGCCGGACTCGACGATGTTCCGGACGGCGACGGCTTCCGTGTACGTTCCCGCAGACTGAAGGTCGGTCCATGCGCTGGCTACCGTGAGCTTGGCCGGCGGGTCGCGGCGGTCACTCGGATCGTGCAGCGCCTCGTCATACCGGTCCTTAAATTGTTCGTAAAGCCGGGACGCCTCGACGGCCGAGAAACCGTTCGCCGTGTAGTAATTCACCGCATAAGCGCGGCGCGCTTCCTCGCGGCGGACCGGATCTTTCCGGACTCCGTTGCCCACGGTGGGCGGAATCGTGAGCTGTCCTCCGAAAGCGTGGAATTCCGCGTAGCGGTCGCCGAGGCTCAAGCGCGCGCCCGACGCGGTCGTGGGGGGCGCGTCGGAAGAAGGTGCGGCGTCCACGCCGGCGGGCGGCGCGTTGAGCGCGGCGATGTCCCCGGATGTGAGCGCCCGCTTCCCGCGGCGCAGACGTTGCCACACGCCCATGACGGATGGGATCGCGACCAAAGCGCCCAGGCCTCCCAACAGGAAAAGGTACCAGTGATTCTGGGCATAGACCGTGGCCGAGAAATAGACCGGTTGTTGCTCGCGCAGGTCCGATTGCGGTATGCGCAAGTTGATGTCGGTGCCTTCGTCCTGGATGCGGCCGACGATCACTTCAAGACCTTCCATCACGCCGGCACGCTGCGCGCCCCACCGGATCGGACGCACGAACGGCGAATTTTGAACGCGGCTGCCGAGCGTCATCCCGTACGGATCGAAGTAAATGAGCCGGTCGATGCCTTCGCCGACGATGACCGCCTCGAGATTGCCGTTCTTCATCACGAAGAAGCGTTTCTGATCCACGGGAGTGGACGTCTCCAGGTTTTGGCTGACGAGGACGTAGATGTCGCCGGTATCCGGATGCGTCCAGGCGCGGGAAGTGAACGTGCCGTAGCGCGTCTCCGTGCCGCTCATGCCGTACGTTTCGCCGTTCAGCGCGCTGACGTAGGACCGTGTCGTGAAATTCCCGGTGGGATTCTGCGCCCTCTCCACGCGGTGCTCGAAGAGCGGGAAGCCGTCCCGCGTATACAATTTGCGCTCTTCGTTTACGTACCATTCCCAGACGGCGCCGGTTTCGTAATTGGCGCCGAGCAGGACGTACGGACGCATCTGCTGGCCTTCGCGGAATTCGTCGAGGACGCGGTAGACGTATTCCTTCGACTGAGTGTCGTGGGCGACGAATTCGGTTTCACGCAGCAAAAGACCGCGGTTAGCCACGAACGCCACTTCGCCCGCGGGCACGTTGTGGGGAATCCGCGGATCGGTCGACCATTTAATGAAACGCACGGCGCCGCTGGAGAAACGGACAAAGTCGCGGGCGTGCGGATCGTCCGGCAATAGGTAGCGCACGTCCATCGGGATCTTTTTGCCTCGGGCGTCGATCAGCGAGCGAGTGACTTCCGAGAACGACTCGGTCGGGAAGGTCACGCCGCTGCGCGCGATTTCGTCTCTTTGCCCCTGCAGGCCGTACTTTCCCAGAAGTTTTTCAGAAGTCATGTCCGGCAGACCGGCTTCCTGGAGGTACACCTGCCCGAGAGGACCGAACTCGTAGCCTTCGCGCGAAGAGCTGCCGCTGAAATCGGTGTTGATGACCACGTTCGCGGTGCCCACCGAGCCTCCGAAGAAGCTGCCCATGCCGCCCTGGAAGATGACGATGCGGCCGAACGGATCGTCCTTCACGCGCAGAAAATAATTCGTCGAGCCGTTCGTCATTCGGACTTCGGTGAGGATAAGCTGCACGTTGCCCTGCAGGTTCAGGTTGCGGGCGATCTTGTCGAGCCCCACCCGGAAGCGCTCGAGCGCCATTGCGCGATTGGCTTCCGGAATATCGCGGAAATTATTGAGCACTTCCTCCGTACCCGGCATGCCGGGACCCAGATTGACATCGTACATACTGACGTAGGACGTCTGGACGATCTGCCGCTCGGCCACGTACGAACCGTCCACCACGGCCGCCAGATGGCCGACGCGAATGCGCTGCTTACGGGCGCCCGCGGGAATTTCCTCCAAGCGCCGCTCGATGAGCTCTACTTGGTACGTCCCCTCGGGGAGGAGGGTCACGATCGCTTTCTCCGCTCCCCGGCTTCGGTCTACCGCGCGACCCGCGTTGAATTTTCCGGTGGCGGTAAGTTCTTCGGTGACGGGCCATTCGTTCCCTTCATGCCGGACCACTTTTTTCGTGTTCACGGCGTACCCGACGCGTCCGAGCGCCGGAAGCAGCCGGTAATCCGCCGACGCGTAGTAAAGAGTCTGGATGGTTTCGTCGCCCGCATAGCCGCGGCGTGCGGCGGCTCCTGCCGGTAAATCCGTCACGCGGAGTCCTTCCTGCACGCTGAAAGTACCCGCGACGGCCACGCCGTTCACGCGCTCGGGCCGGTTGTAAAACGCGGCCACTTCACGTCCGGTCGCATCCACGCCGAAGATGCGGCGCGTCGTGCCGTCCAAGTTTCTCTGGATGAGGAGGTCGTAGGAACGGCCGCCGAAATCGAGATGGCGGGGGCGGCGCTCCGTGGTGCCCAGTTGCGCGCCGATCGTCCAGTCCGGCGCCGCCGCATAGAGAGCGCCGGTGGCGGTCACCTCCGCGACGGTCGGAACACGCGTGGCGGGGTCGAGATAATAGCGCACGCCTTCGCGGCCGAACGCGTCGATCGCGAACGCGCGCTCGATCGTGCCATCCGGAGACTGACGGATACGTAGCGCGTAAGTCTGGCCGCCGGCGGTTACGTCGCCCGCGCGGCGCGTGCGCGCGACGGGATTGGGGCCAACCGCGAAAGTCGCCGGATCGGTGACGGGATAGATGTCGCCGGTCGCGACCTCCTCCGCCTCGATGATGCGGCCGTCCGCACCGGCGAAGAAACGCACGCCGATCCGGCCTTGCGCGTCGAAGCCGAGCACGCGCTCCACCTTGCCGCCAGCTTCGGCGACGCGCTGCTTGACGGTGAAGGTCTTGCCGCCGATCGTAACGGTGCGGCCGGTGGATTCGATGCGGGCGGTCTTGGCGCCCAGCGAGAAGTCGGCCGGGTTCACGGTGTGGATCGCGCCGGTGGCGACGACCTCCACTTCCCACACGGTGGGAGAAATAGATTCGTACCGCAGAGCTTCCTTGCCGCGTTCGTCGACGGCGAACGTGCGCTGCAACGCGCGCGTGCGCGCGTCCTTACGCTCGTAGCGGTCGTACGTCTTGCCGTCTACGGTCACCGTCGCGGCGAAACCCGTGGTCGCGATGCGGTCGCCCACGCGGTAGCCGCTTTTCATCGAAAAGATGTTGCCGGTGGCCGGCTCGAGCGCCTCGCGTGTGCCCGTGGCGTCGGTCGTGAAGACGAGCTTCATGCCGACCGCGTCGCTCGTGGCGAACGCTTCGATCACGTCTCCGGTCTTGGCGTCGCGGCGCTCGAACACCGGGTACGTGGCGCCCTCGTGAAGCGACTGCCCAACGCGGACCAGACGCGCCACCGGCTGCGCCTCCATCGCCGGTGTCTTGCCCGTGTTGAAATTGTAGATGCTCGCGCGGCCTGTGCGCGAAGTCGGCACCTCGATTTCGCCGCGCGTCGCTTCTCCAGAGTCGGCTTTCAGCACGCCCGCAATCTTTCCGCCACGGATGTCGAGCCGCACGTTCGGATCGCCGTCGAACGGATAGATGGCGGCGAAAAGCTGGTTCGGGGTCGCGGGGCTGCGGTATTCGACGTGCGGCACGTATTTGGCGCGTCCGTCCTCCACGCGAAGTCTTCCCGCGGCGTCGAGGAGGTAGGTGCGCACCTCGAAGACATCGAACGCGCCGTCCGCCGACTTTCCGCGGTTAATCGTCTGGCGCACGTCGACATCGACTGGAAAAAGCTTCTCCACGTTCGGGTTGAATTCGGGAAGGGCGAACGAGGAACCGGCCTTCAGGCGCGACGTCATCGAGCCGGTCGGATGTCCCGTGCGTGCGTCACGCCGGATCACGGTCACGTATTGTGCGGAGATCTTGTCTTTGGCCGTGAGAGGCGTCTTGGCAAAGTCGATGTCGGCGATCGTCTTCCCATTTACGCGCACGTCGCCGGTGAGGTAGAAGGCAGGGCGGCCGGAAGCATCCAGCACGACGATTCGCGCGAATTGTCCACCGAGATTCACGTCCTTGAGCGGCGTGCGGAGCCAACCTTGCCCGAGCGGCTCGCGGTGCTTACCGGTCTCGTCGGCTTTCATCATCGGCTCCGCGACGCTGTCGGGTGAGATGCCGGCGTTCTTCGGCGGCGCCACGGGCACGCCCTCCACCGGCGAAACGCGGCGTTCGGTGTCTTTGCCGGCGGGCGGATCCACCTGTGCGACGACGAGCGTCAGGAAAGGCAGCAGCTGCGCAGCTGCGGGAGCCTCGGGCGCGGCGGCTGCGGGCACGGGGGCATCAGGCGCGTCGGCAGGCGGGAGTACCGGCGCCTCTTCCTCCCGCTCGGGAGCGCGATTCAATTCTTCGTTCAACCGGTCGATGGCTTCGCCGACACGCTGCAGGTACTCGCGATAAGCCGACACGACCTGGCTCTGAGCCCAAACCGGGCTCGGGCGAGCGACGACGTTCACGATCGTCCGCCCTTCCTGATAGAGCACGACAAGTTTGCCCAGGAGATCGAGCTGATTGCGCAGCTCGGGGGTGCCGCCTGTGCGTTCGATGCGCTCGAGAACGACCTTCTTCCTTTCTTCAATGATCTGCAGAGCGCGGTCGTAAGCGGCGCGCGTGGGCAGGTAGGACGGGGCACCGGCGTATAGCCCGGTGCCGCGCAGTCCGCGCACGTTGACGATCGCGCCGCCGGTCAGCATGTAATTTTCACGGTCCTCCGCGACCAGGTGAGTCCCGAAGCCAAGGTACGGATTCGGGAAGGTTTTGCGCGTGCCGGTTACGAGCTTCAGATCCTTACGCAGTGAGAAGCGGCCTTTCACGAAGCGGCCCTGGCGTTCGTAGGAGATCTCGATCGGGCCGCCGTCTTGCACCAGCAGGCACTGCTCGCCGGCCTGGAGCTCGGTGACGTCGACGCCGAAGTTTAGCTCGTAGTAAGCGCCATTTTCTTCGAAGAACGTGATCGCGTCCGTGACGCGGCGCGGCAGCCGCGAACGTGCCTCGTACTGCTCCCTCGTAAGCTGAAGCACCGAGGCGTTCACCGGCAGAACCCAGGAGTAATAAGAAGTGGTGGGGCGGGCGCCGGGGTCCGTGTTCCGCTCGTATCCCGGCGGGATCGGATAGGTGCTGGCGTCCAGCGTGCCGTCGATACGGCCTTTCGCGCTGTTGTAGATGACGATAGGCGCGTGGCGCACGACAAAATTTCCTGTGGCCGGATCTCGGAAATAGAACGGGCTCGTCGGATCACGGAACTTCTGGACGTAAGCCGACGGCGTTCCCGACGGGCTGTGTTGCCGCACCGGATACCACATCACCTCTCCGGTCGTCGGATGGATGCCGAGCTTGATTTCAGTGCAGTACGCGAATTCGGAAACGCCCGACGGATTCGGCCAGCGCGAGCGTCCCAGCGGCTCCCGCACGGTGATCGTGCGGCCGCCGATCGTGAGGGTGTGCGTAAGCTCGCGGTCCCACTCCCCTTTCGGACGCACGCCGCCCATCGCATTCCAGCTCGTCATAACCGCGGCCATCGTCTCTTCGCGCAGCGCATCGGCATTTTGTCTGAGCTTTCGCACCTGATCGGCTTTGGTCTCGAGCGTCTTCACCAGGTTCTCGGCGACGCGCACCTTTGCCGCGAGCTCGATAATCTCGTCTTCGCGGCCCTTCGGCGCTTTCCGCAGTTCGTCCAGCATTCCACGCAAGAGACGTGCCTTGCGTTGGAACACGTCCACCGGCGACTTGAGATCGACATTCGTGACTTCGACGGCGAACGGATCGCCGAGCCGCGCGAAATATTCGCGGCGCTTGGCCTCGAGACGATCGGCGAGAGCGGTACGCTCGGGACCTGAGGACGCTTTCTCCAATCGGGCGTCCAGCTCGCGGATCTCCGCTTCGAGGACGTCGAGAGCGCGTGCCTCCTTCTGCGCGACGGCGACCTGCGCTTCGACTTTCAGCTCATAGGCGGTCGGCATCTGCAGCTGCAAACGGTGAACGTGGTAGGCCTTCGTGTAGGGATCGCGCGTGGGTGCGGCGGCTTTCGCCTTGGCCTTCGCCTTCGCACGGGCCGGCGCGGCTCCCGCGGCGTCCGGGCGGATGTCGGCGGCCGTGTCGGTACGGCCCCGGTCGGACGCGGGTGTTCCGCGGAACAGGTCGAGCAGGTATCCGCTGAACAGCGCTGCGGTCAGGAGCAAAGGAGCGAGAACGGCGAAGCGCAGCGCCGACCACATCGAACGGCGCGCGTTCACGCGGAGCGCGTCGAGCTCGGTCTTGAGACGCGAAACTTCCTCCGCCCGCTCGGAAGCAATCTCGGGATCGGCAACGGCCGCTTCGACCGCGCGCTCCGCCCAGCGCGGTTCGGCCTGCGTGCCGGTCGCGCCGCGTAGATCCTGAGCGAGATCCCCGAGAGCCTGCGACAGGCCGGGTTCGGTTTCCGCGAGCGCGGTCCCGAGCGCGTCGACGCGGGCAATCGCTCCGCCGTCGCGCGTCAGAGCCTCCCGTGCTTCAGCTCCGCCTTCAGGGTCGCGCGTATGCAGCGCGTGCCCTATCGCTTCTCCGGTCAAAGACACGACATCAGCCGAAAGGCTCTTCGAGGCGTTTGCGGGGCTCAAGACGCGGGCGGCGTCGTCGGGAATCGCGCGCAGCACGTCCAGGGCACGCGCAGAAGCCATCGCGGCGCGCTGGGCCGCCGGAAGCGCGCGCTCGATCGTGGCGATCAGCTCGTTTAATGCGGGCGCGGATGCTTCGTATTCGCGCGCGGAGTTGGCGTAAATTTCGGCGCGCGCGGCGCGGAGGCGCGAAAGCGCTTCGTACAGTTCCAGTTCGGCGGCGTACATTTCCTCGCGCGTGCGCTGCATGAGGTCCTCGAGATTCACGCGACGGGCCATGTCGATTTCGCGCGGCGTCGCTCCGAGAGCCTCCAGACGCGCTTCCGCGTCGGGCTCGGCCAGCGCGTTGGCGACCTGGACGACGACCTCGTCGCGTACCGCTCCGGCGCGAGCCTCGATCTCGCCGATCTGGCGCCGCAGTTCGTCCGCCTGCGTGCGGAACATATCGGCTTCTTGGTCGGAAACCGCGGCCCCGGCGATGCCCAGCTCGGCGAGCGCCAGCGCTTCACGTAGCGAAACCAAAGCTTCCGCGTCCGCGCCTTCCGGCTCGGCGGACACCGCCAAGCGTTCGTCGAGGGCCTGTGCTTCGGCAACGAGAGGCGCGAGCGCTTCGGCGGCGTCTGCGCGACGGTCGGCGGCCTGTTCCGCGGCCCCGGCCGCCGTTTCGACGGCGCTTCGCAGGAGCGGAGAAGAGACGCGGCCCGTCGTTCCGGCCAAGCCCTGGCGCAGTGCATCGGCACGGAAACGCACATTCTCGAAATCTTCGTCGCGGCCTTCCTCCACCGGCACGAACGCGGCCGGAGCCACAACCTCAGCGGACTGCTGCGAGACCTGCGCGACGGGGGTCTCCGTCGCCGCCAACGGCTCCGGATCGCGCGGTATAGGCTTACGTGCCGCGAGGATCTCTTCGATCCTTCGTAGCAACTCGGCCTCGCGTTCGTCGAGCTCGCGGCGGGCGCGGCGCGCCTGCAGGCCTCTACGAGCCGCCAAAAGGATCGAAAGGGCGGCCAAGCCGATCAGCGCCGCGCGCAGCAGAGTCTCTTGACGCGACTCGCCGTTGATCGCCGTTTGTGCGGCCGTCTGGCCGTCCGCCGGGGGCGCCGGAGGCAGCGGCGGAGCGGGCGCTTCCGGGGCTTCGGGCGCGGCACCGGGAAGAAGAGAGTTTAAGAAATCGACGCCGCGCTGAAGCCAGTCGCCCGCGGTATAAACCAGATCCACGATCATCTGCGCCCGCACTTCGATATCGGCTTCCTGCAACAGGCGCTCGGCTTCGTACTGCTCAAGCAGCATGCGGCGCGCTTGTTCGATGAGATCCGGCATGTCCGGCGGCATCCACTCGTAGTCGATGATGTCGCGCGGAGGCGTGAACGGCACCTCGGGAAGCGGGCGCAATTCTCCCGGTCCGCCGCTGCCGCCGAAGTTGCCGCGGCCGCCGAATCCGCCGCCTCCTCCTCCGCCGCCGCTACCGAATCCGATGCCGCCGCCGATCTGCGACAGCCCGAACACGATTCCGCCTAGCTGTTTCTGCTTGTGGATCATTTCGCACAAGTCGATCAGCTCCTGCGGATCACGCAGCGTCCGGTCCGGCTTCACGAGCGCGCCGATGATGCGCGCGATCTCCGCCTCCTGGATACCGTCGAGGATTTTAAAACCGAACAGCTCCATGAAACATTCGTCGATTCCGCGTGCAAGCTCGGGGTCCGTCGCGTTCAGCGCGAGCATTTTGTCGCGCAGATCAATGACGGCCTGAAACGCCTTGAGCGTGAATGCGTGGTCACGCTCGACCATGCGTCCGTCGAGCGTCGTTCCGAACAGTACGCCCTTATTGGCCAATAGGCGGATGTTTTCGGCGTCCGCCAAACCGCGCTGCGGGTCGATGCCCAAGATACGCAGAACCTCGTCGACTTTCGCGCGCTCGACGGAGGCGAGCGCGCCGTAGGCGTCGCGGAAATGTTTGGCGGCGATGAGGAGCTCGGCGTTGTCGATGTTCTCGGCGACGAGCTGGCGCAGGAACGGCGAAACCTGGGCACCAATGACATCGGAAGGATCTGTGTTCCGGAACGCGGCGAGCTCGTTGCGGCCACTGCGGAGTCCGTAGACCTCGCGGAGAAAATCAAAGGCTTCTCCGTTCCGGACAAACTCGAGCTGGCGGACGGCGAGCGTAACTACGTCTTCGGGAGAAGTGAATGTCAGTTGGAAGGGTTCCTGCTGTCCGGATTCCGGCGTTCCCACAAAGCGCAGGCCCGTCTGGCGGTAGGGTGTGCGGATCTGGGATGCGAGATCGCCGAGAAGCTGCGCCACCTGCGAGCGCTCGGCCGGATCAATCCCGTACAGCTCGAGGACATTTCCGAAACGCGGATCGTTCAAAATCCCGGCCTGCAGGTTCAAATCGTCCACGACGAACCGCACCTGGTTGTACGTGGGATCGATCGTAGAAACGACCGCGCTTCCGGTATCCAGGTTCACGCGGGTGAAGGTTTCGCGGTAGCCCGGAATCGCGTAAGACTGCGAAGCCTCGATCACGCGCCGCTGGGCGAAATCGACCGCGGTCAACTGCCCCGCCGGTAGGGCCGAGATACGGTAATCGTAGACCGCGCGCAGCACCCCTTCATTCTGGGCGCGCTCACGGATCTCCTCGGGCAGTTGTCCGATCAGGGCGTCGAGCCGATGAATTTGCTCGAGTGCGGGTCCAGCTTCCTCCACCACCCGCAGCTGCGGCCGATAGATGTTGTCGAGGTAGAACTGCGCGACCTGCGTCGGGTTGAGTCCGCGCTCGTAAAGCGTGCGGTCGCTCAGAGCTCCCACCGCCTGGTTGCGGACGAAAATGCGCAGGTCCGTATCGGCCTGCGTTTCACCGGGCGCCACGCTGAAAAGACGGCGGAAGTCCTCGTCCGCCAGGAACGCTTCGGACGCCTCGGTGATCATGACGTCGGTGATGATGATCGTCTCGCCCGCCGCCTGCGCGAGCGACACCGGGCCGAAAGCCTCCTGCGCGGCCGGTTCGGCGGCGAGCGGCTCCGAGAGCATCGAGAGAGCGAGCTGCTCCACGACCTCGTCGGAAACGAGATAACGCGACGACCCGGCGTTGTAGTCCTCCCAAAACTGCCCACCCAGCGGATCCGCATCCACGTCTCCGTAGAGCGCTTCCAAAAGAGGCTGATCCACGACGGGGTCTGCGTCGCGGCGGGAATCCAGCGGAACCGACGGAACGTCGAGCGGAATCGCGAAATCGTCGATAAATATCCCTTTACCGTCGAGCGAAGAACCTCTGCTGAACGGCGAAGTGGCCGGACGCCCGGGCTCGACCGGAATAAGGTACGTATCGTTCGGACGCTGCGGGGGCCCGCTCGGCGGCGCTCCAGCCACCAGCCCCGAAACCATCGCCGGAGGCAGATTCAGATCCTCATAGCCGAAACCCACCGAGGTATCGCCGAAATTCAATAGGAACATGTCTGCAGCGGTGAGCGTACGATCCTCGAGCCGTTCGCCAAAGCGACGCGACATACGCGCCCCCGCGGCGCGCAACGGCGAGCGGGCAGCGGCGATGCGAAGGATGGGTTCGACGGCGGCCGGAGCCAGCACGGAGGGAAGCGCAAGCTCGGAGGCAACGCGCGCGGCCGCAAGGCCGATGGCGGTGGTCTGGTCGCCGGTGAGGACGGCCTGCGAAGCGCGAGCGCGGCGTTCGGCATGGCCGGTCATGCGCGCGAGGACCGCGTCGGCGGCGGTGTTGCGGCCCGCGAAAAAATCGCGTGCGCTCGAGGAAACTTGATCTAGCAACGCATCGAACGCGGCGGGCTCCAGGCTCGGCGTCCCCGTTCCGAGTCCGGCGGGCGTCGCGGCCTCGACGCCGCTCTCGGTGATGACGCGCACCACGTCTCCGGTGAGGTCTTTGCCGTCGGCGGTCCGCGCCACGCGGAACGCGACGCCTTCGGAAGCAAACGCAATCTCGAAAGTTTCCTGCCCCTGCCGGCGCACGCGGGCGGCGCGGCGCAGAGCGTCCACATCAGCCGGCGAAAGGCGCTTCGCGCGCTCGCCGGATTCCAACGCGGCGTAGCGGGACGTGTAGGTGTCGACGTACCGCTGCCACGCCTTCTCTTTGTCCTGCCATTCCGCCGGCACAGCACCGACGGCCTGCTGTACGTTCAGCGAAGCGAACATGAGCGCGACGTCGCGCATCTGGTCCTCCCGCGTCAGCTCAGCGGAAAGATCGTAGCGGGACGGCGGCGCAAGGTAGAAATCCGCCTCGGCGAACTGCTTTTCGATTTCTTTCGGACGGCGCGTCAGCACGGCGACGTACGGGCGGTCGCCCGAGGCCGGGTCGAATTTCGGCATGACGACCAAGTACGAAAGCTTTTCGCTCTCCAGAAGTTTCGCGATACCTTCCGAGTGGAAGCCTCCGGTGACAAGGGCGGCCACGCGCACCTTTTCGCGGCGCATGCGGTCGATGGTGTTCTTGAGAAGGGTTTCGTTGCGCTTTTCTGCGATCGTGTAAAACCGTTCCGCCGACGGCAGTGCCGCTCGAATCGAGGAGAAATCGACGCGCGCCGCCGTACCGAGGCGAGCGGACAATTTTTCCAGGCCGTTCTCCACTTCCTCCGGCGAACATTCGCCCCGGTTCGCCAAATAGAATGCGTATTCCGAGGAGGTCAACGTGGTTTCGAGAATGCCTGCCAGGACCGACGCGCGTCGGGAGAGCCGGTCGAGCGCGCGCTGATCGTCGTTCTCGAAGAGCGCTTCCTTTACCTCATTCTCAAAAAGCGTGATTTCTTCGAAAAGAGCAGTCAGATCGATACTTTCGAAGCGCACGGTGTATTCTGAATAGACAATGAGGTTGGAGTACCGCGTCGAAGACAGGCCGTTCTTCAGGGCGATCCGGCAGAGTTCGAGATGGAATGCGCCCGGCGTGATCTCGTTTTTCTTGAAGCGGAGACTCTCCATGATCAGCGTGCGGAGATCTTCTTTGGAAAGTTTCTTGCTGAGCTCGTCGATCAACGCGTCGCGCTCGGCGCCGGCTCGCCTGAAGTCGATCTTCTTCTCGAGTTCCACCGTCAGTGAGAGCTTTTCGACGTTCGGGTACCGCGCGAGGCCGATCCCCTTCTCGCGGGCTGCCCCGCCATACGCCTCCCAGTACGCTTCGAACCGCAGGTCGCCGCCGCGCTTGGTCATGCGCTTTTCGAGTATCGCGCGCAGCTCGGGCGGATAAGCGCTCGCTTCGAGAACCTTTAAGGCCTCGAACAGGGCCTTCAACGAACGCCGCGCCTCGAGTTTTGCATTAATGACCTTACCGAAAACGTCGACGTTCTCCTGGTACAGATCCTTGTCTTCCACACCGTACAGCGGAACCGGATTCTCCGACGCGATCGCATAGAGCTCGCTGCCCGAAATGCTCCCCTCGCGGACGAGGTAGGATCCGACCTGCCGGCGGACGCTTTCGACCGGGAACGAATTGACCACCGACGCGTCGATTCGGCCTGATGCGCCCTCGACGCCGACCATACGGAGTTCGTAATCGCGCACCAGGGCTTCGAGTAGTTTGGCGATAGATTCCTGGGCCCCGATTTTTTTGTGGGCGTCCTGGATGTTGACGATGATTTCTTCGCCCTCGCGGACCGCCGATTTTTGGACCAGTCCAAAATTGGCGGGGATCGACGCGGCGGTTTTTTGCTGATCCGTACCACGACGCGCGGCGGCGACGGCCGTCCACGCGGGTGAGGCTTCGCCTTTCGCAAAGGCGACATCCTGCAACAGGAAAGCGGCCACCAAAACGGCTGCCGTCCCGCGGAAAAACGGGCCGAACCGCGACCGGAACCGCGGAGAATTTAAGTGAGGAAGGCTTCTTTTATTCAATCTTTTATTATGAATATCCTAATTGATATTAAATGATTGAATGAAGTACTTCAAAAAAATCTCAACTGAGCTTGTGGTCCAAGTTTACATGAAATCCACAGACTTTCAAGGGGCGAACTCTAAAAAAGGGGTGGGGACAGTAGATTAATAGATATAAAATTAATATTTAAGCCATTTTCTTGTCATTTTCGACCGCTTCGTCCTGGAGCTTGAGCCACTCAGCTTCCTCGGCGTCGATGAGCCGGCCGAGCTCGTCCAGACGTTCGTTTTTCTCGCGGGTCCACGCCGACGGGGCCTTTGTGAAAAGATCCTCGATCCCGGCTTTTTCGGCTTTGAAGGCCTTGATACGTTCGTCGGCGCGCTTGATCGCGCCCACGAGCTTCCGCTTCTTGGACTGCATTTCCTTCTGTTCGTGATAGGAGGCTTTGGGTTTCGAGGCGGGCTTTGAATTGGACGCCGTGTCCCCTTCCTCCATCTCCTCCTGCACGCGGTTCTCGAGGTGGTACACGTATTCCTCGTAGGTGCCGGGGTAACGCAGAACGGAACCCTTGTTCACCTCCACGATCTCGGAGGCGATCAGATTTACGAACGTACGGTCGTGGCTCACGAAAAAGAGGGTGCCGTGGAAGGTCTTCAACGCACGGCCGAGCGCCTCGACCGTTTCGAAATCCAAATGGTTCGTCGGTTCGTCGAGCATGAGGACGTGGCATTTGGCGAGAAGGAGTCCCGCGAGGCATGCGCGGGCGCGTTCGCCGCCCGAGAGAACTTTGAGCGGTTTCCGCACGTCGTCCCCTTTGAAGAGGAAGCTTCCGGCGAGATTCAGTACTTCCTGACGCGAGACGTCCGGAGCTGCCTTGGCGGCAAGGTACGCGTAGACGTCGATGTCGGCCGAAAGCTCCGAGAAGACGTGCTGGGCGTAGTAGCCGATCTTGAGCCCGTGGCCCCACTTGAACTTTCCAAACTTTGGCTGGAGGTCGCCGGCGAGCGTCTTCAGGAACGTGGTTTTGCCCTGGCCATTCTCACCGAGCACCGCCACGTGAGAGCCCTGGTTGATCTCGACGTTGATGTTGCTTGCGATCACGCGCTCGGGGTAGCCGATCGCGAGGTCCGCGCACTGGAGCGCAAAAGAGTTCCGCCGGTCGACCTGCGGGATCTTGATGTGCACGTTCGTAAGGGGGTGGTCGATGTCGATCGTCTTCAGGCGCGCAAGCTGTTTCATTTTCGATTTCGCCTGGCTCGCCTTCGAAGCCTTCGCGCGGAAGCGGTCGACGAACGTCTGGAGCTGTTTCTGCTTGGCCTCAATGTTCCGGTTGTAGCTCTCGGCCTGCCCCTTCTGCTCCTCCTTGAAAAGGAGGTAGTCGGCGACGGCGCCCGGATACATCGTGCAGGCGCCACTTTCGACCTCGAGCGTGTGCTCGCAGGTTTTCTTCAAGAATTCGCGGTCGTGCGAGACGATGATGAATCCACCCTCGTATTCCGAGAGGAAGTTCTCGAGAAGGATCAGGGTTTTCAAATCAAGGTAGTTGGTCGGCTCGTCGAGGATGAGGAAATTAGGGTCGCGCAGGAGCATGGCGGTGAGCTTCACGCGCGTGCGGTAGCCGCCCGAGAGCGCGCCGATCTTCGTCGTCAAGAGGTCGTTCTTCAGCTGGAACTGTCCCGCGATCTTCCCGCAGCGCCACTCCTCCTGCTCGGTGTAGCGCATGAGGAAGTCGATCACCGTCTCTTCCATGGTGTACGGATCGTGCTGCTCGAGGTAGGCCAGACGGAGTTCGGGGCTCAGCCACACCTCACCCGCGTCGGCCTGGTCCTCGCCGATGACGATCTTACAGAGCGTGGATTTCCCGGCGCCGTTTCGGCCGATGAGGCCGATTTTCTGCTCTTCGGAAAAAGCGGCCGTCGCGTCGTCGAGGATCACTCGCTCGCCGTACGCTTTATGAATTCCGTTCAGCTGGATGAGGACTTTGGCCAACTTACTGACGGGGCTCGGTGGGTTCCCCGGGACGGACAACTTTGTACACGATTTCGCCTTCCTTGGCTTTGTTGAATTTCTCGCGCGCGACCTTCTCGAGGTATACGGGGTCGTCGCGCAGGAGCCTGAGCTCTCGCTCGAGCTGGTTGTTTTCGTGACGGAGCCGGACGACCTCGCCCTCAAGCTTCCCGTGGCGGGCCTTCAAGCTTTCGACCTGAATCAAGCGGGGCGCCACGAGCGCCGCGAACGCCGCCGCGAGCAGCGTGAAGACGACGGCCGTGCCGGGCCGCTTGACCTTCACCCGTTACGCCTTGAGCCCGTAGACGGCCTTGTTTCCGAGCTCTTCCTCGATGCGCAGGAGCTGGTTGTATTTGGCGACGCGGTCCGTGCGGGAAAGAGAGCCGGTCTTGATCTGGCCCGCGGCCGTGCCGACGGCGAGATCCGCGATGAACGCGTCCTCGGTTTCACCCGAACGGTGGGAGGAGATCACGCCGTAATCCGCCTTCTGGGCCATCTTGATCGCTTCGAGCGTCTCGGACACGGTGCCGATCTGGTTCACCTTGATCAGGATCGCGTTCGTCGCCTTCATCGCGATGCCTTTCTTCAGGCGCTCGGGGTTCGTGACGAAGAAATCGTCGCCGACGATCTGCACCTTCGAGCCCATCGCCTTCGTGAATTTCACGTAGCCGTCCCAGTCGTTCTGATCCAGGCCGTCTTCAATCGAATAGATCGGGTACTTCTTGGCCCACTGCGAATAGATCTGGATCATGTCGTCGGCGCTGAAAAGCTTCGACGGATTCGATTTCCAGAACTTATAGCCCTTGCGGCCGCCCTCGTCGAAAAGCTCGGAGGACGCGCAGTCGAGCGCGATCTTGATCTGCTTGCCCGCCTCGTAGCCGGCCGCTTCTATCGCTTCCATGATGACGTCGAGCGCTTCTTCGTTGCCGAGATTCGGCGCGAACCCGCCCTCGTCGCCGACCGCCGTGATGTGGCCCTGCTTCTTAAGCGTCGATTTGAGTGCGTGGAAAATCTCGGTGATCCAGCGGAGACCTTCCGAATAGGTCTTCGCGCCGAGCGGAGCGATCATAAATTCCTGGAAATCAATCTTGTTGTCGGCGTGCTTTCCGCCGTTGATGATGTTCGCCATCGGAATCGGCAGCGAGAACTTCTTGTTCCCGTGGAGATTGCCGATGTGCCTCCAGAGCGGAAGCCCCTGCGAAGCGGCCGCCGCGCGGCAGACGGCCATCGAAACCGCGAGGATGCCGTTGGCGCCGAGGCGGCCCTTATTGGGCGTGCCGTCGAGCTTGATCATGAGCGCGTCGATCGCCTTCTGGTCGAGCGCGTCCTTGCCCTTCAGGCCTTTGGCGATCTGGGTGTTCGCGTTGTCGACGGCCTTGCGGACGCCCTTGCCGAGATACCGGCCCTTTTCGCCGTCGCGCAGCTCGACCGCCTCGTATTCCCCGGTGGACGCGCCGCTCGGCACCGCCGCCCGGCCGAAGGCCCCGTTCGCGAGCCATACGTCGGCCTCAACGGTGGGATTACCGCGCGAATCGAGGATCTCGCGGGCTTTGATCTGTTTAATGGCGGCTTTCGGCATGATTCGATTCTCTCCTAAAAATTAGACGACGTTCGACGTTGACCGGAAACGAAAGGACTCATTATAGACCGCGACGCAGGGTGGGTCAACGGCGCGTGCGAAGGAATCGAGAGATGGCCGCGGGGTACAAACGGTGCTCGGCCTCGTGGATGCGCTCCTCAAGAGACTCGAGCGTGTCCCCGGGAAGGACCTTGACCTTTTCCTGCAAAAGAACGGGCCCCGAATCGAGCTTCGCGGTCACGACATGCACTGTGACGCCCGTTTCCTTCACCTTCGCCTGGAACGCGTCGCGGATCGCGTGCGCGCCCTTGAACGCGGGCAGGTATGACGGGTGGATATTGAGCATCCTCCCCTTCCACGCGCGGATGAAGGAGGGTGTGAGAATTCGCATGAAACCGGCGAGGACCACCGCTTCGATCTTCTGGCTCTTCAAAACCGCCGTCACGAGGCGCTCCCACTCCTCGCGCTTGGCGAAAAGTTTCGGAGAGAGCAAAAAAACCGGCACGCCGTTTTTCTCGGCGCGCCGGAGCGCAAAAGCCTTCGGATTATCGCAGACCATGAGCGCGATTTCGGCGCGGAGCGATCGCTTGCGTGCGGCGTCCAGGATCGCCTGAAAATTCGAACCGTTCCCCGAACAAAAAACGGCGATCCGGGGAAGCAACTTTAGGCCGTGATCGCGCGGTCGATCTTTCTCTGGAGGTCCGCCTTCGACATCGCCCCGACGATCCGCTCGCTCTCCTTGCCGCCTTTGAACACGATCATCGTCGGAATATTCATCACGCCGAACTTGGTCGGCGCGTCCTGATTCTCGTCGACGTTGAGCTTGCCGATCTTGACCTTCCCCTGGTAAGTGGGGGCGAGCTCGTCGAGGATCGGTGACATGAGGCGGCACGGACCGCACCATTCGGCCCAAAAATCGACCAGCACGGGCACGTTCGATTTGACGACTTCCGCGTCGAAATTCGCGTCGGTGAATTTGACGACCTGATTGCCGGCCATTTTTGACCCTCCGGGATGCGCGCAAGGCGCATGGTGCTAAACGAGCTGGAGACCGGGATTGAACCGGTGACCTGCGGTTTACGAAACCGCTGCTCTACCAGCTGAGCTACTCCAGCGAAAATTAATTTTTTAGGAACGCTTATTTTACCTATTTTCGGAGGGACTGTAAAGGTTAACGAGAGATCCTTTTCTTGAAACGCTGGGAGTGCTCGTTGAGGGTGTCCGCGAGCGCGCGCGTGGCGGGCTTGTGCGACACCTTGCCTTCGAGGAGGATTTCCTTGGAGGAGACCGGGCGTCCGTAATAGTCGGAGTTCGAGGCGTTATCCTGCGTGAGAACCGCGCCGTCGAGCGCGATGCCGCCGAAGAGGCCGCGGCTGCGCGAATACGAGAAGATGCCCGCGCGGAGCGAAAGATCGGTGCCGATTTCGGAGCTTCGCCCGAGCGGGCCGGCGGAAATCGAAGCGTCCGCGCCGAGCGTGAGGTTATTCGAGAGAATGCCTTCCAGTCCCCTGTCGTTCATGATGACGAGGATGAGGTCGGTCGACTGGACGCCCGCCTGCAGGCCCCAGCTTCCGCCGCCGATCGTGGAGAACGCGGCTGGCCCCCACTTGCCGGTCTTTTTGTCGCGCTTCACGACGACGCCGCGGCCGTAACGCGCGCCCAGAATGAAGCCGCCCTTGAACACCGCAGGATAGATCGCGATCGCCTCGCATTTGACGAGGAGGTCTTCGGGGATGCCCTGATCGGGCGAGCGCATGATTTCCGCGACGACCGACTGGGCTTCCGCGACGCGGCGGTCCAAATCCGCGGGCGTCGCGGCGGACGCAGCGGACGCCGAAAAAATAAGAGCGAGGGCCGCGGCCAGCGCCTTACGCATCGGCCGCCGGGCGAAGCGTGTTTTTCGAATCGCCGAAACCTTGGACGGCCTGCGTGCGGCCGTTCGCGGCGGGTTCGACGGGAAGGTGGATGTTCTTGGCGAGCCCGAGGATCCAAAGAAGCTGGATCGTGCGGTATGTGACGTCGAACTCCCACCAGCGCATGCCGTGGCGCGCAGAGCGCTGGAACGCGTGATGGTTGTTGTGCCAGCCTTCGCCGAACGTCAGCAGCGCGACCCACCAGTTGTTGGTCGATTGATCGCCGCTCTTGTAGGTGCGGTAGCCCCAGATGTGCGCGGCCGAGTTCACGAGCCACGTGCTGTGGTAAACGAGCACGGATTTCACGAACACGCCCCAAACCACGAAGCTCCAGCCGCCAGCCCAGTAAAGGATGCCGGCCAAAACGAACGTGGGAAGGATGTGCCATTTATCGAGCCACACGAGGAAGCGGTCGCGGGCCATGTCGGGCGTGTACCGTTTGCAGGCCTCGAGGGTGTTGAGATTGTCCTCACGCGCGAAAAGCCAGCCCATGTGCGCCCAGAAGAAGCCTTTGAGCGGGCTGTGCGGATCGGGCCCCTGATCCGAATAGGTGTGGTGGTACCGGTGCGCGGCGACCCAGGCGATGGGCCCGGCTTCCCCTGCCAGGCAGCCCATTATTGCGAGGAAGTATTCGAAAGGTTTGGGAGTGGAAAAACTGCGGTGCGTGAAATAGCGGTGATAGCCGAGGCAGATGCCGATCCCGCCGGCCAGCCACCAAAGAAAAAGAGCGACGCCGAGCGCCTTCCAACTGAACGTGAAGAACGCCGCGAGCGCACCCACGTGCATGAAAACGATCCAGGCCAGCACCACCCAATCTCCGTTTTTGCTGAAATGGGACCTGCGAATCAAGTTTCCTCCTGGTGTCTGGTAACAATCAGGCGATCGAGTTCCGTGCGGAGCGCCGGGAGCACCTCGTCGTAGCGGTACAAACCAAGCGTGTCGGACTTGCGCTTCAGTGTCACTGTGCTCGGGCCGCACCAAACACCGAGATCCGCGTCATCGGTCTCGCCGGGGCCGTTCACGCGGCAGCCCATGACGGCGATGGTGAACTTGTGCGAGCGAGCGTAAGCGGTCATTTCCTTCACTTCCATGGCAAGCTTCACGAAATCGCCGTTCTCGACGCGCGAGCAAGACGGACACGAGATGATGTTGAGCCCCTTGCCGAAAAATTCGGGCACGGAAACGAACTTTCCCTCTTCGATGTCCTTCAAGATCCGGCGGCCCCACGTGATTTCTTCGGACTTCTCGGGGTTCGGAAGCGTAAGTGACACGCGGATCGTGTCGCCGATCCCGAGCGGAATCAATTGTTCGAACGCGATGCGGGTCTTCGTGACGCCGTCGGGAAGGAGACCCGCCTCGGTCACGCCGAGATGAATTGGGACGTCAGGGCGCCGCGCGGCGAACGCTTTGTTGCACGAGACCACCTTCGCCGGGTCGGAATCCTTGAGCGACACGACGTAATTCGAAAACTTGAGCTCGTCGAGGAGATCGCAGTTCCACGCGGCGCTCTCGACGATCGCCTTCACGTGGTCGCCGGGATAGCGCTCGAGGAAATCCGGCGCAACCGACCCGCAGTTCACGCCGACGCGGAGCGCCAGGCCGTGGTTCTTCGCGATCGCGACGAGCCACTCCACCTTCTTCTCGATCGGCTTGTCCTTCTCGAGGTGGTGCAGGTGACCCGGGTTGTACCGGATCTTGTCGACGTGCGGGGCGACGAGCTCCGCCATCGGGAAATTTTCCTGGAGATCCACGACGAGGCGCGCTTTCGTCCCCTTCCGGATCTCGGCGAGCGCGGCGACGTCGGTCTTGTTGTCGACCGCGATGCGGATCAGGTCCGCGCCTTTTTTTTCGAGCTCGGCGATCTGCGCGAGCGTGGCGTCGACGTCACGCGTGTGGGTCGCGCACATCGACTGCACGGAAACGGGCGCGTCACCGCCGATCTCAAGGTCGCGGACGCGGATTTTTCTCGTCTTTTTGTTCTTCATGGATTCCCCGCGAAAGCGCTCTTACTTCTTAAGACCGCACATCGCATTTTTGGCGCCCATCGGGCCGCCGGCCTTGCCCAGGCAGGAGTACTTGAGAAGCGAGCCCATCGACAGGGCGAAGGCGATTATCATGACGTAGATCCCAATCAAGCGGCCAAGCGTGCGGTGCCCATCGTTCTTTTCTTTCGAAGCTTCGACGAAAACCTTGTAACCCACGGCGAGCGCGACGAGCATGAGCGAAAGGAACATTCGGCCTCCTGTTTAAGGAGTTAGTATACCTGAACGGAAAGGGTCGCGGAATGAAAAAAGACCGTTCGTAAACCATTTTAAATAAATGGGTAACGAACGGCCTGGTCCAATCTTAAAAGTGGTGCCGAGGGGCAGAATCGAACTGCCCACGCCCGCCTCTTCAGGGCGGCGCTCTACCACTGAGCTACCTCGGCGTGGAGTTTTTAAAGTTTATCCCAAGCGCCCGCGAGTCCGCAATGTTTATTTGGAGAGAAGCGGGGCCTCGGCGGAGCGGATGCGGGTCGAAAGCCACGCTGAACCCAGGAGGCACGCGAGGCCGCAGAGAAAGAGGGTCCGCGGAGCTCCGATGCGGCTCGCCAGAGCCCCGGCTAGGAGCCCGCCGACCGGCGCCATGCCAATGACGGCCATCGTGTAGAGGCTCATCACCCGGCCGCGCATGCGGTCGTCCACCGCGCACTGGACGAGCGTATTGGCCGAGATCATCTGCGTCATCATGCCGAACCCCACGAGCCACATGAGGAGGGCCGAAACCGCGAACCAGTGCGACATCGAAAAGAGGGTGAGGCCGAGGCCGAGAAGGCCACTCGCGTTGGCGATGTTCGCAAGAAGACCCGTCTGCTCGCGTCGGGAGGCCATGTAGAGCGCGGACGTGAGTGCGCCAAGGCCCGAGGAAGCCACGAGGAACCCCAGCGTCGCGGGGCCGCCGCCCAAGATGTCCTTCGCGAACACCGGCAGAAGCACGTTGTACGGCGCCCCAAACACGCTGCCGAGCGTCACCATGAGGAGAGCCAGACGGATCGGCTGCGAATGGAACGCGAAGGCGAACGCTTCTTCGAGCTCGTGGCGCAGCGAGCGGTGCTCGGGCACGGCCTTGGGTTTTTTCGGGAAGCGCATGAGGGAAAGTGCCCAGAGGATCGGGAGGTAGCTCAGCGCGTTCAAGACGAAGCACGGCCACTCCCCCGCCACGGCGATGATCACACCCGCAAGGGCGGGGCCGACGAGCCGCGCGGAGTTGAAGATCGTGGAGTGGAGCGCGAGCGCGTTCCCGAGATCGTCGCGATGGTCGATCATCTCGACGATGAACGATTGGCGCGCCGGGATGTCGAACGCGTTCACGAGGCCGATGAAAAAAGAAAGGCCGATGAGCCACGGCACGGTCACCGAGCCGGTCAACACGAGCACCGCTAGGAGCGTCGCCTGGATCGCCGAGAGCCCCTGCGTGAGAAGGATCATCCGGTGGCGGCTGCGTTTGTCAGCCATCACGCCCGCATAGGGCGAGAGGACGAAGGTGGGTGCCTGGCTCGCGAACGCGACGACGCCCAGAAGAAGCGCGGAGCCGGTCATGCGGTACACGAGCCAGCTGATCGCCACCTGTTGCATCCAGGTTCCGACGAGAGAAAGGCTCTGCCCGATGAAGAAAAGGCGGAAATTGCGGTGGCGCAGCGAACGCCCGATGAAGCGGAGGTGTTTCAGCATGGCGGACGGGCCCGGCCGTGCCCCATTAGAACACGCTCTAGAAGCCGGAAGTCATCGCCAGGTGGAACTGGCGCCGGTCTTTGTCCGAGGAATCGTCTCCGATAGGCTGCGCGTAATCGAGCTGGAGCGCAAAACGCTCGTCGACGTTCACCCGAACGCCCACGCCCGCGCCGAGAAGGAATTCGTCCTTCGTGTCCGTCGAAAGGGCGCGGTTGTGCGAGAAGGTCTTCGCGCCGTCCAGGAACGCGGCGAGGCGGATCGAATCCTTCCACTTCGTCTTGTAATACGGCAGGCGCCAGTCGTCGGGAAAGAACGAAGCGGGCACGCTCCACTCGAGCGAGAAGTGGTACCCGACGTCGCCGAGCGCGTCGGCTTCGGGATAGCCGCGCACCGAATAGATGCCGCCCGCGCGGAACTGTTCGACGGAAGTGAGGTTGTCATCGGTCCACTGCCCGCCGGCGCGCGCGATGAGGAACGAGCGGTAGAACGGAAGCTGCTGGATGCGCGCCCAATCGGCGGTGAAGAAAAGGAATTCCCCTCCCGAATTCGGACGGCTCACGGTCTCGTTCTTGCTCGAAGAACCCAGAAAATCGTCGAGGCCCCAGTGGACGTCGGCCGAAAGGAGCGTGCGGCCTGTCTTGTCACGGTGCGTGACGCGGGGCCCCGTGCGAATGACCCGCATGCGGTCGAAACTCGTCTTCTGTTCGTCGATGAGCGCCTTCGAATCCACCACGTCGAGGCCCGCGTACAAACTCACATCGAGCGTGGGCGTCCGGTAGAGCGTTTGCGTGAGGCCGGGTGAGATTCCCAGGGACTCGCCCTCGATATTGGCGGGTTTTAAATGCTTCACGAGCCGCGTCTTCGAGTAGCTCGTGTCGAGCGAAAGCGTCGTTCCGGTGCGTTCGATCGGAAAACGGTAGGAAATGGCGCCCGCGCCGAGCGCGCCGTCTTCCGCCCCGGTGAGCGCCGTGCGGAGCTCGTCGCTGTGCCCCGTCAGATTGTAGTGGTCGACGTGCGCCGAGTGGCGGCCGCGGTGCGTGAGCTTCGTGCCGCGGTTGTTGAAGCCGTAATAGGCGCGGACCGGGTTCGATTCGTGGGCTTTCAAGAGGATGTCGGACGTGCCGGGCTCGGTGCCCGGCTCTAGGAACGCCTCGGCACGGCGGCCGGGCTTCTGGTTCAGGAAGAAAAGATCGGACTCAAGATTCTGAAGATTCAGCGGCTCATTCGGCTCGGCGTGGATCGCCTCGGTGTACACGCGGTCGGCGTAGAATTTATTGCCTTCAACTTTGACCGTGCCCACCTTCGCTTCGACGACGCGGATCGTGACGGTTTCGTTCTCGACAGTCTGCGGCGGCACGAATGCGCGGCTCGTGGCGAAACCGCGCTCGCGGTAATGCGCGGTGATCGCGCTCGCGACCGATTGGAGCTCGCCGAAGGTGACCTTGCGGCCTTCGGCGCGCGCGAGATGGCGCGAGAGGTCTTTCCGCGAATACCGTACGTTTCCTTCGAGTCGGATCTCACGCACGAAGAAAGACGGGCCGTCGGCCGCGGGCTCGGGGACAGGAGCCTCTTCGACGACGCGGATCGACGGCCTCTGCGAGACGGGCGTGGGGCGCTTGGAGAAATCATCGCGGAAGGTTTCGGACGGGGTGACAAGCTCGTCGACGGGACGCGTGTCCTCGGCCGCGGAGACGGCCGCAAATAACAGGATGCCGAGCGCTAGAAAAGCAGCTGGCTTACGCATGCGCCTATCGTAACACGGCAAAACGGAGAGTCACGTAGTTTTAGCGCAACTCCACGCGGCCGCCGCTCATCATCGCGCCGCGGGCTTCGAAGGAGCTGCCGCCGCCCGGAGCGCTCGAGAAGGCGAGCGCGTCGGCACCGGTGACGAGGTCTTGGTCGTCGTCTTCGGTGCCGGCAAGCAAGTCCGTGGCCGCGTTCGGATTCGAAGACTGTAGACGCCGCACTTCGGACATACCGATCTGGGCCATCACGGGATCAAGCGTGCCCGGAGGAGGCGTCGGGAAGTTCCAGTTGGTGTTCCCCGAGACGTTGGTCGAGTTCGTTGCCGTGATCGTGGTGCCGGAGGTGTTATTCGAATTCGTGACTGTCGCGAAGGAAACTGTCGCCGTAGTCGGGTTCACAGTCCATGCACCACCGCCGGTGGAAGTGAGCACGATCGGCGTTCCGGAGACTCCGCTCATCGTGAAATTCGCCGCGTTGAAGGTGTCCCCCGACGTGAACTGGATCGTCTTTCCCGACGTACTGGAGACGAGCGAGTTGAACGTGAGTCCCACGAGGGGCGCGTTCACCGTCGCGTTCGTGGAGGAGTCGAGCGTGACCGTTCCCGAATTGTGCGTGAAGGTGCCGCCCGAGACGTTGAAGTCGTCGGATACCGTGAACGACGCGCCCGAGGCGGGTGCCGTAAATGTCCCCGAAGACATCGCGAAGATCCCGTTCACGTCGACGCCGCCGGTGGAGCCGGTGAACGTCGCGCCGGAAACCGACAGGCCGCCATTGAACGTCTGCGTCGCGGTCGACGCGAGGTACGTGCCTCCCACGAGCGACGCCGCCCCGGCCACCGTGGTCGCGTTGGCGTTGGCGTTGTAGGTCCCCAAGGTCAGCGTGAGCGTGCCCGCGACGCTCATGCCCGCTCCGGCCGCGAACGTGTCCTTCGTCGCGTTGGGGTCGTTGAACGTCAGGTTGAAATAGTCGGTGACGCCAAAATCTTTCACCGTAAAGCTCTCGGCGGAACCGTCGCCGTCGCCCACGTACGTGAACGTGCCGGAATCGGTGTCCTGGACGAGGCCCGTGATCGTCTCCGAGCCGAAGAGCGAGACATTGCCCGCGTTCGAAAAAGTGGCACCCGAAGCGGTCAGGCCCTGCCCCGCGAGCGCGAGGGTGCCCGCGGCGTTCGAAAGGCTGCCGGTCACCGTCAGAGGGTTCGACGTGACCGTGAGCGTGCCTACGCCGGTGTGCGAGAGGCCAGCGAAGCTTGACGCGCCGCCGTTCACGGCTTGGGCGCCGGCGCCGTCGAAGGTCACGACGCTCGCGCCACTCGTGTAGGTCGCCGAATTCGTCCAGTCGCCCGCGACGGTGATGCCCTGGCCGTTGGAATTCAGCGTGCCGCCGGTGATCGAAAGATTGCCGTTCACGTCGGCGGCGGCGCCCATCTGCCAAGAACCCGAACCGCTGAAGCGGACGTTGTTGTAGGCGTTCCCCGCCGCGAGGCCCACGTACGCCGCGCCGCCTGCGTAGTCCACGAGGCCGGAATCCGTGTCGAACGTGCCGATCGTCACGGTTTCGTTGCCGTTCAGAGCGAGCGTGCCGTTGTTGATGAGCGTGGTCGCTGTGAGGCTTTGGCCGCTCAGGAAGAGGTTCGAGTTCGCGGTGGAAAGCGTGAGGGTCGTCGTCGAGATCGCGGCGTTCGCGGTATAGGTCTGCGAGCCCGTCGACGAAGTCAGCGTGAGGTTGCCCGTGCCGGTGATTCCGCGGAGCGTCGCGGCTTGGCCGGTGCCCAGAATCACGTCGTTGCCGTTACCGACGATCATACCGTCGCCCTGAACGCCGCCCGTATTCATGAGAAACGCGCCGGTGCCGTCGGCGTTGAAGTCGGCATGGAGCTCGGAGCTGCCGGTCAGATTCACCTTGGCTCCCGTCGAGATCACGAAGTTGCCGCCCGCTCGCATGTCGAAGCCAGCAGTGTTGATCAGGAGGCCGGATGAAACCTGGATGAAACCGTTCGCCGCGACGTCCGACGTCAACGTGAAGCTCTCGGGCGTTCCGACCGTGCCGAGAGCGGTCAGGAAGGTGAGGTTGTTCACGTTGGTGAAGGTGGCATTCAGGGTCACCGGATCATTCGAACAGAGGCGGAGATTGAATCCCTGGCCGTCAAAGGTCGTACCGGCCCCCGAAAAGATGAGCGCACCCGTGCCGTCGCCGCCCGGATGGTCGGAAAAGAAATTCGCGTCCGCGGTGAGCGTGATCACGGCGCCGGAGTCGAAAATGATGTCGCCCAGGTCGAAGATGTCGCCGGCATAGTTGCCGGTCGAGATGTTCACCGCGCCGTCCTTGTTGAGGATCGACGATTCCGCCGCGAAATAGTTCCCTCCGAGCCGGAACGTGGCGCCGAATTCGTCGAAAAAGCCGGCTCGAAGCGTTCCCAGCGAGACGACGTCGCCTTCGGCGCGCACGATCAGGTCGCCCTCGGTCGCGTCGAGCGTGCCGACGTTGCGGAGCGACCCGTTGGTCGTGAGCTCAATTTTACCGTCCCTCTCCACCGCGCGGCCCGCCTGCACGAGGCCCTCGTTGTTGATCATGAGATCGAACGTGTCGTTGAGCATCTTGGCCGTGAGCTGGACGGTGCCGCCATCGGCCGCGATCGTCCCTTCGTTGGTGACCGGCGCCTCGGCATTCAGTTTTTCGGCGAGGCCGCGGTCGACGACGAGCTTCACGCCCGCGCCGGAGAACGCGAGCGTCTGTTTTTCGCCCGCGCCAAGCGCGACGGTGCCCAGGCGCGCGGTAAGCGTGCCCGTATTTTTTACGGCGCCGCCGAGGAGCGCCACGTAGCCGCCGTCCCGTGCCGAGATCGTTCCGTCGTTCCGGACCGCGCCGCCGATGCCTTCGAACACGTAATCGCCGGCTAGGTAAGAGGCGTTCTCCATCGCGAGCGTGGAGGCCGCGAACGAACCCGCTTCGATCACCGCGCCCTGGTGGACGTGGATGCCGGCCGGGTTCACGAGAAGGAATTCGCCGTTTGAGAAAAGGGATCCCCAGATATCGGATTGGAGGCCGCCGGTCACGCGCCCGAGGACGCTCGCCGAATCGATCGGCTGGACGAAACGCACGGTTTCGCCGGCGCCTATGGAGAAGGAATCGAAGTTGATGATGGCGCGGTCCGACGCGGTGATGACGAGCGCGTTCGGGTCGGAGGTGTCGAACGAGGCGTTGCCGGCCTCGACGGTGTAGCCGGAAGGGAGCGCCCATGCGGGGACGGACGTCACGGAAAAAGCGGTCGCAAGAACCGCCGCAAAAAACCTTTTTGAAAAGCGCATGGAACCCTTCTTTCCTTTATAAGACGCTACCGTGTGATGGTTGTTAACTATAGTAAAAGTTTACATAAGGATAGGTGAGATATCAATAGGGAAATAAGGATTGATTAGAGACCGCTTTTTTCTATTCCTCCCCTGCTCTTTTTGCTATGATTTCCGTCATGCGGCAACGCCTCTTCCTTATAGGTGCTCTCGTCCTCACCTGCCTCCTCAGTCCCGCCCCGGGACAGGCCGCGGCGGACGACCTCCCGTCCGACTTCACCGACCAACTCACGTCCCAAGCGGAGACGTTCCGCGAGGCCCCCGAGGACTTAGGCTTGGCCAGCGAGGAGATCCCCACGATCGATCTCGGCGAAGATAAAGAGACCTCTTCAGACGAGGAAGGTCCAGCCTTCGTCGTGAAGACCATTTACTTTCAGGGCAACACGGTCGTGAGCGAAAAGGCGTTTTCCGAATACGCCTATTCCTTCGAGGACCGTAAAACCACGTTCGCGGAGCTCAAACAGTTCGCGAAGATCGTCACCGACCATTACCGCTCCCTCGGCTACGTGACGAGCCGGGCATACCTGGCGCCCCAGACTGTGCAGGACCAAACCGTCACGATCCGCGTGATCGAAGGCAAGATCGGGAATATTTTCGTTGAGGGAAACAAACATTTCCGGCAGGACGTCTACCGGGACTCCATCCGCCTGCGGCCCGACCGTATTTTCCGCTTCGGCGACCTGGAGGACAGCCTCTACTTCCTGAACCAGCATCCCGACCGCAAGGCGAAAGCCTACCTGATCGCCGGTGCCGATCCGGGTACCTCGGACATCATTCTAAAAGCGCAGGACAAACGGCCGTTTCACGGGTCGTACGAATTCTCGAACCGCGGCACGAAGCTCACGCACCTTTCCCGCCACACGGCGAACTTCAAGCACGGCAACTTCATGGGCCTCGGCCACGATTTCAACGCGAGCTTCACTGGCGCGGAGGAAGGCGCGTTCTCGGCGGGTTCCTTCCAGTACGCCGTCCCCTTCCGTCAGAACGGGACCACGTTCGACCTCTCCGGGAGCTTCGCGGACAGCCTACTCGTGAAACACCTGAAACGGCTCGAGATCGAAGGCGAATCGTGGACACTCGTGCCGGGCGTCACGCAGAACCTGATCCGGAAACCCTCGCTCCAGTTCGACCTTTCCGCGGCGCTCGAAGTGAAGGATTCGGAGACGCTCGTCGACGACCGACGCTCGGCGTTCGACCGCATGCGCGTCCTTCGTTTCGGGCCGCGCGTTGCCTTCCAAAACCGCAGCGGGCGCACGACCGCCTCCTACGACGTCCACTGGGGCATTCCGGGCCTCCTCGGCGGCCTCGACGCGGTCGATCCGCGCGCATCCCGCCGCGACTCCGGCAACGAATTCACTTATTACACCGCGAACGTCTCGCACGTGCGGCGCGTGTGGCGCGAGGCACTTATGGTGCTGCGCGCGAACGCGCAGTGGACCGACGACAATCTCACCTCACTCGAGCAGTTCCGCGCGGGCGGCGCGTATTCGGTGCGCGGTTATCCGGAATCCGAAGCACTCGGCGAAAAAGGGTACGGCTTCTCCGCCGAACTCGGGGCGCCGCTCTGGTTCATACCGAAAAAAGCCACGATTCCAAAAACGAAGACGAAATGGCGCAAGGCCTTGCGGCTCGTCGGCTTCTTGGACGGGGCGAAGACGTTTTCGAATACGCGCCTCACCGACACATCCGTGAAGGACAAATTCCTTTTGAGCGTGGGGTACGGTTTGCGGGTGAATCTCGAGCGGGATCTGGCGTTTCAGGTGGACGTCGGCTATCCGATCGGGGACGACTCTTCGGACGAGGACCGTCCGCAGACGCATTTTTCGATGCGCGCGGGTTTTTAGCGGATTCTTCTAGCGCTTCATCGGTTTTTGGGGGGAGCTGATCACGATCTGGCTCGGCGCGATACCCGAGGGGATCGTCTCCACGACGCGGCGCTGATTGACGTTCACGACCGAGACGTTGCCCGAAAGTTCGTTCGCCACGTAAAGTTTGTCTCCCTCTGGAACGATCGCAAGGCCCGCCGGCATTTTCCCGACTTCCACGCGCGAGGTTTCGCTGAAGGACGCGGTGTCCACGATCGACACCGAGTTCGAGCCGCGGTTCGAGACGAAAAGCGTCTTCCCTTCCGGATCCAAGCGCAGGGCCGTCGGGGATTCGCCGACCGGGATCTCGGCCGTGCGCGCGCCGGTCTTGGCGTCCAGGGCGAGCACACGGCCCGCGGAGGAATCACTCACGAAGAGCGTCGACTCGTCTTTCGAGACCGCTAGGCCGTAGGGCGAGTCGCCGCCTTGGAACGTCGCTTCGGTGCGGCCGTCGGCCGTCGAGAGCCGCGTGACCGTTTTGTCGAGCCGGTTCAGGACGTACAAGGATTTTCCGTCGCGCGTGACGACCATCTGCGAAGGCATCGTGCCCGTGCGGAAAGAGCGGAGCACGGTCTCGCTCTTCACGTCGACCACCTGGATCGTGTCGTTCAGCGCATTCGAGACGTAGGCGATCGTGTCGTCGGGCGAAAGCACGATCTGGGTCGAGCCTTCCTCGAGCCCGTAGATATCGCGCGAGATGAAATTCGACGTGTCGAGCGCGACGATTTTTTTCGATTTCGCGGTGACGGAGAACACTTCCGTTCCCTTCGACGTCGCGGCAAGGCCCGACGGCCCTTCCTTCCACTTGAATTCTTTCATCGGCGTGTGGATCTTCGCGCGGTAGACCTTGATTCCTTCCATATTCGTGACGTACACCGCGCGCATGCGGACCACGGTGGTGCCATCCTTCTTCACGGAGATCGCCTCGCCGTCGTAGACCATCTGGCTGTTGACGTCGACTGCGCCCTCGTCGACGAAAACGAACGTCTCGCGATCCGGCGCGCCTTCTTTCTCCTGGTCGTCCGCGGGACCACCGTTGCCCCCCGGGAGGCCGCTGGTGAAACCTCCGCCGTTTTGATTCCCGGAATTTCCGCCGCCTTCGCTCCCGCCCTCTTCCCCACCCCCCTCTTCTTCGCCGGCGTTTTCTCCGCCCTCCGATTCTTCTCCCTCGCCACTCTGATTTCCACCACCGTTATTTTGATTCCCGCCGAGCTGCTCGATACCGCCGTTGTTTCCGTTGTTGCCCGTACCGGTGTTTCCGCTGCCGGAGCCGCCGGAGCCGCCTGAGGCGGTGAACCAATTCGTGTTGTTGCCCGAATCCGTAGAATTTGCCGGCGAAAGGAGTGTCGCGTTCACGTTGTTCGAATCGCGCACGTCCACGAACGACACGTTCCGGGTTCCCTGGGGATCGATCGACCACTGCGAACCCCCCGCGCTCGAGCGCAGGCTGAGGAGCTGGCCGGACGCGCCCTCGAACGTGAGTGTTCCAGCCACAGTCTGCGCGCTCGAGGCGGCGAAAGTGAGTGTGGCGGCCGTACCGACGGTCTTCGTGAGGTTGTTGAAAGCCGTGGAGCCGGAGACCGTCTGATTCGACCCGTCTAGCGTGATCGTTCCGGAATTGTGGTTGAACGTGCCGCCGGAGCGTGTGAAGTCGCCACCCACGGTGAACGCCGTCCCGGCTGAAGCCGCCGTGAGCGTTCCGCTGGAAAGAGTGAGGTCGTCGTTCACGTCGACCGTCTGGTTGCCTGCCGTGAACGTGCCGCCGCTGACGGTGAGATCGCTCGCCCATGTCTGGTAACCGCCGGCATTAACGGCCGAATACTCGCCTTGGAGGACGTTCATTTGGCCGGTCGCATCGAGATGGCCGCCGATCACCGCGCTTCCGAGCGTGAGCGTGCCACCGGCCTTGTCCACGGTCACGTTGTTGTACGCGAAACCGGCGCCGATGCCGCCGGTCGCCCAACCCTGCGCGCCCACGCCGTCGAAGACAAGCGTCCCGCTGTTGTGCTGGAACGTGCCGCCTGTGGCGGATTGGATGCGCCAATCGGCCGCGGCGGTCGTGGTCCCCGAAGACGCAGTCAGCGTGCCGCCCTCGACGACCACGGTCCCGTTGAAATCGAGCGTCCCGGTTTCGCCGATCATCGCGCCTGCAGTGACCAAGAGACCGTTTCCGAAAGTCTGAAGAGCTGATCCGCCCAGATACGTCCCGCCGGAAACCGTCGTGAGGCCGCCGACGGTCACGGCCCGGGTATCCGCGTCCAGTGTTCCCGCCGAAACCGTGAGAGCGCCGTCGATATCCAGCGCGTTCGTCGACACCGTGAGCGTGCCGGCGCTCTTGCTCACCACGAGGTTGTTGAAGTCCTGCGTCGCTCCGGTGCCGCCGGTGATGAGCGTCTGTGCGCCTCCGCCGTCGAACGTGACCGCGTTCGCGCCGCTCACGTACCCGCCGGCGTTCGTCCAGTTTCCGGCGACGTTCACATCGTTGTCGTTCGACTCGAGCGAGTCGGTCGCGCCGATCGTGAGATTGCCGTTCACGTCGAGAGCCGCCGATTGGGTCCACGATCCGTTTCCGGCGAACGTCAGGTTGTTATAGAGGTAGCCGAGCACGAGGCCCGGATAACCGTTCCCGTAATAAAGAACCGTACCGGAATCCGTATCCATCGTGAGTGCTCCGCTCGTGGTGCCTAGCAGACGAAGCGTGCCGTTGTTCGAGAAAGTCCCCGCGACGGTGAGCGCCTGATCGGCGAGATCGAGCACGCTGGTCGCGTTCGAGATCGTAAAATTTCCGTCGATATCCATGGCGTTCGTGCTGAGGAGAACTGATCCGGCGGTCTTGTTTACGGTTACGTTGTTGAAGTCCTGGAGGGCTCCGGTGCCGCCGGTGATTACTGTCTGGGTACCGGTGCCATCGAACGTCACCGTGTTGTTGACGGCCACGTAACCCCCTGCGTTCGTCCAGTTTCCACCGACGTTCACCGCGGTATTGTTGGACACAAGGCTATTGCTCGCGGCGATCGAAAGATCTCCGTTAACGTCGAGCGCGGCGAGATTGTTCCACGTGCCGGAACCCGCGAACGAGAGATTGAAATAATTATATCCGGCGGCGAGATCGGCCGCTCCTGGACTACCGTCGTAAATAACCGTGCCGGAGTCCGTATCCATCGTAGCGGACACCGTTTCGCCGCCCTCCAAACGCAGCGTGCCGCTATTCGAAAGCGCGCCGGACACGGTGAAATTAAAACCGTTCAGGTCCAGCACCCCGCCCGTGTTGACCGTAAGATTGCCGATCGTGGTGTTCTGAGTGAGTAAGGGATCAGTGGCGACGTTGGCGATGATCGCGTTGTCGGTATTGGTCGGCGCGGTGCCGATGTCCCAGTTGCCACCGACGCTCCAATTCGAGGAGACGGCACCGCTCCACGTGAACGTCGTCGCGCCGCCGAAACTCCATCCGGTATTGCCGCCGCCGTCGGTGGAACTTACCGCGCTGATCGCGGTGACGTTGTCGTTTGCGCTATCGCTGACACTGACGAACTGGATGAAACGCGTTCCCTGCGGATCGATGTGCCACTGGCCCGCCCCCGACCTTTGGAGGGTCAGTAGGTTCCCCGGAGTACCGCGAAGCTCGAGCAATCCCTCCACCGTCGCGTCGAAGCCAGGAAGCGTGGTGAACGACAGTACTTCGCCTCCTCCGGCGGCGACCTTCGAGAAATTATGGAAAACGAATTCGCCTTGAACGAGCTGGTTGGTGCCGGACATATGAACGGCGCCGCCGTTATGGGTGAACGTGGTGCTGCTGCCGGTGATGATATCGCCTTCGATATAGAGGTCGCCGCTTGTGGAAATGAACGTGCCGTCCAGCAGCGAGACGTCTCCGGTCACCGTGATCGTGGAGCTGCCTCCGTTGAAGGTCGACGTATCCGACAGCACCGTGATGCCCCCGAATGTATGGGTGTTCCCCGCACCCGCGAGGAAGGCGCCTTCCGAGTTCATCGTCATCGTGCCGGTGACGGTAATATCGTTGCCATTGGCCGAGAGCGAACCCCCGGCCGCGGTGGTCAGCGACTCCACTTGGAGGTCGGCGCCGAGGATGAAGCTGTCGCCGAGATCGACTCCCTGGATCGCCAGCGTGGAATAATCGATTCCGCCAAATTCCTTAATGGTGAAAACGTCCGCGGCGCCGTCCCCGTCGCCGGTGTAGCGCCACGTTCCCCCGGAGAGCGTCGGAGAGGTGGTGAAGCTGACGTTTTCCGAGCCGAAGAGCTCGAGGATGCCGGCCGATTGGGTGAAGCCTTGCGTCGTGAGGTCGAAGCCTTCCAAGTCGAAGGTACCGGCGTTCAGGGTCACGTTTCCGCTCCGGCCCGACGCCGTCGTGACCGTCAGCGAGCGGCCGAGCGAGAGACGGTTGGCGTAACCCGCGTTTAAGCTCAGACTGCCGACGGTGCCGCCGAACGAAGCATCCACGATGGAGTCGCTGCTACCAATGCCGCTGAACACGACGTCGTCGCCGGCGCCGGGAGTCGCGCCGCCTAGGCCCGACCAGTTCGCGGCGTTCGACCAAAGGCTGTCCCCGTCGCCGTTCGTCCAAGTGCCGGTGGGGTCCACGTTCACACTGTTGCCGCGGTTGGTGGATTCCCGCATGAAAAGCTCGACGGCGTTCACGTTGTCCATGTCCTCGACCCAGGCGTAAGAGACGTCGCGAGCGCCCGACGGGTCAACCTTCCAGCGAGCGCCTGCTTCCGTGGAAATGAGCTTCACGTGCTGGCCGTAGGCGCCTTCGGCTTTCAAAGTCCCGTCGATCGTCTGCGTCTTCCCCGCCTCGAACGCGACCGTCTTTCCGGGCACGCGGATCGAAAGGTCGTGGAACGCGTTGTCGCCGCGCACTTCGGAGCGGCGGCTACCAACGAGCTCGACCGAGGAATTTTCCCCGAGGAACGTGCCGTCGTTCGTCCAGTTTCCCTCGACGGTGAAATCCGAATCGTTCGCTTCGACGGTCGTGCCTTCGCCGATCTTCACGTGCGTAGCCGTGACCCGGCCATTCTGTTCGATGCCGCCTCCGGCCGCAAAAACCACTTCGCCGTCCCGCTCGACCACGCTGCCCGCTTGGATCACGCCTTCGTTGTTCACGAGCGTCACATACGCTTCGTCGAGCGTCGCGGCGGTGAGGACGACCCGGCCGCCGTCCGCGGCGAGCGTGCCGGAGTTGTCGATCCCGAGGCTGTTCTCAACGAGCTCGCGCGAAAGGCCGCGGTCAATGACGAGCGTGATGAGCCCCGCTTCGTCGAAGGAGAGCGTCGCCTTCTCGCCGGTCCCGAGCGCCACGGAGCCCAGATTCGCCGTGAGATGTCCCGTGTTCTGAATCCGTTCGGCGACGAGCGCGATGTGTCCGCCGTCGCGGACGCGAATGTCGGCTTCGTTCAAGATGCGGCCGATCTCGGAATCGGGTGCCTTCTCGAATCGGTACTGGCTCGCGAGATACGCGGCGGAATCGATGCCGAGTGTTGAAACCACGAGCGATCCGACTTGCACGTTCGCGCCTTCGTGGAAATGGATGCCGTTCGTATTGACGAAAACGAACTCGCCGTTGGCGAAGAGCGAACCCCAGATATCCGATTGGAATCCGCCGGTCACGCGCCCGAGAACGCTCGCCGAATCGATCGGCTGGACGAACCGGACCGTCTCGCCTTGGGCGATGGAGAAAGAGTCGAAGTTGATGATCGCGCGGTCGGAAGCGTTGATGAGAAGAATGCCCGGATTCGATTGGTCGAACGTGACGTCGCCGGATTCGACCGTGAAACCCGCGGGCATCGCGAACGCCGGGACCGCGTTCGTGGAAGCGAACGCGCAAAGCAAAAGGCCCGCGAGAAGCCTTTTTGCGGAGCATTTGCAAAGTCTTGATTTAGCGCCGAAAAAAAGGGCGTTGAAAAAGGCGTTGCTGGGTGGGTTCTCTTTAATCATATTTATCATCTTTTTATTAGTTATTACTACTACTATAAATTTACATTATGGAATTCACTATTACAAGTTTTCTTAACAATTCCTTTCAGTTCATAACTATTTTAAACAAAAGGACTTATGATATGCACATTTTGGTCGTGCAGAGCTTGTCCACAGGCGGGTTTTTCTTGCCTGCGCGCGCCGAAAATCGGATAATGGCCGGTATGACCTGGATCAAACGGCTCGGCTCCCTTCCCTTCGCGATTTCGTTGCTCGTTTTGCTGGCCCTGACGCTCGTCCTCTCGACGTTCCTGGAGTCGCTTTACGGCACCCCCTTCGCCCAGAAGACCTTCTACACCACGCTTTGGTTCGACGCGGTTCTTGCGCTCATCGCCCTCAACCTTATCTGCGCGGCGTTGTCCCGATGGCCTTTCAAGAAACGCCACGTCGGGTTCGTGATCACACACATCGGCATCGTGACTCTCCTTTCCGGCGCGTTTCTGTCGCGCCTTCTCGGTTCCGAGGGGCAAATTTCCGTTTTCGAGGGAGAGACTGACCACCGGATCACAGTCGAAGGCCACGTGTTCGTCATGAAGGGTCCCGCCGGAGAGCGGCGCATCGAGCTCGGCCAGAAGAACCGCCTGCCCATCCGCCAGGCCCTTCCCGGCGGAGTCGGCGAAATTCGGCTGACGGCCGTGCGTGAGCATGCGGTCCGCAACCGCGAATGGATCGAAGGCGCGCCCGGCGACGCCTCGAACCGCACGGTATGGGCGGAGCTCGCGAGCGAATCGACGGGGCTCCGCCAGGAAGTGCGTTTGGCCGAACGAGGCGGAGAGGACGACGCGCGCATCGGCCCCGCGCGCTTTGTTCTGAAAACGCCGGGCGAGAAAGCCCCCGCCGTTCTCAAGATACGACGCGCCGGCGGCGACACGTTCGAGGTCGACGTGCGAAAAACCGTGCCGCCACCCCTTCCGCTCGGCGGCGGGCTTACGATCGTGAAGATGCGCTACCTCCCTGCGGCGAAGGTCGACGGCGCGGGTCTCGTGAACGCGCCTGAAGAAGTCGTGTTCAATCCCGCGGTGGAATTCACGGTCGCCGACGCGAGCGGCCGCACCGAAGAACACACGAAGCTTTCTCTTTTTCCTCAATTCGCTTCGCTGAAAGGCGGTGCGGCCAACGACGTCTTCGGGCTCGAGGTCGAACTCGAAGCCGAGCTTCCCGAGGGCCACGAACCCGCCGGAGCCTTGTTCACGTTCGTCGCTCCGGCCGCGAAGGGCGAACCCTGGCGCTACAAGGTCGCATCGTCGAAATCGGCGGCGGCCGAAGGCGTCCTGCGCGAAGGCGAGCCGGTCGTGACCGGCTGGATGGACATGAAACTCACGCCCAAACGCCTCATCGAACGCGCGCGGCCCGACGGCGGACTTTCATTCGACGAGAAAAATCCCGCCGGTCGACGCGCGGTGGAATTCGAAGCCGGCGGCCGGAAACAGTGGGTCGTCGAAGGGGAGCGTGCCACCCTTTCCACGAACGTGGGCGCGATCTCTTTCCAGCTCGCTCCGAACTCGCGGCAGGTTCCGTTCGTTCTGCGGCTCGAGGACTTCCGTAAAAAAGACTACCCCGGCACCACGAACCCCGCGTCGTTCGAAAGCGACGTGACGCTCGTCGACCCGGGAAAAGGCGTCTCGATCCGGCGCACGATTTCGATGAACAAGCCGCTCGATTACGCGGGGTGGCGCATTTTTCAGTCGTCCTACATGCAGGACGACGAGGAAGGCGAAGGCTCCGTCTTCACCGTCGCGAAAAACCCGGGAATCCCGCTCATTTACGGCGGATCGCTCGTGATTCTCGCGGGCGTTATCCTCCTTTTCTACTTTCACCCGTTCTTCACCGGAAAGGATTCCGAATGAAAAAAACGTTTCTGACCGCCCTCCTTTTCCTGACGTTCGCCGTCCCGGCGGACGCTTCCCCCTCGGGCGACGACCTCGAGGCCGCACGGCGCATTCCGATCCAGCACAACGGGCGCGTGAAGCCCTTCGACGCGTTCGCGCGGCAGACGATGAAACTCGTCTCCGGCCGCGAGACGCAGGCGGGGCTCTCCGCTCCGGCGGCGATGATCGACGCGCTCGCGGATCTTCCACGTTTGGCGTCCCTCGAGTGGATCCGCGCGGACCACACGGAACTGAAGCGCACCCTCGGCCTTTCGGATGAAAAACACTTCTTCTCGCTCGCCGAGCTCGAGCCTTCGCGCGACAAGCTGGAATCGATCGTGCGCGCGGTGAAGGCCAAGCGCGACGCCGATCAGCGCCCGACGAAGCTCGAACAGAAAGCCGAACAGCTTTACGTGAAGTTCCGTACGGTCGAATCGCTTTCAACCGGCGAGTCGGCGCGCGTCCTGGCGCGCGGAGAGATGGAGGCGTGGGAGTCGCCTTATGGGACGCAAGGCGCGGAATCCGCGCGCTTCCTCACCCTCGTGAAGGCGCTTTCGGAAAATCGCGGCGCCGACGACGCGCGCGCTTGGACGCGCGACGCGCTCGGGCGGATGGGCGGCACGTCGGAGGCGCGTATCGAGGCGGAAATCCTCTACTACCGGATAGCCCCTTTCCGCTGGGCCGCGATCGCGTACGTCCTCGGGTTCTTCCTTTTCACGTTCGGACGCCGCCGCGAAGGCCTCGTGGTCGCGGCCGCCGGCTTCGTGCTCCACACGGCGGGTCTTTCCTTACGCGTCTTCGTTCTCGGCCGCCCGCCGGTCTCGAACATGTACGAGTCGATGGTCTACATGAACTGGGCGCTCATTCTCTTCGCGGCGATCTTCGCGTCCGTCCGCCGTTTCGCTCCCGCGCTTTCGGCGGGCGCCGCGGTGAGCGCGCTCGTCATGATCTACGCGGGTCTTCTTCCGATCGATTCGAGCTTGGACGTCCTCGTGCCGGTCCTGCGTTCGAATTACTGGCTCTCGGTCCACGTCATGACGATCGTCTCGAGCTACGGCGGGTTCGGGCTCGCGATGGCCCTCGGCCACCGCCACCTCTGGCTCGCGAAGCGCGGAAAACTTCCGGCCGCGGCGGCGAAGGAATCGGGGTCGCTCATGGACCGCGTGATCCAGCTCGGCACGCTCCTCATCGGAACGGGCACCGTGCTCGGCGGCGTGTGGGCGAACGAATCGTGGGGAAGGTTCTGGGGGTGGGACCCGAAGGAAACCTGGGCGCTCATCACGTTCCTTGGTTACCTGATCGCGATCCACCTGCGCTGGGCGAAAAAATTGACCGACTTCGGCTTGGCGCTTTGGTCGGTCTTGGGCTTTTTACTCGTTCTCATGACTTGGTACGGCGTGAACTTCGTCCTCGGCCGCGGCCTCCACAGCTACGGCGCCGGAACCGGCGGCATGCAGTGGGTGATCTATTACCTGATCCTCGAAGCGGCCTTCGTGGCCTGGGCCGTTCTGCCTCTCCGTAAACGTTAAATCGGAAACGGGAGGCAGAAACGCCTCCCGGAGCCCGCACGACGAGTGGGTCTTAAGCTGGGCCCTATTTGCCTATTCGCTTTTTCCCATCCATACTCCCCGTAAGACCAAAACAAGGGAGTCAGGCATGATCACGAAAAAAGATTTAGAGATTGCGGCTCGCCGTCGTCGCGTGAAGTCCCTGCACCGCTGGTTCGACACCTTGAAGAGAAGCGCGATGAAACCCACCCGTCCGGGCTAGAACATCGGGAACGGTCTAATAAAAAAACGAGACGGGGTTTCTCCCATCTCGTTTTTTTATTCTCTGTAATCCTGAGCCTAAGCTTTCTTAAAGCCTCGGATTTTTTGGATGATCGTAAGAAGGGTGACGTCTGGGGTGGACGCGCCGGAGGTGATGCCGATTTCGCGGGTGGTGGGTTTGAGCCAGCCCTTCGCGGTTTCGACTTTTCCGGTGATCGGGTGGCGGTGGCGGAGTTCGTCGGCCGAGAGGATGTCGTCGGCGGATTCGATGTGGTAGCCGTCGAGGCGGCCGTGGCTGATCTCGGCCAAGTGCGTCGTGTTGGAGCTATTGAAGCCACCCACGATGAGGATGAGGTCGAGTTTCTTTTCCAAAAGTTTCCGGACGGCGTCCTGGCGGTCCTGCGTGGCGCCGCAGATCGTGTCGAAGCTTCGGAAGCGCGCGGCAGTCGCCTCTTCCCCGAAGCGCTCGAGGAACGCCTGCCGCAGCATGTTTTGGATGTCGAGCGACTCCCCTTTCAGCATGGTCGTCTGGTTCGCCATGCCCATTTTGCAGGTCACGGTGTCGAACGAAAATCCGGGGAGGACCGCTTCCGAATATTTCGCGAGGAATTCGGCGGTGGGCGTTTTCCCGCGCACGACGTCCGCGAGTTCGCGGGCTTCCTGCGTGTTCTCGATCGCGACGTAGGCGCCGCCTTCTTTCACCGTCTGCGAAAGCGTGGCGCGCGTCTCTTCGTGGTTCCGCTTGCCGTGCATCACGGTGATGAAGCCGTTCTTCGCGTAGCCCTCAACGCGTTTCCAGACGTTGATGATCGCGCCACAGGTGGAATCGACCACCGTCACGCCTTTTTCCTTCATCGCCGCCATGTCGCGGAAGTCCGTGCCGAACGCGGAGACCACGACGATGTCGCCGGCCTCAAGGGAATCCGTGAGAAGGAGGTTGCGGGCGTCCCTCTGGAGGATCCGCACGCCTTTTTCCTTCAGCTTCCCGTTGATGTAGGGATTGTGGATTAACTGATCGGTCATAAAGATGCGCTTGCCTTCGAAGCGCGAGCACGTCTCGAAGACCATGTCGATCGCCTTGTCGACGCCGTAGCAAAACCCGAAATGCTCGGGGAAATGAAAGACGGTGTCGCCGAAATCCCAGACGCCGCCCTTCTCGCGGATCGCCGAGATCGAGGAGGCCTCGTAATTCTCGTGGTGGTGCTTGAAGCCTTCGCCGAACTCACTCAGCTTCTTGATCACTTTTTCCATCCGCACATTTTACCACGGGGAATGCTATAGTGGGCGCATGACGAACACCCCCTCCCTGCGCCCCGGAACCGTCGTCGCCGTGCTCTTTTTCGCTGCCGCGCTCCGCGCCGCCACCTTCTTTCTCGGCCACGCGAGCGGCGACCAGCTTTTTTACTCGGCGATCGCGATGAAGCTCGAGGCGCGCGGTTTTTCGGGATACACGCTGCGTGATGTCTGGGAGCGAGAAAACCCGTCGATCCCGGGCCTCGAATTCGTCGACCGGGGCGCTCCTGGAAAGTCGGTCGTCGACGCGCAGAAGATCCAGGATCTGTCTTTCTACGACACGCCGGTTTTCTACGTGCCGCCGCTTTTTCCCACGGTGCTCCGCCTCACGCACGCGGCGCTCGAAAGCGGAAAACCCTACGCGCTCGCGGACAAACGCTTCGTGAAGGGAAAGCGCTTCGCTCTCTCGCGCGAGGCCACGCGGCGCGAACTGTACGCGACGCTCCCCTCCTTCGCCGCGAGCCTTCTCACGGTGTTCCTTACGCTCCTTTTCGGCGCGCGTTTTCTCGGGCCCCGCGCGGGCGTGACGGCGGCACTTCTCCTGGCCGTAAGCCCCGTCGAGCTTTTGGCGGCGACGCGTGTGTGGCCGGACGCGCTGCTTGCGCTCTTCTCGACGCTCGCGCTTTTCCTTTTCTATTCGGCGGCTTCGGCGGAGAAGCCGTTTCGCGCCCTCCTCGCGGGCGCGTGCCTCGGGCTCGCGCTTCTCACGAAAGGCCAGGCGCTTTTCCTCGTTCCGGCCGCGGTCATCTGGCGTTTTGTTACGGGTGACCGGCCCCTCGCGAGACGCATCCTCGATCCCGTCCTCTGGGCTTTCCTCGGCGCGGCGTTCTGGGTGTCGCTCCCGTGGTTTTGGGCGGTGACGAACGCGGCCGGAACGCCTTTTTGGACGCCGCCGTTCCCGCTTCCCGCGGTCGATGGCAACGCGCGCGACTGGTATCTCTTCGTCACGAAACGCCCGTGGTACGTGTATCCGCTCGACACCCTTTTCCAAAACCCGGCTTTCACGTTCGCGTTTTTCCCGTTCGCGTTTTATTACCTAAATCTTGAGCGTCCTTTGCACGCGAAGCTTTGGGGGCTCCTTTTCGGCTGGTGCGTGCTTCTACCGGTCCTCTTTCTCGCGCTTTGGCCGGGACGGGAGGAGCGTTACCTCCTCCCCGCGTATCCCGCACTCGCGCTTCTGGCGGCCGCCTCGCTCGAGCACGCCCGAGGCCGGATGGAGCGCGAATGGCACGGCCGTCCGGTGGGAGACTGGTTCGTAACTCTTTTAATAGTAGGGTCTTGCGCCTGGTCTTTACCACTCGCCTGGTTTTACCTCGTCGTGGCCCAGCTCGACGCCATTCCCGTCCCCTTCTAACGCTTTTCGAATTTGTAGCGCTCTTCTGGCCCTATGGTATAATGGCTGTTCCCTAATCTTAAGGAAGAGCCGATGGCCGCAAAAACAGTAGAAGATATCCTCAAAGACACGAAGATTCACCAGATCCTCCGCCCGAAGCTCGTGATGGGCCTGCCCTCCATGTCCCTGCGCGAAACGCTCACGCTCATGCAGGCCGAGAAGTCGGGTTACGTCGTGATCGCCGACGAGCATTCCAAGGCCGTGGGCATGTTCACTGAGCGGGAGGCGCTCATGAACGTGATGCGCCCCGGCGTGTCGCTCGACGAGCCCGTGTCGAAGTTCATGCGCACCGACGTCCACACCCTTACGAAGTGCGACACCGTCGGCGCCGCCATCGACGCGATGGACCAGTTCGGTATTCGCCACGTGCCTTTGGTCGACGAATACAGCCAGGTGAGCGGCATTCTTTCGATCCGCACGATCGTTTCTTTCCTGGCCGAGCTGTTCCCGACCGAAGTCCTGAACATTCCGCCCAAACCCCAGATCCACACGACCGTCGAAGGAGGCTGATAAAAGCCGTGCCCGCCCAAGTCCACGAAAGAGACACCGTAACGATCCGCATCGCAGGCGATTCCGGCGACGGCATGCAGCTCACCGGCGACCAGCTCACCGACACCTCCGCCTTGATGGGCAACGACATCGCGACCCTGCCGGACTTCCCGGCCGAAATCCGCGCACCTCAAGGCACACTGCCCGGCGTATCGAGCTTCCAGATCCAGTTTTCGAAACACGAGATCTTCACCGCCGGCGACGCCCCCGACGTGCTCGTCGTGATGAACCCGGCGGCTCTCAAAGTCAACCTGAAGGACCTCCAAAAGGGCGGCCTTCTCATCGTGAATTCCGATTCCTTCAACGAGGACAACCTCAAGAAGGCCGGCTGGTCCGCG